>DATBAS010000016.1:0-105211 GCA_036271395.1 Kofleriaceae bacterium
TCATCGCGTGGTTCGGGATCGATCCGGTCGACAACCAGTTCGGCATGACCCCGACCATCTACGCGCGCACCGACCTACCTGGTCTCGCGATTCCGACGTCGTTTCTCGGCGGCCAAGTCGCGAGCAACTGCGCACCGACCGCCGATAGCTATCCGACGCTCTACCCGCTCGCGCCATCACCGTCGGCGTTGATCGTCGGCCAGAACGCCGGCCACGTCGAATTCGAGCTGCAGTCCGCGTGTCTCGACTGCGCGCTGTGCACGCCCGCCGGCACGGCTGATCCGGACGTCGTGCTCGCCTATGCGGTTCGCTACACGACGGCGTTCTTCGCGCGCGAGCTGCTGGGCGATAGCTCGGTCGGCGCCACGTTCGACGGCGCAGGCGGCCAGAGCGACGTCGCTGCCGGGCTCGTGACGATCACCTCGAAGTAGCCGGCGACAACACGCCCGCGAGCTCCCGATCGACTTCGGCAACCTCGGCAGGCGTCGTACCGTGCTCCATCTCGAGGATCAGCTCGCCGTTCCCCGAGTCGACGTCGGCATAGATGCCGAGCCGGCTCACGACACCGTGCACGGCATCGAACGCGGCGGAGACCGCGAGCCGACGTCGCTCCGCGTCACGACCGCTCGAGTCGCTGCCATCAGCGTCGACCGCGAGCTTGTAGAGACGGACGATCGGCGGCGCACCTGGTCCGTTTTCCCACGCCCAGCCGCGCCGACATCCGGTGCGGGCCGGAAGTCCGATGTGCTGCTCGAGCGCGGTGAGCGTGCCGCACGGCGCCGTGTCCTTCTGCGCCGCGCCCGAGAACATCTCGGCCGATTGCTTGCCGATGGCGACGCGCTCGCCGTCGACGCACTTCCACACCCACACGTTCCAGCCCGCGACCGAGCCGGTCCGGCACGTGATGTCCGGAGGCGAATCCATCGGATACGTCTTCCACGGGTCGCGCGTGCAGCTCGCCACTTTCGTCACGAGTTGATACGCGATCCACACGAGACCGAGCAGCAGCGCGAACCGCAGGTATCGCCGGACCACGCCTGTCCAACGCGCCATTCGACGATGGTAGTCCCTTGCAGCGCGCGCGGGGAGACGGCACCCGCGGCGCCGAGCCGGTGACGTGCGAACCCCGAATCGCGCGGCTCGTTGTACGCTCGCGTCGTGCCGACGACTCGCCTGATCGCAGTGCCGTTGGCGGTCGTGATGGCGTTCCCGTTCTGGTGCACGCCGCTACTTCGACTCGACCACCCGGTCGAAGTCTGCGCCTACGTGGTCGTGACGGTCGCGATCGCGCTGGCGCTCGAGTTGACGAGCTGGGTCGCGCGGCTCGATCCGATCGTACGGGTGGTCGCCGGCGGTACGGCGATCGCGGTCGCCATCGTCATCTACACCATCCATCCGCCGCTGACCGGTGCGGCCGGCGAGCTGCTCGCGTTCGCGTGGGGGCTCGCCGCGCTTGCCGCGTATTGGGTCATCAAGAACGCGCTCGCGGTGAAGGAGCGGCTCTCGCTCGCCACGCGCTATGCGATCGCGTCCGCGCTGATCGCCGTCGCGGTCGTCGTGTACGTCGCAGCGACGCCGTGGCTCGACCGCCATCCAGGCATGACCGCCGTCGTGCTCGCGACCGGGTTGGCCGGCGTCGCGCTCGTACCCGGCCGCTTCACTCACTCGTGACGGAGCGCGAATAGCGCCGTGGAGCCGCGCGTTCCATCGATCCATGCGTGGGCTCGTCGCGTTGCTCGCCGTCGTCGTAGCTTGCGAGCAAAGTCCGCAGGAACCGCCGGCACCACGTGTCGAGCCTCCCGCGCCGGCGCTTACCAACCCCGTCCCGCCACCTCCGCCGGTGACGCCGGTGACGCCGGTGCCGCTCACGCCGCCGCCCAAGCGGCCGCACACGCACGTGCGTCGCACCACGCACCTCAATGACGAGCTGCCGCAGCACGGCATCGCGCTGCACGAATACGGGATCGGCGGCGATGACCTCGTCGTGATCGACGCCGACGCGAAGACGCTGCGCTACGTCGACCATCGGACGCTCGTGGATCACAAGTCGAAGGACGCCACACGGCCGCTCACGACCGCCGAGCTCGCGCGGTTCACCACGCTCGCGGATGCAACCTGGCGCGAGGACCCGGTCGGCGACACGCCGCGCATCACCGACGTTCGCTCGTACCTCGAGATCGCCGATGGCGACGCCGTGTTCGTCGCGGACGGGACGCGGTTCGAGGCGCCGTGGCGGCCCGCGGCCGGCCGGCTCGTCGAAGCGATCGCAAACGCGTCGTGGGCCCGCGCGCACAACTAGACCCCGCGTTCGCCCTCGCGTTTGTCGTCGTCGCCCGCGTCGCCGAAGTGAACAAACGTTGACCGCGCTTCCGCGCTCGCGATCGCGTGGCGACGCTGAGCCCATGACGACATGTCCAGCCCTGATCGCCGCGCTCGCGATGACCGCGAGCTGCGTGGGCGCGACCGGCGAGCTGCCGCTGCACACCGGTGCGCGATACACGTTCGCGCGAGCCTCGACGTGCCCGGTCGAGAGCGTCGACGTGCGGTCGCGCACCGAAATTCCGGCGCACATGCTCGTCTCGCCGCCGTCGCAGCCGCCTGCCGAGGTCGCCGCCGATGCGAAGCGGCTCGTGACCTGGCGCAACGACGAGGTCCAGCGCGAGAGCGCGATCGACGCGACGTATCGCAGCTACGAGGCCAGCGGTTGCGGCAGCGACGCGCTCTACGTGTGTGCGCGCGCGACCGACGCCGATCTCGCGGCCACGCGTTTGTCGAGCGCGGTCAAGTGCTTCCCGGCGACGACCGGCGTGACGACGGTCGGGCTATGATCGCTGCGTGGCCGAGCTGACCGACGCCGAGCGCGAGCTCTATCGCGCGCCGTTCGACGAGTTCGTCGCGACGCGCGATCGCCTCGCCGGCGAGCTCAAGGCGGGTGGTGACAAGGCGGCGGCGACCGCGCTCGCCAAGCGCAAGCGGCCGTCGATCTCGGCGTGGGCCGTCAACCAGCTGTGGTGGCACGCGCACGCCGACGTCGAAGCGTTGTTCGCGGTTGCCGCGCGCGTGCGCGGCGGCGATCTCGCAGCGAGCGGCGCGCACCGCGACGCGCTGGCCAAGCTGCGCGCGCGAGCTGCGGCGTTGCTCGGCGGCTCGCCGGCGGAGAGTGTCTTGCGCCGCGTCGCGACCACGTTGTCGGCGCTCGCCGCGAACGGCGGCTTCGATCCCGATGTGCCCGGCGCGCTCACCGCCGATCGCGATCCGCCCGGCTTCGAAGCGCTCGCCGGCCTCGCGACGGCCGAGCCGGCGCCGAAGCACGAGCCCAAGCCCGTGCTGAAGCTTGTGCCGACGCTTGTGGTCGATGACTCGCACGAGCGCGCCGAGCGTGAACGGCGGGACCAGCACGAGCGCGCCGAGCGCGCCGAGCGACTGGCCAAGCACCAGCGTGAGCTCGCACAGGCCCGCGCTCGCGTGACTGAAGCGAGCGACGCCGTCGACGCCGCACGCGAGGCACTCGCGACCGCGGAGGCAACGCTCGAGGCCGCGCGCGAAGATCTCGCGAAGCTCGATGCGTGATCCTCGCACGCGCGAGGCACGCGGCATGCTCGAACATCGAGCATGGACGAGATCAAGAACCAAGGTGAAGGCGATCGTGCGTCGGCGCGGCGCTACGATCGCAACGCCGAGCGCTATGTAAAAGAAGGCAACGTCGAGCCCGCCGCGAAGTCGGCCGAGCAATTTGTCGAAGAGCATCCGGCCGAAGCGAGCCGCGACGAGCGCAAGGCCAAGCGCGGGCCGAGCGGCATGCCGATGCTCGACGAGCTGATCGCGAAGGGTCGCCAGCTCGTCGCGCGGTTGCGCGAGCGATTTGCCAATCGGTCACGAAAGTAGTGCGCATGCGCTCGCGTGCGCAGTTCGCGCACGTCGGCGGGTGAGCTCCGAGTTCTACCTTCACTTTTTTGCAACGCCGGCCTAGGGTGCGCCCACTGACCGGCCATGCGAGCTGCACTTGTTCTGGTGATCTTGTGCGCGGCTGCTCACGCCGGAAATCGGGTCGTCGTGATGAGCGAACGCGACGACATGCCGGCCGCGTTGCAGGTCGCGCTCGCGAGCCAGCACGTCGAGGTCGCGGTGCAGCCCGAATCGCCCGCCGGTGCGCTCCGCCTCGATCGCGCGGCGACCGCGCAGCGCGTCGCGATGGGCATGAACGCCGACGCCGGCGTGTGGATCGACGGCGGCGAGATCTGGGTCGTGTCCGCCGATGGCCGCTACGTTCGCCACGCGCCGGTGCCGGGCGATGCGTCGCCGCGGGTGTTCGCCGCGATCGCCGCGAGCCTGCTCGACGAGCTGCTCGCACCGCCCGAGGCCGCCTCGGTCGGCGTCGACGTTCACGTCGATGTCACGCCGAACGGGCCGCCGGTCGCGGCGCCCCCGGTCATCGTCGCAGCGCCACCACCGCAAGCCATCGTTGCCGCGCCGATCGCGGTGACGCCGTACGCCGTGGCCGCGCCGAGCTATGCGCCGCCGCCATCGGTCGCGACGGTCTCCGCAGTCGATGCCGAGCCGCGCTTCAACGTCGACCGCACGCTGTTCGAGCTCGGTGCATCGCTCAGCACGGCGTCGTTCGGCCTCGACGGCGAAGTCGCGTTCCCGCTGACACCCAAGCTGCGGTTCGGCGTGCTCGTCGGTCTCGATCACATGTGGGACGGCTTCGCCGACCTCGACGCGGGCGACACGCTCATCCACGGCGGCGGCGAGCTGCGCTACGTCGGCGCCGGCCGTAACCACGTCGATCTCGGCATCGGCGGAGGCGTCGCGCACGACACGAACGAGTCGCTCAACGGCGGCTTCGCGATGGGCCGGGTCGCGTTCACCCACGAGCTCGGTCGCCAGGCCGTCTCGCTCGCGCTCGCGCCGATGATCTTGTTCGACTTCGACGGTCAGTACGAGAACAACTTCACGCTGGTGGCATCGTTCCGCGTGGGATTCGCGCTTTGACCGAGGCCGCGTTGCTGCTGCGCGCGGGCGATCCCGATGCGACGCGTGACGCGTTGCGCGCACTGTTGCCGCGCGTGCGAGCATGGCTGTTCCGGCTGCTCGGCAGCTCGTCGGATCTCGATGACGCGACGCAGGAAGCGCTGACCGAGATCGCGCGGTTTCTGCCGCGCTTCGAAGGCCGATCGTCGCTCGCCACCGCGGCGCATCGGATCACGGTCCGCGTCGCGTATCGCTACTTCGGCGCGGGCAAGGACGAGATGCCGCTCGAGTCGGTGCCCGAGCTCGTCGATCCCGAGCACATCGAGTCGAAGGTGATGGCGCGCGAAGCGCTCGCGAGGCTGCATCGCTGTCTCGAGCGGTTGCCGCCGCGGCGCCGCGTCGCGTTCGTGCTGTGCGCGATCGAAGGCCTCACGCCGACCGAGGCCGCACGCGTTGCCGGGACGACCTCGCTCGCGATGCGCGCTCGCCTGATCCACGCGCGGCGCGAGATCGCGCGGATGCTGAAGCACGATCCGTATCTCGCGCGCTGGATCAATCCGAAGGAGGCGGCGCAATGACGACGACGCGTACGCCCGAGGCGCTCGCAGACGAGCTCGCGCAGCTCGCGGGTCGCGCCGAGCCACCCGCGCTCGCCGATGGCGAAGCTCGCTGGATGATCGACCGCGCGATCGACGAAACCGCATCGCCGGTCGGACACTCGCGCGGTCGCGCGTTGTGGATCGCGTTGCCGATCGCCGCGCTCGCCGCCGCCGCGGTCGCGATCGTGGTGCGCGCGCAGCCGATCGCGAGCAGCTCGCGCGATGCGCAGGTCTTGCATCTGACGCTACCGACCGGCGATCGCTTGACCGGCGTTGCCGGCGCGCGGTTCGACGTCGAGCAGCTCGCCGCGACCGACCGGCGATTGCGGCTGCACAGCGGGCTCGTCCTGTTCGACGTCGCGCACGTCGCGCCCGGTCAGCGCTTCTCCGTCGCGACACCGCAGCTGGTCGCGACCGCGAAGGGCACGGTGTTCTCGGTCGAGACCGATGCGATCGGCTCGCGCGTGCGCGTCTACGAAGGTGTCGTCGAGGTCGAGCAAGGCGGCGAGGAGCACGATCTCGCCGCCGGATCGGTGTGGGATTCGGCGACGCACCAGACCGCGATCGCGCTCGTGAGGCCGGAGAGCCTGGCGCCGACGATCGCGTTGGCGATCGACGAGCGTGCCGCACGGGCTGCGCCGCCGCCGAGCGAGCCACCACCGGCGCCGCCCCCCGCACCCGCACCACCGCCGGAGCCGCTGACGCCAACGCCAACGCCGGCGCCTGCGCCTGCGCCGGATCTGCAGCTCGCTCAGGCCGAGCTCGCCGGCGGCAACCTCGCGCACGCGCTCGAGCTCGCGAAGCGCGCGACCGCGAGTGATAGCGCGAGCGCGGTGTGGTGGCTCGTGCTCGCGGATGCCGAGCGCGGCTTGGGCAGCGCGGGCGATGCGGCCGATGCCTACGATCGCGCGGCGAGGATCCAGGACGGCGCCGAACGCGCCGAAGCCGGCTATTCGGCCGCGTATCTGCGCCTCCACGCGCTGAACGAGCCGGTCCTCGCGCTGAGCTCGCTGATCGCCGCGCACGCCGACGACGACGGCTCGCCACTGCAAGAACGCGCGCTCGGCTTGCGCGCGCAGATCTTGGTCGCGTTGGGCCGCAAGCACGAGGCCGCCGACGTCGCCGCGAGCTACCTCGCGAAATTTCCGAAGGCGGATCTGCACGCGTACATGGCCGAGCTCGCGCGTTAGCGCGGCAGCTCCAACCCGACGCTCTTCGCGAGCGCGACGAGCTGCGCGATCGCCGCAGGCACCGAGCCGAGCGCGTCGCCGGGACCGATCTGGGTGACGTTGAGCTCGCCGACGTTTTGGCGCAACGCCTGCGCGAGCTGCGGCAAGCCGGCGATCAGCGCGTGCATCGCGCGCACTTGCGCGAGCCCTCGTTCGAGCTCGCCGAGCCGCTGCTGGTGCGCGACCGCGAGCGCGTTGTCGCGATCGCGCGCGTCGGCTTCGCGACGGCGCAGCTCGAGCGCGTGCTCGAGCTCGAATAGGCTCTGGCGCTGCATCGCCACGAGCCGCTCGTGCTCGGCTTCGAGCGCGACCGCGTCGGCGGCGGCCTTCGCGCGGCGATGCTCGCGCTCGAGCTCGATCGCCTGGCGCGTCGCACCCGCCGCGATCTCGGCGCGCCGCGCAGCTTCATGCGCTTCGACCTCCGTCGCTTCTGCTTCGGCGTGCGCTTCGAGCGTGCGGATCTCGCGTGCGGTCACCGCGCGGCGCTCGGCGACGGCCCGCTTGCGATCGAGCTCGGCGAGCTCGGCGCGGCCCGCGATCGCGGCGCGAAATGGCGCCTGCAGATCGGCGAACACGTGCTCGCTCTGCACGCGCACCTGCTGGATCTCGATCGTGTCGATGACGACGCCCCAGCCGCGGTTCGTGGTGTCGTCGGGCGCGCCTTCGCCGCCGACGACCGGCGCGATCTCGGCCATCAAGTAGCCGGCGATCGCCTCTTTGCGGCGCGTCAGGCAATCGTCGAGCGACAGGTTCGCGACGAGACGGCGCGCGGCGCCGACGAACATCTCGCGCAGCGTCGCGCCGAGCTTCTCGCTCGCGGCTTCGACGTACGTGAAGTTGAGCACGCGCGCGGCGAGCAGCGGCGCGGCGATGCGATACACCGCGATGCCGGTCACGGCGACGCCGACGTGCTCGCGCGTGATCTGATCGGCGGTGAACTCGATGCGCTGCAGCGTCGTCGGCACGATCGCGACCGATTCCCAAGGCCACTTGAAGATCCGCCTGCCCTGTCCCGAGCGCGCGCGATCGACCGCGCCGCGCCGCGTGCACACCAAGTATTCACTCGGCTTCGCAGCGATGAATCCCCAGCGCTTGAGCTTCTCGGGATCCTCGACGGGCTTGCCGCTACGCCAACCGTTTTGATAGCGCTCGATCGCTTCGGAGGTGGAATCCATCGCTGCGCAGATCGTGCAGCGCACGTGCCCGCGCAACCGCGCGAACGACCGTCGCGCCGGTTGCTCCGCTTCGGCGCAGCTGCGTCATCTCGGAGCGCCGACCTGACGACCTCGGGCAACGCGCGCCGATCGGCGAGCTTCACAAAATCACACAGTCGCGAGCGGCTCGGCCGTTGCAATCACGACGCGCATGCACTTCGACACCATCGACATCGATCTTCTCGACGTGATCTCCGGCGGTGCCGGTGACGACTCCTGCTCGCAGGCCATGGTCGCGCACCTCACCGGCAAGACGCCGAGTCCCGAGGGCGTCAAGGCATGCGCCGACCAGGGCATCCACTTCGGCTACTCGTCGGCGAAGGATCTGCCGTCGGCCGGCCAAAAGCAGAAGCAGAAGTAAGCGCTCAGCGCTTGCGACCGATGTCGCTGAAGTCGTCGTCGGTGGAGGCTTGCGTGGTCTCCGACGCCTGCCAATCGACGAGCTGTGAATCGTCGACCGCGATCTCTCTCGAGCGCCAACCTTCCGCTTCGGTCTCGGCATCATCGGCCTCGGTGCCGGTGCGCCGCGGCTTGCTCGCCGCCGGCGGCGTTGCCGGCGGCGTCGACGCGGTCGCCATCGGCCGGCGCGGCTGAGCGGTCTGGTTCACTCGTCCGATGCCGGTGTTGCTCTGCCGGAAGCGCTGGCCGGTCGGCGTCCGCCCGCGCTGCGGCGTGATCGGTCGCTCGTCGGATTCGAGCTCGGTGATCAGATCGGCGATCGGTTGGGTGACCGCTTTCTCGCTCGCGGCAACGGTCGCCGGCGCCGGCGGCGGTGCCAGCACGCTGTTCATCGGCGGCGGCGTCGGGCGCGTCGGAGGTCCCGCCGACGTCGACAAGCTCGCGCGCGTGAGCACGGGCGGTGCCGCGGTGAACGTCTGGCCGACCGAGCGCGCGCCGATCTCGGCGATGCAGGCCCAGATGATGTGCGCCGGCACGTGCTCGCACAGGTTCGGCACGCCGATCGTCTCGATGACGAGCTGGGCGTCGACTTTCGGCGCGCCCAAGCACGCGGTCAGCATCCGCGCCCACAGCGGGCGCGGCAGATACGTCGACAACACATCCGGCGTGACGTGGCGCAAGACGTCGTCGGCGGTGCCGATGCCGAGCTCGAGCGCTTGGCCGAGCGCGTCGCCAAAGAACGCCTTTACGTTCACGACACCACCGCGTTAGTCACTCCAGCACGCGCCGCGGCGGCCGAAATGCACGCCCACAGCACTTCGTGCGGAATGTGCATCGCCAGCACGTCGGGCGTGATCGTCTCGAGCACGCGGTCGGGGGTCATCGATCCCGCCGCGAGTGAGGCCTGCAAGACTTTGCTCAAGAGCTCGGCCGGCAGGTGGTTCGCGAGCACGTCCGGCGTCGCATGCGCGAGCACGTCGGTCGGGTTGAAGATCTGATTGTCGAGACCCGACTTGACGACGTTGGCGAACCACGCCTTGCGAGGATCTTGGGACATTCCGAAACGGTACACCGTTTAAAAGCTGCGGCGCACTTGCATTGGCGCGAGGCGTCTTGCACGGTCAAAACGTGCCCGAGCCTCGGTCGAAAATCGCTTCCGGAACCGTGTTGTATCGGTTCGTCGGCGAGCCGAAGGCGATGGAAGTGCTGCTGGTCCATCCGTCCGGCAACTACAACCGGCGCGCGCCGTGGGGGATCCCTAAAGGGGCGCCCAATCCCGATGAAGCGCTCGAGGCAACCGCGCGTCGCGAGACCTGGGAAGAGACCGGGATCGAGATCACCGGTGTGCTCGTCGATCTCGGCCACGTCGACTACACGCGATCGAAGAAGCGCGTGCACGGCTACGCCGCGCCGGCGCCCGATGGTGCGCTCCCCAAGTGCGCGTCGTGGGAAGTCGACAAGGTCGAGTTCATCGAGATCACGCGCGCTCGACGGATCATCCATCCCGATCAGGCGCCGCTGCTCGACCGGCTCGAGCAGCACTTGGCGAGCGCGGCGTAAGCGCAGGCGAACCGACACGTCGCTTAACAATCGAGCGTGTCGGCTCGAAACTGCGCCCCGCAAGTTGTCGACACATGTCGAGAAACCTGACATCGCGATCATTCGATTTGACAAATCAGCGCGGTGTGCGAAACCTCCCCTCTCCCGCAACTCGAGGGTTTCGAGGTTCGGGACGCTGCCGAGTAGACCCAACCCGCTGCCAAGTCACTGATTAGGCGCGGCTGAGTCCTACCTGACCGGTCGGGTCGTTGCGACGCGCCTTCTCGGTGCGCAACGTGCAGTGAAACTAATTTGCGGCCGACTCGTACTCTCGTAGAGGGAACAACGAGCGCTCTGCAACGGTTCGTTGGAACTCGGCGTCTTATCCAGAATCAGGGAGTACCACCATGACCACCACTCATACAGCTCGTCGCCGGCAGCCTGTTTCGCGCCGGACGTCGACTCATGGGCGGGTCCACCGTACCGGTGCACGTACCGGCGCGACGGCTCCCGTCGTCTCGCCGTCTGCGTCGGTCGCGAACGACGAGAAGCCGATCCGCGCCGTGTCGGTAAAACCAATGCGATCGCCCGATGCCGACGATCACCTGGCCGCGTATTTCCGTCAGCTGGCCGAGCACGAGCTGCTCACGCCGGAAGACGAGCGCGAGCTCTCGCAGGGGATCGAAGACACGGAAGTGCTGACCTGGGAGCGCGTGTTCGCACGCGCCGATGTGGCGCAGGCCGTGCTCGCGCTCGTCGAGCCGAACCTCGAGGCGCCGATCGCGTTTCCGAAACTGATCAAGTGCGCCGACGAGATGTGCAAGAGCAAGCGCTCGTTCAAGGACGCGAAGCTCGGCAAGAAGCTCGCGGTGCAAGCCAAAGATGCCGCGGCGAAGCTGCGTGCGCTCGATCTCGATCGCGTTCACATCGATGCGGTGGTGCGCGAGCTTTATCGCGCGCGCGAGAACGTGCTCGCCGGCAACGGCTCGTGGTGGCACGACGGCGCGAGCGCAGACGCTGGCGCGTATCTCGACGAGCTTCGTCAGGCGTATCGCGACGCCGCGAACCTGCGCGACGAGTTCGTGCGGGCGAACCTGCGTCTCGTCGTCACGATGGCGCGGCGCTACGACCGCGGCGGCATGCCGCTCGCCGATCTGATCCAGGAAGGCAACCTCGGCCTCATGCACGCGGTGGCGCGGTTCGATTACCGCCGCGGCCTGCGGTTCAGCACGTACGCGTGCTGGTGGATCCGCCATGCGATCGGTCGTGCGCTCGCCGACAAGGCGCGCGCGGTTCGCATCCCGGTCCACATGCTCGAGGCGCAGCAGCAGCTCGAGAAAGTGCGGCAGGGTCTCGTCGGCGAGCTCGGTCGTCCGCCCAGCCCGCAAGAGCTGGCGAAGGCCGCCAAAGTCCCGCTGGCAAAGCTCAACCAGATGCATCGCTACATCATGGGCCAGCCGATGTCGCTCGACCGGCCGGTGCATGACGACGACGATCGCAGCTTCGGCGACACGATGGCCGATCCGGACACCGAGGATCACTCGCCGGCGGACGAGCTCACGACGCAGACGCTGACCTCGCAGATCAAGCGGCTCCTGCATCACCTCTCGCCGATCGAGGCCGACGTGCTCACCAAGCGCTTCGGGCTCGGCGACGACGAGGAGCGTACGTTCCGCGAGATCGGCGATCAGTATCACCTGTCGCGCGAGCGCATTCGCCAGATCCAGAACTCGGCGCTCGACAAGCTGAAGCGCGCGCTCGAGCGCGAGCACCGCGGCCACGTCGAGATGTAATCGGCGCGACGTCGAGAAGGCGCTACGCTTGCTGCATGGCCGAGCGCTACGACGACGTGCGTTCGCTCTCGCAGCGCGAGCTACGCGCGATGCTCGAGCGCGGCAGGCCCGAAGAGCGCGTGTGGGCGCTATGGGCGCTCGCGCTCGCGTCGGCGCCGAACGATCTCGGCGCGCTCGTGCGGCGCGCCGAGCCCGATGCCGGCGTGCGCCGAAATCTGGCGGTCATCCTCGCCGGTCACGGCGAGCTCGATTTGCTCGTCGCGCTCGCCACGCGCGATCCGGCGCCCGAAGTGCGCGCTGCGGCGATGCAGCTGGTCGCGCGGTTCGCGATCGACGGCAAGCTGCCGGCGTCGCTCGTCGTCGAGCGCGCCACCGCCGACGGTGCGGCCGCGGTGCGCATCGCGATCCTCGGCACCGTGTTCGCGAACGCACCGGCGTGGCTGCGCGAGCTCGCCCGCTCGCTGCTCGGCGATCCCGACCGCGACGTTCGTTACGAGGCGTTCGAGGCGCTCGTGCGTGCCGGCGGCGCCGATGCCGCACGCGCGATCGCCTGGCTCGACGACGCGTCGGACGATGAAGCGCGCATCGCGGTGATGCGGTGGACGGCGCGCACGCCCGGTGCGCACTCGGCTCGTGAATCGCGCGTTCATGCGTGCGCGACGATGCTCGCGCGTGCGGGCGCATCGCGCCGTTTGCGCCGCGTGTTCGTCGAATGCGTGCGCGTCGCGACCTGGCACGACGTCGCGCCGATCGTCGGCGACGATGCGACGCTCGTGCGCGCGTTCATCCAGCGCGGCGCAGATTGCGTGCAACAGATTCCGCCGACCACGCTCGTCGCGATCGCGCTGCGCGAAGGCGGCGATCACTGGATCCTCGCCGCGCGCGACCGGCTCGCGACCGTCAACGTGCCCGACCTCGAGCTCGCGCCGTTGCTCGCCGACTACCGCGAGCGGTGCGAGCTGCGCGCCAAAGATCTCGACGGCGAGCCGCTGCTCCAGGAGGAGCTCACGCTCGCCGCGGAGCTCGCTGCAACGCTCACGCTGCACTGACAGGGACGGTGTCCACTAAGACAACTTGTGGACGCGAACCTCGCGAGATTGCTGGAGTGCGAGATCCGGAGGTCAACTTGTTGTTTCATGCGAATGCTTTGCGCGGCTCGATGCGTGTCGCCTCGTGACGTCGACCAATCGACAAGTTGACGTCCGGATCTTGCGGTCGAACGAATCCAGGTGTTTGCACGTAACAAGTTGTCTTAGTGGACACCGTCCCCGAGGAAGCGGACGAGCGCTCGGATCTTGGGCTTGAACGTGGCGAGCTCGACATACTCGGTCGTCGTGTGAAACCCGGCACCGCGCGGACCGAGCCCGTCGATCACCGGCACCCCGAGCGGACCGAGCGTGTTCGCGTCGGAGCCGCCGCCGAGCAGCGCGGCCTCGCCGTCGCCGAGCCCTTCGGCGCGCGCGCATGCCGCGTACGCATCGCGCAGCTTGGCCGATTCCGGCGTGCGCTCGAGCGGCAGCCGATTCGCGCCGCCGGCCACATCGATCGCAACGCCCGGCACGGCGGCCGCGGCATCCGACCCCGCCGCGCGCAAGCCGTCGACCAGCGCGTGCGCGTCGGCGACAGTCTCGTAGCGCAGGTCGAGCAGGCACGTCGCCGTTTCGGGCACGGTGTTCTTCGACGTCCCGCCGTGGAACATCCCGACGTTGACGGTGATCCCGCGCGCATAGTCGGTGAAGCGTTGCGCCGCGTCGACGAACTTCGCGAGCGCCCAGATCGCGTTCGCGCCGTCTTTGTGATTGTTGCCGGCGTGCGCGGCCTTGCCATGTGCGGTCACCGTCATCGCGCCGACGCCTTTGCGCCGCGTGATGATCGCGTCCGCCGCGCGTCCGGACTCGAATACGAGCCCGCACTTCGCGCCTCGCGCGAGCGCTTCGAGGTGCGGCTTGCTCGTCGGCGAGCCGACTTCTTCTTCGGCGACCGAGACGATCACGATCGGCAGCTTCGCGAGCACGCCCGCTCGTTCCAATGCGACCAACGCGCCGCGGATCACCGCGAGCCCGCCCTTCATGTCGAGCGCGCCCGGCCCGGTCGCGCGGCCGTCGTCGCTCTCGCGCCAGCCTTCGAAGTGGCCCGGCGGGAACACGGTGTCGTGATGGCCGACGAGCACGACCGGCGCGCCGGGCGCTGACGTGCGCCACACCAGATGATCGCCGTAGCCTTCGCCGCCCGGAATGGTCTGCGCGGTGAGCGACGGCAACGCGAACGCTTCGCGCAGCATCGCACCCACGCGGTTCACGCCTTCGACGTTCGCGGTGTAGCTGTTGACCTCGACCCAGCGGCGCGTGAGCGCGATTGCCTCGGCGGCGTCGACGGTCTCGAGCGCGCGCTGGAGCGCGGGTGACTCGGATGCTGTTCCCATGGCATACCGTGCCTACCATGGCTAAGCGATTCAAGGCCGCGATCATCGGCGGCAGCGGGTACGGCGGCGCCGAGATGGCGCGCCGCCTTCTCATGCACCCGGATGTCGAGCTCGTGCGCGTCGCGTCGATCGATCACGTCGGCGAGCCGCTTGGAGCCGTTCACCCGAACCTCGACGGCGCGACCGATCTCAAGTTCGAAGATCTCACGCCCGCCGACGCCGCCAAAGGCTGCGACGTCGCGCTGCTCGCGCTACCGCACAAAGTCACGGCCGCGAAAGTGCCCGAGCTGATCGCCGCGGGCGTCAAGGTCGTCGACATGTCCGGCGACTTTCGGCTGCGCGACGCCGCGGTCTACGAACAATATTACGGCGCGAAACATCCGCATCCCGAGCTGCTCGCGAGCACGTTCGTGTACGGCTTGCCCGAGCTCAACCGCGCCGCGATCAAGGCCGCTGCGTACGTCGCATCGCCCGGCTGCTTCGCCACGACGATCGAGCTCGCCCTGTTGCCGCTCGCCGCGACCGGCATGCTCGACAATGCGGTGATCCACGTGCAGGGCATCACCGGCTCGTCGGGCTCCGGGATCGCGCCGCAAGCCGGCACGCATCATCCGAGCCGCGCGAACAACTTGAAGACGTACAAGCCGCTCGATCACCAGCACGTGCCGGAGATCGTGCAGACGCTCGGCGACGCCGGCGCCAAGCACGTCGAGTTGCGATTCGTGCCGATCTCCGCGCCGCTGACGCGCGGGATCTTCGCGACGTGCTTCGTCGAGTTGCCGGCCGATTCGATCGATGCCGGCAAGCTCGGCGCGTTGTTCGACGAGCGCTACGCGCGCGAGCCGTTCGTGCGGCGGCCTGGCAACAAGCGATTGCCCGAGGTCGTCGCGGTGCACGGCTCGAACTACTGCGAGGTCGGCTTCACCGTCGGCGCGGCCGCGAACGGCAAGCGCACGATCGCGCTGTTCTCGGCGCTCGACAACCTGATCAAAGGCGGCGCCGGTCAGGCGATCCAGAACATGAACCTCGTGCTCGGCCTCGACGAGAAAGCGAGCTTGGCCGACACCGGAAACTGGCCGTGACCACGCTCGTCGTCAAGATCGGCGGCGAGGTCGTCGGTTCCGGTGAGGCGGCGCTGCTGGCGGCGGATCTGCGCGTCCTCGTCGACGGCGGCGCGCGCATCGCGATCGTGCACGGCGGCGGTCCGCAGGCGACCGCGCTGCAGAAGCTACTCGGCATCGAGACGCGGCAGGTCGCCGGCCGGCGCGTGACCGATCTCGCGACGTTGGATGTGATGAAGATGGTCGTCGCCGGCAAGCTCAACGTCGACTTGTGCGCGGCGCTGCAGGCGGCGGGCGTCGCCGCGGTCGGGTTGCATGGCGCATCGGGCCTCGTGGTGCGCGCGGTCAAGCGACCGCCGAAAGTCTACGCCGGCGCGGGTCCCGATCCGGTCGACCTCGGGCTCGTCGGCGACGTCGTCGGGTTCAACACCGCGCTGCTCGATGCGCTGTGGGCCGCGAAGTACGTTCCGGTGATCGCGTGCCTCGGCGCCGACGCCGAAGGCGGCGTGTACAACATCAACGCGGATATGGTCGGCAACCAGCTCGCGGCGGCGCTGAAAGCCGATCGACTGTTCCTGGTCACGTCGACGCCCGGCGTGCTCAAGAACGTCAACGATCCGTCGTCGCGCATCGGCGCGCTCACGCGCGCACAAGCGCGCCAAGCGATCGCCGATGGCACCGTCACCGGTGGAATGATCCCCAAGCTCGAAGAAGCGCTGGCCGTCGTGGACCAAGGCGTCGGCGCGATTCACATCCTCGGCAAGCTCGGCGCGGGAGACCTCGTCAAAGCCGTCCAAAACCCAGGATCCGTAGGAACCACGATCGGGGACGGTGTCCACTAAGACAACTTGTGCGCGGCAACCTCGCGACTCTTCACGGCCCCGAGATCCGGACGTCAACTTACGCAACTCGCGCGCGCATGCGTCGATACCCATCGCATGCGCACCGCGAGGCTCCATGTTCCGCACGCCGTCCACCACCTGATCTGGCGATTCGTCGACCGCGGCTGGTACTTCACCGGCTCCGACGAGCGTCGTCGCTACCTCTCGTGGCTGGGCCGCGCGCTCGACGCGAGCGACTGGCGCTGTATCGCATTCGCTTTGATGAGCAACCACATTCACCTGGCCGTGGTCGCCGGTGCCGAGCCGCTTGCGGTTTGGAGTCGCCGAGCGCACGCGCCGTTCGCGCGATGGATGAACTCGAAGCATGGACGGCTTGGCGGTTTGTTCGCAGACCGCGCCCGCGACTACGCGATCGCGCCGGAAGCAACGCGCGAGCTCGTCGCGTACATCCACAACAATCCGGTTCGCGGCAGCGTCGTCGGTGCCGCCGCCGATACGGATTGGACGAGCCATCGCGCATATCTCGGCATCAGCGCTACACCAGCGTGGCTCGATACCGAGCTAGGCCTCGCGCGCTGCGGATTCGGTTCGGCGCGCGAGCTGGCGACGTACGTCGACGGCCTGCCGTCGCAACCCGACATGCCCGAGCTCGCGCGGATCGCACACACCGTGAAGCGGCACGGCGCGATTCACGTCGCGACCCCCGAGGGCCGAGTCGTTCCGCTCGTCGCGCGCCCGTTCGCGCGTGTTCGGCCGAACCCCACACGTATCGTTCAGCTCGCGTGCGAGCTCCTCGCGGTCTCGCCCGATGCCGTGCGCTCGCGCCGCCGCAATGCGACGCTTATCGCCGCGCGACGGATGATCGTGCATTGCGGGCGCGCGCTCGGGTTGGTCGGCAGCGACATCGCCGCCGCGCTGGGCATCAGCAAGCAAGCCGTCTCGCGTATCGCGCTCGGCACAATGCCGCACACGCTCTGCACCGAGCTATGCCGGCGCATCGCCGCCGAGATCATTGTTGCGGAGCGGATCGCAAGTTGACGTCCGGATCGCACGACGGCCTGAGTTCGCGGACTTAGGCGGCACAAGTTGTCTTAGTGGACACCGTCCCCGTCGAGCTGCCGAAATCCTTTCCCTGGCCCAGCCGGCTCGAACACGCCGCGCTCGGTGATCACGAGCGAGACGACGCCGATCGCCGTCAGCGGGTACGTGCACCTCGGCACGAGCTTGGCCTCGCCGGTCTTCGTCGTGTGCTGCATCATCGCGATCACGCGACGACATCCGTTCGCGAGATCCATCGCGCCGCCGATGCCCATGATCTTGCCGCCGGGGACCGCCCAGTTTGCGAGGTCGCCGGTCTCGGAGACTTGCATCGCGCCCAAGATCGCGAGGTCGACGTGGCCACCGCGGATCATGCCGAACGAGCTCGCCGAGTCGAACGTCGAGCCGCCGGGCAGCACCGTGACCGTTTGCTTGCCGGCGTTGATCAGATTGGGGTCTTCGTCGCCCTCGAACGGAAACGGCCCCATGCCGAGCAAGCCGTTCTCGGAGTGGAGCCACGCGTGGCCGGCCGGCAAATAATCCGCGACCTGCGTCGGCAGTCCGATGCCGAGGTTCACGATCGAGCCCGCCGCGATTTCTCGCGCCGCGCGGCGCGCCATCTCTTCCGTGGTCCAGGTCATGCGCGCTTCCTCAGGGTCTTGTACTCGAACGCGTTCTCGTGCTCGGGCACGTGGATGATCTCGTGGACGTAGATGCCGGGCAGATGCACATCGTCGGGATCGATCGCGCCGTTGTCGACGAGCTCGTCGCACTCGACGATCGTGCGCTTCGCCGCGGTCGCCATCACCGGGTTGAAGTTGCGTCCGGTCCGCCAGAACCTGAGGTTTCCAAACCGATCGCTCTTCGCCGCGCGCACGAGCGCGACGTCACCGTGCAAGGCGCGCTCGAGGATCACGCGCCTGCCGTCGATGTCGCGTACCTCCTTGCCATCTTCGACGACGGTGCCGGCGCCGGTCGGCGTGAAGAACGCGGGCACGCCTGCGCCGGCCGCGCGCATGCGCTCGACGAGCGTGCCCTGCGGCGTGATCTCGACGTTGACCTCGCCCGACGCCATGCGCGTGTGCAGATCCTCGTTGTTGCCGATGTAGCTGCAGATCACCTTCTTGATGATGCCGGCGCGTAGCCAGGTCGCGAGGCCCTTGCCGAGGTTGCCGGCGTTGTTCGACACCAGCGTCAAGTCGCGCACGCCGCGCTCGACCACGCCTTTGATCAACGCCTCTGGATTTCCCGACAGGCCGAACCCGCCGACGAGGATCGTCATGCCGTCCTCGAGCGGCGCGAGCGCTTCCGCGATCGACGCGCGGACCTTGTTTGCGTGCTTGCCTATCATTTGCTTCCAAACGCCACGATAGCGGCCTCGCCGAACGCGCGCACGCCGGTGACCAGCTCTTGTTCGGTGATGCACAGCGGCGGCGCGAAGATCGCAGTGCCGCGTTTGCCGTCGACGTGCAGCGACAGCTTCTTCGCCGCCAGCTCGCTGCCGAGCGTCTGCCAGGCCGCGGTCGGCGCCTCGACTTCGAGCGCGGCGAGCAACCCGAGGCCGCGCACGAACGATCTCGCGTCGAGCTTGGCGGCGACCGCGTCGAGCTCGCGGCGCAAGACCGGGCCGAGCGCCGCGGCGTTCGCGAACAACTTGTCGTCGGCGTAGACGTCGAGCGTCGCGAGCGCGGCGGCGCACGCGATCGGGTGGGCGTAGTACGTCAGGCCGCACGCGAGCACGTGTTGCTCGAAGTGCTGCGCGATCCGCGGGTGCACGATCACCGCGCCGATCGTCGCGTAGCCCGACGCGAGCCCTTTCGCGACCGTGATGAGGTCCGGCACGACGTCCCAATGGTGGAATCCGAACGCGCGGCCGGTGCGGCCAAAGCCCGTGAGCACTTCGTCGGCGACGAGCAGCGCGCCTTCGGCGTCGCATGCCTTGCGCACGATCGGCCAGTAGTCGGGAGGCGGCACGAGCACGCCGTTCGCGCCCGGCACCGGCTCCAAAAATACGCCGGCGATCGAGCGCGGGCCTTCGAGCTGCATCACGTCGCCGATGTTGGTCGCGCACTCGCGGTTGCACGTCGCGAGCGTCTTGCCGAACGGACAGCGATCGCAGTAGCAGTCCTGCACGTGGATCACGCCGGCGAGCGCGGGCTCGGCCGCCGGTCGCCGCCAATCTCCGGTCAGCGCGAGCGCGCCCATCGATGCGCCGTGATAGCTGCGATAGCGCGCGATGTTCTTGAGCCGGCCGGTGACGAGCCGCGCGATCTTGATCGCGTTTTCGTTCGCTTCCGCGCCGCCGAGCGTGAAGAAGACTTTGCCGCCTTCGAACGCCGGCCCGGCGAGCTCGAGCAAGCGGTTCGCGAGCTCGATCTTCGCCGGATAGATCGCGTTCGGCGCCGAGATGCAGAGCTCGTCGGCTTGGCGCTTGATGGCCTCGACGATGCGCCGCTCGCCGTGGCCGACGTTGACCTGATAGCTGAGCGCGCCGAGATCGAGCCAGCGATCGCCGCCTTTGGTCGTGAACCACGCGCCGGCGCCGCCGGTCAACTCGAGCGGCTTCGCGCCGTGTTGCGCGGTCCAGGTGAAGAAGAAGGGGTAATCGCTCAAGTTGACCTCCGGATCTCGCGGGCGTGGAGATTCGAGGAGTTGCCCACTTTAAGTTGTCTTAGTGGACACCGTCCCCGGTTCGGGGGCGACGTTGTGGATGAAGCCGGATTGCGCCCACACCTCACCGGTCGTGAGGTTCATCGCGATCGCGCCGCACGTGGCAGCGCCGTGCGGCGACTCGGGCGTCGCCATGTTCGTACAGATACTTCGCGGCCAGCCGTCTTCGCTGCCGAGGCGCGCCCAAGCGTCGGCGAGATCGTGGACCGGCGCACGCGCGGTGTCGGCTTCGAGCCACGCCATGCGATCATGTGTGGTCGATGCGGGCGGGACCTTGCTGCGGGCCGCGACGTCGCCGTCGAAGCAGTGGTTCGTGTGGCAGTAGCTCGGGCCGCCGGTGAAGATGATCTTGCGCCGCGTGCCCGACGCTTCGATCGCGAAGGCGGCCTCGCGATCGGCGATCAGATAGTGATGCCCGGAGCCGATCGGGCTGTGCATGATGACCTCGCGCGCGCCCGCGGCGGTGCGCTGCTGGAGCGCCTTGCGCACGATGGCGGGCCACACGACGCCGAGCGTCGCGTCGGTCGAATACAGATTGTTGATCGCGATGCCGACGCGCGCGCCGTTCATGCCGGCCATGCCGAGGCAGCCGGTGACGGTGAGCAGCCGCGCGGCCGGACCGGCGGGCGAGTCGGGGATGTCGAGCGTCATCACGTACGGGATCGCGGTCGCGTGCATGTCCCAGGTCTGCGCGAGCAGCTTGCCGGTCGGCGACTCGGCGTAGATCACGCTGCAGCCATCGCCGCCGAGCGAGTCGGCGCCGCGCTCGGGGTTGACGAGCGCTTCGGCGGTGTCGCGCATCGGCGCGGGCCGCCAGCTCGCGGGCTCCGGATCGAGATCGCGCAGGTCGGTATAGTGATTGGCGACGACGATCAACGCGGGATCGATCGCGGCGCCGCCGGCGATGCCGCAGAGCTCGTCGTAGAGCGCGCGGTCGTAACGCTCGAGCACCGGCAAGTGCGCGCGCGCCGCCGCGAGGACTTGCTCGCGCGTCTTGAACCCGCCGACGCGGGTGCACAGGTACAACCGGATCTCGGCGAGCGCGGAGATCTCACCGCGAAAGCTCTCGCCGTGGATGCGGCCCCACTCGAGCGGCGATTTGCCGGCCGGCAATGCGAGCGTCCGCATCACGCGAGCGCCGCCGCGAGCGCCTGCGCGGTCTGGTCGAGCTTGTCGAGCGGAGGCACGATCGCGAGCTTGCCGTTCGGCAACGCGCGCGCGCGAATGCCGGCCCGCGCGAGCTTGTCGGCGTGTGCGCCATCGATCACGCGATACGCGCCCATGCCGTGCGAGCCGATCTTCGCCAGCGCGGTCTCGATCGCCGAGGCGCCGCCGGCGACGTCGATCGATCGCGCGGCGCGCAGCTGGTGATGCTGGCGCACGAGCGACAGCTCGTCGCCATCCCACGTCGAGACCAACGTCAGCGGCGACGCGATGAACCAGCGCGCGCTCGTGTGCAAGTAGCCGGTCTGCGCGCCGCCCCACCACGCGAGCACGTCGGGCACGAGGCCCATCGCTTGCGAGAGAAATGCGCCCTTGCCCGAGCGATACGTGTGCGTGGTGGTCTCGATCGCGATCAGCGGCAGATCGATCTCGCGGCGCAGCTTGGTCAGCGCGTCGATGAAATCCGGCGGCAGCACGAGGCCGGTGCGCTCTTGGACCAGCTCGTAGACAAAGCCGAGCGTCGCGTCTGGGCTCGCCGCAGCAGCGCGCAGCGCCGCGATCGTCGCCGCCGTTCCGGCGATCGCCGGATGCGGCACGCGCGGCCACGCGAAGTGCGCGGGACCGCCGCGATGAACCTCGGGGTCCGACAACGACCGCGCCGAGCCCGTCGTGTGGCCGTAGTAACCGCCTTGCAAACCGATCGCGACGGTTGCCTGCTTGCGCGTGCAGCGCATCAGGCGCAGCGCCTTGTCGAGCGACTCGTCGCGGCTCGAGGTGAGATACATGTGCGGCAACTCGGGCACGAGCGCGCCGATCCACTCCATCGCGCGCACCATCCCGGGCGTCGCGTAGTTCATCAGCGTGAGCTTGTTGACCGCCGGGCCGTACAACAGGCCGTTGGTCTCGGCAGCCGTCAACGACGCCGGCGCTTCGGCGAACGGCTTCGTGAGGCCCGACGCCAGGTCGAACACACTCCGCATCGCCTCCTGCGATCCTGCGCGCCCGGCGTTCGCCGGGCTTGCGAGTGCGATCACGTCGTCGTGCCGCGCGCGGTTGGCGATCACGTCGTGCTTGACGATCGGATCGGGCTGCAACGCGCCGAGCGGGATCCGGTAATAGATCGCCTGCCCTTCCGGATCCTCGTACTGGCCGGTCATCACCTGCACGACGTGCGCGCCGAACACGCGGTTCAAGTGCGTCATGTTCGCGGTGCGGCCGACGCGGTTGCGCCCGGTGACGTAGCGATAGCGCGGGCCACCGTTCGCGGCCTTGCGCGCCGCGGCATCGCGCAGCTGGAGCTCCTTGATCTTGCGGCCGATGCCGGCGCTCTGGAACCCGGTCGCGACGGTGATCGACACCGAGTACATCGTGTTCTTCTTGCCGAGCATCGGATCGTCGTCGCAGCCTTCGACGTCCTTGCTCTCTTCGAGCGGGCCGCCGATCGCGAAGCCGACGAGCTGTTGCGTACCCGACGGGCCCGGGCTCTCGCAGATGATCAGCGAGCCATCCGGATCTTCGATCGCGGCGCGAATCTCCGCCGGCGGCGTGCGCCGCGCCGGCTCGTAGACCTGGTACTCGATGTCGAGGATCGCGGGCAGAAACTCCATCGCCTCGCGATGCGGGACTTGGCGATAGCGGAGCTCGGGCACGGGCTTCGGCGCAGCTGCGGGCACGATCGCGTCTTCCCACGCGGGCGGCTTCGCGCCGTCGTGCGCGTCGAGCCACGACAGCGACTTGCGGATCGTCTCGAACAGCAGATCGATCTCGCGCGCGTGGAACGAATCGCTCAAGCGATAGCGCGCGGTCTTGGTGCCGGCCGCGAACACGATCGCGCCGCGCCAGAATCGCTGGGCGAGAAACGCGTCGAGCAACGCGGGTGTCGGCAGCTCGAACGCGAACGCGTAGCCGGTCGCACGCGGATTCGCGACGAGGTGTGGATACGACTTCGCGATCTGATGTAGCCGCGGCAGCACGAGCTTCTCGAGCCGCTCGGCGTTGTGCGCGGTCGACACCATGTCGGCGTGCACGCGGCCGCGAACGAGCGAGGCTTCGTGTGCGCTCGCGGGCTCGGGATCGGCGAACCGCGACATCACCACGCCGACCTGCGCGCGCTTCGCGAACGTGACGGCGTCGGGATAGTCCTGCTGGCCACGCGCCGACAACAGGCGGAACTTCGAGTGCCACGCGAAGGGCCCACCTAGGCCAAAGCCGACCTGAACCTCGTCGAAGACGAGGAACGTCTTGTGGAAGCGCGTGAGCAAGCGCAGCGCCCGGAAGAAGCGCTCTGTCGCGTAGCGATCGCCGCCTTCGCTCTGCATCGGCTCGATGATCGTCACGAAGTATTCGCCCGTTTTCAGCGCGGCATCGACAGCCGCGAGCGACTCGATCTCCGCCGCGAGCAACGCATCGTTTTTGGCGTCGCCGAAACGCTCTTGCAGATCCGCGATGTCGCCGGTCGCGGCCGCGGCGTAGTAGCCGCTCGGCGCTGCCGGCTCGCCGGCGTTCGGTGTGTTCCACAGCGGAAACGGCGCGAAGTGCGCGTGATAGCCCGGCAGCTCGAACGGCGCGCGCTTGCTCGGCGAGTGCGTCGCGTGCACGGCGAGCAGCGTGCGGCCGTGGAAGCTGCCATCGAACGCGAGGATCTTCGTCGCGGCTTTGCGCTCGCAGTTGATCCGGCACAGCGCGAGCGCCTTCTCGTTCGACTCGGCGCCGGACGCGACGAACGTGACATGAGGCAGGCCCGGCACGAGCTGGCGCAGCGTGTTCGCGTAGTCGGTCACGGCCCAGGTTTCGGCGATCGCGGTGTCGCGGTTGGCGACGATCGTCGTGGCGAACTCGCCTTCGGTGTACGCGCGCACGACCGGATCCTCGGCGAAGCCGCCGACCACGGTCGCGGTCTGGCTCATGCCGTCGAGCACGGCGAGCGGATCGTCGTCGATCGAGATCATCCACGGTCCCGCCGAGCGCAGGTGATCGAACACCGGCGGCTTCTTCTCCTTGGCGACGCGATCGCCGGCATAGAGCCGCGCGAGCAAGGCCTCGCTCGCCGGCAATCGGCCGCCGGGCGGGCGATGGATCGCCATCGGCCGCGGATTGTCGACCAGGATGCGCGCGGCCTCGGCGGCTTCCTCGGCGGCGTGCTGGGCTTCGAGTCGATCGAGATCGAATGCCGGCAGATGACTCGCGATCATCGCGTTCGGCGTGATCGCGCCGAGCGGATGCTCGAGCACGGCGACCGGATACACGACGTTGCGATGCGCCCACGCGCCCGCCGGGCGATAGTTGCCGCTCTTGCCGACGCCGCCGAACGGCAGCTTCGGGCTCGCCATGTTCGTCGAGCGGTTGCGGTTGAGCATGCCGCTCTTGATCCGCGCGGCGAGCTTGTCGAACCGCGCATCGCTCGCGGTGAACACCGAGTGCACGAAGCCGTACGGGCTCTGCTCGAGCACCGCGGCGGCTTCGTCGTCGTTGTCGACCACTTCGACGCACAGGTCCGGGCCAAAGATCTCGACGTCGGTGTAGCCGGCGACGTGATGCACGCCGTCGGGCAAGCGGTGTAACGACGCGCTGCGATAGCTGCCACCTGGCAGCCTCGCGCCGGCGACGATTGCTTCGGCACCGCCGGCTTTGGCGGCTGCGAGCGCGCGGTCGACTTTTTCGAGCGCGGCCGAGGTCGCGAGCGGGCCCGCGAAGCTCGCCGGCGATTCCGGGTTGCCGAACTCGAGCGAGCGCACGACCGTCGCGAGCGCGTCGCAAAACCGGTCGGCGAGCGCGCGATGCACGAGCACGCGCTCGGCGCCGGTGCAGCGCTGGCCGGCGCTGAGATACCCGCTGACCGCGACCTCGTGGACGGCCTGGCGCAGCGCCGCGTCGTCGAGGATCACGCACGCGTTCTTGCCGCCCATCTCGAGCGCGATCAGGAGCTCGGGCCGATGCGTCGCGGCCTCGAGGATTTTCTGACCGACGGCCCAGCTGCCGGTGAAGCACAGGCCATGCAGCAGCGGCTCGGCGATCATCGCGGCGCCGACCTCGCCCGTGCCGGCGACGACGTTGATCACGCCGGCGGGCAACTCGGCCGCGAGCGCGGCCTCGGCGTAGCGCTGGCCGCACAGCGGCGTGATGTCGCTCGGCTTGATCACGACGGTGTTGCCGGCGGCGAGCGCGGGGACCACGTGCGCGTGGCACAGATGCAGCGGAAAGTTGAACGGCCCGATCACGCCGACGACGCCGAGCGGCTGGTAGCGCAGCGACTCGCCCGGCCCGACGGCGCCGGGCTTGAGATCCGCGGCCATCGCAGCCTTCACCAGCTCGAAGCGATTGACGAGCGTCTGGATTTCCGTCTTCGCTTCGCCGCGCAGCTTGCCGGTCTCGACCACGATCGCGTCGGCGAGCGGTCCCGCCTTCGCGGCGATCGCGGCTTTGAACTTTTCCAGGTGCGCCCAGCGCTGCGCGGCTGACAGCGCGGCCCATGCCGGCTGCGCGGATGCCGCTGCCTGCGCGGCATGGCGAACGGCTTCGATGGTGAATCCGGTCTCGAGAACGACCGCGCCATCCGCGGCGGGGTTGCGCGAGACCAGCGCCCGGCCCGATGGCGGAACGAACTGGCCTCCAATGAAGTTACCGAGCGCTTGCACGCGCGAAGTAAACCAGGCTTACGGCGGCTTGTGAAGCAGCGCTCCGTAGCTTGGCCGAGTGCCGGAAAACCGTGGTAATAAGCGCGCCTAGGATGCCGTCGCTGATCTTCCTGGCGGGACCGATCGCCGGCCGACGCTACAAGCTCGGCGAAGGTGACTATGTCATCGGCCGGCGCAGCGACTGCCAGATCTTCGTGCCCGACATGCGCGTGTCGAGGCAACATGCCCGACTCTGGCGCTCGGGCGAGAGCTGGTCGCTCGAAGATCTGGGCTCCAACAACGGCACGTACATCAACGGGATCAAGCTGCAGTCGGCGATGCTGCTCAAGCACGACGACGAGATCACGATCGCGAACAATCGGATTCGGGTCGAAGCGTCGGAGCCATCGACCGACGCGCCCAAATATCCCGAGGGCAACGTCGTCACGATCGTCGATGTCGGCTCGCAGTCGCTGATCCGGCCGCGCGAGGACAGCTCGGGCCGGATGCAGATCCTGAGCTCGGGCATGATCAGCGTCGCCGATCAAAAAGCGGTCCGCCTGATCGAGCGCAAGCTCGACGCGCTCGTCCACCTGCTCCACGCGACGGCGTCGTCGGATACCGCCGACGCGCTGCTCGAAAAGCTGGTCGACGCGCTGCTCGACGTGTTCCCGCAAGCCGAAGATGTCGGCGTGCTCGTCGAGGACGAGCGCACCGGCGATCTCCGCGTGCAGGCGCAGCGCCATCGCAGACGCACGGCGGGCAGCGGCACGTCGCCCGGAAACGCGGCCAGCGACGATGCCACGAGCTCCAGCGACGGGCTCGCCAAGCCGTACGGCGGTCAGCTCAAAGTGCCGGGCACGATCATCCAGCACGTCGTCGCCGATCGGCGCGGCGTGTTGCTCGGCGACGCCTCCGACGACGAAGAAGCCGTCGGCACGCGCATGGGCGCGCCGCTGATCTATCACGGCTCGCACTACGGCGTGGTCTACGTCGAGAGTGCGCAGAGCGCGTTTCGCCAGGAAGACGTCGATCTGCTGCAGGCGATCGCGACACAAGCCGGCTTGGCGATCCACGCGACGCGCGTCGCGAGCCAGCTCCTGCAACGCGAGCGGCTCGAGCGCGATCTGCGCGTCGCACGCCAGATCCAGCGCTCGCTGTTGCCGCCGCACGTGCCGCAAGTCGTCGGCCTCGACTTCGCCGTGCACTACGAGCCCGCGTATCAGATCGGCGGCGACTTCTACGACTTCATCTGGCACGACCCGTCGCACCTCGGCCTCGCCGTCGGCGATGTCGCCGGTAAGGCGATCAGCGCCGCGCTGTACATGGCGCGGTTGACCTCGGAGCTGCGCTCGCGGGCTGCGATCGCACGCACGCCGGCGCGCCTGCTCCGCCGCGTCAACCAAGAGATCGCGCAGCTCGGCGAAGACGGCATGTTCGCCACGCTCGTCTACTGCATCTACGACCTCGACAATCGCTCGCTCGTGTTCACCAACGCCGGCCACTGCGTGCCGCTGCTGCGCCGCGGCGATCGCGTGTTCCCGCTGCAGGCCGAACGCGCGCACACCACGCCGCTCGGCGTGGTCGGCGAGCTCGAAGCCGGCGAGGCGCGCGTGCAGCTGCACTCGGGCGACATGCTGATCATGGTGTCGGACGGCATCCTCGAGTCGCGCGATGCGCGCGGCAACGAGTACGGCCTCAACCGGCTGTCGCGGCGGATCCGCACCGCGCGCGGCACGTGCGAGGACGTGATCAAGGCGATCCTGGCCGACATCGATTCGCACGCGCCCGAGCAGGCTCAGGGCGACGACATGACGATCTTGGCGATGTCGATCGACGCCCGCCGCGCCAAGCGCAAGACCACGACATTGCCCGGAGTTGCGGTCGAGGCCACCGCCGAGCGCGCGCCGACGCCTCAGCCGATTCACGACGAAGACTCGAATCCGCACTCCGAAGAGCCCGATCTGCCTGCCGTCGACCCGCACGTCGACGAAGACAGCCAAGACGACGCCAAGGACGACGACGGCGACGACTAGCGCTTGCCAAGCCCCGGGACGGCATGCCATAAGGCCCGTCCCGGAGCACAGCTATGGCCAAGAAGGGCAAATCAGGTCGCGAGCTCATCCGCCTTGTATCTACGGCGGATACCGGCTTTTTTTACACCACGTCGAAGAACCGCAAGCGCACCCCGGACAAGCTCGTGCTGAAGAAGTACGACCCGGTGGTTCGCAAGCACGTCGAGTTCAAAGAGTCAAAGATCTAAGGATCTAGAGGCTGCCATGTCGCGCGTTTGCCAAGTCACCGGTAAGTCTCCGCTCATGGGCTCCAACGTGAGCCACTCGAACCGCCACACCAAGAAGCGGTTCGAGATCAACCTGCGCTCGAAGCGGTTCTTTCTCGAAGACGAGAAGCGCTGGATCACGCTGCGTGTCTCGGCGCGCGGCATGCGCGTCATCGATCGGCTCGGTCTCGCGACCGTCGTCGCGCAGCTTCGCGCGCGCGGCGAAAAGATCTGAACCTCGCCGGCACGCTCGGCGCGGTGGCCCTCGTGGTCGCCTGCGTCCACAAGGCGCCGGCCGTATACGTCGCGCCGATCGCCGCGGTCACGCGTGCCGTTGCCGTCGGGCCGATTCGCGCGGTCGCCGGCGATGGTGCGCACGTGTTCGTCGCGTCGGGCGAGTCGCTTGCCTGGGGTGAGCGCAGCGTCGCGCTGCCCGGCACGATCGGGCCGATCGCGGCGACCGGGCATCTCGTCGCCGCGACGCTGTCGATCACCGGCGACGCGAAGCTCGCAGCTGCGCCGATCGCGATGCGCGGCGAGCCCGGCGCGGTGGTCGCCGCGTTCGACGTCGCGACCGGTGCGGCGGCGTGGCGGGTGCCGCTCGACGCCAGCGAATACGCGATCGCGACGTCGATCTGCATCGCGCCCGATGATGGCTTCATCGTCGGCGGCAGCTTCGCGGGCACGCTGCGCGCCGGCGAAGGCGCGGCGAGCGCGATCGTGTCGAGCGCCGGTAAGTCCGACGGCTTCGTGGTGCGGATCGCGCCGAGCGGCGCCGTCACGTGGCTCGTGCGGCTCGGCGGCATGGGCGCCGATGCGGTGCAGGGGGTCGCGTTCGCGGGCGATCGCGTCGCGATCACCGGCACGTTTGCCACCGGCGCCGAGCTCGCAGGCGTGCCGCTGCCGCCGTTCGACGACCGGCTGCCGTTCGCGGATATCTTCGTCGCCGAGCTCGACGTCGCGACCGGCGCGCGCAAATGGGCGACCACGTTCGGCGGCCGCGGCGACGACAGCGCGACCGGGATCGCGATCGATCCTGCGACCGGCAACGTCGCGGTCGCCGCGAACCTACGCGGCACGATGCGAGTCGGCACGCGCGAGCTCAAGGCGAACGGCGCGAGCGACGGGCTCGTCGTGTGGTTGTCACCGGCCGGCGAGCTCGGCGCGACGACGATCCTCGGCGGCCCGGACTTCGACGGCACGCGCGCGATCGTCGCGGTCGGCGACGACGCGATCGTCGCCGGCTTCTTCTCGGGCACGATCGCGCTCGGCTCCGCGCATTTCGCGGCCGGCGGCGGCGACGACGCGTTTCTCGCCGAGGTCACGCCGGCGGGCGCCGTCGTGCGCGCGTGGCAGGTCGGCGGCGCGGGCCGCGAAGAGATCGCGAGCCTCGCGGCGCTCGGCGGTGGCTTCGTCGCCGGTGTCGCGCACACCGCCGAGCTCGTGCTGTCCGGTATCCACCTGCCCGCTCCGCAAGATCCGATGCTCGGCGCGGCGCTCGTGATCCGAGGCGTGCCCTGAGCCCGACGCTGACGCGCAAGGGCCATTTCGGCGTCGACGCGCCTGCGATCGTCGCGATGTTCGCCGCGATGGTCGTCGCCGGCGTCGCGGCGGTCGTGCTCGCGCAGGTCGCGGGCATCGCGTGGCTCGGCATCACCGGCGGCTGGCTCGGCGGGTTCGGCCTGGTCTGCGGCGGCTCGTATCTGTACGCGACGTTGCGCGGCAAGCACGTCGTGTGGACGCGCCTGCTCGACCAGATGGCGCTCCGCGGCGACGAGACGATCGTCGATGTCGGTTGCGGCCGCGGCGCCGTGCTGCTCCTCGCGGCGGCTCGCGTGCCGAAGGGCAACGCGATCGGCATCGACATCTGGGCCACGCGCGATCAATCGGGCAACGCCGAAGCGGCGACGCGCGCCAACGCCGAGCTCGAAGGCGTGGCCGATCGGACCCTGCTCGTCACCGCCGACATGCGCGCGCTGCCGCTCGCCGATGCGAGCGCCGACGTGGTCGTGTCGAGCCTGGCGATCCACAACGTGCCCGGCGCCGACGAGCGCGCGAAGGCGATCGCCGAGATCGCACGCGTGCTCAAACCCGGCGGCCGCGCGGTCATCGTCGACATCAACTTCACGCGCGCGTACGCCGCCGAGCTCGAACGCTGCGGCGTCGATGTCACGACGCGCGGGCTCGGTCCGCGGTTCTGGTTCGGCGGCCCGCAGGTCGCGGCGCGCGGCGTGTTCGGAACGAAGCGTTAGTCGGCGCGGTCGCTCATCGGGTTCATCAAGCTCGTGCTCCAGCGTTTCACCGCGGCCGTGCAATCCGCCTTCGAGTGAAACGTGGCGCCGGTGTCGAGCGTCTGGTTCGGCGCCTTGGCAGTCCACGACCCGCCGACTTGCCGGCACACGCCGGCGCCGCCGATCACCGAAGCGAGATCTGCGAGCGAGATGTTCGTCATGGCGCGTGGAAGTGCACGCGAGATGCCGGCGCGGTTCGTCGCGATGCCGCCGGGTTAGCCGCGCCATCGCTGGTCGGCGCACCGGCCGCGGCAAGCGAGTGCGCCGTCGCTCGCGGTTGACGATCTAGTGTTTCGCCGGCGGCGTGTAGCTCGCGTGGATCACGAGCTTGGCCGGATTGTCGTCGCGCGGCTTGCCGATGGGCGCGTTGGTGAACACCTCGTGCATGCACGCTTTCGGATCGCCGTCGAGCCCGGCGATGGTCGGCGTCGTGTTGCCAACGCGCGAGATCTCGAGCGTGATCGTGAACGTCGCCGGCTTCGTCACGTTGTCGAAGCAGTCGACCGTGCGCGGCACGGCCTTCTCGAGGATCGCGTTGACCGCGTCGAGATCGAGCTTGCCGGCCGCTAGCTTGATCGCACCGAGCACGACGGTGCCTTGCTTCGGCGCGACGCCGTCGCCGAGCGTGCCGCCCGGCGCCACATCCCCGACGACGCCCACGGTTCCGCCTTCCGGCGTCGCGTCTTTGTCGGTCCACGCGTGAAACCCGTCGAACAACGCATCGGCCCTCGTGCCCTTTGCGACGTCGCCGGCTTCGAGCACGTAGACGCGGCGGCCTTGCGTGGCGACGCGGATCGCGATCGTCGTGCCATCCGCGCGCTTGACGGTCGCGTTCGCTTGGCCACGAATCGCCGAGCGCGTCACGAGCGTGCCCTTGCCGACCAGCTGCGTGATCGACGCGTCGAACGCGTTCGGCGGCGGCGTCTTGTCGAACGCGGCCCAGCTGACCGCGTACCACTCGGTCGCCGAAATCTTCGCTTCGCTGCGATGCCAAAGCACGTTGGGCCACGGCGACGGCCTGGTCGAGTCGGTCGGCTTGGCTGGAAACGCGCGCTCGCAGCGACAGTCGGGATCGACCGTTTTCGGCCAGTCGGCGAGCGCGAGCGCGGGCGCCAGCACGATCGTCAGCGCGATCGCTCTCATCACACCTCGACGAGCATGCGCTCGGGTGACTCGAGCCGATCTTTGACCGCGACCAAGAAGCTGACAGCCTCGCGGCCGTCGACCACGCGGTGATCGTAGCTGAGCGCGACGTACATCATCGGCCGCACCTGGATCTTATCATCGCCACCGATCACGACGGCGCGCTTGACGATGTTGTGCATGCCGAGGATTCCGGACTGCGGATAGTTGAGCAGCGGCGTCGACATCATCGAGCCGTAGATGCCGCCGTTCGAGATGCTGAACGTGCCGCCCGCGAGATCGGGCAGCGCGAGCTTGCCGGTGCGCGCGCGTTCGGCGAGCTCGCCGATGCCGGCTTCGACCTCGGCGAAGCTGCGCACATCGCAGTCGCGCAGCACGGGCACGACGAGCCCTTTGGGCGTCTGCACCGCGATGCCGAAGTCGTAGTGCTTCTTGTAGACGATGTTGCCGCCGATCACCTCGGCATTGACGCCCGGGAACAGCTTGCACGCGGCGACGCAGGCTTTGACGAAGAACGACATGAAGCCGAGCTTCACCTTGTGCTGCTTCTCGAACGCGTCCTTGTACTTCGCGCGGAAGTCCATGATCGCGGTCATGTCGACTTCGTTGAACGTCGTCAGCGATGCGGACTCGTGCTGCGCTTGCACGAGCCGCTCTGCGACGCGCTTGCGCAGCGGCGACATCGGCACGACCTCGTCGCGCTGATCGACATGCTGTAGGCGATCGAGCTCGGACGGACCGCTCGGCGTGCTCGACGACGTTGTCGTCGGCCGCGGCAGCGAGCCGTGCTCGCGTGCGCTCGCGCGTTGCGACGGGGTCAGCCGCATCAGCGCATCGCGGTCGAGCGACTCGCCGTTGCTCGGCGACACCGGTGTCGGGGCTAGCTGCGGCTTGGCGACCTGCGTGGTCGCCGGCGGCATCGCGGGCGCGGTGACGACCGCCGGCTGCTTCGGAACCTGCGCGCTCGGCGGCGCGGTGACCGTCGTGGTCGGCGCGGCGACCGGCTTCGCGGCGGCCTTGCCGGTCGCGCCGGCTTGAACCGCGCCGATCACGTCGCCGACCTTGACGGTCGCGCCGGTCTGCGCGCGCTGCTCGGTGAGCGCACCGGCGACCGGGCTCGGCAGCTGCACCGTGACTTTGTCGGTCTCGAGCTCGGCGACCGGCTCGTCGGCCGCCACCGCATCGCCGACGTTCTTCAGCCACTTGCCGACCACCGCCTCCGAAATCGATTCGCCGAGCTGCGGGACGACGAGGTCAGCCATATGGCGCGCATTCTAGCTCCTCGCCGTCCGTCTCGCGCAGGATCGCGGAGTGCGATTCGCGCTTTTCACGGCGTTCGGGCTCGTCGAGCACTCCGGGACCGCCGCGTCGCCGTGACGACTAGCGCGGATCGAACGCAGCCTTGAGAATTTGCTGCTCTTCGATCACGTGCGCCTTGTGCGAGCCGGTCGCCGGGCTCGCGCTCTCCGCGCGCGCGATGACCTCGAGCTTGGTCTTCGTCGGCAATAGCTCCTCGAGCCGCGGCGTCACGAACGTCGCCGCGCCCATGTTGTACGGCTCGTCCTGCACCCACATGACTTCGACCAGCTTGCTGTAGGGCGCGATCGATTCGCTCACGAGGTCGCTCCACCACGGATACAGCTGCTCGAGTCGCACGATCGCGACGTGATCGGCTTTGCGCTTCGCGCGCTCCTCGACGAGGTCATAGTAGACGCGGCCGGTGCACATGATCACGCGCGTGACTTTCGTCGGATCGGCGTCGTGATCGGCGAGCACGCGATGGAACTCGCCGGTCGCGAGCTCGTCGAGCGCCGAGCCTGCCGCCGGCAGGCGCAACAGCGACTTCGGCGTCATCACGATCAGCGGCTTGCGCAGCCGGCGCAGCACTTGCGCGCGCAGCAAGTGGAACATCTGCGCCGGCGTCGTCGGCTGGACGACGCGGATGTTGTGCTCGGCGCACATTTGCAGGAACCGCTCGAGCCGCGCGCTCGAGTGCTCGGCGCCCTGCCCTTCGAAGCCGTGCGGCAGCAGCAGCACGAGCCCCGACAACCGCTTCCACTTGTCTTCCGACGACGTGATGAACTGATCGATGATCACCTGCGCGCCGTTCGCGAAGTCGCCGAACTGCGCTTCCCACATCACGAGCGCGTCTGGATAGTCGAGCGAGTAGCCGAACTCGAAGCCGAGCACGCCCGCTTCCGACAGCGACGAGTCGTAGATCCGGCACAGGCCTTGATCCGGGTGCAGCGCGCCGAGCGTGAGGTGCTCGCTGCCGTTCGTGATGTCGGTGATGATCGCGTGGCGGTGACTGAACGTGCCGCGCGCGCAGTCTTGGCCGCTCATCCGCACGTTGATCTGCTCGTACAGCAACGTGCCGTACGCGAGCATTTCGGCCATGCCCCAATCGAGCGCGCGCTCGCCGCGGCCCATCTGCGCGCGGGTCTCGAGCAAGCGCACGATTTTCGGGTGCGGCGTGAAACCGACCGGGATCGTCGTGATGCTCTGCGCGATCTGCTCGAGCAGCGGGCGGATCACGCGCGTATCGACGAGCTCGGGGCCATCGGTTATGCCGCCGAGATAGCCGCGCCACATCGCGGTCATCGACGTACCTTCGGGGCGCAGCTTGCTGCTCTTGGCGGCGGTGAGCTCGGACTCGAGCTCGTCGACGCGGTGCTGGGTCATCGCCACGACCTGGTCGGCCATGATCGAGCCCTCGTTGACGAGCTTGTTGGTGTAGACCTCGACCGGCGATGCCTTGTTGTTGATCCGGTCGTACATGACCGGCTGCGTGAACGCGGGCTCGTCGATCTCGTTGTGGCCGTACTTGCGGTAGCAGTACATGTCGATCACGACGTCGCTCTGGAACTGCGCGCGGTATTCGCACGCCAGCTCGATGACCTTCGCGAGCGCGTCGACGTCCTCGCCGTTGACGTGCCAGATCGGGACTTCGAGCATCTTCGCGACGTCGGTGCAGTACGGCGTCGAGCGCTGCTCGGCCGGCGACGCGGTGAAGCCGACCTGGTTGTTGACGATGAAGTGGACCGTGCCGCCGGTGCGAAAGCCCGGCAGGCCCGACAGCTGCAACGTCTCGGGCACGAGCCCTTGGCCGGCGAATGCCGCGTCGCCGTGGACGAGCACGCCGACCACGCGGCGCATCTCGACGTCGCCGTGGCGCGTCTGCTTCGCGCGGACGCGGCCGACGACGACCGGATCGACCGCTTCGAGGTGACTCGGGTTGAACGCCAGCGACACGTGGATCGCGTTGCCGTTCGGATCGAGCCGATCCGTCGAGTAGCCGAGGTGATACTTGACGTCGCCGCCGCCGAGCGATTTCTCGGGCTCGATATCTTCGAACTGGTTGAAGATCTCGCGCGTCGGCCGCTTGAGGATCTGCTCGAGGGTCGCGAGCCGGCCGCGGTGTGACATGCCGAGCACGGCTTCGATCGCGCCGAGCCGTGCTGTATGCGTGAGGATGAGATCGAGCGCCGGGATCAAGCTCTCGCTGCCTTCGAGCGAGAACCACTTCGTGCCCGGAAACTTCTTGTGGCAGAACCGCTCGAACTGCTCGGCGTTGATCATCAGCTGCAGCGCGCGCTCGCGGACCGGCGACGGCGGCGCCACCGCCAGCTGGGTCTCCATCCGCTCGGCGAGCCAGCTGCGCCGCTGCGGCGACGAGATGTGCATGTACTCGAGGCCGACCGAGCCCGAGTACGTGCGGCGCAACGCGGCGACCAGCTCGGCGAGCGTCGCGCGCGGCAGGCCGTGCACGCCGGTCGGCATGATGACTTGATCCGGATCGGTCAAGCCCCACGTCGCCGGATCGAGCTCGTCGATCCGCGCGGTCTCGAGCAAGTCGAGCGGATCCAAGTGCGCCGCGAAGTGGCCGCGGCTGCGATAGGCGTTGACGAGCGGCCACACCGAAGGCGATGCGACCGCGGGCGACAGCGTGACCGCGCCCGGCCGCGAGAACGTCGGCATTTGGCGCGTCACGCCGCGCGTGATCGCGATTTCACTGCGTGCGCTCGCGCCGTTGCCAGGCGCGCCGTTCGCGCCGTTGCTAGGCGCGCCGTTGGCGCCGTTCGCGGGCTTCGTGCCGAATGCGTCGCGCCAGCTCGGATCGACGGATGCGGGTTGGGCTTGGAGCTGCTCGTAGACTTCGTCGAGGTAGCCCAGCGATCCTCCGAGCTGCAAGATGTCGACCTCGACTGCCATGCGCGCATGATAGCGCCACTCGCGCCATGCGCTCGGCTCGTTCAGCGGCGTTTTGGCTTCGGCGGCAACGGCGGCAACGCGGCAAGCTTTTGCGCGAGCGCCGCCGGCAGCTTCGGATCGTTATCGAGCCGCACGCCGTCGGCGGCGGCGAGGTGCGCGAGCTCGAGGTTGTCGAGCTTGGGCTCGCCCGCGATCACGAGCTCGCGATCGATCGCGACGAGGTCGCTCGCGGTGAGCAGCTCGAGCCGCGGGTTGTCCGCGACCACGAGCGGGCCGTGGATCGCGGCGATGCGCGGCATCGCGATCGTGCGCAGGCCCGGATTGCCGTCGACCACGACCCGGCCCGCGTCGATCAAGCGCGGCAAGTACAAGCCGTGCATCGCCGCGTTATCGGACGCCCGGATCGCGCCGCCGACGTGCTCGAGCCCGTTGAGCCCGACTTCTTCGAGCCCGACGGTCGGCCCGATCACGAGATCGCCATCGATGCGCTCGAGCTTCGCGAGCGGCGCGAGATCGACCGAGGCGCCGGTCCGGATCGCGACGTCGCGCGCATGCGTGCAGCCGGCAAACGCCGCGACGTCGTCTTGCGTCGCGATCGCGATCGTCCGGTCGTGCGGACAGCTCGCGTCGTTGCCGTGGATCAAGAAGCAGCCGGCGAGCGGCAGCAGCGCGGCGCAACGACCGATCACAACGTCACCGGCGCATCGACGGCATCGCCGCGACACGCGCGCACGTAGCGGCGAACGGATTCGGCGAGCCCGATGTAGAGCGCATCGGCGATCAGCGCGTGACCGATCGACGCCTCGACGATCTGCGGGACTTCGCGAGCGAGCAGCGGCGTGTTCCTCAGATTCAGATCGTGGCCGCAGTTGACCGCGAGACCATGCTCGGCCGCGGCTTCGGCGGTGCGCTTGACCTTGTCGAGCTCGGCTTTGAGCCGCGACGTGCCCCACGACGACGCGTACGGTTCGGTATAGATCTCGACGCGCGACACGCCGGTCGCGGCCGCGGCTTTCATCATGCCGGGATTCGGGTCGACGAAGATCGCGGTGCGCACGCCGCGCTCCTGCAAGCGACGCGCGATCGGCGCGATCACGTCGTGGTCGCGAGGCAGATCCCAGCCGTGATCGCTCGTGATCTCGCCGGGTCGCACCGGCACGAGCGTGAATTGCGTGACGCGCAGCTCGTCGGCGAGCGCGACGAGCTCGGCGCGCGCATCGCCTTCGAGGTTGAACTCGGCGCCGCGCGCTTCGCACAGCTCGCGCAGATCGCGGACGTCATCTTCACGCGTGTGCCGGTTGTCGGCGCGCCAGTGCAGCGTCAGCCCATACGCGCCGGCGTCGAGGCACGTCACACCGGCGACGTGCGGCGCCGGGTTGTGCGCGCCGCGCGAGTTGCGCAACAGGGCCACCTTGTTGAGGTTGACCGACAGGTTGATCGCCACGCCGCGTCTATATCACGCGCTCGCGCGCGCAAGCGCGACGGTCTCGACGACGCCGAGCCGCGCCACGAGCGCGTGATCGGCGCGCGGATCTTCCGATCCCCAGATGCCGAGAGCGCGCGCGAGCTCGCTCGGCTTGGCGGAGCCTTCTGCCGTCGCGCGCACGCGGGCCCGCACCAGCGCCGGCGCCTCGGGCCACTCGAGCGCGGCGCACAGCTTGGCCGCGGCGTCGCCGTCGATCACCGAGGCTTCGATCACGAGCGGGCGCACGTCGATCTGCTTGTCACCGCGCGACACGACCGCCGACGCCTTGGCGAGCAGCGCGTTGCAGAGCCGCTCGAGCCGCGCGGCGTCGTGCGCGATGCCGTCGGCGGCCGGCCGGATCGCGACGTCGACGGCTTGGATCAGCTTGCCGAGGCCGAGATCGGGCAGCTTCCGGTCGGCGAGCGGATGCCCGGCGAGCCGCACGATCGCACACGCTTGGATCTCGAGGCCGGGCGGGCACACGGCCGCGATGCGATCGCGGACCTCGTTCGGCGACAGCTCGCCGGTGCGCTCGCCGCGCGCGCTGCTCGCGTGCTCGAGATCGATGTCGACGAGCTCGCCCAAGCTCGGCACGCCGAGGCCCAGCGCCGGCCCGAACGCGAAGCGCGGCTTCGGCGAGAACCCGCGCGTCATCGCGATCGGCAGATCGGCGCGGCGAATCGTGCGCGCGAGTAACCGCAGCAGATCGAGGTGGCCGAGAAATGCCGCGCGGCCGATCTTCGCGAACCGCATGCGATACGTCGAGTACGCCGCACCCGCGCCCATGTGGCCGGCCAAGCGCACGCGCTCGGCGCGCCCGGTCGTGCGACTCGGCACCTCCGCCGGCGAGCCGCCGCCGCGCTCCGAAACGTCGATGAGCTCGGCGCCGGCCTCGGCGGGCACCACGCGCGGCGCCGGTCGATCGTGCGCACCGAGCACGCGCAGCGCGACGAGCCGGTCCTCACGCATCTTCGACAGATCGCATGCGACGCCGCAGTCGTAGCAGACGAGCTTGCGCGCATCGGGTTCGGCGTCGACGAGGTTGGTGTGGTGGATCAGCATCCCGGCGACCTTGCCGCACGGCGGCGACGCGCGGCCCTTGAGCGCCTTGCGGTACTCGCTCAACAAGAAGCCATCTTCGAGCCCGACGTCGAGGTGATCCCACGGCAGCCGCGCGGTCACCGGCCGCGTGCCGGTGTACGCCGCGATATCGACGCCGTGCTCGGCGAGCGCGTGCTGCCAGCGCTCGAGGTCGAACAGCTCGTCCCAGCCGTCGAACCGCGCGCCCGCGCGCCATACGCTCTCGATCACGTCGGCGAGCCGGCGATCGCCGCGCGCGAGCACGCCTTCGACGAACGAGATGCCGCTGTGGTGATGCTTGAGCCGCAGCGCACGATCCGCGCGCGCGGTCTGGCGCAGGATCGATTGCTTGCGATCGATCTGGGCGATCGGATCTTGCGCGGCCCACTGCAGCGGTGTGTGCGGCTTGGGCACGTGCGAGCTCACGCTGACCGTGACCTCGGCGCGATGCCCGACGAGCTCCTGGCCGATCGCGAGCATGCGCAGACCGGTCTGCACGATGCCGCGGACGTCGTCGTCGTCCTCGGTCGGCAGGCCGATCATGAAGTACAGCTTGAGCCGGTGCCAGCCGCGTGCGAACACGCGGCGCGCGCTCTCTTCGATGTGCGCCTCGGTGACGTTCTTGTTGACGACGTCACGCATCTTCTGCGTGCCGGCCTCGGGCGCGAACGTCAGGCCGCTGATCCGCGTCAGCGCGAGCTCGTCGAGCAAGTCCTCGTTGAGCCCGTATGCGCGCAGCGATGCGACCGACATCGACACGCCGCGCTTGCGCAGCTCGCCCGCGAGCTGCTTGACGAGCGGCGTGATGCTCGAGAAATCGGCGGTCGACAGGCACGTCAGGCCGGTCTCGTCGTAGCCGGCCTTCTCGGCGCCGCCGAGCAGCGAATCCGCGATCGACTGCGGCGAGCGCTCGCGCACCGGGCGGTAGATCATGCCGGCTTGGCAAAATCGGCAGCCTTCGGTGCAGCCGCGCGCGATCTCGACGCTCGCGCGCTCGAACACCGCTTCGGCGTACGGCACCGGCGCATCGGTGGGAAACGGATACGCGTCGAGGTCGCGCACCATCGCGCGCTGCACGCGAGCGGGCACGCGCGGATCGAGTGGCGCGCCGATCACGGTCATGCCGGTGTCGCGATCGGTCTCGGTCGCGTACAGCGACGGCACGTAGATCGGAAATCGCGACGCGAGCTCGGCGAGCGCATCGGCTCTCCCGCGCTTGCCCGCGCGGATCTCGCGGCGCAGCGCGGCCCATGCGAGCACGAGCGCGGGCAACAGCTCCTCGGCTTCACCGAGGAACGCGGCGTCGATGAACGGCGCGATCGGCTCGGGGTGCGATGCGACGGGACCGCCGACGAGCACGAGCGTGTCAGCGGGCGCGCGATCGCACGCGCGCAGCGGAATGCCGCCGAGCTCGAGCAGCGTCAGCATGTTCGTGTACGTCAGCTCGTACTGCAGCGAGATGCCGACCACGTCGAACTCGCACAGCGGGCGCTGCGACTCGAGCGAGACCAGCGGCAGCTTGCGCTCGCGCAGCTCGGCTTCCATGTCCGTCCACGGCGCGAACGCGCGCTCGCACGCGATCTGCGGATGCTTGTTGAGCAGCGAATAGATGATCTTCGTGCCCAGGTGCGACATGCCGATGTCGTAGACGTCGGGGAACGCGAGGCACACCCGCGCGTCGACGGAGTCGTGCGGCTTGGTGACGGACATGTACTCGCCGCCGAGGTAGCGCGCCGGCTTCGCGACGCGATCGATGAAATCGGCGTAGACGTGGCGCATGGCGACTCGCGTCTAGCTACACCACAACCCGGGTCAGTGCACGCAAACCTTTGCGATGGTGTTGGCGCTGCCCGGATTGGCCTGCCACCAGCCCTCGCTCGTCACCTGCGCCTGGCCGCGCGAATCGTTGCAGCCGTAGTTCTGGCCGTCGTTGATGCGCACGTCGTAGGCGCCGGGTGTCGTCGGCAGCTTGAACGTGACCGGCGAGCCCTGGTTCTGCGGGATGCTGCCCGTGACGGTGTTGTTGCCGGGCGTGTCGTCGTAGAGGCAGCCGATCCGCGCGCCCGCGCCCCAGCCCCATTCGATCTGATCGGCGCAGGTCGAGCAGCTGTCGCTGATCGAGTAATGCAGCGCGATGCTCACGGTTTCGCCCGGCGTGCCGACGAAGCGCTGACCGGCGCTGCCGAGCTCGATGCTCGAGACTTTCACGATCACGTCGTTGCCGTTGTGATCGACCTCGATGGTTTGACCGAGCGGCGGCGGCAGATCACCGCACGGCCACTCGACGCTATCGCAGACGCCATCGTGGTCGCTGTCGACGCACGCATCGGCGGGCCGCGCGTCGTGCTGCGCGTCGTGCGGAGTCAGCATCGCGTCGTCGTGCGGCTCGGCCGGCGCGTCGGGTTGCATCGCGATCGAGCCATCTTGGTTCGGCGCCGCGGGCGCCGCTTGCGACGGATTGAACGAGCACGCCGCGATCACCGCGAGGAGCAACGCGCGCATCGACTCAGGATACACGTGTAGCGGGCCTCACGGCTAGCGCCCGCAACGCGGACCACAACAGCCACTGCCGCCGCGGATCAGCGGACCGTGGCCGAGATCGCAGTCGCTGCCGCTACCGCTGCCCGGACCATACTCGCGCGCGTCGGCGGGCGATGTGCCCGACCCGCTGCCGGTCATGCCGGTACCGCTGTCGGGGTCGGTAATCGCCCCGCTGTCTTGCGGCGTGCTGTTCGCGCTCGGAGTCGGCGAGAACGAGCATGCGGCGAGAAAGACAAACCAATGCCCCCGCATAGCTTGACGATACACCCCGACCAGGGCCGGGTGTAGCCTCCTTCGCGATGCGCACGCTGCTATTCGCCGTCCTCGTGGTCGGGTGTTCCAAACCCGCAAATCAAGCGCCCGCGAACACCGCGGCACCTACAAAAACCGACCCGGCGGCTGCACCGGTGGTCGAGAAAGGCCCGACCGCCGACATGTTCGATCCAGCGAAGCTGCCGGGTCCCGGCACGGCGCCGCCGGCGGTCGCGATCACCAAGGAGCTCGACCCGATGTGGAGCGCGCCGCTCAAGACGCTCGACGGCAAGGACACCACGCTCGCCGCGTACAAAGGCAAGGCGGTGATGATCGTCAACGTCGCCTCGAAGTGCGGAAACACGCCGCAGTACGCCACGCTCGAAGCGCTGCAGAAGAAGTACGCAGCGAAGGGCTTCACCGTCGTCGGCTTCCCGTGCAACCAGTTCGGCGGCCAGGAGCCCGGCACCTCCGCCGACATCCAGACGTTTTGCGCGACCAACTACGGCATCACGTTTCCGATGATGGAGAAGAGCGACGTCAACGGCGACAACCGCAACACCGTCTACAAGGCGCTGACTCCGATCAAAGACGCGTCGGGCCACGATGGCGACATCCGCTGGAACTTCGAAAAGTTCATCGTCTCCGCCGACGGCAAATCGATCACGCGGTTCTCGCCGAAGCAGAAGCCCGACGATCCGGCGGTGATCGCCGCGGTCGAAAACGCGCTGCCGAAAACGTAAGCGTCGGTCACGCCTACGCCTACGACCCCGCGACGACCTGGATCTCGGCAAACACGCCGTAGTGATCGCTCGCGCAGATGTCGTCGTCGCCATCGCGCTCGGTGAGTACGACGTTGCACGCGTGGATCGTGCCGCGGCCGTCTTTCTTGCGCGTCGTCACCAGCACGTAGTCGATACGGCGATCGAGATCGAGCGAGCGCAGCGGCCGCGTCAGGCGATTTTCGCTCGACCACGTGATGCCGTGCGCGGGGCCTTCGCCGGGCTCGGGCTCGCGGTGCAACCGCAGCCACGCGTCTTGAAAGTGCGTGCGCTTGCCGGCGAGCGTCGTGAGCCCGCGCAGGAAGCGCAGCTCGTCGGAGTCCGGCGTCGCGTTGAAATCGCCGCACAAGATCTGCGGCGCATCGGTGTTGTCGCGGCCGCACGCGCGAATCGCGGCATCGATCGCGACGACTTGCTGCTCGCGCGCGACGCCGTCGTCGAGCCGATAGTGCAAGTGCGTGACGTGGATCCAGATCGGACCGCCGGCCGTCGCGACGCGAGCCGACAGCAAGATCCGCGTGTCGGCGGGGCGCGCTTCGGGCAACACGAGCGCGCGATGCTCGACCAGCGGCGCCTTCGTCAGGATCGCGAGACCTTCTTCGCCGGCGGTCGCGTAGCCGTGCTCGCCGGCGTGCCACGCGCTCGCGGCCGCGTAGTGCGCGACCATGCCGAGCTTGTCGGCGAGCGCGTGCGCCGTGGTGCGGCCGTCGTACGGCCTGACCTCTTGCAAGCACACGACGTCGGGATCGAGCGCGTGCAGCTGGCGCGCCGCGAGCGCGAGCCGGCGCTCGAGCGGCGCTTCGGTGCCCCAGAAATTGCTCGTGACGACGCGCAGGTTCACGGCTGTGTCACGCACACGTACGCGATGACTTCGTTGGGATCGGTCGGTTGACCGTTCGTCCACGTCGCGCCGCAACCGTTGCTGTTCGACGCGGGGTCGACCATGATCGAGTACGTGCCGGCCGTCGCGAACGTCAGCGACATCGTCGTCGAATCGGCCGACACCGTTGCGATGTTGATCTGATCGCCGACCGCCGTGCCGGCGAACACGCAGCCGAGCTTGGCGGCGTTCGTGCCGATCTGCAGCTGCAGCGGGCACGTGTTGCCCTTCGAGCACTGCACGCCGACGGTGTAGCCGAACGTCAGATCGATCGAGCCGCCGGCAGCGACGCTCGCGAGCCGCGTGTTCGCGCCGTTGATCTCGAGATCGTGGGTTCCCCAACCGCCGTGCCCGGTCGCGAGCTCGCCGCGGTCGGCGCCGGGATCGAGCGGCGCGGATCCGCATAGCCAACCGGAGCCGGAGCCGCTACCGCTTCCGCTTCCGGATCCGCTGCCGGTTCCGGATCCGCTTCCGCTTCCGCTTCCGCTACCGCTTCCGCTTCCGCTGCTACCGCTTCCGCTTCCGATCATCGGGCCGGCGTCGGATCCTTGGCCGCCATCGCCCTGCATCGCGCCGTTTGGCGAGAACGAGCAGGCCATCACGGAGAGCCAGATTACGACCGCCGGACTAGGGCGCATGCGTCGCACCTTATCACCCTCGATAAACACAGCGCGACGATTCGGTCTCCGACACGACAACCTCACTCAGAGGTAACGCGTGTGCAAGCTTCGTCCATATCCACACCGCGAGTAGCTCGCTCGTCGGGTTCGACAGCCCGCCGATCTCGTTGAGCACTTGATGATCGAGCTGCTTGATAATCGGGATCACGTGCTCGTCGATCACCGCGAAGTCCATCAACCAGCCGCGCTCGGGCTCGATCTCGCCTTCGATCGCGATCTCGATCTCGTAGCTGTGCCCGTGCATGCGGGCGCACTTGTGGCCAGCTGGCACTTTCGGGAGAAAGTGCGCCGCTTCGAACCGATACGTGCGCTCCAGGCGCGTCCGCATGGCGGTTCTTTAGCACAGCTCCGCCGAGACGATCCGCCTCGAAACCCTCGGCATCGACCGTGCAGACGCAAGTCGCCGTGCAAGTCCGTCCAGCCCATCTAGGCGCAATGAGCTATCGTAGGGTCGTGCGAAGCACCTCGGTGTTACCGCTCGTTCTCGGTCTCGTGGGCGCGTGCGTCACACAGGACCCGACCCCCGGCGGTTACGGCGGCCCGTATGGCGGCGACGATGGCGGCGGTGACGATGGCGGTGGCGGCGGCGGTGGCGGCATCTACGGTGGCTATTGCGGTTCCGACAGCGACTGCGTCAGCGACCTCGGCAGCGGCTACGTCTGTGCGCGCGATGAAGAGTGCCAGCTCGCGAGCAACGTTCAAACCGTCCACATCACGTGGACGATCGCGGGCCAGCCGGCCGGGTCGGGCACGTGCGCGAGCTCGCCCGACCTCGAGCTGCTGTTCGACAGCACGGGCGACCTCAGCGGCACCAACTACGAGTTCGGCTTCGCGCCGGTGCCGTGTGCCGAAGGCGAGTTCTCGATCGACAAGCTGCCCGACTACTACGCGTACGTCGGCCTGTTCGATAGCTCGTCGTTCGAAGGCGACGACGCGACCGGCGTCACCGGTACGTTCGACGGCAGCGGCGATTGTGCGCTCGACCTGAACTTCTAGTGTCATGCGCACCGCGGTCTTCGTCGTCGCAGTAGCCGCAGCGGCATGCCACGGCGGCGACGACGGCGCGTCGTGCATGACCGATAGCGACTGCAGCGGCGGCGACGTGTGCTCGCGCGACGAATCGTGCTGGCCGTCGGACGAGCTCTACACCGTCAAGATCACGTGGACGATCGATGGCTCGGCTGCCGGCTCCGCGAGCTGCACGCCGTTTCCCGATTTCATCGTGAACTTCTACTCGGAGAGCGAAGAATTCGGCTTCGCGCCGGTGCCGTGCGCGGCGGGCGAATTCCCGATCGACAAGCTCCCGACCGCGTACACCGAGGTCGAGGTCGCCGACGTGAACTTCGAGTTTTTCGACCAAACGATGACGATCGACGCGAACGGCTCCGCGGCGTTCGATCTGACGCACTAGCGATATGCCGCGGGTTGCGGCATTGGTAGGGTCTGCGCGTGGCGACCGCGTCCAAGACTCCGCACCCCGACACCACGCGTGTCGAGGACGAGGATCCATCCATCACCGAAACGACCGTCGCGGAATTGGCCCCGCTGTACCGCCAGATGCTGGCGATCCGGCGCATGGAAGAGGCCGCCGCGAAGGCGTACTCGCAGGGCAAGATCGGCGGCTTTCTCCACCTGATCATCGGCCAAGAGGCCGTCTGCGTCGGTGCGATCGCGTCGCTGATGCCCGACGACTACGTCGTCGCGACGTATCGCGAGCACGGTCACGCGTACGCCAAGGGCGTGCCGGCCAGGCCGATCCTCGCCGAGCTCTACGGCAAGGCGACCGGCTTGGTCAAAGGCCTCGGCGGCTCGATGCACCTGTTCGACAAAGAGAAGAATTTTCTCGGCGGCTACGGCATCGTCGGCGGTCACGTGCCGATCGCCGCGGGTGCGGCGTTCGCGTCGAAGTATCGCGGCGACGGCCGCGTCACGCTGTGCTTCTTCGGCGAAGGCGCGTCGACGATCGGTGGGTTCGCGGAGGGGCTCGCGCTCGCCGCGCTGTGGAAGCTGCCGGTCGTGCTGATCTGCGAGAACAACCAGTACTCGATGGGCACACCGACCTATCGCTCGCTGGCGGTCGAAGATGTCTCGCTGCGCGCCCTCGCCCACGGCATGGCGCGCGATCGCTTCGACGGCGACGACGTGATCAAGGTGAAGCGCCGCGTCGCCGAGGCGGTCGAGCGTGCACGGACGACCGGCGAGCCGACGCTCGTCGAGGTCGTGACGTATCGGTTCCGCGGCCACTCGATGAGCGACCCGGGCCTGTATCGCACGAAGGATGAGGTCGAGGAGTGGAAGCGGCGCGACCCGCTCAACCGCTCGCGCGCGCGGCTCAGCGAGCTCGGCATGTCGGAGCAGGATCTCGAGGCGCTCGAAGGCGACGTCAAAGCCGAGATCGAAGACGCGGTGAAGTTCAGCGAAGACTCGCCGCCCGCCGACGAGTACTTCAAGTACGTGGTGAAAGAATAGCCATGGCGCACATCAGCTACCGCGACGCGCTGAATCAGGCGATGCGCGAGGAGATGGAGCGCGACGCCAACATCTTCGTGATGGGCGAAGAAGTCGGCTACTACAACGGCGCGTACAAGGTCACGCAGGGCTTGCTGCAGCGGTTCAGCGAGCGCCGCGTGATCGACGCACCGATCGCGGAGATGGGCTTCGCCGGCATCGGCGTCGGCGCCGCGATGGTGGGCTTGCGGCCCATCGTCGAGTTCATGACGTTCAACTTCTCGCTCGTCGCGATCGATCAGATCGTCAACAACGCGGCGAAGATCTATCAAATGAGCGGCGGGCAGTTCAACGTGCCCATCGTGTTCCGCGGGCCGGGTGGGCCGGCGGTGCAAGTCAGCTCGCAGCACAGCCAGTCGCTCGAGAGCTTCTACGCGCACGTGCCGGGCCTCAAGGTCGTGATGCCGTCGACGGCGTACGACGCGAAGGGCTTGTTGAAGACCGCGATCCGCGACGACAACCCGGTCGTGTTCATCGAGGGCGAGACGCTCTACAACACGACGTGGGACGTGCCCGACGCGAGCGAAGGCGATCACCTGATCCCGCTCGGCAAGGCCGACGTCAAGCGCGAAGGCAGCCACGTCACGCTCATCGCGTGGTCGAAGATGGTGTGGACGTGCCTCGAGGCCGCCAAAGTCCTCGCCGAACAAGGCATCGAATGCGAGGTCGTCGATCCGCGCACGCTGCGCCCGCTCGATGTCGACACGCTCGCGGCCAGCGTTGCCAAGACCGGCCGCTGCGTGATCGTCGAGGTCGGCTGGCCCGTCGCCGGGTTCGGCGCCGAGGTCGCGTATCAGATGCAGAAGCGCTGCATGGATGCGCTCGATGCTCCGGTCGAGCGCGTGACCAGCGACGACGTGCCGATGCCGTACGCGAAGAACCTCGAAGACGAAGTCCAGCCGCAGGTCAAAGACGTCGTCGCCGCCGTGCGCCGCGTCCTCTACTTGGAATGAGAAGAAGTCATGGCGCAGATCATCGGTTTGCCGAAGCTGTCCCCGACGATGGAAGAAGGCGTCCTCGTCAAGTGGAACAAAAAAGAGGGCGATAAGGTCTCGCCAGGTGACCTCGTCGCCGAGGTCGAGACCGACAAAGCCAACATGGACTTCAACATCGAAGACGAAGGCGTCTTGTTGAAGTTGCTCGCGCAGGAAGGCGCGACGGTGAAGCTCGGCGCGCCGGTGCTCATCATCGGCAAGGCGGGCGAAGATGTCAGCGCGCTGGTCGCGCAGGCGGCCGGCGGCGCCGCCAAGACGGCTGCTGCTCCTCAGCCCAAAGCGGACGTGAAACCCACGCCCGCGCCGGCCGCTGCGCCGAAAGCCGAACCCAAACCCGCGCCTTCGCCGAAGCAAGACGACAAGAAATCGCCCACGCCTACGGCCACGCCCGCGGCCGGAACCAAGCTGCTCGCCTCGCCGCTCGCCAAGTCACTCGCGATCGAACTGGGCGTCGACATCCGCAATGTCACGGGCAGTGGGCCCGGCGGACGGATCATCGAGCGCGATGTTCGCGCCACCGCGCAAGGTGGCAGCAATGGCCACGCGCCGCCGGCCGAACCACCGGAAGCCGAACCCGACGCGAAACCCTCGCCCGAGACCGCGATCGCGGTGCGCCGCCCGCAGGCCGCCGATCACGACACCGACTACACCGACACGCCGGCGTCGAACATGCGCAAGCGGATCGCGGCGCGGCTGACCGAAGCCAAGCGCGATGTCCCGCACTTCTACTTGATGCGCACGCTCGACGCGGCGCCGCTGCTCGGATTCAGAGAGCGGCTCAACGCGCTCCTGGGCGACCGCGGCAAGGTCAGCGTCAACGACCTCGTGATCAAGGCCGTCGCGCTCGCGCTCCGTCGCGTGCCCGAGTGCAACGCGGCGTGGATCGACGACGGCATCCGCACGTTCCATCGCGTCCACGTCGGCGTCGCGGTCGCGCTACCCGAAGGGCTCGTCACGCCCGTGATCCGCGACGCCGATCAAAAAGGCATCGGCTCGATCGCGGCCGAAGTTCGCGACCTCGCGGCGCGCGCCAAGTCGCGCCAACTCAAAGCCCACGAGATCACCGGCTCGACGTTCACCGTGTCGAACCTGGGCATGCTCGGCATCGAGCGGTTCACCGCGATCTTGAACCCGCCGGAAGCCGGCATCCTGGCGATCGGCGCGACGATCGACGCGCCGGTCGTGCGCAACGGCGCGGTCGTGGTCGGCAAGACGTTGACCGTGACGATGTCGTGCGATCACCGCGCGATCGACGGGGCACTCGGCGCGCGCTGGCTCGCGGCGTTCGTCGACCTCGCGGAGCATCCCGAGTCGCTCGCGCTATGACGAGCACGCGCAGCGTGCGAGGTGCTTCGTGGAGCTAGCTGTCAACGGCACGACGCTTTACTACGAAGACACCGGGCCGGGCTCGACGGGCGAAACCATCGCGTTCTCGCACGGCCTGTTGTGGAGCACCGAGCTATTCGCACCGCAGGTCGCCGCGCTGCGCGAGCGCTATCGCTGCATCGCGTGGGATCACCGCGGCCAAGGCCGCAGCGCCGCCGATCGCCGCCACTGCATCGGCATCGAGCTCGTCACGCAAGATGCGATCGCGCTGCTCGAGAGCCTGGGCACCGGCGCGGTGCATCTCGCGGGCTTGTCGATGGGCGGCTTCGTCGCGATGCGGATCGCCGCGCGTCGCCCCGAGCTCGTGCGCTCGCTGCTGTTGCTCGAGACGTCGGCCGATCCGGAGCCGGACGACAGCGCACCGCGCTATCGCATGCTCGCGAACGTGTCGCGCGTGATCGGGTTGCGGCCGATCGTGAAGCGCGTGCTGCCGATCATGCTCGGCAAGACCGTGCTCGCCGATCCGGCGCGCAAGGCCGACGTCGCGCGGTTCGCCGAGATCATGACGGAGCGCAAGGACATCTGGCGCGCGACCAACGGCGTGATCGATCGCGCCGGTTGCGCCGACGAGCTGCCGCGCATTCGCACGCGCACGCTCGTGGTGGTCGGCGCCGAAGACGTCGCGACGGTGCCGGCGAAGGCCGAGCGGATCGCCGAAGGCATCGCCGGCGCGAAGCTGGTCGAGATTCCGGGCGCCGGCCATTCGTCGACGGTCGAGCAGCCCGAGCGTGTGACGGCCGTGCTGCAGGAGTTTCTCGCATGACTGACGTTGTCTACGATGTGGTGGTCATCGGTTCAGGCCCAGGCGGCTACGTCGCGGCGATCCGCTGCGCGCAGCTCGGGCTGCGGACCGCGTGTATCGAGCGCGCCGAGCTCGGCGGCATCTGCCTCAACTGGGGCTGCATCCCGACCAAGGCGCTGCTCAAGAGCGCCGAAGTGCTCGAGCACGCGCATCGCGCCAAGGAGTTCGGCGTGCTCGTCGACAACGTGCGCGTCGACTTCCCGGCGATGATCAAGCGCTCGCGCGACATCTCCGACAAGATCTCGAAGGGCGTCGGCTTCTTGTTCAAGAAGAACAAGATCGACTCGATCAAGGGCACTGCGAAGCTGTTGCCGCGCACGCAGGCGTGGAAGTCGCACCAGATCGAGGTCGATGGCCGCATCGTCGAAGCCAAGCACGTGATCCTCGCGACCGGCGCGCGTGCGCGCTCGTTGCCCGGCATCACGATCGACGGCGAGCGCATCATCGAATACCGCAAGGCGATGACCTTGCCGCTGCAACCCAAGCGGCTCGTCGTGCTCGGCGCCGGCGCGATCGGCGTCGAGTTCGCGTCGTTCTATCGCTCGCTCGGCACCGAGGTCACGATCGTCGAGTTCATGCCGCGGTTGGTGCCGAACGAAGATCCCGAGGTCAGCAAAGAGCTGGCGCGCGCGTTCGACAAACGCGGGATCAAGTCGCTCGTCGGCCACAAGCTCACGGCCGCACAGCCGACGCCGACCGGCGTGACGATCGCGGCCGAGTCCGCCGCCGGCGAGAAGCTTCAGCTCGAGGCCGACATCTTGCTGGTCGCCGTCGGGATCCAGGCGAACACCGAAAATCTGGGTCTCGAAGCCCACGGCATCCAGCTCGAGCGCGGCTGGATCAAGGTCGACGCGAAGAACAGCTGCGGTGAAAATTTATGGGCGATCGGTGACGTGATCGGCCGCGGCCTCGCACACGTCGCGTCGGCCGAGGGCGTGTTCGTGGCCGAGGTGATCGCCGGCGCGCACGCCGAGCCCGTCCGCTACGACGCGATCCCGGCGTGCACGTACTGTTATCCGGAGATCGCGTCGGTCGGACTCACCGAGGAAACCGCGACCGCTCGCAGCATCCCGATCAAGGTCGGGCGATTTCCGTTTCGCGCGCTCGCGCGTGCCACGGCCTCGGGCGAGCCAAACGGCTTCGTGAAGGTCATCTGGCACGCCGAGACCGGCGCGCTCGTCGGCGCGCACATGATCGGTCCGGCGGTCACGGATCTGATCGCGGAGCTCACGCTCGCGAAGACGACCGAGGTCAACGTCGACTCGCTCGTCTACACGATCCACGCGCACCCCACGTTCGCGGAAGCGATCAAAGGCGCGAGTGAGGACGCGCTCGGCGAGGCAATCGACCTGTAGTCGAATTGTCAGGCTGGCGCACGAGAGCGCGCGGAGAATTTTCGCAGCGGCGGCGTAAGTCGCGAGCGTGCGCGCAGACTACATGTCGTGCTCGATCCGGCATCACGTGGCACGTGGCTTGCGACCATGTCGCGATATGAACGGCCAACCGAAGCGCCACATGTTCCGGCACACGTCTCGGTGGCACACCAGCGCGGCGCCGCGGCTCGAGATCCGAGCGACGTCGTGCGAGTGCTGTGGCTCGCCGGCGCTCTTGCGGTACTGCGCCGATTGTCGGGAGAAGACCGAGCCGCATCGCGACAACGATCCCTACGATATCGTCGGCGGTGAAGGCGGCGGCTGGGCGTAGCGTCAGCCGCCCATGTTGCCGATGCGGCGCATGCACTTGCCGAGCGCCTCGCCGATTTCCGTCGCGCGCTTGGTCTGGTCGTCGTTGAGGCGAGGATCTTTGACGCCCTGCTGCTTGAGGTCGTCGGTCCACTTCTTCATCTCGTCCGACACGCCCTCGACACACGTCTGATCAGGGCACGCGCAGATCTTGTCCTTGAACTCGCTCATCTTCACGAGCATCGAGTCGACGCTGGGTCCCGCCGAGCTCGACGCCGATCCCGCGGCGCCCGAGCCAGCCGTCGCCGCGGACCCGGCCGGCGGAGGTGTCGCGGCCGGCGCGCTCGCCGGCGCCGCAGCTTGGCTGCCTCCGCAGCCCGCGAGGAGGATCGCGCTGAAGATGAGGGCTCGCATCGGCGGAGCATACATGTGCTAATCAAGCGTCGTGACCGAACGGGTGCATTTACCGGTCGTCGACGGCCAGGCCGCGGCGCCGCGACGTCGGCATCCCGAATGGATCCGCGCGCAGCTGCCGACCAAGCCCGCGTTCTTCGAGCTGCGCCAGATGGTGCGCGAGCTCGAGCTCCACACGGTGTGCGAGAGCGCGAGCTGCCCGAACATCGGCGAGTGCTGGACGCGCCGCGCACTGACGATCATGATCCTCGGCGACATCTGCACGCGGTCGTGCCGGTTCTGCGACGTGACGACGGGCCGGCCGCTGCCCGCCGACCCCGACGAGCCGCGCCGCGTCGCCGAGATGCTGAGCCGGCTCGCGCTCGAGCACACGGTGATCACGTGCGTCGATCGCGATGACCTCGCCGACTTCGGCGCGAACCACTGGGCCGAAACCATCCGGCGCGTCAAAGCCGCGTGCCCGCAGATGACGCTCGAGGTGCTCGCGGGCGACTTCAAGGGCAACACCGAGCTCGTCGACATCGTGCTCGATGCCGATCCCGACGTGTTCGCGCACAACCTGGAGACCGTGCCGCGGCTGTCGCGCCAGGTCCGCGTACAGGCGAGCTACCCGCGCAGCTACAAGATCCTCGAGCACGCGCGCAAGCGCGGCGCGGTCACGAAGACCGGCCTGATGCTCGGGCTCGGCGAGGAGATCAGCGAAGTGCACGAGGTCGTGCGCGAGCTCGCCGCGCTCGGCGTCGATATCCTCACGCTCGGCCAGTATCTCGCGCCGAGCAAGCAGCACCTGGCGATCGAGCGTTACGTTCATCCCAGCGAGTTCGCCGAGCTCGAGGCGTTCGCGCGCGAGGCCGGCATCACGCACGTCGTCGCGGGCCCGCTCGTGCGATCGAGCTATCACGCCGACGGCCAAGCCGCGCTGGTGCGCGAGCTACGAGCGCGCAGCCAACAGGTCCACGGCTAGCTTCACGATCAGCGAGCCCGACACGACGAGCACGACGATCCGCACGACGCGTGCACCGCCCTTCATCGCGAGGTTCGCGCCGATCACGCCGCCGAGCAGCTGGCCGACCGCCATCGGCAGCGCGACCACCCACACGACCAAGCCGCGCTGCGCGAACAACAACAGCGCGGCGAGGTTCGCGGCGAAGTTGACCACTTTCGCGTCGGCGCTCGCGTGCACCATGCTGCGCCCGCACAGCGCGACGAACCCGACGATGAGGAACGTGCCCGTGCCCGGCCCGAAGAAGCCGTCGTACGCGCCGATCACGAGCGCCAAGCTCGCGGCGATCCAACGATGCGGCGTGCCGTCGCTGTCGCGCGTCGGCTTCTTGATCGCGAGCAAGATCGCCGCGCCGACCAGCAGCGCGATCACGATCGGGCGCAGCGCATCGGGCGAGACGCGCAACACCAGCGACGCGCCGCCGACCGCGCCGACGAAGCCGAGCGGGAACGCGAACGCGGCCTGCGCGCGATCGACCCGGCCGGCGCGCCAGAACGTGAAGCACGACGCGCCCGAGCCCCACGTGCTCTGGCCCTTGTTCGTCGCGAGCACGACATGTGGCGGCAAGCCTGCGGCGAGCAGCGCGGGCACGGTGATGAGCCCGCCGCCGCCGGCGATCGCGTCGACCGTTCCCGCGAACAGCGCGGCGATGGAGAGCAGCAGGATCGTCGAGACCGGGATGACCGCACGATAGCGCGCTAGACTTGCCGCGTGGAAGTCACCGTCGTCGGTGCGGGCATCGTCGGCCTGTCGACTGCGCTCGTGCTCGAGGAGCACGGTCATCGCGTCACGATCGTCGCGGCTGATACGCGCGCGATCACGTCGTCGCTCGCCGGCGCGGTGTGGTTTCCGTACCACGTCGGGCCGCCCGATAAAGTTCCGCGCTGGGCGGCGCGCACGCGCGACTGGCTCGAGGAGCTCGGCCGCGATCCGGCGTCGGGCGTCGATGCGCTGACCTTCTACGAGATCACCCGCGATGCCTCGCCGCTGTGGTGGGCGAGCGCCGCGACGCTCGCCCGCGCGCGCGCACCGGTGCGCGGCAACCCCGAGGCGTGGACGTTCGCGGCACCTCGCGCCGAGCCGGCGCGCTTCCTGCCGTTTCTCGCCGGCAAGCTGCGCGCGACGATCGAGCAGCGCGACGTGCATGACCTCGCCGCCGAGCGCGGCGACGCGGTGATCAACTGCACGGGGCTCGCCGCGCGCGAGCTCGCGAACGATCCGGCGATCACGCCGCTGTTCGGCCAGACGCTGATCTGCGAGCCGGGCGGGTTCGATCTCAGTGTGACGATCACCGATGCGCGCGACGACGACGCGCACTTCTACGTGATCCCGCGGCGCGACGAGCTCGTCGTCGGCGGCTGCTCGATCGCGAAGCCTCCCGGCACGGCGCCCGTCATCGACGATGCGGTCACGACGCGCATCCTGGCGCAGGCGAACGCGCTCGACGTGCCGATCGGCCCGATCAAGACGATTCGCGCCGGCATGCGGCCGTCTCGACCCGCGGTGCGGCTCGAGCGCGACGGCCGCGTCATCCACAACTACGGCCATGGTGGCGCCGGCTTCACGCTCTGCCGCGGCTGCGCCGAGGACGTCGCCGCGCTGCTTACTTGAGCACGCCGCCGACGTAGAGCCCGACCGCGGTCGCGCCGGCGAGCAGCAGCACCGCGATCGCGATCATCAACACCCTCGACATGTTGTCGGGCTTCTTGCCGGCGGTCGGCGCCGGGGTCTTCGCCTTTGCGCTCGGCGGATTCGTCGCGATCTCCGAGTCGACGCGCGCCGGCATGTCCTCGATCGTGTCGTTGGCGACTTTGATTTTTTCAGGCGGCGGCGTCTTCTGGAGTCCGCCGACGCCTTGGCGCGTCGGATCGCCTTTCTTGGCCGGCTTCGCGACCACGTCGTCGCGCACCATCAGCGTCGTCGGATCGTCGTCGCCGCGCGGCTTGCCCTTGCTCTCGATCACGAGCGCCTGGGCCTTTTCAGCAATGCGGTTGTCGATCGCGGTGGTCTCGTTGGTGTCGGAGAACGCGGTCGCGACCGGCAGCGCGGGTTTCACCATGCCGCGCGGCTCGTGCATGCGCACCGGAGCCTTGTCGTGCGGAATCTCGTCCATCGCCAACACGGCGGGATGCACGAGGCCTTGGGTCAGACAGCGATCCCACGCTTCACGCAGCGCCGCCTCGGCTTCGCTCGCGTCTTTGAATCGCGTCTTGTCGCTCGGCTGCAGCGCGGTCATCGCGACCGTCGCGAGCGGCTCGGGGATCGATGGATCGTGGCGGGTCGGCGGCGGCGCGTTGCCCTGCACGACGTAGCCGTTCGTGGTCTTGGTATCCGGGCCTTCGTACGGAATTCGGCCCGACATCAGCTCGTACATCACCGCGCCCCACGCGAACACGTCGGCCTGCGGCGTGTAGCGACCTTCGCGGATCGCCTCGGGCGGCGAGTAGCCGGGCGTGCCCATGAAGATGCCGACCTGCGTGAGATCGCTATCCGGCAGTCGAGCGATGCCGAAATCGGCGAGCTTCCAGCGGTTGTCGCCGGCGTGCAGCACGTTGGCCGGCTTGACGTCGCGGTGGACGATGCGCTGGCGATGCGCGAACGACAGCGCGCTCGATAGATCGAGGCCGATCTGCACGCACCGCGCGAGCGGCAGCCGGACCCGATCGAGCCGGTCGGCGAGCGACTCGCCCGGCAGGTACTCGAGCACCATGAACGGCGCGCCGGAATCTTCATCGACTCCGACGTCGAAGATCGTGACGATCGCCGGGTGTGACATCTTCGCGGCCGCTTTGGCCTCGCGCTGGAACCGCTCCAAGAATGCCGACCGGACCCGCCTGCCCTGCTGCTGGGGCGACATGATCGTCTTGACGGCGACGACGCGGTCGAGCAACGGGTCGCGCGCTTTGTAGACCACCCCCATCGCGCCCTTACCGATGGTCTTGATGATCTCGTAGCGACCGATCGCCTGACGATCCTCGCCCGACAGCGATAAGCCGGGCGGTGGCTCGGCACGTGCCCGCGTGCTGGTCCGCGGGCGAGACTGGACGTCTTCCGACATCGACCCACGCCGAGTCTAACACGCCGGTTCGACCGGACCCAGTTCGAGGCTACTTAAGTCGGCCGCGTGGTGGTGCGGGATTGGCCCGAGATCCTCGTGCCCGCCGCCACGGATGCCGTCACGAACGCGTTGCCGCCGATGACGGCGCCTCGGCCGATCACCGTCTCGCCACCCAGGATCGTCGCGTTCGCGTAGATCACGACCTCGTCTTCGAGCTTCGGATGGCGGCGTGCGCCGGGATCGGGCCGGGCGTCACCTTGCGGCACGCTCAGCGCGCCCAGCGTCACGCCCTGATAAATCCGCACGCGCGCGCCGATGACGGTGGTCTCGCCGATCACGACGCCGGTGCCGTGGTCGACGAAGAACGACGGCCCGATCGTCGCGCCGGGGTGAATATCGATGCCGGTCCGGCGGTGCGCGAGCTCGGTCATCATGCGCGGGATCAGCACCGCGCCTTCTTCGAGCAGCGCGTGCGCGATGCGATAGACGGTCACCGCGTACGTGCCGGGATAGCAAAACAGGATCTCGTCGATGCCGGTCGCGGCGGGATCGCTCTCGAACGCGGCGCGCAGATCGAGCCGCACCGCGGCCCGCAGCCCCGGCAGCCGCGCCAAGAACCGCTCGGCGACGGTGTCCGCGCGCTTCGTGCACTCGGCGCACTCGAGCTCGTTCTTGCCGAGCACCTGCTGCCGTTTGTGGTGCGCGGCGCGATAGACCTGGCGATGCAGCGCCTCGCTCAGCTCGCCGAGACGCTGCTTGACCAGCTCGCGGACCTCGCGGCGGTCGCTCCGAGGCACGTCGGGCCCGGCGTAGCCCGGAAACAAGAGCTCGCGCGCGAGCTCGACCACGCGCTCGACGCCCGCTTCGCTCGGCAGCTCGTAGCTGCCGATGTGCTGCATCTCCTTCGCGCTGGGATCGAAGTACGCATCGACGAGCTGATCGGCGACGACGTCGGTCGACGGAATCAGCTGCTGCCCGTGCAGGGCGATCGGCCGGCGCTCCGTCGACATCCAGACTGTCTACACCATTTTTCTTACTTGGGCTGCGGGACCAGGCGCAGGTACGGCTTGACCGTCTTCCAGCCCGCCGGGAACAGCTGCTTGGCATCCGCGTCCGAGACCGACGGCACGATGATGACGTCACCGCCCTGCTTCCAGTCGACCGGCGTGGCGACCTTGTGCTTCGCGGTCAGCTGCAGCGAGTCGATCACGCGCAGGATCTCGTCGAAGTTACGGCCGGTGCTCGCCGGGTATGTCAGCGACAGCTTGAGCTTCTTGTCGGGCCCGATCACGAACACGCTGCGCACCGTCGCGGTGTCGCTCGCGTTCGGGTGGATCATGCCGTACAGGTTCGCGACCTTCTTGTCGGCGTCGCCGATCAGCGGAAAGTTGAGCGCGTGACCCTGGGTCTCCTTGATGTCGTTCGCCCACTCTTTGTGGGAGCCGAGCGGATCGACCGAGAGCCCGATGACCTTCACGTTGCGCTTGTCGAACTCGGGCTTGAGCGCCGCGACGCGACCGAGCTCGGTCGTGCACACCGGCGTGAAGTCCTTCGGGTGCGAAAATAGGACTCCCCATCCCGAGCCGAGCCATTGATGGAAGTGGATCTGCCCTTCCGTCGTCTCGGCGGTGAAATCGGGAACCTCGTCTCCAAGTTGTAGTTGCGCCATGGCGCCGTCATAGCGGACATTCGTCCGCCGGGCAAGGGTTACCTCGGCGTCGGCGCGGGCGCGTCGTTGATCTTCTGAATCACGGTGTCGAGCCGCTGCTCCGGAATGGTCACGCGCGTCGGCATCCCGCCGCCGAGCTCGAACAGCGCGACGAAGTCCCAGCCCGACTCGAACGACGCCGCGATCGTCAGCATCCCGGAGTCGCGCACGATCGAGACCGGCGCGCGCTCTTGACCGGCGAGCAAGAGGTCGGTCTTGTCGAATGGCCCGCTCGCGTTGGCGGTGTCGACGACCGCGACCCGGCCGCGGATCGTGAACTGCTTCGCGAGCTCTTGGGTGAACGCGTCGCGGCGATCGAACTCGGCCGCGGCGTCGGCGATCACGTCGTCGTGGGTGCCGCGTTGCATGCCGCCGACGAGGAATTGCACGACCGCGCGCTTGAGCTGGTCGTCGCGAAACTTCGCGCGCAACGCGCGATCGATGCGCGCGGCCCGCGGCGATGGTGTGCCGATCCGCGTGTCGACGGCGCGCGCGTCGTCGTCGGCGCCGGCATAGGGCTCGGTGCCGCCCAAGATCCACTTCGCGGCCGCATAGAGCCCGTCGAGATCGACGTGCGCGAGGATCGAATCGATCGGCCCGGTGCGATGCACGAGCTCGGCGGTGACCATCTCGGGGCAGGCGCCGTGCTCGGCCTTCGTCGACAGCACGAAGCGCGGATCGGTCGCGAACTCGGCGTGGCGCTCGTGATCGTGATGATCGACCCACGCGGCGAGCCGATCGCCGAGCCCGGTCAAGAACGGCTGGGTCACCGTCTCGAACGACACGCTCGAGCCCACGGTCGCCGCGAATGCGATGTCCACCACGACGACGCGCCCGGTGAGCCGCTCCGGCTTGGGGAGCAGGCGCGGCGAGCCGAACGCGAGCTGCGGCAGGTGCACACCACAGGGTACCGCGTTGTCAGTCGTCGAGGATCGCCAGCGGCAGCATCACCGCGGCGACATCATCATGCCCACCATCATCACCCGCTGCGGCAGCTCGCCGCCGCAGCGCGGACACGCGTCTGCGAGATAGTTGCCGGCGACGTAGCCGCAAGCCTCGCATCGCCGGCCGTACGGCGCCTCGAGATCGCGCTCGTTGCGCGCCGCACCGAGGTCGAGCGCGACGCACTCGCGGTTCGCGGCGCGGTCACGCGCGTCGACCACCGACGCCGCGTAGAACACCGGCTTGTCGCACGTGCCGCAGAACCGCACGTTTGCATCGCCGGTCTGCGCGAGCTCGGCCCAATCTTTGGGGCAGCGAAACTCGAATTCGGCCGCGCACCGCTCGATCGACGGCCGGCTCACGCGGCGCCGCCAGCGCCCATCGAGCTGAGACGCCGAGCCGCGCGCGAGATCGCCGAGCACGCGCAGCGCGACGCGATCGCCCTTGCGACGAACCGCGGCGAGCTCGTCCTGCGAGCGCACGAACGCCGCTTCGCCGGCGAGCCCGCGATCGTCGAGCCAATCGGCATAGACCTCGCGGCCGCCGAGCTCGCGCGCGTCGATCTGCGCGAGCAAGCGCGCTTCGGTCTCGTCGCGCGGCTCGAAGCTCGTCGGTTCGGCGCGCGGATTGGTCGGCTCCTCGGACGCGAAGTCGTGCGCATCGCGAACCTCCAACGTGAACCGGCCGATGCGGATCCGATCGCCGCCCCAGATGATTCGCGGCTCGGTCACGAGCGCGCCGTTGACGAACACGCCGTTGGCGCTGCGCAGATCGACGACCGTCGAGATCTGCTGCTTGGTTTTGACGACGGCGTGCCGGCGCGACACGGTTCCATCGGGGAGCACGACGTCGTTGCCGCTGACTCGACCGAGCGACAGCTCGCCATCGCGCAACGCGACGACGCGCGCCGGTCCGTTCCCCGAGATCGCGAGCTGGAGCGCCACCACCGAAACCGTAGCAGCGCGGTTCCGACATTCCAGCTCGTCACTTCGGACAATGCATCGTCACGCTCCAACCGTCGTGTAGGTAAACCTGACGAACGGTGCCGCGATCGCCGCACTGCGCGGCGCCGGGGCCGAGCAAGCACAACGTGCGCGCGCCGCCATCCGCGACCAGCGCGCTGCGCCGGCCGGGCGCGACTTGGCCGACGTGCAGGCCGTCGATCCACACGTCGATCGCATCGGCGCAGCCGCTGTTGTCGACGAAGAATGTCGATCGCGGTTTGGCGCGCGGCGGCGCTTGTTTCGGCGTGGGCTCGGGAGTGTCGTCCGCGATCACGTGGTAGCGCTGCGGATTCGCGACGGCGGCGGCGAGCAGTGGATCGCTGCAACCGCCGGCGCGTAGCTCCGGCGCCAGCCCGCGCGTCCACTCGGCGCGCAATTCACCGCGGTCGGCGAGCGCGAGCTTCATCGTCTGCTTCGCGCCGCGCACCGCGAGCCGCTGGTTCGGCAGCAACCCGACGGTCAGCCCGGCTTCGTCGTGGCGTTCGAGATAACGGTACGCGACCTCGAGCTCCTCGCCGACGCGGTCGTACGTCGCGAGGCTCGTCTGCGCGCGCTTCCACAGCGGCGCGATCGCGCCGACCGCGCAGCCGCCCGCCGGCTTCTGCGCGCTGGGCCCTTTGCCGACGAGCCCGAGCATCGCGACGAAGTCGGCTTGATACGCCGCGCGGATCGCGGCCAGCTCGGTCGCGGCCTGCGTGAAGCGATCGAGCGTCGCGCCGATCGCCGCCCGATCGCCCCACGGCCGCACCAGCTCGGGCGTGTACTCGATCGCGAGCGGCGTGCCCGCATCGACGGCGGCGAGCGCCGCGCGTGCCGCGGTCAGCTTCGGATCCTTCGCGAGCGCGGTCTCGAGCTCGGCGTGCGCCGAGGTCGCGTCGTTGGCGAGCGCATGGGCGATGCCGGCGAGATAGTGCAGCACGGCGTCGTCGGGCCAGCCGGCGAGTGCGGGCTCGAGCTGCGCGAGTGCGGCGGCGCTGTCCTTGCGCAACAGCTCCGCCGCGATCACCGCGCGACGCGTCGCGACCACGCGTGGCGCCTCGCGCGCGGCCTTGCGCAAGTACCAGGCCGCATCGTCGGCGCGATTCTGCACGAACGCGATCACGCCGAGGTCGTGCTCGGCGGCGGCGAGATCGGCGGCGAACTTTTGGAGGTTCGTGAACGCGCGGTTCGCATCGGCGAGCCGGCCGGCGTCGAACTGCGCCTCGGCGATCACGAAGCCGGGCATGCTCGATCCCGGCACGAGTTGCTGCGCATGCGCGTACCACGCGAGCGCGCCGTCGAGATCTTTGTTCGCGCGATGCGCGTCGCCGATCCGCATCGCGAGCGCCGCATCGTTCGGCTGCAGCTTCGCGATCGTCTCGAGCTGCGCGATCGCCTTGGGCCACGCACCGAGCGCGCCGTACGCCGTCGCGAGATCGCTCTTCACCTCGAGATCGTTCGGCGCACGAACGGCGATCGCCTCGAGCTCGCTCGCGAGCCGCTTGGTGTCGCCGCGCGACGCATGGATCAACACGAGCACGCGGCGCGCGCGCAGATCGTCGGGCGCGTGCTCGGTGACCTGCTCGAGCTGGCGCTCGGCGTTGCCGGCATCGCCGAGCTGCCACATCGCCTGGCCGAGCTGGTAGCGCGCGTCGGTGTCCCACGGCCGCAGCGTGACGAGCCGCGTGTACAGCTCGAGCGCGGGCTCCCACTTTTGCTGCTGCGCGGTCGCGATCGCCGCCGCGCGCAAGGCCGGCACGTCGTCGGGCGCGAGATCGACCGCGTAATTGAACTTCGCCGCCGCTTTGCTCGCGGCTTTCGGATCGGCTTGGCGCATGTAGAGCTCGCCGAGCAGCCGCTGCGCTTCGAACAGCTTCGGATCCAGGAACACGCTGCGCTCGAGATCGTGCTCGGCGGCCTTGAGGTCGACCTTGCCGCCGATCGCGCCGGTCATGTAGCCCAACCCGCGGCCCATCATGAACACCGGATAAATGTCTTTCGCCAACGTGCGCGTTAGCCGCGTGCGCGCCGTATCGTCGACCGGGACGCCGGCTTTGGTCCACGCATCGGCGAGCGCGTTGCCGAGCAGCTGGTGGTACGTCGGCAGCGGGCCACGCTGCTGGGCTTCGCCCGCGATCGCCGCGCTCGCGTGCTCGGCGAGCTTCCAGATCACGATGTCGATGCGCAGGTCGTCGCCGACTTTGTCGAACCAGCCGGTGACCACGAAGCTCGCATGCAGCGGCGCGCCGAATGCAGCCACGGTATCGGCTTCGGCGGGCACCATGTCGCCGCCGACGTACAGCGACGAGCCGCCGGCGGGCGGCGGCCCGGGGAACGGCGACTCGATCAACTCGAGCGACAGCACGGTCTCGGTCTTCTCGGCGACCTCGAACGGCGCTTCCGCGACGAGCCACTGCATCGACGCGCCGTTCGGCACGTGGTTCTCGAACGGCGTCACCGCGACGCGCGCCGGCCCCGCCGTCCAATCGGGTACGGCGGCGTGCACGCTACTCGCGAGCAGCGCGACGACCACGTGCGCCCACGGCCGAAGCCTCATAGACTAGAGCTTACCGTGGCCGACGCGCGCTTTCCCGCACAAGGGCCCGCAGGTCCGCGCAAGCCTCGCCGCCGCAAACGGCGCCGGCGGATCAGCCGATTCTCGGTGCTTCGGTTCGCGTTCTTGCTGCTCGTCTACGGCGTCTCTCTCGCGGCCGCGACGCTGTACTTCGTGGTCGATTCGATCAACCGCGAGCTGCCGCAAGACCTCACGCAGCTGCTCGACTACAAGCCGTATCGCAAGTCGGTCGTGCTCGCGACCGACGGCGACGAGATCGGCAGCTTCTCGATCGAGAACCGCAAGCTGGTCACGCTCGATCGCATGCCGCCGCACGTGCCGGCCGCGTTTCTGTCCGCCGAAGATCGCCGGTTCTATCAACACGGCGGCTTCGATCCGCTCGGCATCGTGCGCGCCGCGTGGAAAAATTTTCGCTCGCCGAGCATCAAGCAAGGCGGCTCGACGATCACGCAGCAGATCTTGAAACAGACGCTGCTCGCCAACGTCGAGGGCGATCTGTCCGACGCCGGCATGACTCCCCAGCAGCTCGCGGCGGCGAAGCGGCTCGCAAAATACCGGCGCAAGATGATGGAGGTCGTGCTCTCGGTGCGGCTCGAGCGCGAGCTGACCAAGGCCGAGATCCTGCAGATCTATCTGAACCACGTCTATCTCGGCCACGGCGCGTACGGCGTCGGCGCCGCCGCGCAAACGTATTTCGGCAAGGAGGTCGAAGACCTCACGATCGCCGAAGCCGCGATGCTCGCCGGTCTGGTCGCGTCGCCGACGAAGTACGCACCGACGCACAACATCGACCTCGCGCGCGAGCGCCAGCGCTACGTGCTCGGCCACATGCGCGACGACCACTACATCTCCGAGAGCGAGTATCAGACCGCGCTCGTCGAGCCGATCGCGCTGGTCGACGAGAGCGACGTCAACCACCTGGCGTCGCCGTACTTCGTCGAGCACGTGCGCCGGCTCGCGACGCAGCGCTTCGGCAACGACGAGCTGTTCGCCGGAGGGCTGCATTTCTACGCGACGCTCGACGCCGAGGTGCAACGCGTCGCCGAAGATGCGCTGCGCCACGGGCTCGAATCGCTCGATCGCAAGCTCGGGTTTCGCGGGCCGATCGGCAACGTCGCGCAAGCGCGGCGCGGCGGCTGGACCGGTGGCCCGGCGCACCCGCTATCGGGCGCCAACGACGACACGACCGCGCTCGCCGATCAATTGCTGCCCGAGCAACGCTACGGCGCGATGATCGTCGAGCTGCCGCGCAACGGCGGCGTCGTCGTCGATCTCGGGCCGAAGCGACTGCCGCTCGTCGAAGCCGACGCGAAGGACGCGCGCGCGTGGGCGAGCAAAGATCATCAGGTGCTGCACCTCGGCGACTTGCTCGCGGTCCGGCTCGCCGCGGACGGCAACGCCGCGACCCTGGCGCAGCGGCCGTCGCTGCAGGGCTCGGTGATCGTGATGGACCCGCACACCGGCCGCGTGCTCGCGCTCGTCGGCGGCTACGATTGGACCGCATCGCAGTTCGATCGCGCGACCCAGGCCAAGCGCCAGGTCGGCTCGTCGATCAAGCCGTTCATCTACTCGGCGGCGCTCGAGGCCGGCAAGACGCCGGTCGATCATCTCCGCGACGGTCCGTTCTCGGTGCAGACCGCGACCGGCACGTGGACGCCCGCGAACTACGACAACAAGTACCTCGGCGACGTGACGATCATGACCGCGCTCGCGTTCTCGCTCAACACGATCAGCGTGCAGCTCGCGGTGCAAGTCGGGCTCGATCGCATCATCGAGATCATGCGCGGCTACGGCATCACGTCGCCGATCCCGCGCCACATCTCGATCAGCTTGGGCACGCCCGATCTCACGCCGCTCGAGGTCGCGACCGGGTATGCGGGCATCGCGAACGGCGGCCGCAAAGTCACGCCGCGGTTCTACGACCTCGTCACCGACGCGGCCGGCCACATCGTCGACGATCTGCGCAACACGCCGGCGGGCCCGCAGGTCGTCTCGCCCGCCGTCGACTACGTGATGATCAACTTGATGAAGGGCGTCGTGCAGCGCGGCACCGCGCGCTACGCCTCACAGCTCGGCCGTCCGACCGCGGGCAAGACCGGCACGTCGGCGAACTACAAGGACGTGTGGTTCAACGGCTTCACGACCGATCTGTTGTGCTCGGTGTGGATCGGCCGCGATGACTCGACGCCGATCGGCGACAAGATCACCGGCGGCGGTGCGGCCGTTCCGATCTGGCTCGAGGTGATGCAGAAGGCGCATCCGCCGACGAAGATCCGCGACTTCGCGCCGCCGCCGAACGTGTCGTTCGCGCGCGTCGAGCCGTGGGGCGGCGATCCGGACGGCGTCGGGCCTGACAGCGTCTGGATGCCGTTCGTCCGCGGGACCCTGCCCGCGTCGTTCCTCGCTGCCCCACCACTGCGATCGTTCGACGACGTCGTCGCCGCGCCGCCGGTGCCGCCGCCGCCCGCGCGCTGTACATCACTGTCTTGTTTGTAGCCCCGCGCCACCGGCGCGGCGTGCGTGTTAGGGTCCGCGCGTGCGGATCGTGCCCTTCGTTTTGCTCGCGGGCGTCGCGTGCCGCTACGACCTCGATCATGCCAAGGCGGACGCGACCGACGTCAACGCGCGGCTGTGCCCGGTCAGCGAGAACGTCCAGAGTTGCCTCGATGCGGCCGGCCGCGCCGACTTCACCTACGTCACCTCGCAGATCTTGCAGCCGAAGTGCGGGCTGTCGAACAGCTGCCATCAAGGCGAAACCGGCAACGTCGCCGGCTACCTCGACTTCACCAGCATGGGCTCGGCGTACACGTCGCTGGTCAATCGGGCGTCGCAGATCGATCCGACGCGCATGCTGGTCGTGCCCGGCAATCCGGCACAGAGCTTTCTCACGGTGATGACCGGCCAGATCAAGCCGGCCGAAGCCGATCCACCGCTATCCGGCGGCATTCCAGAGAGCGACTCGCACGGCAATCCGGTCGGCTCGATGCCGCAGGATTCGCCGCTCTTGTGCTGCCAAAAGCTGGATGCGATCGCGGCCTGGATCCAGGCCGGCGCGCCGATGCAGTGAGGCGTGTATCAAGTGAGCGTGCACGCACGCCTCACGCGACCGGGATCCCGCAGTAAGTATTTGTCCGCGCTTGCGAATGTCTGGGCGCGTTGCTTGACCCAACCTAGGCGCGCTCGATAGGGTTGAACACCGATGAGCTGGCTAAGTGATGTCTTTCAAAAGGGCGGGCCGTTCTTCATCGTCAACACGTTTTTCTTGGCGGTGGTGATCGGGCTCATCGTCGAGCGATCGATCTACTTTCTCGGTCGCGGTCACCTCAACGCGAAGGCATTCCTCGAACAGCTCCGCAAGCTGCTGTCGGCGAACAACATCGATCGCGCGAAGAAGCTGTGCGATGCGACGACCGCACCGGTCGCGCGCGTCGCGAAGGCCGGCCTCAACCGGCTGCACCGCGGTGAAGCCGCCGTCGCGCAGGCGATGGAAGAGACGATGACCGACACGCTGCCCGAGGTGAAGACTCGCATCGGCGCGCTGTGGTCGCTCGCGAACATCTGCACGCTGATCGGTCTGCTCGGCACCATCACCGGCCTCATTCGCACGTTCAAAGCGATCGGCGAGCTGTCGCCGCAGGAGCAGAAAGAGAAGCTGTCGACCGGCATCTCCGAGGCCATGTACAACACCGCGTTCGGTCTCGGCATCGCGCTGATCTGTATGGTCGGCCACTTGCTGCTGTCGGCTGCGATGAAGAAGGTCGTCGCCGATCTCGAGGCGTTCAGCCTGCGCTTCGAGAACCTGCTCGCCGACGGCGCAGCGGGCGGCGCACCCGCCGCTGGACGCGCACCGGCCGCTCCCACCGAGGACCTGACGTAAAGGTCACTCGTGGCGCTCTCCGCACAGCGGGTTCGCTCGAAGGTCCGCAACGCCGTTCGGCGTCGCGAAGATCAGATCGAGCAAGATGAGATCGAGAGCGGCGAGCTCAACCTCATCCCGTATCTCGACATGGTCACGAACCTGATGCTGTTCCTGTTGGCATCGGTCGCGACCGGCATCGTGTTCACTCAGATCGACACGCAGCTGCCCGATCACGCGCCGCCGGCGGCGTCGGTGGCGCCGCCCGAGACCAACCCCGACGATCAGCCGCTCAAGATGATCGTGTCGGTCAAGCGCGACAACATCATCTTGTGGTCGATCAGCGGGCTCGAAGGCACGATCCAGCAGCCCAAAGATGTCATCGGCCGCACCGGCCGCGACAACGCCGACTGCGATGGCAGTTACATGTGCGAAGGCGGGTTCTGCAGCGACCTCCGCAAGTGCACGGTGCCCACGCCGCCGATGTTGCCGCCGCAGCCGACGCCGGTGTTCGACTACCGCAAGCTCAACAACGATCTGTTCGAGATCGCGAACCGCCGCTACAACGGCAAGCAGCGCAAGGCCGACACGTACCAGATCATTCTGCAGGCGAGCCCGGAGATCCCGTTCAACACGATCGCGTCGGTGATGGCCGCGATGCGCTGCAAGATGCCGGACTTCGGCAAGGACCCGACGGCGTGCGCGATGCCGACCGACGATCCGGATCTGAAGAAGGCGAAGGATCCGATCTCGCCGGATAAGACGGTGTTCGACACCACGCGCGCGTCCTACGATCCCAAGACGATGGCGCTGTTCGGCGACATCCTGTTCTCGGCGGGGTTCGAGTGAGCAACGACAAGACGGGCTTCACGCAACGCGAGGCGCGGACGCTCGTCCGCAAAGCCGTCGCGCGCGTGCCCGAAGGCGAGAGCATCCGGCACCTCAACATCATGCCGATGATGGACATGATGACGATCTTGCTCGTCGCCTTCATCTTCCAGCTGTCGACGAGCGCGCTCGACGTCATCGCCGGCACCGTGAATCTCCCGCGCACCGAGACCGACGCGCCGCTTCCGGAGAAGTCGTGGACGCTCGTGATCACGCCGACCGGCGTGGTCGTCGAAGGCAAGACGATCGTGCCGGTCGCCAACGGCGACGTCGACCCGGGCGAAAAAGAAGGCGGCAGCCTCGGCCGCAAGATCCCTCGATTGACGAGCTACCTCGCCGCGCTGCATCAGGAAGAGCTGAAAAAGGTCCAGCTCCAAGGTGGCGACCCGAGCAAGGCCAAGGACCCCGAGCTCTTGATCATCGCGGATCGGATGACCCCCTATAACCTGCTCGTCGAAGTGATGTTTTCGGCAAAGCAGAAAGAAGCCGGGTTCAAGCACTTCCGGCTGATCGTCCAGAAGAACTTCCCGCCGCACGTCGCGAAGCAATAGCCGCCGCGCCCAGCTGCGCTATAGTCGTCGTATGAAGCTGGTCGGAGAACGTCGAGCGCTCGCCGCAGTTGTCTTCGCGCTCTACGCGCTGTTCTACTTCGTGCTCGCGATCAGCCAAGCGCAGCCCGACCTCACGCCGGCGCTGTACGCGTTGTGCGGCGTGTACGGGCTCGCGTTCTTCTCGCTCGTCGCGGGCTATTTCTGGGCGCGCTGGTATGCCGTCGGCGTTGGCCTCTACGGCGTGATCGTCGGCGCGATCGGGATCTGGCAGATCGGCGCCGAGCCGATCATCGTGTTCATCGGCGGCACCCACCTGCTCGCCGCGGCGATGTTGTGGGGCGACTCGATGAGCGCGAGCTACGACGGCCAGCTCAAGTGGCGCGAGCGCTTCCACATGGACGACAACGCCGTGCATCGCCTCGGCCGCTCGGTGATCCGCGCCGGCGTCTCGCTGCCGATCGTCCTGCTCTACGCGCTCGCGCCCAAATCGGGCGCCGCGCTCGCCGTCGGCTTGCCGGCGCTGCTGCTCGTCGTGGTTGGCCTCCGCGGCCTGACTCAGGTGAAGACGTGGGGCGTGCTCGCGCTCGGCGCGGCGGGCGGGCTCTTGCTCGCGTTCGCGGGCTTCCAGCACGGCGCCGGCGTGATGCTGCCGACGTTGTCCGGTGCGCTGCTCGCGTCTGCGGCGCTGCCGTTCGCGGCACCGATGCTGCGCTACGTCCGGGCGTAGGCCCTCTGGCATCGGCGACCGCGCCGCGATACCGTTGCAGCATGAAGCAGCTGGGGATCCGCGTCGCACTGTGCGTCGCGTTTGGGGCCGGCGCCCTCTCCGCCGGAGCGTGTCAGCCGCTCTACGGCGGCAAGCCCGAGAAGCTCCACAATCCCGAGAAGAGAAAGCCGCCGCCGGAAGCCGCGGACGCCACCGTCGAGATCAAGTACGTCGACGACTGCACGGCGAGCTTCCAGGACGATCCGCGCAAGTGGCATCCACAGCCGCAGCTCGCGCGTCAGCTGATCGACGTCGGCGACACCGCGATCGCGAGCTCGGACAAAGCCACCGAGGCCAACGCCAAGGTCGGCTTGATCAAAGACGCGATCGACAAGTACCGCAACGCGCTGCTCAAGGATCCCTACAGCCCCGACGCGACGCTCAAGCTCGCGATCGCGTACGACCGCGTGCTGCGCAAGGGCTGCGCGCTCGCGATGCTCAAGCGGCTCGCGACGCTGTCGAACAACCCGAAGTTCGCATCCGAAGCGAACCGCGCGATCGACTCGGTCGGCGACAACTCCGAGTGGTTCAAGGGCTATCACAAGGACGCGATGGGCGCGGTCGGCCGATGATGTGGAAACACCTCGCGCTGTTGCTGCTCGTCGCCGCGTGTCACCACGAGCCCATGACGCCGCCGCCGCCACCGCTGCGCCCGACGGCCGAGCCGAAAGTGGCCGAGGTCAAAGTCCAGAAGGATTGCGATCCCACGGATCCGTCGGCCGAGCTCAAGCCGCTGACGTTCGACGAGCGCTCGATCCCCGAGGGCATGCGGCTCGCCGACAAGGGCTACGTCGAGCTCACGGCGTCGACGTCGGGCGAGGTCGATCGCACGACGAAAGAGGGCGATCAGACCGACGCCGTCAATGACTTCCTAACCGCGCTCGCGGCCGATCCGTACAACGTCAAGGCGACGTACGGGCTCGCGGCGGCGTACGCGCGCATCGGCCGCAAGCAGTGCTCGATCAACCTGTTGACGCGGATCCTGCAGATGCGCCCGCATCCGAGCAAGCATGCCGAGGTCGAGGCGCAGATCGATCACCTGCTCGGCCGCCGGCAAGCGCTCGACGGCGACTTCGACAACCTCCGCCGCGACGAGCGGTTCCGCACGCTGATCGAGAAGATGTGCGAGGGCACCAACGACGCCAACTGCGTCTACGGTGGCCAAAAAGACAACCGCGAGCGCTGATCGTCGCCTCGGCGCGTCGCAGGCGAAACCCCGAGGCGGCGCCGTGCCAGGCTGTTTGGCTTTACCCGGGGCCGCAATGTTCGGTATGAAGCAGGGCAATGCGTTTCCGCGTCCTGGTCGCCCTACTCGCCGCCCCGAGCCTCGCATTGGGCGCCCCGAAGAAGAAGCCCGCCGCTCCAGCGCCAGCTGGGAGTGAGGATGCCGCGGCGAAGCCGCCGCCGAGCACGAAGACGCCATCGCCGTGTGGCGTGAAGCTCCTGCCGATCGCGGTTGGCAACACGTGGACGTACGCGATGGTGCCGGCCCCGGCGCCGCCCGACGATTCGATCAAGCGGATCTCGCCGGCGCAGTTCGACTCGATCACGATCAGCGTGAAATCGATCGACGCGCCCAAGGGCGGCGATACCGTCATCACGCTCGAAGAGAAGACCTCGACCGATCTCACCAAGGACCGGTCCGATCCAAAGGCGAAGAAGATCGACGAGCACACGTACACGTCGACGATCACGTGCAACGCGAAGAAGTTCGAGATCTCGCCGGAGAGCTTCTTTTTCTCGGGCGAGCCCGGCGGCTACATCGGCCTCAAGCTCGATTCGATCGAGCGCCCGAAGGGCACGAGCTGGCAGCTCACCAACGGCGGCATCGGCGACCAGCAATGGCGCGAGGACGTCCACATGAAGTGGACGCGCACGCCGACCGAGGGGTCCGAGGCCAAGCTCGGCACCGGCCGCATCGAGCTCGAGCGGCAGTTCACGCCGCAGCAGCCCGAAGCAGTGTCGACGAGGGTCGGCGCGTATACCGCCGAGAAGCTCGGGCTGCTCACGACCGGCCGCGTGTTCCTCGACGGCGTCGCGGCGGACGCCAAGCCGATGGAGCTGCCCGCGAACTGGATCTCGACGCTGTGGATCGCGCCGGGCACCGGCGTCGTGCAGACGCTCGACCCGTACGCGCACATGTACCAGCTGACCGACGCCACGTTGAAGTAGTGGGCCATCCCCGCGCGCGCTGGCGCGTCACCAAGCCGCTGCGCGATCGCATCGCGGAGGGTCACCCGTGGATCTACGACCGCGCCCTCGCCGCGGATAGCTCCAAGGTCGCCGGTGACATCGTCACGCTCGTCGATGACCGCGGCCCGCTCGCGACCGCGCTCGCCGACCCGGGCTCGCCGATTCGCGCGCGCGTGCTCGATCTCGATCCCGAAGCCGCCTGCGACGCCGCATGGGCCGAGCGCCGCGCACGGGATGCCGCCGCCCGGCGCGCACGCGATCCACTGCTCGCCGGCTGCACGGGGCGACGGCTCGTCCACGGCGAAGCCGACGGCTGCGCCGGGCTGGTGGTCGATCTCTACGGCGATACGGCCGTCGTGGTCTACGACGGCCGCGCCGCGGCGAGCTTCTGGAGCGCGCGGCTCGACGCCGTGCTGGCCGGGCTCGACGCGCACGCCGACATCGCGCACGTGCTCGTGCGCGGCGATCGAAAAGACCGAGGTGCCCGCATCAGCACCACGGCGCGCGGCGATCCGCCGGCGGAGATCGTCATCGCCGAGGACGAAGCGCGGTTCGCGGTCGACGTGCGCGCCGGGCAAAAGACGGGGTTTTTCCTCGATCAGCGCGAGAATCGCCGCCTCGTCCGCCGCCACGCCGACGGCGCGCGCGTGCTCAACGCGTTTTGCTACACCGGCGGGTTCTCGCTCCACGCCGCGCTCGGCGGCGCCGCGCACGTGACGTCGATCGACGTGGCCGCGCCCGCGATCGCCGCGCTCGCGAACAACGTCGCGCTGTCGGACTTGCCGGCCGATCGCCACACGGCGATCGCGGTCGACGCGTTCGACTTCTTCGCGCAAGCCGCCGCGCGGCGCGAGCGCTGGGACTTGGTCATCGTCGATCCGCCGAGCTTCGCGCCGAGCGAGAAGGCCAAGCCAGCGGCGCTCGCGTCGTATCGCAAGCTGGTCGATGCCGCGCTCGCCGTGACCGTGCCGAACGGCCGCTTCGCGCTCGCGTCGTGCTCGAGCCACGTGACCGAGGCCGATCTGCTCGCGCTGTGCGCGCGCCCCGGCTTGCGACTGCGCGCGGCGCTCGGCGCGGCGAGTGACCATCCGGTGCTGCCCGCATTCCCCGAGGGCCGTTACCTCAAGTTCCTGCTGTTCGACGTCTAGCGGCTCCAGCACGTGGCTTCATACGTCGCGCTCGTCGCGCTCGTCGCGATCGGCAGCTCGCTCGTGATGACGATCTCGAAGCCGCTCGCGCACTCGGCGTCGACGACGGCGGACCAGCACGGCAGGCCACCGATCGCGGGCTCGCAATCGAACAGCGATGAGGAGACATCGTCCACGGTGCAGAACACCGGCGTCACGAGCGGACCGTTCAAACACGCCGCGCCGCCCGTGAAGTCGGTATCGACGAGCGCCTGCGGCACGTCGGTCTCGGCATTGACCTCCGAGATCGGTGCGGCGACACAGCCCGCGAAGGCGATCGATAATAACCTGTTCAACATCCACTGAGCCATTCCGGCGCGTCCGAGCCGATGATCATGCAGTGGCAGGTCTCGGCCTCGTCTGGAAAATACGGCGTGCAAAACGTGAGCGTCTCGGTGCAACCGACCGGGAACGTCGCGTCGTCGATCGGCGTCGGGACGTCCTCGCTGATAGCGCAGCCGCTCCGACAGCTGCCGGCGCACCCAACCGAACCCGACGCGATCGGCTCGCACGAAAACGTTGGCTCCGGTGGCGCTGGGCAGCTGGTCATGGCGGGCGGTGAGGCCGTACACGCTGCGAGTAGCGCGACCGCAACAACTTCGACTACGGGCATCGAGCTCAGCAATCAGCACGTCGCGTGCCGGCGTAACCGCGCGATCGCGCGTCGCGAGCTGCCAACGCGCTTGGCACATTGCCTACGCGGCTCGCACTTTACCCGACCGCGCCGCCTCTCGGCGCAGCGACGACGCGCGTGCGTTCATCGTCGTCTCTTCGGCGTCGTCGCGGTGGTCGTAGCCGAGCAAATGACACAGCCCGTGCGACGCGAGGTGCAACAGCTCGACGTAGAGCCCGCGCTTTGCTTGGCGCGCGGCCGTATCGAGGCTGATCACGATATCGCCGAGCAGCCGGGCGTCGGCGACCGCGGCCTCGCGCTGCGCGAACGCGAGCACGTCGGTCGGCTTGTCGGTGTCGCGCCACATGCGGTTGAGCTCGTGGATCACCGAGTCGTCGCAGATCCGCAGCGCGACCTCGTAGTCATCGCGCGCGTCGGCGAGCGCGGCCGCCTTGACCATCCGCGCGACCTCGCGGCGCAGCTTGTCGCGCAGCTCGCGCGGCAGCTTCGTGACGCTCGCGTCGACGATCAGCGCCAGGCTCACGGTTGACGCCGCGACATCGTCGCTTCGTACACGCGCGCGGTCTTGAAGATCTCGAACAGCTCGTGATCGAGCTGGCCGCGCTTGACGTCGCTCTCCAGGATGTCGAGCGCCTTGGTGTGGGGCATCGCCTTCTTGTACGGGCGATCGCTCGCGGTCAGCGCGTCGTAGATGTCGCTGATCGCCATCATGCGCGATTCCATCGGCACGTCGTCGCCGCGAATGCCGCGCGGGTAGCCGGTACCGTCGAGCTTCTCGTGGTGCGCGCCCGCGATCTCGGGCACCGCGCGCAGCGTGCGGCTCCACGGGATCTCTTTGAGGAAGTCGTACGTGTGCTTGACGTGACTGTTGATCTCTTCGCGCTCGGAGTCGGTCAGCGAGCCGCGCCGGATCTGCAGGCACGTCGCCTCGTCGTGCGTGATCACGGGCAACGCCTGTCCGGTCTCGTCGTGATACGTCATGCGTGCGAGCTCGGCGATGCGCTCGAACCCGCCCTGCTCGAGCACGGTCGGCTCGTTCGCGGCGAGCACGAACTTCACGACGTCGTCGATCTCCGTGATCTTCGCGATCACGTCGGTGTCGATCGCGGCGAGCCGCTCGGCGAGCGCCTCGCGCGTGGAGTCTTGGAGGTAGCGGACCTTCGATTCGAGCCCTTCGATGCGGTAGCCGCGCTTGATCAGCTGGAACCGCTGCAACATCAGCTCGCGCTCGTGCTCGTAGAGCTTCTTGGCCTTGACCAGCACGTGCTCGCGCACGCCGACCTTGCCGAAGTCGTGGAGCAGCGCGGCGTAGCGGATCTGGGTCAGGTGCTCGTCCGAGTAGTGGATGTAGCCGAGCCGGCCGCTCTCGGTCTTGTTGACCGCCTCGGCCAGACCGACGGTGAGCTCGGCCACGCGCTCGCTGTGACCCGACGTCGTCGGATCGCGGCTCTCGATCGCGGTCACCGACGCTTTGACGAAGCTCTCGAACAGCGTCTTGACCTCTTCGTAGAGCAACACGTTCTCGAGCGCGATGCCGGCTTGCGACGCGAGCGCGTTGACGTACGTCTCCGACACCGGATCGAACGCGATGACGCCCTCTTCGAAGTCGCTCGGATCCGACAGCTGGATCCAGCCCTTCGCGCGCTTGTTGATCAGCTGGATCACGCCGATCACCTCGTCGCGCGCCGAGATCATCGGCACCGCGAGCACGCTGCGGCCCTGGTAGCGATACTTGTCGTCGAACGTGCGGTCGTGGACGAAGCCCCACGGGTTGTTGCCGGTCCCCGGCGGGTCGAGCTTGTAGAGGTCGGGGACGCTGATGCGCTCGCCCGACAGGACGCACGAGCCGACGATCGACGTCGCGGTGACCGGCATCGTGAAGTTCGACGAGTCGATCACGCGCGAGTCGTTCTGCGCCGCGGCGAACCGCAGCTTGCGCGCGGACAAGTCCTCTTCGTGGCCTTCGACGATGTACACGCTGCCGGCATCGGCCGACGTGACCTCGCATGCGCGTTTCAAGATGATCGCGAGCAGCGACTGGATGTCGCGCTGCTGCGACAACGCGCGGCCGATCGAGATCAGCATGTCGTTCTCGTGGCGCGCGCGCTCGAGCTCGAGCTCACCGGCGGCCGCGGTCATCCGCATCGCGATCGCGTCGGCGCGCGAGCGCAGCAACAACAACAGCCGCACCATCGAGATCGGCTCCGACAGCGCCGTGATATCGGCATCGTGCGACAGCGTGTCGAGCCGCGCATCTTCGAGCGCGTCGTCGGCACCGACCAGGAGCAGCGCGTAGTTGCCGGATCGCGCCCGGATCAAGTGCGGCCGCAGCGCCGCCGGATCGCGCCAGACGTCGGGCCATGCGAGCACGAGCAAGACCGGCATGCGAGGCCGCTGCGAGACGACCTCGAGCTCGATCCAGCCGTCGCCCTGCCGGCGCACGCGATAGCCGACCATCCGGCGATCCCGCGAGACCGCGTGGACGAGATCGTCGGGCGTGGCCACCACCATCAGTGCGAGTCTAGCTTGTCCTGTGGGGGTGCTGCATCCCGCGGCTCTCGCGATTCGCGGGCCTCCGACCGGGCGCGGTCGCGCGAGTCGTAGGCCCGGATCAGCGCCGCGACGAGCGGATGGCGCACCACGTCGGCGTCGCTGAAACGGATCGTCCCGATGCCGCGGATGCCATCGACGAGCCCGAGCGCGTCGCGCAGGCCGCTGGCCTGGCCCGGCGCCAGATCGGTCTGGCTCGGATCGCCAGTGATCACGAGCTTCGCGCCGTAGCCCATGCGCGTCAGGAACATCTTCATCTGGGCCGGCGTCGTGTTCTGCGCCTCGTCGAGCACGATGAACGACTCGTTGAGCGTGCGGCCGCGCAAGAACGCCAACGGCGCGACCTCGATGATCTTGTCGGCCATCAGGCGAGCCAGCCGATCGGGCTCGAGCATGTCGCCGAGCGCGTCGAACAGCGGGCGCAGATATGGATCGATCTTCTCTTCGAGCGTGCCGGGCAGAAAGCCGAGCGACTCGCCCGCCTCGACCGCCGGCCGCGTCAGGATGATCCGGCGGATCCGTTTGTCGAGCAGAGACCGCACGGCCATCGCCATCGCGAGGTACGTCTTGCCGGTGCCGGCGGGGCCGACCGCGAACACGATGTCGTTGGTGCGGACGAGATCGATGTACGCCTTTTGCGTGGCGCCTTTGGGCGCGATCGGCCGGCCGGCGCGCGGCGTGAGGATCACGTCGCCGAACACTGCGCGCAGCGGCTGACCGCCATCGCCGACGAGCTTGACCGCGCGCACGACGTCGTCGGACGACAGCGGCTTGCCGGCGAGCGCCAGATCGTAGAGCTGCTCGACCGCGCTCTTCGCGACCTCGACGGCGTCGTCGTCGCCTTCGAGCGTGATCTCGTTGCCGCGCAGATGGACCTCGGCCCCTGCCGTACGCTCGATCAGCTTGAGCCGGCTGTTGTTGCTCCCGCACAGCGCCTGGAGCGCTTGGGGATCCGCGAACGCGAGTTTCTCCCGCCGCATGGCCTTGGTCACGACGAAGGCGGCGGTATAGCACAGCTGTGGAAACTCCCCAGTTCGCCCGCCTGGTCGAAATCATGGACCGGTTGCTCGCGCCGAACGGCTGCCCGTGGGATCGCGAGCAGACGCTCGAGACTCTCCGGCCGTTCTTGGTCGAGGAGACGTATGAAGTGCTCGACGCGCTCGCGCGCCATGATGTCGCCGGCCACTGCGAAGAGCTCGGCGACTTGATGATGCAGATCGTGTTTCAGGCGGCGCTTCGCCGCCGAGAAGGCGCGTTCGACGTCGAAGCGGTGAGCCAGGGCATCGCCGACAAGCTCGTGCATCGCCATCCACATGTGTTTGACGCCGAAGGCGTTTCTTCAGAGCACAAAATCGAGACACCGGATCAGGTGCTCGCCCAGTGGGACGAGATCAAGAAGGCGGAGAAAGCCGCCAAAGGCGAGACCAAGACCCGCACGCTCGATGGCATCCCGCCGGGCCCGGCGCTCGCGCGCGCGCAAAAGGTCGGCTCGCGCTGCGGCAAGATCGGCTTCGATTGGCCCGGCTGGGAAGGCTCGTTCGCCAAGGTCGAAGAAGAGACGCGCGAGATCAAAGCCGCGATCGGCAATCCGATCGAGACGCACGCCGAGCTCGGCGATCTGCTGCTCGCGACCGTGAACTTGGCTCGCAAGCTCGGCGTCGATGCCGAGCAAGCGCTAATCGACGCGACGCTGCGGTTCGAGCAGCGCTTCGCGATCGTCGAAGACTTGCTCGCCGAGCGCGGCCGCGCTCCCGCGCAATCATCACTCGAAGAGATGGACGCGCTGTGGAATGTCGCGAAGGTGACAGCCGCGGCGAAAAAGTGACGCTTTTTTGAGCAGCCAAGATCGATCGGACGCGATCTCGTCGAGAACGGCGCGACCGACGGGCCTTGATCCCCAAGTTATCCACAGAACCGTCGGGTACTCCCGCGGACCAGCCGCGCGGGCGGGACGAGCGAAGCGCAGCCCGCGATAATCGCTAGCGAAGTCGGCTCATCGCCGACGGCCCGGCGACCGGCGCTTGACACCCCCGGCCGGACCACGGTAAACGCTCGCCTCCCATGGCGAATATCGCGTCCGCGGAGAAGCAGAACCGCAAGATGATCAAGAATCGCGCGCGGAACCGCGCCGCGATGGGCTCGCTCCGCACCGCGGTCAAGGCCGCACGCGCCGCGGTCGACGGCAACACGGGCGACGCGAAAGAGCTCGTGAAGTCGGCGATCGCGACCGTCGACAAGGCGGTCACGCGCGGCATCTTGAAGCGCAAGACCGCGTCGCGCTACGTGTCGCGCCTGTCGACGCGCACGCCCGAACCGTCATAGTCGTTTTGCGAGCGTCGGTTTAGCCTCTGCCGCCGACGCAACTGACGCCCATTTCGTAGCGCCGGAACTGCCCGTCGGCTGCCCACGTGAACCACACGAGGATTGACTCGCACGCGCCAGACGGCACGATGATCTTGATCGTGCCGTCCGCGGCTTGCGAGCCGCTCACGTCGCCGGCGTCATAGGCGCGCTCGAGCTCGTGAAACCGCCAGCTCGCGCCGTGGTCCGAGCTCGCAGCCACCCACGAATGGTAGCGATCGTCGTGCATGCTGCCGACGACGACGATGTCGCTGCCACCGTCGATCAGCCGCGGCATCGCGGTCGCGTCGTGCATGTCGACCGCGAGATTCGGGATCGCACGCCAGCGCTCGCCGCTGCGGTCGAGCACGCCGATCGTCGCGCCGCGTAGCGCGACCACGTCGCCCGTGCGGGTGAAGCCGACGTCGACGAGCACGCCGGGCGCGTCGAGCACGCGCGCGAACGTCGTGCCGCCGTCGCGGCTGACGAACGCGTGGTCGGCGTTCCACGCAGCGATCCAGTGCGCGTTGTCGTGCGCGGCGTGGAGGTGCTCGACGGGCTCGCCCACGTTCGACGATACCGCGAGCGCCGGCTGCGCGACATTCACGACCGGCGGAGTCATCACGACGACGGCATGTCGATCAGCGACGGACTCGAGCGCGATCCACACGGCGAGCTGCGAGACGATGGTGATGCCGAGCGCGACTCGCACCATCTCGGTCAACGCGCGAGCTAGTTGTCTTCTTCCTGATCCGTGATGCCGTACTTGCGCAGCAGCTTGTGCAGATACTTGCGATCCATGTCGGCGTCGCGCGCCGCCTTCGAGATATTGCCTTCGGCGCGGCGCAGCAGCCACGTCAGATAGCGCCGCTCGAACAGCTCGGTCCAGCGCTCTTTGGTGTCGCGAAACGACACGCCCGGATCGAACTCGATCGCGCTCGAGAGCTGCACACCTTTTTGCGTCGGCTCGGGACCGAGCGGCGCGACGAGCATGCCGGGATCTGCGCCGAGCGCCAGCGCGCGCTCGATCACGTTGCGCAGCTCGCGGACGTTGCCCGGCCAGTCGTGCGCCATCAGCGCCCCGCGCGTCGCGTCGCCGAGCACCGCGCCCTCGCCCAGCGGCGCGAGCTTGTGCAGCATGTGATCGATGAGCAGCGGGATGTCCTCGCGGCGATCGCGCAGCGGCGGCGCCGTGATCGGTACGACGTTGAGCCGGAAGTAGAGATCCTCGCGGAACTTGCCCTTCTCGACCTCGCTGCGGAGATCTTTGCGGGTCGCCGCGATCACGCGAAGATCGACTTTGATCGTCTTGGTGCCGCCGACCCGGCGCAGCTCGCGCTGTTCGAGCACACGCAGCAATTTCGGCTGCAGATCCAGCGACAGCTCGCCCAATTCGTCGAGGAAGACCGTCCCGCCGCTCGCGAGCTCGAACGCGCCTTGCCGCGCCGTCACCGCGCCGGTGAACGCGCCCTTCTCGTGGCCGAACAGCTCGCTCTCGATCAGCGTACCGGCGACCGCGCCGCAATCGACGACGATGAACGCCTTGTCGCCGCGCGGCGACAGCTGGTGCAACGTGCGCGCGATCATGTCCTTGCCGGTGCCGGTCTCGCCTTCGATCAGCACGGTCGCGTCGGTCGGGGCGATCCTCTCCACGAGGCCGAAGATCTCGCGCATCGCGGACGACTTGCCGACCATCTCGCCGAGCACCTCTTTCTCGCTCGGCAAGATCTCGATGCGCTCTTCGAACGGCGTGAACTTGAGCTCGACCTCGCCGGCTTTGATCACCGAGCCGCCGCGCAGGTACGCCTCTTTGACCTCGGCGCTGTCGAGGAACGTGCCGTTCGTGCTCTTCATGTCGCGCACGAGGTAGCCCTTGGCGTCGCGCACGATCTCGAAGTGGACGCGCGAGACGGTCTCATCCGCGAGCACGAGATCGTTCTCGGGCGCCTTGCCGATCCGGAACACGTCGCCCGCGATCACGAACTCGGTGCCGCGTTGCGCACCTTTGATCACGACGAGCTTGCACTTTCGGAGGTTGACGGTTGCGGGCGTCGCCTCGCGGCGAATCCGCGTCCCCGTCAAGTGCTCCATCGCAAAATGGTATCACGCTCGTGCAGTTGTCTCCGCGAAGCCAACCGGCGTACGCTTCCAGCTGGTGCTGCGAACGAGATGGGGTTTCGCACTCGCCACAATCGCGATCGGTCTCGCGGGTGGTGTGGCCACGGCGCAACCTGCCGCGCCAACAACTGCGCCCGCGCCGGCTGCGGCCGTCACGGCATCGCCGGCGAAGCCGTCCGATGCACCGCTGCCGTCGTGCTTGGATCAAACGCTCGCCGGCGAGCTCGGCGACTCGCTCAAGCCACGCGGCGTGCAGAAGAAGAACTTTCTCAAGCGCCACAAGATCAACCTCGTGCTGCACGGCGGGCTGTGGGCCGGCGATCTGACGAGCTCGTCGTGGATCGCCGGCGGCACGCTGGGTTACTGGATCACCGAGGACTTCGGCGTCGCGGCCGAATTCGATCTGACGCCGATCACGCTCGATCTCGACGCGCCGATCGGCCAGTTCTTCGGCGACAACCGCTTCGACGCCGGGATGGGCTACCTCGCGATCGGCAACGCGTTTTGGGCGCCGATCCACGCCAAGATGAAGCTCGGCGGCGGCATCGTCCACTCGGACTTCTTGTTCTTCGCCGGCGGCGGCCGGCTGATCAACGACAACGTGCAAGGCCTCGCGTTCGACGCCGGCGGCGCGATCGACTTCTTCGTGTCCAAGCCGATGACCGTCCGGATCGACATTCGCGACGTGCTCGCGATCGAAGAGGTCTCGGGCACGACGCGGCCCACCAACAACATCGTGGCGACGCTGGGCCTATCGGTGTGGATACCGACGGGGCTATGAGGCTCGTCGCGCTCATCGCGGTCATCGGGCTCGTCGCGTCTGCGATCGCGACGCCGAGCGCACGCGCCGATGAGGGAGCAGGATCGGGATCGGGCTCGGGCTCCGGCTCGGCGGAGCGCACGACCTCGATGTGCATCGATCAAGAGATCGCCGATCGCTTGGCGATCAAGCGCAAGCGCCGCGGCGCCGTCGATCGCTTGTTCGTCAAAGCGCGTCGTCACGAGCTGTCGATCATGGGCGGCTACTACGACAGCGATTTGCTCTCCGGCACGTACGTCGCCGGCGGCGCGTACACCTATCACATGACCGACGAGACCGCGGTCGAGTTCGCGGGCTGGTTCACCCACGCGAACGCCGACATCATCCGCGCGCTCGAGGACAACCGCGGCGTCGTCTTGACGAACCCGTACGCGCGGATCTTGTTCGCGGAGTCCGTGCTGCAGTGGAGCCCGGTGTACGGCAAGCTCCGTCTCGGTGGCAGTGTCGTGCACTTCGACCTGCACGGCGATCTCGGAGTTGGCGTCGTCGACTCGAGTACCAGCCGCGGCGCCGCCGGCGTGCTCGGGTTCGGCATTTAACTATTCATGGGTCAAGCCTGGGCGTTCCGGATCGATGCTCGCGATCGGACGTTCCGGCAAACGCTGCTCGACGAGCGCTTCTTGGTTAACGATGTCGCGATCACGGCAGGCATCTCGCTGTTCCTGCCGTTCCACAACTGACGAGAGTTACGATGCCCAGCTACTCACGCGTCGCCTGGATCCTGATCGTGCCCGCGTTAGCGGTCGCGGCCCCGAGGCATGGCAAGAGGCCACCGCCGCCGCCGAGCGTCGGATCCGATGTGGGCTCGGCGGCCGGCAGCGACGCCGGCAGTGCCGCGGCGGCGCCGGTGCCGGAAACGAGTGCGGGCTCCGGCTCCGCGACGTCCGAGCCGACGCGCGTCGAGCCGACGAAGCCCGACGCGACCAACGCCAAGAACGAGCCCGACGTCGATTCGTTGCGCCAGGAGTACTTGTCGCTGCGCGACGAGCTGTTCAAGTCGCGCGCGCGCGCGAACGCGGTCGCCAGCGCGCTGTATTCGACGCGGATCCAGATCCGCTTCTCGTGGACGAGCGGGCGTTACTACGGCGTCGGCAAGGCGCAGGTCCGGCTCGATGGCGCGACCGTGTACGAAGATGCCGGCGGCGCGATCGCCGGCGACGACGGCGTGCGATTCGACGGCTACGTCGCGCCCGGCCGCCACCTCGTGACGTTTCACGTCGAGGCGACCGGCAAGGATGACGACTCGTTCACCGAGAGCACCGAGTCGCAGGTCGTCGTCAAGGCCGTCGCGCAGAAGGACTTGATCGTCGCCGCGAAAGCGCACGACTCCGGCGACATCGCGTACGCGTGGAAGAAGTCCGAGCACGGCAGCTACGGCATCGGTATCGATGTCTCGGTCAAAGCGGCAGCGCCGGTGGTCGACAAGGGCAAGAAATGAAACTGCTCGTCGCGATCGGGCTCGGACTGACCATCTTCGGGTCGGTCGCGCACGCCGACGGGTCGGGCGCGGCGCCGGCGCACGATGTGGACGATCCACTCGCGAAGTACTTCTCGGCGCTCGCACAGATGAAGCTGATCGACGTCGAGAGCGGCACGCTGGAGTCGCTCAAGCGCGACCTCGCCGCCGGCGAGCAGTTGCTCACCGACGGCGCGTTCACCAACGCCGCGGTCGCGCTCTACGCGATCGTCAAGTCGCCGCGCTATGCATCGTTCACCGACTTCGTCGAGTTTCAAAACGCGCAGTACGATCTCGCGGTCGCGCTCGCGCGGGCCGGCGCGTACGGCGCGTCGCTCGACATCATCGACGAGATCTTGAAGCGCGGACCGAGCGCGCAATATTGGGGCCCGGCGCATCGCCGCGCCGTCGACATCGCGATCGAGACCCGCGATCACGCCGGCGTGCTGGCGCGGCTCGAGGCGATCAAGACGTCGGAGCCGATTCCGGTCTCGGCGGCGGGCGAGCGCGCGTACCTGCGCGGCCGCGCCGCGTACGACGCCGGCAACTTCACCGACGCGCAGGGCGAGCTCGCGCAGATCTCGAAGCAGAGCCGGCTGTACTCGTCGGCGGTGTACTTGCGCGGCGTGATCTGGGCGCGCAAAGGCGAGCTCAAGAGCGCCGCCGAGGCGATGTGCGAGATCGCGGGCACCCCGGATGATTCCAAGGTCACGTTCGTGGTCGACGATCGCTACTTCACGATCAAGGACCTCGCGCGGCTCGGCCTCGGCCGGATCGCGCACGAGCAAGGCGAGTACGACGACGCGTACTACCACTACTTCCAGATCCCCGACGACTCGCTGTATCTCAGCGATGCGCTGTTCGAGGCGTCGTGGTCGATGTATCAGAAGCGCGAGCTCGCGACGTCGCGCGATCTGGTGCACGAATTCCTGACCACGTTCCCGACGTCGCCGCTGTGGCCCGAGGCGAGCTTGCTCGCCGGCTACGTCGAGCTCGCCGACTGCAAGTTCGACGACTCGCAGAAGTGGTACGACACGCTCGTCGCGCGGCTGCAGCCGGTCGTCGACGAGGTCGCGGCGGCCAAGGCCGATCGCGACCTGCGCAAGCAGCTGTTCGCGAAGGCGCTGAGCCGCTACCGCGAGATCAAGGACACCGGCAAAGACGCCGGCAAGAAAGTCGGCACGCTGACCGCCGCGTCACCGCTCGACGACGTCGTCGCCCTGCTCCGGCTCGATCCGAAATTTTTGCGCCTCGACGACGCGGTCAACGGCATCCACGAGCTCGCCGACAACGCGCCCGAAGCGACGCGGCAGTGGCAGACGCTCGCGTCGCAGGTCGCCGAGGCCAAGGTCAGCAAGGTCGCGACGACGAAGTCATTCGAGCAAGAGCAGGTCGCCGACGCGAACGGCGTGCTCGAGGATCTGCGCCGGCTGCACGCGCAAGTCGGCGAGCAAAAGTCCGAGCTCAGCCGCGCCGCGCGCGAAGGCACGCTACCGAAAGACGCCGCCGACGACGAGCTCAAGCGGCTCGGCGAGCTCGAGACCAAGGTGACCACCGCCGAAGCGAACGCGCAGACCGCCGCCGAGAAAGCCGCGGAGTCGGTCTCGAACGACGCCGCCGGCAGCCTCAAGCCGCTGCTCACCGCCGACATCGCCGACGCGCGCCGGCTCGACAAGGCGATCCACTCGCTCGAGACCAAGCTCGACGACGCCGGCGATCAGCTCGCGCAGGCCGCGATCGAGCAGCTCTATCACGACACGCGCAAAGTCCTCGACAAGGCCAAGCTCGGCAAGGTCGACGCGATCATCGGCCAGAAGCGCAAGCTCGATATCGAAGTTCAAGACCTGGCGGCCGGGCGATTCCCCGAGGAGCTGATCGGCCGGCTGTGGAACGCGAGCATGATCGGCGACGACGAGGAGTACTGGCCGTTCCAGGGCGAGTACTGGTACGACGAATACGAGGGCTTCCGATGATACGGGCGACGCGAGTGGGAGTGCCGCGCCTGGCCATCGTGCTCGCGCTGATCTCGTCGACCGCGTACGCGCAGAAGCAGACGCAGGAGCTCGACGTCCAGCGCGGCCCGACCTCGGAGCTCTACATCCGCAAGCGGCCGCCCGCGCCGGAAGCGCCCGTGCTGTCCAAAGAGCTCAAGGACATGCTCGCGTCGACCGAGAAGAAGCGTGACGACAAGCGGCTCGAGGCGATCGGCCTGCTCCGTGGGTTCTTGGGATCCAACCCCGTCGGCGAAGAGCGCGCCGAAGGCATGTTCAAGCTCGCCGAGCTGCTGTGGGAAGAATCGCGCCGGCTCTACCTGATCAAGATGGACGAGTACTCGCGCTTGCTCGAGAAGTGCTCGAAGCAAAAAGGCGAGTGCGAGCAACCCAAAGAGCCGAAGATCGAGCTCGCCGAGGCCGAGAAGCTCTACCTCGAGCTCCACGACAAGTACCCGACGTTCCGCCGCATGGATCTCGTCACGTACTTGATCGGCTTCGCCGCGAAAGAAGACTCGCGCGAAGACGAGGCGATGACGCGGTTCCAGGAAGTGATCGACAAGTATCCGCAGTCGCCGCTCTACGGCGACTCGTGGATGATGGTCGGCGAGCACTACTTCGCGAATTCGCAGTGGGACAAGGCAAAGGCCGCCTACACGCACATTCCCGATACCGCCGCGACCAGCGACCTCGCGCTGTTCAAGATCGCGTGGTGCGAGTGGAAGCTCGGCTCGACCGAGCAGGCGGCGAAAGACTTCAAGCGCGTGCTCGACAAGGCCGTCGAGGCCGAGCGGACCGGCACCGAAGCGCAGCGCCGGCGCAGCGCGAGCTTGCGCGACGAAGCACTCGAATATCTCGTCGTCGTGTTCACCGAAGATCGATCGATCAGCGCGCAGGAAGTGTTCGACTTTCTGGCGTCGATCGGCGGCGAGAAGTATTCGCGCGACGTCTTGATCAAGGTCGCCGAGAGCTACGGCGGCCAAGCCGAGTGGGAGCGCAGCAACGAAGCGTATCGGTTCCTCATCAAGATGGATCCGGCGTCGATCAAGAACGCCGACTACGAGCGCCAGATCGTCGAAAACTGGAACAGCGCGCTCGACCCCGAAAAGGCGCAGGAAGAGATCAAGATCCTGCTCGCCAACTTCGGCCCGAACAGCGACTGGGCGAAGGCGCAGAAGAATCGCGACGCCCTCGCCCGCTCGCTCGACATCACCGAGGAGCTGACCCGCGTCACCGCGACCAATCTGCAAGGCGAAGCGCAACGCCGCGAGAAGGCGCTCAAGCGCAAGCCTCTCGATGGCTGCGTGACCAAGCCCGACGATCCGCCCGACATCTTGGCGCTCTATCGCGAAGCCGCCGATGCGTACGGCGCGTATCTCGCAGCCTTCGGTGCGGGCAAGACGGCATCGGCCAAGTCCACCGAGGTGCGCTACCACCGCGCCGATATTCTGTGCTTCCGGCTCGGCCAGGTCGAAGAAGCCGGCGACGAGTACTTGGCGGTCGGCAAGACCGCACCGGTCGGCGAGTTCCACAAGCAAGCGCTGCTCAACGCGATGGGTGCATTCGAAGCCGCTCGCCCCAAGGACGTCGGCAAGCGCAAGCAGTTCGCGCCGGTCGACAAGAAGTTCGGCGAAGCGATCGATCTCTACGCGACGCTGTTCCCGGCCGATCCGACGATCGTCGGCGTGATCTTCAAGAACGGCGTGCAGTTCTACGACTACGGCGAGTACGACGAGGCGATCAAACGCTTCGGCGTGATCGTCACCAAGTATCCAAAAGATCCGAACGCGGGTCCCGCCGGCGATCGCATCTTGAGCGCGCTCAACAAGGCGCAGGACTTCGAGAACATCGAGTTCTGGGCGCGCAAGCTGCGCACGGCACCGTCGTTCGCCGCCAAAGATCAGCAGGACCGCCTGACGAAATTGATCGTCGAGTCGATCCAGCACAGCGGCCAGAAGTACGCCGACGCCGGCAAGTACGACAAGGCGGCGACGTTCTACCTGCGCGTGCCGAAGGAGCCGAGCGTCGACGCCAAGACGGCCGCCGACGCGATGATGAACGCCGGTGTGATGTACGAAAAGGCGAAGCGTCCCGAAGACGCGGCCGACGTCTATCTCGACATCGCGCAGAACTATGGCGACAAGGCGCCCGACGTCGCCGAGAAGGCCGCGTTTACCGCCGGCGTCGTCTACGAGCAGGCGATCTTCTACGACCGCGCCGCCAAGGCGTACGAGATCGTGATCAACAAGTTCGGCAAAGGCACTCATGCCGCCGACGCGCTCTATAACGCCGGTCTGTTGCGCCAAGCGTTGGGCCAGAACGACAAGGCGATCGCGCACTACAAGGAGTACGCGAAGCAGTTCTCGAGCCGCAAAGACGCGCCCGACGTCGCGTTCAACATCGGCGTGGTCGACGAGGACGCCGGTCAGGACGTCCCCGCGATCCAAGCGTTCGACGATTACGCGCGGATCTACGCGTCGTCGAACAAGCGCCTGCTCGAAGCGCACACGCGCGCCGGCAAGCTGCTCTACGACGCGGGCCAGTACAAGAAAGCCAAAGACGAGTTCGACCGGTCACTCGCGCTGTGGAAAAAGGCGAGCGGCGCGACCAAGACCGATGGCAAGTCGTGGGCCGCCGAGGCGCGCTACTACCAAGGCGAATTGATCTTCCGCGACTACGAGAAGGTGTCGATCGACGTGTCGCCCAAGCAGCTCACCGCGGCGCTCGCGAAGAAGATCAAGCTGCTCGGCGAGGCCGAGAAGGTCTATCTGTCGATCGCCGACTTCCAAGATCTCAAGTGGGCCACGGCGGCGTTGTACCGCGACGGCCAGATCTACGACGTGTTCGGCGACGCGCTCACCGCGGCCGGCGCGAAGTGTCCGCAGGGCCTGCCCGCCGATCAGTGCCAGGCGTACGAGGACGCGATCAACGAGAAGGTCGTCAGCATCCAAGACGTCGCGGTCGCGCGTTATACGGCCGGTTACCAGAAGGCGATCCAGACGCAGAACTACGACGAGTACACCGCGAAGATCCGCACCGCACTCGGCAAGCTCGCCGCCGACAAGTTCCCGCCCGAGCACGAGGCGCGCTCCGAGAAGCGCACCGGCGATCGGCCGCCGACCCCGGATCTGATCACGGAGATCGCCCGATGACGCCGATGAAAGGACTCGTCATCATCGCCACGCTCGCCGCGTGCGGCGGGCCGACGCGGCACGTCGAATCGACGACGACCGCGCAAATGCAGGGCAAGGCCAAGCGCGATCCGGTCAACCCGGCCGCCTACAAGGACTTCGAAGCGGCGATGCGCGCCGAGCGGCTCGGCGGGCCCGAAGCAAACGAGACCGCACGCGATCGGCTGCGCGCCGCGCTCAAGACCGATTCGAAGATCTGGGAGGCGTGGTTCGATCTCGGCACGATCGCGTGGAAAGAAGGCGACGACGACGAGGCCGTCGACGACTTCACGAAGGTCCTCGCGATCAACGCGAACCACACGGCGTCGCTGATGGCGCGCGCCGAAGCGAATCGCCGCGGCGGCCACAAGAAAGAAGCGCGTGCCGACTACGAGGCCGCGATCAAGGCGATGGACGACGACGATCCGAATCGCCGCGACACCGCCGCGCGCGAGGCATCGCTGCTCCGCGACAACGGCGACTTCGACGACGCCGTCGAGATCTTGCGCGACACGGTTCGCACCGCCGGCATCAACGCGAAGATCTACACCGAGCTCGGCCAGATCTATCTCGCGCAAAAACGGCTCGAGCTCGCCCAGCTCGTGCTCACGAAAGCGGTCCAGCTCGACGCGAAGGATCCCGCGGTCTACAACGCGCTCGCGATGCTCGCGCTGCGCCAGGGCAAGGCGCAGGAGTCGTTCCAGCTGTTCGATCAGGCGGCCAGCATGGATGCCAACTACATCGACGCACGCTTCAACAAGGCGTCGGTGTTGCTCGACGCGGGCGATTACGCGCGCGCCAAGGTCGAGCTCGCGGCGATCGTCGAGAAGCGACCCGACGACTACGCGGCCGCCGTCGCGCTCGGCGTCGCGCATCGCGGGCTCAAAGAGTTTCCGGATGCCAAGAAGCAGTGGGAGCGCGTGCTCAAAGAGGCACCGAAAAAGAGCGACGCGCACATCGACGCGTTATGGGATCTGGCGATTCTGAAGATCGACTTCATGGAAGATCAGGCGGGCGGCAAGGCCGATCTGGAGCGCTATCTGCAAGAGGCTCCCAGCGGTCACAGCCGGCGCCAGGACGCCGAGAACAAGTGCAAGGAGGTCAAATGCCATTGAGGGCAATCACCCTCAGGTGGGGGTGCGTAGCCACGATCATCGCGGCACTTTCGGCGAGCTCGTTCGCGCAGCCGAGAGCGCACGCCGACAAGAACGGCAGCTCGGCACCCACACCAGACGACAAAGCCGACAAGAAAACTACAGCGAAGGACGCCAAGAACAAGGTCAAGGACTTCAACTTCAACGGGCTCGATCTGAACGGTCGCAACCGCACGCCACAGCTGCTCTACTTCTTGGAGCGGGCGAACGAGGAGCTCGAGCGCGCGAGCCTCGAGAAGCGATCGTTCATTCCGACGATGGTCAAGTCGGTCGACGAAGAACAACTGTAGATGGCGGTCGCACTACGAACAGCGCTGATCTGGCGCGACGAAGTCATGGACGACGTCGTGCTCGACAAGCCGACGTCGATCACCGTCGGCCACACCGGCAAGCCGACGTTCGTGGTGCCCGATATCGGTCTGCCCAAGCTGTTCGCGATCGTGCGACCCGGCAATCGCGGCTATCTGCTCACGCTCGGCGAGCACATGCGCGGCAAGATGTGCATCGACGGCCGCGAGCGCGACGTCGCGGAGTTCGTGGCGCGCGGCGACGGCGATCTGGTCGGTGGCTTTCGCGCCACGCCGATCGGCGGCAAAGACTGGGGCGTCGTCGATCTCGACGAGAGCGGCGACTACAAGCTGTTCTTCCAGTTCGTCCCGATCGAAGAAGCGCACGTCCCGTTCTACGCGACGCCGAAGTTCAAGCTGTTCGCGCTCGCGCACATGGTCGTCACCTCGAACGTGCTCGCGGCGATCTTCTGGAAGATCGGCGGCGTCACGACCGACTATTCGCTGCTCGGCAGCGACTCGTTGATGCTCTATGCCGAGCTCGTGTTCCGCGGCGCCGCGCTCGCCGCGGCCGCGCTGATCCTCGCGGCGCTGGTCCTGTGGATCACGCACCAAGACGGCGAGTCGCAGGCATCGTTCGGCTTCTCGGTCGTGCTGCACGCCGCGCTGTTGTTCATGACGTATCAGCTGTACGACGCGTCGGATCCGTTCTCGTGGCCCGGCCCGCGCGACATCACCGCAAACTATCTCGCGACGCGACTCGAGCCCGAGCCCAAACCGGAGCCGCCGAAAACCGTCGGCGAGAAACAGCAGACGGCGGCCGCGGCGGCGAAGAAAGAACAGAAAGTCGCCGTGACCAAGGGCTCCGAAGCTGCGATGGGCGGCAAAGGCGAGAAAGAGCGCAAGCGCGACCCCAACGCGATCGACGCGCCGCCGTCGCCGCCGAAAGTCGCGTTCTTCGAGGACAAGAACAAGAAGATGCTCGACTCGCTGGATCAGAACCTCCAAACGAGCCTCAACAAATTCGACGCGATTCCCGGCGAGCGCAAACCCGGCGACATGGGCTTTGGCACCGGCACCGGCACGGGCGTCGGCGAAGGCCACGGCACCGGCACGACGCGCGGCGGACACGGCAGCGGCACCGGCGGCGGCGGCCACGCCGAGGGCGACTTCATCTCGACGCACGGACAGGTCGACACCGGTGGCAACCGCCCCGGCGGTGGCAACTGCGCAAAGCCGCCGTGCGGCACCGGCATGAAAGAAGTCAAAGTCGCGCTATCGGATCCCGAGGGCGACTTCGGCGGCCTGACGGCGGAAGAGATCAACCGCGTCGTCAAAGCGCGCGCGGGCGTGTTCCGCGCCTGCTACCAGAAAGAGCTCAATCGCTCGCCCGGCTTGGGCGGCAAGCTCGTCATGCACTTCGTGATCAGCGGCAGCGACGGCAGCGTCAAGTCCGCGAAGACCGGCGCCGGCAGCACGATGCACAACGACGAGGTCGAGAGCTGCGTGTCGTCGAACATCATGCGGCTCAAGTTCCCGGCCAAGGGCGGCCTCGCAAACGTCAACTACCCGTTCCTGTTCCAACCTGGAGGGTGACCATGAAAATGCGCGTTCTCGCAATCATCGTCACGTTCGCGGCTGCCGCGTGCGCGAACGATCCCCAATATGTCGAGTGCGGCACCGGCGACGGCAGCGACGTCTGCACGCTCGATAGCCAGATGGGCTCGAGTGTCGGCACGGGCGATGACGCCGTGTTCGTCGTCACCGGCTCGCTCCACGTGCCGGTCATGCCCCCCGATTCGACCCTGCAAAAGACCACGACGCAGCTGCAGGCGACCATGCCGACCGACGTGACCGTCCCGGTCTACCGGCTCGACATGTACGACCTCAGCGTCGAGTGGACGCTGAAGAACCTCGACGACAAGCCCACCACGGCCGCGGTCGCGCTCAACGGCGCGAACGAAGACTTCGCGTGGGATCCGACGGTCATCAAGCCCGCGAGCAACGAGGATCCGCCGCCGCCGAGCCTGCAGGGCAACATCCCGTTCGACGTGCCGGCGAACGGCGAGATCAGCGGCGTGTTCACCGAGGACGAGCTGCTCGAAGCCGCGATCGATCTCGACGAGATCACGCGCGGCAACATCAACATGTACGCGGCCACGCTCGTCGTCAGCAAGAACGACCAGAGCTTCCAGCCGCTATCCGCGCAGCAGGCTCCCCCGCCCGATTCCGACGATGCACCGATGCAGACCCCGATGGGCAGCGCCGTGCCACGCGCCGCGTTCCGCCAGATGATCCGCGTCGACCTGGCGATGTTGCCCGGCGATTCGTCGGTCCACCTGACGCTGCAGTTCGATATCCGGGTCCGCCCACAGATCACGAACGTCATCGACGCCATGGGAATGAACGCCCCCGCGGCGCAGCTGATGATTATCGACCCGCCGAAGTTCATGCCGGCATATACGCCGTAGTACGATTCGTTTAGATGGGCTCACGCTTGGTGACCATCGCGACCTTGGGGATGGTCGCGGCGCGTTCCGCGTTTGCGCTGGCCGACGACCTCGTCGAGAACAAGCCGGAGGACCGAGCGGCCGCGACCGGTTTTCTCGCCGAAGGCGGGCTCGGCGCGGTCGCGTTCCTGCCCAAGCTGAACAAGGACGCGGCGGTCGGCCCGGAGCTCGAGCTGCGCGTGGGCCGCGATCTGTTCTCGTGGTTCTCGCTCGATCTGTTCGCGGCAGCGTCGACGCACGAAGCGACCTTGCCGCCGCCGCCGACCGGCCAATACTTCCAGCTCTATCGCGCGGGCGCCGACGGCAGGCTCGCGGCGCGGTTCAACACCATCGGCATCTTCGCCGAAGGCGGCGTCGGCGCCGCGATGGTGTCCTCGAACGTGCTCGAGCCGGCGAACATCACGTCGCCGGGCCAGCGGTTCTCGATCCAGTTCCATGCCGGCGTCGGCGCCGAGTATCAGCTCGAGAACCGCCACTACGGCATCGGCATCGCCGTCGATGGTTTCCTGATCCCGCAGTTCGGCGAGATGAAGGCGATCGCGTCGCGGATCTACCTGCGCTACACGTACGGCGGCGGCTGATTGCCCTCGCGCGCGAAAACGTCGGCCGCAGCGATCGTCGCTGCGGCGCGCGAGCTCGTCGAGCGCAGCGGCAACGCGGCGCTGTCGATGGCCGATGTCGCCGCCGCGGTCGGTGTGCGCGCACCGTCGCTGTACGGCCACTTCGCCGATCGCGCCGCGTTGCTCGCCGCGGTCGAGCTCGAGCTCTTCGCCGATATGCGTGGCGCGCTCGAGCGCACCAGGCCGGCGCGCGACCCGGTGACCGCATTGACGCGGCACGCGCACGCGTTTCGCGCGTTCGCGAAGGCACATCCACGTGGCTTCGCGCTGATGTTCGATGCCGACGCCGATCGCAGCGACGCCGGCCGGCGCGCACGCATCGACGCACTCGCGCCGACGATGACGTTGCTCGAGACGCTCGTCGGCAAGCGCGACGTGCTGCTCGCCGCGCGCGTGCTCGCGCCATTCTTGATCGGCTTCGTCGCCATGGAGCTCGCCGGTGCGTTCCGGCTCGGCCCCGGCATCGATGCCGCGTTCGCCAACGGGGTCGCGACCATCCTCGCCGGACTGCGCGCTAAACGCCGACGAGGTTGAGCGCGAGCACACCGACGCCGCCGCCCGCGATCAGGATCGTGCACAGCCGTGCCCGCCGCTGCATCGCCGAATCGTCGCCCGCAACATCGCGCGCCGCGCGGCCGTAGAGCCACGCACCGGCCAAGACCAGCGCGAGCTCGACGATCGCCGACGCGATCGGCGAACGCCACAATCCGAAGCCGAGCGTCTCGGCGCCGCCGGGCAAGATCGGCATGTCGCCGCGGTGCATCGGCAGATCGAGCAGCCAGTGCGACATCGCGACCAGCCCGATCACGACGCCGCTGCGTTTCCCGTATTTCGCGCCGAGCGCGAGGCCGATCACGATCGACAGCGCGAGCGCACCGACGAGTGAATGCGTGTAATCGGCGTGAATGATCGCGTCGCCGTATGCCGTCGGCCTCGTCGCATCGAGCGGCTGCATGGTCTCGACGCCCGCGCCGAGCAGCGGCGCGAACACGACGTCGAGCCACTGGGTCGCGAGCATCAGCGCCCACAACGGCGTGGTGCGCTCCTTCGCTTTGACCGCCGCCGCGAACCCGAAGTGACCGGCGATCACGGCCGACTCCGCGGCCACGGCAGCTTGCGATCGAGCACGCCGATCACGCCGACAAACAGGATCAAGCCGAGCACGAACGACATGCGCGAAGCCTAACACTCGTAGGCTTCGCGCACAACCGTCAGCTCGCCGGGCTCGCGCAGCAGAGCAAGTTGCCGTCGGGATCGCGCACGATGAAGTCGCTCGCGCCCCACGGCTGCTCTGCGAGCCGCTGCGCGAGCTCGACGCCGCGGTCGAGCATCTCGACGAACAGCGCCTTGACGTTATCGACGACGATGTTCGCGCTCAGCACGGCGTCGTCACTCCGATCGATCACCGGCGCGTGGACGAACCGCAGGTTCAGCCCGACGTCGTTAGGTGGGCGTTGCCCTTTCCGAGACATCGGATGCGCCCTACGGAGCCGCGCGAATCATAGCGCGGCTATGTGATTTCGCCGAGGTCGCAAACTGCGCGATCCTCACGGAATGGTCACCTCGTTCTCGCCGATTTCCAGCTCGGATGCGCGTGTGCTGGTACTCGGTACGATGCCCGGTGTCGAATCGTTGCGAACCGGGCACTACTACGCAAACCCGCGCAACACGTTCTGGGAAATCGTCGGCGGGATCTTTGGCTTCGATGCCGCGCTCGACTACGAGCTGAGGTGCGCGGCATTGCGCAACGCGAAAATCGCGTTGTGGGACGTGCTCGCTGACTGCGAGCGTGACGGCAGCCTCGACTCCGCGATCAAGAACGCCACGCCGAACGACTTTCCATCGTTCTTTGCTCAGCACTCGTCGATCACACGCGTCTACTTCAACGGCGCAAAAGCTCGCAAATTCTTCGACCGGCACGTGAACGTGGATCGAGACCTCGTACTCGCAACGCTTCCATCGACTAGCCCAGCAAATACGTCGCGCGACAAGCTGCGTGACTGGCGCGTGATCGCGACGTAGCTCAGCGCAGCGCGCGCTTGCCGTGGCCGATCAGCTCGAGCAACACGCGGCGAAACGGCGCCTTGGCATCGAGCATGCCGATCACGGCGGCCGCGCCGAGGCGCTGGCGCCAGAGCAGCAGCACGTCGGCGGGCAGCGCGACGCCGCCGGCGGCGAGCACGCGGCCGGTCGCATCGGCGAGGCTGCTCGCGTAGCTCGCGGTCCAGTGAAAGTCGCCGTGCGTGGCAAGCGGCGCGTGCAACGCGCGCTCCCAGTCGCGATGCGCGACCGTCGCCATCGTATCGGTGCGCACGAGCAGCCCCGAGCGCGCGAGCGCCATGCGAAACCGCTCGGCCGCTTGTTCGTGGTCGTCGTCGAGTAGGCCCCACCACAGCTCGCGATCGGCCGCGCGCGCCGTTTCGGTGAGCTCGAGCGCGCAGCCAAAATCGAGGCACCACACGAGCACCTGCTCGTCGGGCGTCGTCTCGACCAAGAAGTTGCCGGGGTTGGGATCGGCATTGAGCAGGCGATGCGCGAGCGGCGAGCCCCAGGCGGCTTTGTAGATGCCGAGCGCCGCGGCGCGCCGGGTCTGCGGCGAGCCACCGGCGGCGATCTCGGCGACCGGCTTGCCGCTCGCGCGCGTCATCGTCAGCACGCGCGCGCTCGAGAAATCGCCGATCACGCGCGGCACGCGCAGCACGGGATCGTCGGCCCAGGCATTTGCAAACCGCAGCTGCGCGGCGGCCTCGGCGCGATAGTCGAGCTCGCCGCGCACGGCGTTCGCGAGCGCGACGAGCGCCGGAGCTTGCAGCGAGCGGCCGATTTCGGCGCCGGCGAGCCGCCGCACGAAGTCGGCGTCGTCGAGATCGGCGCGCAGCGCCTCGGCGATGCCCGGGTACTGAACCTTCACGACGACCTCGGTCCCGTCGGCGAGCTGCGCGGCATGAACCTGACCGAGCGACGCGGCGGCGATCGGCTGCGCGTCCCAGCGCGCGAACAGCGCCTGCGGCGGCTTGCCGAGATCGGCCTCGATCACGCCCGCGATCGCGCCGCCGCCCATCGCCGGCGCGCGATCCCACAAGGTGCCTAGCATCGCGCGTGCAGCCTGCGTGGCACCGCGCGTCCTGCCCAACATCGCGCCCGGATCGTACGCGGCGAGCTGCGCGACCTTTGCGAGGCCTCCCTTGAGCTTGCCGGCCTGCGCCGCGAGCACGCGCGCGGCCTCTTCGTCGACGACGCGATCGTCATCGTCGGATGGGCTCGGATCGGTCGTCAGCAGCTGCCGCGTGCGCGCCCACAGCCGCGCGAGGCTCACTTTGCGCTCGGCGCTCTTGCGCTCGTCGGTCATGTCGGCAGCGTGATCGCGGCGACCTGCCCGCTGTCGTCGGACCAGTACAGCTCGACGCGGTTCTTGCCCATCCGCTTCGCGCGATACAGCGCTCGATCGGCGCGACGCACGAGATCGGTGCCGTCCGCCGCCTTGCTCTCGGGAAACGCCGCGATGCCGAGCGACGCGGTCACGCCGAGCACGCGCGGCGGATCTTCGTCGGTCGTGATGCGCAGCTCGGCGATGCCTTCGCGAATGCGTTCGGCGAGTGAATACGCGCCGACCATGTCGGTGCGCGGCAGGATCACCGCGATCTCCTCGCCGCCGTAGCGCGCCGCGGTGTCGACGCCGCGCATCTGCGCCTTGACCACGTTCGCGATCGCTCGAAGCACACGGTCTCCAACGAGATGCCCGTACGTGTCGTTGAGGTTCTTGAAATCGTCGACGTCCATCATGATCATCGAGAACGCGGTCACGTAGCGCTTGCTGCGCTCGACCTCTTCTTCGATGCGCGCGTCGAAGTAGCGGCGGACGTAGAGCCCGGTGAGCCCGTCGACCATCGCGAGCTCGTACAGATGTGCGTTTTGCAGCGCCGCGGCGATCTGCAACGCGAGCGCTTCGAGCAGGCGCTGATCCTCGTCCGAGAACGCGGCGGGCCGCGTCGACTGCACCGCGATCACGCCTTCGCATTCTCCGTACATGAACAACGGCACGCCGAGCCAGCTACGAAAGCCGTGCTCGCCGGTCGCGAGGTCATCGTCGCGCTTGGTCACGCCCGCGGCCATCACCGCGCCCGCCACGCCTTCGCCTTCGGCCATGCTCGAGCGCGAGAACTTGTCGGCCTGGTGATCGTAGCCATCGATGATCAGCTCCGACTCGCGACCCGCTCGGCGATGCACGAGCGCGACGGCGTCGGCGTCGGGAATCGCCTTGCACACCTCGCGCGCGACCGCCTCGACGAGCTCTTCGACCTGCAGCGACGAGCTGAACCGCCGCGCGGTCGCGTTCAAGATCTCGAGGTCGCGCACGCGCTCGGCGAGCAGGTTTCCGGTGCGCGACAGCCGCGCGAACACGTAGTTGATCAGCAAGTACGTCATCGACAACAAGATGAAGCCGAGCGGCTGCTTCGGATCGTAGAGCAACACGAGGACCACACCGATCGGCATCAGCGACGCCTCGGCGACGACGCCGGGCAACGCGAGCTCGAGCGCGTACTGGCGCAACGATCGGCCGAGCAGCGCGTGACGAATGCCCTGCAGCGTGTAGTGCGCGACGAGCAAGACGCCTGCGATCGCGACGACGTGCAGGGTCGCGTCGACCGGCGATGGATGCGTATCGACGAGCGCGTCGGCGTGGAACAACAATCCGCAGCCGCACAACAGGCCGCCCGACATGCCGCCGAAATACAAGACGTAGCCGAGCTCGGCGGCGATCGATCTGCGATCGGCAGGGCCACGGCGGCCGGCTTTGCGCGCGACCACGAGCCGCGCGAACGCATCGATGGTGAGCGCGATCGCGACCAGGCGACCGGCTTCGATCGTGCCGGCGCACAACACCGCCGCGACGTAGTACGCCGAGTCGAGCGACAGCACGCGGCCTTCGACCGGCTGGAATGCGAGCGCGCGCGCCGACAAGATGACGATCGAGAACAGCGCGACCGACAGCGCGCCCGACGGCGCGTCGTGCGGCAGGATCCCCAGCGCCGGGAACACGAGCAGGACGAGCCAGCCGAACGCGCCGAGCGCGATCATGAACGCGGTGCCGGCTCGCGTCGTGCTCGGCTCGAGCATTGGGCTCGCCAGCACGCCGATCAGCGAGCTGCTCGGACGCGCGTCCACGCCGGTTGTCTAACACGCCAAACCGCTCCGAAAGCGCGAAAGGCCGCGACACCGTACGGTGCGTGGCCTTTCTAATGTCGTGAATTGTGTGCGGAATCAGATGTCGATGATCATGACGCCGCGCTCGGTCTCTTCGCGGGGCGGCGTCACCTTCGGACGATCATCCTCGCGATACGTGTCGACAGGAAGCTCGACGCGGCCGCGCTCTTCATCGCGGCGCCGTTCTTCTTCCTTCTTGAGGATCTCTTCGATGATCCAGGGATCCAACATCGGGACCGCCTTTCGTGCGGGTGTCGACTCAACCTAACTCTTGGTCTTTACGTAACTCCTGCTCCCTATCCGTGCAACCTGTGGGCCTTCAGACATGGATTCCCACGTCCTTATTCTAACGCATGGGAATCAAACCGGCTTCAAAACTGCGACGAGAATCGGCGGCATTTTCGGCTAGGAGTGATCGCCGAAAACCACGCCATCTGGTGGGTCTGTCGCCCCCACCCGATACGCGACCTTCTCGATTTTCAGCAACGTGGCCGCCACGTTGAGCAATATCGACTGACTCCGCAAAAAGGTAAGAGCGTCGCGCGTCACTTCTACGCCTAGTACGTCACTCCAGGTCTTTTAGCTTCCAGAGACCGTCCTCGCGCACGAACTTTACCTCGTACTTGTCGCCGTACTGCATGCGCGCGTCGTTGCCGCGCTCGGTGATCGTCTCGTCGACGTTGGCTTCGAGCGAGTTCATCAACGTCTCCATCGGCTCTTTGCTCGGGCCCGTGAACTGCGCCTTCATCTTCGCCGCGTCCATCTTCTCGCGATACTGCGTCGGCACGAAGCGCAGCATGATGTCCCAGCGCTCGAGCCGATACGCGCGGATGAACGAGCGCAGCGCCGCCTTCGGCGTTGACTGGTCGTAGAACGCCATCGGGTTCGTCGCGATCTTCCAGCGCCCGTCTTCCTGCACCAGCCGCATCTGGTCGCCGAGCCCGTACGCGAGCTCCGCGCTCACCTCGATGCTGCCGTGATGGCCGCGCAGCCGATCGGCGGTCTCGTCGACCTCGCGCGGGTTGTCGCGCATCATGCGCTCGTAGTCCTCGCGCGAGACCTTGCTGCGAAACTCCGACGACATCAGGTCGTAGCTCGCCTTGTAATCGTGTGACTTCAGCGCGTGACCGTACGAATCGAGCGCGCCCGCTGGACCGCCGCCCGGATGACAGGCAACGAGAACGAGCACGATCGCGAGGTTCCGCACGCCGTCGTTATAGCGAAGCTCGGGCGGCCCCGCCACGTTTGGCGACGTCGGCTGAAAACGTGCGCGTGGCGACGAGCATCGCGAGCGCGGCAAGCACGATCGCGACGGTCGGCACCCACATCGCCGTGTACAGCGACCATCGATCGGAGACCAGCCCCAAGATCCATGACGACGGCGCGGTGCCGACCAAGTGCATCGTGAAGATCACGAGGCCCTGCGCCGCGGCGCTCTGCGCAGGCGGCGCGAGATCGTCGACGCTGACCGCGATCGGCGCGTGGTACCACGACATGAAGAACAGCGTGAGCCAGCCCGTGACGTACAGCGCGGCTCCGGGCGGCAACACGATGCTCGCCATCGCGGCGGGCAGGCTCAGCGACATGCCGGCGACGATCACGAGCAACCGCCCCGTCGGCATGCGCTTCTTCAGCCCATCGGCGAGGCGCGCGCCGGTGACGATGCCGGCGACGGCGCCGATGAACGCGACCGACAACAGCTTCGTCGCCGCGGCCTTCGTCATGCCCTTGTCGCGCTGCAAGAAGTCGATCAACCAGACGTTGTAGCCGCCGGCGGCGAACGCCATCGAGCTCGCCGAGATCATCAACCAGCGCAGCGTGCGGATCTTGATCAGCTGCTTCGCGCTCGTGACGAAGCCCGCCGAGATCTGCGAGAACGACGCGTCGGCGCCGGGCTGCTTCGGCACCGGAAGCACGAGGATGACCAGCGCGATCGCGATGCCGGGCGCCGCGAGCACGACGACGACGCTCGGGAAGCCGAACGCCGCGCCGGCCCCGAGGCCGACCACGCCGCCGACCAGCAAGCCGAGGTTGAAGATCGCCATCCGGCTCGCTTTGCGCGGGCCTTCGTAGATCTGACCCAAGATCGAGTTCGCGACCGGCACGACGGCGGCGGTGCCGAAGCCGATCGCGGCGCGCGACGCGGCGAGTGTCCACGTCGTGGTCGCGAACGCGCCTGCCGCGCCGCCGAGGCTTCCGACGAGCATGCCGACCGCGATCACGCGTCGGCGATCCCACCGATCGCCGGCCCAGCCGAACAACAGCGTCGCGATCGCGTGCGGCAGGATGAACGCGGTCGCGAGCGCGCCGAGCTTGCCGTCGTGCAGCGCGAAGCGATGGCGCAGATCCTCGAACGCGGAGAACAGCTCGTTGCGCGCCGCGTAGGCGATCATGTTCGCGAACGCCAGGCTCGCGAGGATCGCCGCGTTGCGCGCGCCCTGCTTCACGTCCCGTCCTGAACCGTGACGTCGTACGTGCCTTCGATTGCCGCGCGCTCTTCGGCGCCTTTGATCCGCACGACCGCGTGGCCGTTCGCCGGCACGTTGCCCGCGAGCTTTTGCGCGGCGCCTTTGCCGCCGCCGGCGCTCGTCGCGACGATGTTGCCGTCGACGAGCAGCTCCGCGATCAGCGCGATGTCGCCCGACGGCTCGATCGACGCCGACACGGCACGCGCGGCACCGGGCGCGAGCGCGTAGCAATCGACGTCGCCCGGCGTCCACGTGCCGTGCACGACCGTGCGATCGGCCGGCCACGCCATCGCGTGATCCGGCGTGTCGTCTGGCTCGATCTCGGCATCGGTTCCGACGACGTGTCCCGACACGCGCAGCGAGTACGGCGTCTCCGGGTTCGAGCCGGTCGCTTTGATCGTCACGTACTCGAACGGCGGCGCGCCGGCGGGCACGGCGGGCACGAGGCCGCGCACGATCATCGGCGCGCCGCGCGCCGCCTTGCGATGCACGAGTGGTTGGCCGACCCCGTCGTCGAGCTCGACGTCGAACGCGATGCCGTCGATCGCCGACAGCTCGTAGTCGAGCGCGTCCTTGGCGCCGATCGCTTCGACCGAGAGCTTCCACACGTCGACGTCGTTGCTCCAGCCGATGTAGCCGGTGCCGGTGTCGCCGACGATCAGCTCGTTCGCGGTGCCGCGATCGTCGTCGGGCTCGTGCTCGGCATTCGGCTGCGCCGGAGCCATCTGCGCGGCGATCTCGTAGACCGGCGCCGGCTTGGTCTCCGCGGAGCCCCTGCGCGACTTGTGCTTCACCTCGCGCACGACCGCGATGTAGCTGCCGGGCTGCACGCCGAAGTTCGGCACACCTTCGCGCGTGCGCATGCCGCCGCGGTCCGATTTCGCGACCACGTTGCCGGTGCCATCTTCGAGCTCGAGCGCCAAGTCTGCATCGACCGGCGAGACAGTCACCGCGAGCGCGCCGGCCACGGCGACGGTGATGCGAAACCGATCGACGTCGCCGTCGGGCTCGAGCTTGCCGCGCAGCGTCTGTCCCAGCGCGAGCGGTGTCGCCTTGTCATCGCTATCGTTCGGCTCGATCTCGTCGCCGCTGGGCCCGGCGGCATCGACCACGCTCTGGACGAGCTCGAACGGATCGCCGCCGCTGCCTCGCCCGCTCGTCCGCTTCTTGTCGCCACCGCCGTGACATGCGGCGAGGCAGCACGCGATCACGAGCGCGCGAGCCGTCATGTGACCTTGCTCTTCTCCGCGAGCCCGGCCAAGAACTCCGCCGACGACACCACGTTGCCATCGACTTTGATCTCGCCCTTCATCTTGAAGATCTTGCCCTTGCGAAGCGGCACGACCTCGATGATCAGCTGATCGCCCGGCACCACGGCCTTGCGAAACTTCACCGCGTCGATCGCCATGAACAGCATGACGTGCGTCGTCGGATCGAACGCGACCGCGCGCGACGCGAGCACGCCGCCGGCCTGCGCCATCGCCTCGATCTGCAGCACGCCGGGCATCACCGGCACGCCCGGGAAGTGGCCTTGAAAGTACGGCTCGTTGACCGTGACGTTCTTGAGCGCGACGACGCGGTCGTCGGTCAGCTCGAGCACGCGGTCGATCAGCAGAAATGGATACCGATGCGGCAACAGCCCGAGGATCTGCTCGAGCTTCAAGACCTCGCCCATAGGCGCGCAGCCTACAACGGGACTACTGCATTTGGGCGTTGAGCTTGGCCGTCAGATCGACTTCCTTCTCGGCCCACACCACGGCTTCGCGGTCGACGATGATGTTGACGCCCTCGTCGTGCGCGAGCTTGACGATCTTCGGCTCGGCCTGCTTCATCAGGTCCGCCATCAACTTCTGGCGCTCGGCGGCCAGGTCCTTCTCGAGCTTGAGATAGGTCTGCTGGAGATCGACGAACTTCTTCTCGAGCTCCTGGCGCTTCTGCTCGAACGCCTCGGGCTTGAGCACGGCCTTTTGCTTCTCGAGATCCGCCTGCGCCTGCTTGAGCGCGTTCTGTTGCGAGTCCAGATCGGTCTGCTTGGCCTTGCGCGTCTTCTCGAACGAGTCGTTCGCGCGTTTGCCGGCGGGTGTGGTCGCGAGCGTGCTCTCGAGATCGACCACGCCGATCTTCGGCGCGGGAACCGCGCTGGTCGCAAAGCCGCTGAACAGCGGGCTCACCATCAAGCCGAGGCCAAGACAACCAAGTGCTGCATAGCGGTTCATCGTGCGGGTCATACGATCACTTTGACGCGGGGCCAATCCCAAATCTTCAGAAGCCAAGTCTTCAGAAGAAGTTTCCGATGGTGAACTCGAACACCAGCGGGTCCTCACCGATCTGTTGGTCGAGCGGAATACCCCACTCGAACCGCAGCGGGCCGATCGGTGAGATCCACCGAAAGCCGAAGCCCACCGACTTGCGGATACCGTACGTGAGCGAGTCCGGCAGCCGGAAGCACGGATCGAACTGGATCGGCACGGCGGCGTTCTTGCGCTGCAGGCCCGAACAGTAGCGATCCTCGAGGTTATACGCGTTACCCATGTCGTAGAACACGACGCCGGAGATGCCGACCTTCTTGAACAGCGGGAACTCGATCTCCCAGTTCGAGATGATCTGCAGGTTGCCACCGAGCGGCAGCTGGGTCAGCGGTTGGCCGACATCGCCGGGCTGCTGGACCAGGATCTTCGGTCCCAGCGACAGCAGCTGATAACCGCGGATATCGTAGATGCCGCCGAGCAAATAGCGCTCGCTGATCGGTACGCCGAGCGGATCGGTCGACGTGGTGAGGCCCGCCTCGAGGCGCACGTGCAAGTCGAACGGCCCCCACAGCTGCTTGTACTTGCGGATGAAGCCACCGACGCGGATGAACTTGTTCTCGGAGCCGGTGTACTGGCTCGCGTACTCGAAGAACAGCGAGTCGTACCAACCCTCGGTCGGGAACAAGCGGTTGTTGCGCGAGTCCCACGCGACCGACGGACGCAGTGACGACGTCAAGCCGCCGCGGAACAAGTTCGCGACGCTGGTGGCGGCGACCGGCACCGTCGTCGCGCCGAGGTTCGCGAATCCGCCCGTGCCCGTCGTGATGCTCACATCCTCGAGCTTGTACTGCAGCGAAGCGGTGGCGATGCCGGTATCGGTGAGCGCGAGCCGGTGGCCCCAGGTCAACGTGCCGCCGTCGGCGTTGCGGTAGTAGGTGTAAAAACCCTGGCTGCGGTTGTAGAGATCGAACGCGAACGTCCAGTTGGTGTCGAGGAAGTACGGCTCGACGAAACGCAGCAGGAACAACTGGCGCAAGCTCGACAGCTGCGCTTGCAGCGCCAACGTCTGGCCGCGGCCGAAAAGATTGTTTTGCGAGATCTGAGCTTGCGCGATGAAGTTCTCGACGCTGGAGAACCCGGCGCCGATCTGGAACGTGCCGGTCGGTCGCTCGCTGACCTCGACGTTGACCTCGACGAACTCGTCGGAGCTGCCGCGCTTCGTCGACACGACCACGTTCTCGAAGAAGCCGAGCGCCATCACGCGCTTCTTCGAGACTTCGAGGTTCGTGTTGTTGAACAGCTCGCCTTCGGAGATCTTTAGCTCGCGGCGGATGACCTTGTCGCGCGTCTTCGAGTTGCCGCGGATGTTGATGCGCTCGAAGTAGGCGCGTTTGCCGCGCGACACTTCGAACGTCAGCGCGATCGTGCGCTTGACCGGATCGACCTTGGTCAGCGGCAACACGTTGGCGTACGCGTAGCCTTGGTCCTGATAGTAGTTCGACAGCCGCTCGCGGTCGTCGGCGATCACGGTGCGCGAGAACCGATAGTTCGGGCGCATGCCGATGCGCGCCAGGTTCGCGGCGGGCGAGCCGATCAGATCGCCTTTGAAGTTGATCGACGCGATCGTGAAGATCGGTCCCTCTTCGATCGGGATCGACAAGTACATGTACTGCTTGTCGCGCGACAGCCGGAGCTCGGGCGTGCCGACCTTGACGTTCGCGTAGCCCTTGTCCCAGTAGTGCGCCGAGACCAGCAGCAGGTCGCGCTCGAACGCCTCCTGGCTGTACACGCCGGAGTCGTTCAAGAACGACAGCGCGTCGGCGCGGCGCGTCGCGATCGCACCACGCAGCTCGTCGTCGGAGATGCTGTTGTTGCCGATGAACTGGACTTCACGGATCTTGACCTTGGCCTTCTCGTCGATCTTGAACCAGACGTCGACCTCGGTCTCGTTGATCGGCTTGACCTCCCAATCGACCGTCGCCAGGTAGTAGCCCTTCTCGACGTAGAGGTCGGCGATCTTGTCGCGGTTCTTCTTGACCTTCGAGATGTCGACGATCGTGTCGAGCTCGAGATCGATCACCTCGTTGATCTTCGACAGCTCGAGCTCGCTGTTGCCGGCGATCAATACCTTGCGGATCGACGGCTTCTCCTTGACGGCGAACGTCAGCGTGATCGAGCCGCTCGGGCCGATCTCACCTTCGACGTCGATGTCGGCGAAGAAGCCGAGCTTCCACATCGAGCGCAGGTCCTCGCGCAGCTTCGTCGCGTCGAGCAACGTGCCGGCTTTCGACAGCAGCTGGACGCGGATCGCATCGTCCTCGACCTTGCGGTTGCCGCGGAACTGGACGCGCTCGATCGGCCGGCCTTGCCAGGTCAGCGGCGTGTTGCCGACCGGCCCGGTCGGGGGCGTCGGTGTTGGTCGCGGCGTTGGTGCTGGTGCCGCTGCTGCCGAGCCCGAGCCCGAGCCCGAGCCCGAGCCCGTTGCCGCCGGTTGCGCGGCCGAGCCGGAGCCGGAGCCGGAGCCGGCTGGTTGCGCCGACGCGACGCCGACGAGCGCCAGCACGAGCGACAGTGCGAGGATCCGCGCGGTCACGGTGCCGCTCCGGTCGCGATCGCAGAGCCGCTGTGATGCGCTTCCGGATCGGTCTCCTCGACCAAGCGCCCCTTGTCGACCATGCGCAGCCGCCGCGGCATCATCGACGCCAGCTGCGGGTTGTGCGTGACGACGAGCAGCGTCGACCCGCGCTCCTGATTGAGCTCGATGAACAGCTGATGAATCGCTTCGCCGGTCGGCCGATCCAGGTTGCCGGTCGGCTCGTCGGCGAGCAGCAGCGACGGCTCGAGCACCATCGCGCGGGCGAGCGCGACGCGCTGTTGCTCGCCGCCCGAAAGCTCGCTCGGCCGGTGCGTGAGCCGATGCGACAGCCCGACGCGGCCCAAGATGTCGCGCGCCGAAGCTCGCGCGCGGGTCGCGTTGATGCCCTGGATCAGCGACGGCATCATCACGTTTTCGAGCGCGCTGAACTCGGGCAACAAGTGGTGAAACTGGAAGACGAAGCCGATGCGCTTGTTGCGGAACTCGGCGAGCCGCGCCGGCGGCAGCCGGGTGAGCTCCTCGTCGTCGAACTTGATCGAGCCCGAGGTCGGCAGATCCAGCGTGCCGAGGATCTGCAGAAACGTCGACTTGCCGACGCCCGACGCTCCGACCACCGCGACCATCTCGCCGGCCTCGAGCAAGAGATCGACATTTTCGAGCACGCACAGCGTGATCCCGCTGTGCACGTACTCTTTGCTAAGCCCGCGGACTTCGATTCGCGCACCGCCATGGGTGTTGGCTTCAGGCTTAGCGGTCACGGGAATCTCTAACGGGCGCAGGACCTTACTTATGGGGCCTGCAGGTGTCAACGCGCGATACGACCTATGCGGAGACGCAAGGGTTGCTTCGTGCGGACGAAGAGATCGCCGATCTTAAAGGTGCAGGATCGCGCCGACGGTGAACATGCCGGCGTTGTGGTCATACGCGGCCGCGCCGTCGGCATCGATCGTGGCCGATTGCCGCTCGTAATCGACGAAGACCGATGCGACCGACACGAACCGATACTCGACACCAACGCCGAGGTAGAGACCGTTTCCAGCGCCGGAGAAGTAGTCGACGTCGTTGCCGCTGAGCCAGGTTCGCTCCAAGCCTGCACGGCCGTACAACGAGAACCCGTAGTCGATCGGGATGTTGTACTTGAGGCCGATGCCGAGCATCGTCGCGTCGTAGCTTTCGCTGTTGAGCGCGACCGAATAGCGGTTGAGCTCGGTCTCGATCGACAGGTGCCCGAACGATTGACCGAGCAAGGCGCGCCAACTGCGGCTCTGATCACCATTCGTGACTACGCCGTCGCTCTCGCTCGGCGCGGTGCCGATTCCGAGGCCGATGTACGTTCCGGCCGAGGCAACCGGACCCGTGGCGAGGATGGCAAGCACGAGCAGCGAACGCATGGGTCGGTTGTGCAGCAACGGTCGTGCCACGCGGCAACCTGGCATTTTCAGCCAATTGCGCGGTGCGCGCCGTGCCCGTTCATTCACACCTGAGGCACCGATGTCGTTTTTTCGAGGTCCGGTGCCGAGTCAGTGGCGGATTCCCGCCGCCGGTCGGATCTGCGCCGCGAGCATCGCCGGATAAAACGTGGCGGCGATCGAGATCACGACTCCCGCCAAGAACGTCACGATCACGGAGCTCGCCTCGACGTGAATCGGCATGCGATCGATGTAGTAGACGTTGGGGTTGAGCGGGATGTGATAGTGCTTGCCGAGGTAGCAGGCGCCGAGGCCGAACAGGACGCCGAGTGTCGTGCCGATCAGGCCGATCAACAGGCCCTGGATCGCGAACAGCTGCATCACGCTGTTGTCGGTGGCGCCGAGTGTCTTGAGCAATGCGATCTCGCGCTGCTTCTCGACGACCACCATGATCAAGTTGCCGACGATCGAGAACGACGCGACCAAGATGACGATCCCGAGCACGACGAACATCGCGATCTTCTCGAGCTTGAGCGCCGAGAACAGGCTGCGGTTGAGCTCCTTCCAGCTTTTGACGCTGTAGCTCGGGCCCAACGCCGTGCGAATGCGATCGCCGACCTCGGTGTTGTCGGGGTCGGTGATGCGCACTTCGATGCCATCGACCGAGTCGCCGCGATCCAAGAACTCCTGGAACGAATCGAGCGACACGTAGACGTACTTGAGGTCGTACTCGTACATGCCGGTGAAGAAGATGCCGGCGACGCGATAGTCGCGGTTGAACGGGATCGGCGTGCCGGTCGCGTCCGGGTTCGACGGATCCGACAGCGGCGAGACCACGCGGACTTCTTCGCCTTGATACAGGTGCGTCTGCTTGACCAGCTCGCGCCCGACGAGGATGCCGGGGAGCGCCTGCGTGCGCCGCGACATCGACGGGGTGTCGATCGGGATGTCGACGATGTGGATGGTGTCGTCGGAG
>DATBAS010000017.1:0-84360 GCA_036271395.1 Kofleriaceae bacterium
CACGGCGAGCCCGCGCGCGAACGGACCGCTGGTCGTCGTCAACTGCGCGGCGATTCCGGCCGCGCTCGTCGAGAGCGAGCTGTTCGGTTACGTGCGCGGCGCGTTCACCGACGCGCGCGACGCGCACGATGGCTTGTTCACAGCGGCCAATCGCGGCACGTTGTTCCTCGACGAGATCGGCGAGCTGCCGCTCGAGGTCCAGCCCAAGCTGCTGCGCGCGCTTCAAGAGATGGCGATCCGGCCGGTCGGCGCGGCGAGCGAGCACGCGATCGACGTGCGCGTGATCGCCGCGACCAACCGCGATCTCGAGGCGATGGTCGCCGCCGGCGCGTTCCGCGACGACCTTTACTACCGCGTGCACGTGTTGAGCGTCGCGCTGCCGCCGCTTCGCGCGCGCGGCGACGACGTGGTCGAGCTCGCCCGGCGGTTCGCGCGCGGACGCGCGATCGAGCCCGATGCCGCGGCGGCGTTGGTCGCGTACGCGTGGCCGGGCAACGTGCGCGAGCTCGACAGCGCGATCGTGCACGCGCTCGCGCTCGCCGGCGGCGGCCCGATCGCTCGCGCGTGCTTGCCCGATCGCGTGATCGCACGACCGCAGGTCGCCACGCCCGGGCAGCTCGTGACGCTCGCCGAGCTCGAGCGCAGCCACGTCGAGCTCGTGCTCGAGTACGTCGGCGGCAACAAGACCGCGGCCGCGCGCATCCTCGGGATCGAGCGCAAGACCCTCTACCGGATGCTCGACCGCTGGGGGACGTAGTCCGGGATCTCGGAAGGTCGTAACTTGCGTCCGTGGACTACGTCCCCAGTGGCAGCAGCACGGTGAACGTCGTGCCGTGCCCTTGCTCGCTCGCGACCTCGATCGATCCGCCGTGGTCCTGGACGATGCCGTAGCTGACCGACAAGCCCAGCCCGGTCCCCTCGCCGACTCCCTTGGTCGTGAAGAACGGGTCGAAGATCTTTGACAGATCGCGTGCCGCGATGCCGATGCCTTCGTCGGCGATCGTCACGACGCCGAACTCGCGCTCGATCGCATCGGCCCCGCGCCGCGTCGCGACGCCGGTCTTGACGTGCACCGTGCCGCCGGTCGGCATCGCCTGGATCGCGTTGAGGACGAGGTTCGAGATCACCTGCTCGACCTGCGAGTCGGCCGCGCGCACGCGGACCGGCTGCGTCGCCGGCTCGTGCGCGATCTTCGCCTTGCGTTGCCGCGCCGTCGCACCGAGCAGCTCGGTCGCCGCGCTCGCGACGCGATCGAGATCCACGACCTCGGTCGCGCCGGTGCCGCGCCGGCCGAATGCGAGCAGGTGCGTGATGATCGCGCTGATCTTTTCGGTCTGGCGCAGGATCGTCGCGCACGCACGGCGGACGACGTCGTGCTCGACCGGCTCGGCCTCGAGCAGCTCGGCGGTGCCGGCGATCACGTTGAGCGGCGTGCCGAGCTCGTGCGCGACGCCGGCCGCGAGCACGCCGATCACGTTGAGCCGCTCGGCGTGACGCAGCTGCTGCACGGCGGCGTGGCGCTGCAGCCGCTCGAGATCGACGTAGTGGCGCAGCTGCGCACACATCACGGCGATCGCCACGAACACACCGCAGCAGCCGAACGCGTTGAGCGCGGTCGTGATGCCGGATTCGTCGTGGATTTGCGAGATCGCGGCGCACACCGCTGCGAGCATCGCGAGAACCACCCCTGCCCGCCGCCCTGCAAACCACGCCCCCACCGCCACCGGCGCCACGTACGCGAGCTGCACGATCGTGACGTCGACGCCGGTCGAATAGTCGATCGCGCCGAGCACCAGCGTCGCCACGAACGCGAGCACGAACGCGTGCCTCGTCATCTCACCACTCCGCGCCGCGCATCGCCGTGCGCGCGACCGAGCCGATGCGATAGAGCGGAAACGGCTTCTGCAGGATCGGGACGCGCAGCCGATCACACTCTTCGATCAGCTCGGGCTCTGGGAACGCGGTGAGCAAGAGCAGCGGAATCGCCAGATCCCACGTCCGCACGAGATACACGACCTCGAGCCCGCTCATGCCCGGCATGCGAACGTCTAGGATCGCGAGATCGAGCTCGGTCGCGCCGTCGGCCTTCGAGATGCGGTCGAGCGCTTCGCCACCGGTGCCGACCGTGACCACCTCGCAGCCTTCGCGGCGCAGCCGATCGGCGACCAGCTCGCGTAGCTCGGGATCGTCTTCGGCGACCAGCACGCGTGACCGAGCCAGCGAGGGATATTCGTGCGTGGGCTCGTCGTCCCATTCGGTGCGCATGCACGGCAACAACTGCAGCGACCGCGCCAGCGCAACTACGCGGTGGCTGGTGCCAGCGCCGTGTCGTTCGGACACGCCAGAGTCAGCGCGACTCGCTAGAAGATCTGGACGAGCGCGTTGACGCCGGCGCCGGCGAACGAGATGCCCTTGTTCGTCTGCGGATCCATGAACGTGCCGAACAGCGTGCCCGCGCCGGTCGTCGTGTCGATCGTGACGACGCGGCCCGTGCCGTCGTGCGTGAAGCCGAACACTTGACCTTCCTGGAACGCGACGCCGTACAGCTGCGGGTAGCCAGTCGCGCCGAGCGCCGTGACCGCGCCGGTCGACAGGTCGACCTTGACGAGCACGTTGTTCGCCTGCGTGCCCGACCCGCTCTTGTCGCCGAGATCGTAGGCCGTACCGAAGATGGTGCCGTCGCTGACGCCGACGAAGTCGCCGGTCAACGCCATGCTGTTCCCCATCACTTCGGGCGCGCCGATCGTCGGCGGCGTCGCGCTGACGTCGATCTGACACAGCTTGCCTTCGAAGTCGCCGGCCCAGATCTGGCCGCTCGACGTCGTGGTCAGTGCGACGGTATCCGAGCCGCACGCGCTCATCGGCCCCAGCTCGGTGACTTGACCGTTCGATGCGCTCGCCGTGTACAAGTACGTCTCCGAGATCACGTAGATGGTGCCGTCGGTACCGACCGCGAGATCCGTCATCGCTTCTTTGTTCGGCGAGTTGAACGAGCCGACCGTGACGAGCGACTTGCTCGCGAGATCGATCGAGTACAGCACCGTGTCGCTGTGCGCGTAGACCGTGTAGCTGCCGCCGCTGCCGCTTCCACCACCGCCACCGCCACCGCCGCTACCGCCGGCATCGCCGCCGCCGGAGTCATCATCGCCATTCGGCGACGTTCGATTCGGACCACACGCTGCCGCGATCACGAGCAGACCGATAGCCATCTTCCGCATCGCGCGGACGATATGCGAGGCACACCACCGTTGTCGTTAAGAAACGACGCGGGGCCCTTCAGTACGAAACCGAGATCCCCAAGCCGACGTTGGTACCGATGCGCGACGACAGCGGTGGGAAGTCCGCGTAGCTGTAATAGAACACGTCGGCTTTGAGCTCGCCCTCGAGCCGAGGTGTGAACAAATAGTACAGGGCCGCGCCGATCGTTTCAGACCATAACGGCGACAGCTCGCGGTCGTAGGTCATGTACTTCTGCACGCTCGAGTAATTGTCCTGATAGAACGTCGCCGCGCCCTGGGTGTAGAACCGCTCGCGCAGGCGCAGCTCGAGCGACGGCGTCAGGTGCGTGAAGTAGCGCGCGCCGATCGTGTGGCTCGTGATTCCCCAATCGTCGTGATAGAGCCGGTAGTCGCCTTGGATCGAGCTGGTCTCGCCGACCGCGTGGTTGGCGGCGATCACGATCGCCTGGCGCCAGCGCTCGTCGGGATCGGTCTCCATCACCCAAAACTCGGGCGCGGCATCGAGCGACGCGCGGACCGGCACGAAGCGATACGGGCTCGACTGGAACCCGGATGCGTTGCCGAGCTCGTACGTGAGCTGGGCGATCAGGCGCTCCGATAAGATCTGCGTCCACGACGCCGACAGGCTCGCGACGGTAAGCGACTCGGAGAAGCTCGGGTCGTGCGCGCGGCCGACATCGTTGAGCGAAAGCGCGGCGCCGACCGAGAGCGTCGAGTTCTTGTCGAACAGCTCCTTGTCGATGCCGGTCGCGACGTTGTTCGAGAGGTAATCGTTCTCGTGCGAGAAGATGTACGACGCGTGCCACGACAGCGAGCCAAACGAATGGCTGAAGCCGCCCGACGCTTGCTGGCGAGTGTCGTGGATGCGCGTCGGCGACGCTTGCGTCACGACGTCGACCGACGCCGAGCTCACGATGTCGGCAACGTAACCGAGGTTGATGCTCGTGTTGGGCGTGACGTCCGCGGCGCCCTGGACGAGCGGCGACACCACGGTCGTGTGATCGCTGTCGGCGTAGACTTGCACCTTCGACGTGAACGTCGTGTCGGCGTGGGCCCCAGTCGCGATCGCGACAAGTGTGAAGGCGACCCGCCGACTCTGATCGGCGCGCACGTTCAACGCTTCACCGCCGCGCGCGGATCGATCAGTTGCAGCCGCATCCACCACCGGATGTGCCGTAGCCGCCCTGCGAGCCCTCGCGGGCCTCTTGCATGTGCAGATCGACCTGGTCCTCGGCGGGGTCCGGCGAGAACTTCATCGCGCGTTTGGCGAGCGTCTCGCGCTCGCGCGGCCGCACGTGCACGCAGCTGCTCGCGAGCACGAGCGTGACGATCGCCGCGCGGCGACGCCGCAGCGCGAGTGCGGCGAGCGCGAGCACGACCGCGATCCCGCCAGCGCGATCTCCGGCAGCGTTGCAGCCGCCGCTCTGCGGTGCGGTCGCGCCGACTTCGAACAACGGCACTTGCCCGGCCGCGACGTCGTCGCCGTACGGATCGTTGGGGAACGCCGAGCCGCTGCCGCCGTTGCCGTCGACGGCGGCGATGTATGCCGTCAGCGTGCCGGCGCCGCTCGCCGGCGCGGTCCAGCACACGTCCCACGACGTCGTGCCGGAATGCACGCCGCTGTAGATCGCCGCCGTGCCGTCTTTCAAGATGTACGCGTCGGCGCCGATGACCGTCGCGCTGCCGGTCGCGCAGTCGCTGCCGGCGACGACCTGATAGCTGCCGCGCGCATCGCCGCCCACGTCGTCGACCTCGAGCGCGAAGCCGTTCAAGTCGCACGCGGCGTACGGCGTCGTGCTGAAGCCGCAGTTGTCGCCGCTGGCCTTGAACGCGAGCCCTTCGGTCTCGCCGTCCATCACGACGCGCAGGTGGTACTGCATGCTCGCGGTCCAGCCGGTCGTGAACAGCTCGGGATGATCGGCCTCGAGCCGGATCGAGATCAGCCCGGGCGCGTTCGTGTGGCACACCGCGCACGTGTGCGACGTCCATCGCGGCGAGCCGTCGAACGCGATGCCGCCCGCGCCGTCGGACGCGACCGGATCGAGATCGAATTGCGCGCCGGCCGAGAAGCCGCACGCGAGCGCCGCGATCGCGAGCAGGATCAGTTGGCGCATGCACCGCTCCCCGCGAGCCACGCTCGGATCGCTTGGTATTGGCTGTCGCTCGTGCCGGTGTAGATCGCGCCGCCCGCGTGCTCGAAACCGCCGGCCGATGCCGGCAGCGGTTTCTTCAACAGCCAGTTGTCGTCGGCGCTCGGCGCGGTGACCGCGAACCCGGCCGCCGAGGTGAAGTTGCCGTGCTGCTCGTCATCGGTGAGCGGCGCGATCAGATCGTCGAGTGACTGCGCGGGCGTCGCGCGCAGCTTGCCGGGCGTGTACACGCGCAGCGCGGTGCCCGCTTGGCCGTGGCACGCGAGGTAGCTGCACTGGCGCGCGAGGATCGGCTGCACGTTGCAACGAAATACCGCCTCGTCGAGCTTCGTCGACGGATCGGTCCCCGGCGAATTGACGACGTCCGTGCACGCTGCCAGCGCGCCGAGGACGCAGAGGGCGATCCTCATGCGGGCGCGGACTATGGCAGAGTTCGCCCGCACGAAGATTAAAACATCGTAATGCGCAACCGACGTACACTGCGTCGGCGCATCAGCATGGGCGTGATGTGGTGTCAGCACTGCTGCCTCCACAATGCCGCGTGCTCGTTGTCCAGTAGCACGCGATGAAGCGGGCTCCTGGTCTCGTCGTCACACGACGCGAGTTCTGCGCGTTTGCAGGCGCGATCGTCGCCGCGAGCTGCACCGGCGGTGGCCCGGCCGCGATCTCGACCGGCGGGCTCAGCAGCGGCGGCGGCGACGACGATGGCTCGCCCGCCGATGCCGACAACGGTCCACACGACGGCAACGAAGGCAGCGGCTCGGGCAGCGGCAGCGGCAGCGCCATGGCCGCGACGTGCCCGTCGACCGGCGCGACCGACGTCGGCGCGCCGACCGTGTTCGTGACGAGCACGCCGGTCTACTTCTCGACCGGCAAGTACTTCGTGATCCGCGACAGCGGCGGGCTCTACGCGATGACCGCCGTGTGCACGCACGAAGGCGCGACCTGCGACTACCAGAGCGCGCAGAGCGACATCTATTGCCCGCGCCACGGCGCGACGTTCTCGCTCACCGGCGCGGTCACGCAAGGCCCGGCGTCGAAGGCACTCAACCACTACGCGATGTGCACGCTGGCGAACGGCCACGTCGGCGTCATCACCTCGCAAACCGTCAGCGCGACGACGCGCTTGGACGCCTGATGTTTCTAGCACCCGCCGTCATCGTCTTCATCGGCGTCGCGGGCAAGCACCCCGAGCAGGTGCAGCGCCAGCTCGAGCCGGTGCTCGCGCACGCACACGTCGCGCCGCGTACGGTCGCCAAGGCCGAGCTCGCGAGCCTCGCGCGTCACAGCGACGATTCGAAGACGATCGTCCAGAGCCTGCACGTCGACGGCGTGGTCGGCGGCGCGCTGATCGAGAGCGGCGGCTCGCTCACGCTGCGCGTCGTGATCTACGACGGCGAAGGCAACCTCAAGTCGCTCGGCGAGACACCGCTCGGCGGCCGCGCGATGTCCAAGGACGAGCTCGAAGTGCTCGGCGAGAACCTCGACGACGAGCTCGGCGGCATTCACCACAAGGCCGGCGTCGCCGCCGCCGAGCCGAAGCAAGAAGTCGCCGACATCGACTTCGACGCGCCGGCGCCGAAAGCCGCCGCCGCGCCACCGCCGCCGAAGCACAAGGCCGCATCGCCCGCGGAGATCGGCTTCGCGCCCGATGCCGACAATCACGATGCGCCGTCGCTCGGCGGCGAACCGTCGCATCAAGCGGCGCCGACCGAGACCGCCGATGCGGTCAGCCTCGACGACGTCGCGTCGCTCAACAACTCGCCGCTAGACGACGCCACCGGCGATTCGAGCGCGACCGCGTCGACGCCCGCCGAGCACGCGCTGCACCTGCACGCGAACGGCGGGTTCGGCCTCGCGTCGCGATCGTTCTCGGGGCCGAGCGGCTTGATGGGCTACACCTCGTCGGCGGTCGGCACCGCGCGCGTCGCGGCCGGCATCGAGCCGGTCGGGCGCTTGTCGCTCGACGCGATGGCCGAAACCGCGCTCGGCATGTCGACGCCGATCGGCAACTCGGCCGCGTCGACCTCGATGTCGCGCTACGAGATCACCGCCTCGTACGCGTTTGGCGGCGGCGCCGTATCGATCGCGCCGACGTTTGGCTACGGCGAGCGCGCGTTCTCGATCGATTCGAGCGCGACCGGCCGCTCGCCCGACACCAGCTACGGCTACCTGATCCTCGGCGCGAACGCCGCATATGTGCTCGGCCAACGGTTCACGCTACGCGCGCTCGCCGCGCTCGAGCCGGTGACCGGCGGCGAAGATCCGACCGCGATGGAGTTCGGTGCGGCGACGCGGTGGGCGATCGACGCGGGCGCCGGGCTCGACATGCGGCTGTGGTCGCACGTGCTCGCGCGCGCCGCGTTCGACTACCAGCGGTTCTCGTGGTCGTGGAGCGCCGCCGGCTCGCGCTCGACCAACGGCGCGACCGACAGCTATCCAACCGCCGCGATCTCGATCGGCGCCGAGTACTGAAATGAAGTACGCCATCATCGTCGCGCTCGCGGTCTCGACGGCAACCGCGCACGCCGAGATCAAGCAAGGCGATCACGCCGTCGAGCTCGACGCGCTCGCCGCCAACGGCAAGCACTTCCGGCTCAAGGACATGGCCGGCAAGTGGGTGCTGTTCACGTTCGGCGCGAGCTGGTGCCAGCCCTGCCACAAGGAGCTCCCGGCCTGGGACAAGATCGCGCCGAGGTTCGCCGGCAAGCTGCTGTTCGTCGCGGTCAACATCAACACCAATGCCGACGAGGGCAAGGCGTTCATCAAGTCGCTCGCGCTCAAGCACATCTTCCCGGTGTTCTTGCCCGACGAGAACAGCCCGGCGCTGAAGGCCTACGACCCCGACAAGATGCCGTCGACGTTCGTGATCGATCCGCAGGGCACGATCCAGTTGATCGAATACGGCTACAACGCCGGCGACGAAGCCAAGCTCGCCGCGAAGCTCGACGATCTGATCAAGTAGGGCGATCGTCCTGCTAGAAGTCGGTGCCGATGCCCGCCTGGATGATCAGCGGGTTCACGGCCACGTCCATCTTCGCGGTGCCGACCTCGACGTTGCCGAACAGCGGAATGTTCGGCGTCGCCACCGAGATGTCGTGGACCGTCGCGTCGGCTTGCATGAACGCGATGTACTTGACGTCGACGCGCACGTACCAGTCTTTGTAGACCTTGAAGTCGGCGCCGCCTTGCACCACGAGGCCGGGCGCCGGCGGGATCGACATCGACGGCGAGCCGTCCGCGGTGAGCGTCGGGTTGGTGACCTTCGCGTCGTACGAGAACAGCACGGCCACGCCGAGCCCGACGTACGGCTGCACGATGCCGTGATCGATGATCGAGTAGACCGCGGTGACCACGGGCGGTGCCGCCTTGGCCTCGCCGAGCTCGGGGCCGAGCGGCTGCACGCCGGTCGGGATGCCGAGCGCCGTCGGTGCGAGCGATTGCGTCGCGAGCGTGCCCGTCGCGGTGAACTTCACCGTGAACGGCAGGCCGAGCACGGTCTCGATCGAGATCCGGCGATGCATGTACGGCAGGCGATAGCCGACGACGAGGCCCGGCGTTGCCGCCGACGCGACGCTCGCCCCCGAGCCGACGATCGGCCCGTTCATCAGCGCGAGGCTCGCCGGTCCGTCGATGTCGGAGAGCGCCATCGGTTGCGAGGTCGACAACGGCTTGATGAACACGCCGCCGACGCGGATGTAGAACCGCTTCTTCTCGGGCGGCGCGACCACGCCGGCCGGCGGTGCGTCGTGAACGGTGTCGACGCCGGCGCTGACCGTCGCGGCGTCGTCGTTCGGCCCGTCGGCGTACGCGATCGCCGGCGCGAGCAAAGCCGCGAGCATCACCGTTCGCTTCACGGCGGCGCTCCGCGCAGCGGCTTGGAGATCAGCTGGAGCCCCATGTTGCCCTTCGCCATCAAGAGATCGACGTAGCCGTCGCCGGCGAGGGTCGTGTTCGTGTTGATCGTGATCGGCACGTCGGCGATGTTCGCGGCGGCGATCGAGATCCTGCCATCGGGCAAGAACGTCACCGGACCCTCGAGCACGATCGCGACCGGCTTGCTGTGCAGATCGTGCGTCGTCAGCGTGATGCTGAGGTCCGGTGCATCGAGATACAGCGACAGCGCGACCATCAGCTTCGGCGTGCCACCGTCGTCGAAGATGTAGCCGGTGACCGGCCCGCCCATCGGCTCGCGCAGGCGCATGATCGACGTGTCGGTCGGCGACGTGACCGAGATGAAGCCGAGCGCGACCGCCTTCATCGACACGCTGGTCGCGTAGACCGATTCCGGCGCGATCTCGACCGGCACGCACGCGGCCGCGCTCGTGCCGTCGGGCAACGTGCAGTTGGCCATCACCGGCTCCATCTGCACCGGCATCGCGCCCGACAAATACATGCAGTCCTCGTCGGTCGTGCTCGACGGAATGCAATCGGGGTCGGTGAAGCTCGCGCTGTCGAGCGCGCCGCCGTAGCCGCTGATCGAGAACGCCGCGAAATTTTGCAAGTTGCTCGCCTCGCCGGTATCGACCTGGCCATTGCCGTTGAGATCGGTATACGGCGACATGCCCGACAAGATGTACGTCGCGCCGGCCGCGGCGGTCGCCGTGAACGGAATGACGAGGTTCGGGCCGCCCGCTTCGCCGTTGCCTTGCATGCCACTCAACGGGTCGAAGCTCGCCGATTCGTTATCGGTGCTGCCGCAAACTTCGGCGGCATCGCAGTTGCCACCACCGGTGTCGTTGATCAGCGAGAAGCGATACGTCGTGCCCGCCGTCCACGGCGCGTCGGGCCAGAACGCGATCGAGCGATCGCGTACCAGCAACGTGCCGGGCACGGTGGCCGTGCACGCGCCGGTGCTATCGAGCACCTCGACGCGCACGCTGCCGGGCGATGCGCTGCCGTTGCAGCCTTGGGCGAGCGTGATCGCGCCGGCTTTCGGCGGCTGCGTGAACTGCGCTTCGATCGGTTGATCGGCGGGCAGCGTGAACGGCTGATACAAGTCGTCTCCGCTGCCACCACCGGCGCACCTGCCGGGGCTCGTCGCGGTCCCGCCGGTCAGCGCGCACGCGACGCCGGGATGCACCGCGCTCACGGTCAACGGGTTAGCATTGCTGGTGACCAGATCTTCGGTGTGAAAGCCGATCGGCGTGGTCTGCGCCAGCATGTTGCCGGCGACGTCGGTCACGCCGTCGATCTCGATCGTGTACTGCGTGTCGCGCGCGAGGTAGTCGAGCGGCCGCATCACCACGACCGAGCCGTGGCTCTCGAGCACGGTCGGAATCGTCGCGGTGCCGCCGACGAGCTTGATGCTGCCGGCCGGCAGCGTGTCGAGATCGATCGGCTCGGAGAACACGAGCTCGATGCCGGTATCGATCGGCGCAGCATCTTCGTTCTTCGCCGGATACGTCGCGACCAGCGTCGGCGGCGTGGTGTCGGCGGCCGGCGACGAGCTCGGATCGGTGATCAGCTCGAGATCCAAGTTGATCGGCGCCGACGTCACGCCGAGCAGCCCGAGATCCATCGACGCGTACGTCTCGATGTCGAGCACGCCATCCGTCGCGGCGAGCGCGCCGACGGCTTGCACGCCCAAGATCGTCTGCGCGAGCGTCGCGTTGCCGGTCGGATCGACCGCGAACACGCCGACGTCGAGCGAGAAGTCGACGTAGATCGGCGCGGCGGCGTTGTCCGGGCTCTGCGCCGGATCTTGATGCGGGTTGCGATAGAGCCGGCCACCGCCGTCGGTGAGCAGCTCGATGTAAATGTCGCCGGTCGTCAGCCCGACCGGCACCTGACCGCCGAGCTGGACGTCGAGGCCGGTCGTCGATAGTCGCGCGCCGCGGCGGATCGTAAACGCGATCGATTTGTCGGCGAGCGCCTGCGGGTTGCCGAGCTCGGCGCCGAGCGTCGAGCTCTCGAATTGCGCGCTGTTGCTGCCGATCAGCGGCGAATCGACGATCATCGCATTGGTCACCGCGCCGAACCGCGACGACGGCTCGCCCGGATCATTCGAGCCGCGCGTGCGCAGCGACTGCATGATCGGCGCGGCGCTCATCCGCGAATCGAGCGGCGTCAGCGTCGCCATCGCCGGCGTCACGGCTTGGCCGCCTTCGTCGACGATCTTCGAGCCGACCTTGAGCGTGTACGCGATGCCCGCGGTGAGATCGGTCATCGGGTCGATCGCGACGTGAATGCCGTCGGTGAACAGCGTCGCGAGCACTTCGTTGCCGGTCGGATCGAGCAGCTCGAACGCGCCGGGGGCAAGCACGCACGACCGCGGATCGAGCGGCTCGGAGAACACCAGCTCGATCGTCGTCGCTTCGAGCATCGGCCGAAACGACGTCGGGTTCGCCGGATCGCCGCCGTTGATCGCGACGAGCGCCGGCACCGCCGACTTGGGTTTCGAGGATCGAGTCGTGAAGTGCGCGAGCGGTCCCGACGGCAGGTTCTGCGCGAACGGCGCGAGATCGGCGCCGACATAGACGCCGTAGCTCGCGCCCGGATCCATCGTCAGCCCGGTATACGAGACCGTGAGCCCATCGTTAGACACCGCCGGCATCGCCGACACGGGGCCGTTCGGCCCGACGAGGCAAAACCCGCCGCTCGGTGATGAACCCGACATCGTGCACGCGAGCGCGCTCTGCGTGACCGGCGCCGACAACGTGACGAGGACGTTGGCGCCCGTCGGGACGTCGACTTGCGCGTCCACCGGGTAGGTGAAGACCACACCGGGCTTCGCCGATGTCGGCGACGACGTGTTGTCACCACATGCCACGAGCATGCAGCCAAACGCGACCAGCCAACGCATCGCCGCTACTTTACGCTAACTCGCTCGTACCCGATGGCGTTTTCGCGTTCGGTTACGGTGAGGACGATGAGCGACGACCGGCCGACTGTCGATCTTCCCAAGCCGGTCTCGGCGTCGCGCTACTCGGTGAAGCGCGCGATCACGGCCGGTCGCGCGAGCTCGCCGCTGATCGAGCACGTGACCACCGGATCGATGCGCGTCGTCCGCGGCGGCACCGATCCGGGCGCGACCGGCGAAGCGATGCCGTCGCGCTGGAAGGTCGAGATGGCCGCCGATCGCATCACGTTGCGCGGCGACGGCGTTTCGATCGAGCTCTCGCTCGACGAAGCACGCCGTGTCGCGGAAGCGATTTTGCGCGCGAAGTGACGTACGCTCGCTCGCGTGAGCCGTTATGACTTGTGCGTGATCGGTGCGGGGCCGGCTGGGATCGCGGGGGCGATTCGCGCGTCGGACCTGGGCAAGCACGTCGTGCTCGTCGATGCGGGACCACTCGGCGGAGCCGGCATCTTCGACGGCGCGCTGTCGTCGAAGACGCTGTGGCAGCTCTCGGGCGACTACGCGCGCGCCCATCGCGGCGATCGCGGCTACGACGGCGCCAAGCTCGACGTCAGCTGGCCGGCGCTGCGCAGCGAAGTCGCGGCGGCGTGCCGCGAGGCGCAGATCCTCGTCGAGCGCCAGCTCGCGTCGCTCGCCGAGCCGCGGCCCGGTCACGGCAGCGTCGAGCGCGTGATCGGTCGCGCCGTCTTCGTCGAGCCGCACGCGATCGCCATTGGCACGCGGCGGATCGAGGCGACCAACTTCTTGCTCGCGGTCGGCTCCAAGCCGCGGATGCCGCCGAACGTCAGCTCCGACGGCGTTCGCATCATCACGAGCGATCACGTCGAGCACATCGGCGATTTGCCGAAGCGGCTCGCGATCGTCGGCGCCGGTGTCGTCGGCTGCGAGTACGCGACGATCTTCGCGCAGCTCGGCCACACGCAGGTCGATCTGTTCGATCGCCAAGCGCGCATCCTGCCGTTCGAGGACGAAGACATCTCGCACGTCGTGGCCGAGCGCTTCGGCCAGATGGGCGTGACCGTGCAGCGCTGCGCGAAGATCGTGCGCATCACGCGGATCGGCGACGAGGTCGAGATCGAGTGGACCGACGACGAGCACACCGCGCCGACGACGAAACGCTACGATCGCGTGCTGGTCGCGACCGGCCGCGGACCCTCCACCGACGGGCTCGGCTTGGATCACGCCGGCGTGACGGTCGGTCCCGGCGGCGGCGTGACGGTCAGCGACGGCACCCGCACGAGCGCGCCGCACATCTGGGCGGCCGGCGACGCCACGCCCGACATCATGCTCGCGAACCTGGCCGAGCTCGAGGCGCGCCAGGCCGTCGAGGACATGTACGGCCTCGATCCCGTGCCGCTGGTCCACGAAGCGCAGGCGTCGATCTATTTCTTGTCGCCCGAGGTCGCCGGCGTCGGCTGCAACGAGCAGATGGCGAAGGCCAAGGGCATCGACTACCGCGCGGCGTACGTCTCGAACGCGCTGTGCCGCCGCAACATCGCGATGCGCGCGACGACCGGCTTCGTCAAGCTGCTCGCGCGCCGCGATGGCCGCTTGCTCGGCTTGCGCGTCGTCGGGCCCCAGGCCGGCACGGCGGTGCAAGGCGTCGCGCTGCTCATCGGCCAAGGCGACACGCTCGAAGCCGTCGAGCGCTGCGTGCATCCGCATCCGTCGGTCAGCGAGAGCGTGCTCGAAGCCGCGCGCGTGCTGCTCGGCCGCTCGATCTACAAGCCCGAGGCGATGCCGGAGCTGATCAAAGTCACGGAGTAAACGGAATCTCGACGCGATACTTCTCGGCGCCGTCGAGATCGACGATGCGCACCGCCAGCGCGTCGCGCGAGACGTCGACCGTGCCGAAGTTGTTGTAGCCGTCCCACGGCGCCAGATTCTGGGTCGGCGGCGCCCACGCAAACTTCAGCTCGGGCCCGAACGTCGGGTCGAGCTCGTTGGGCCCGAACGAGCCGGCGTGGATCGGCCCGGCGACGAATTCCCAGAACGGATCGAAGTCGCTGAACGTCGCGCGCGCCGGATCGTAGTGATGCGCGGCCGCGTAGTGCACGTCGGCGGTGACCCACACCGCGTTCTCGACGCCCCGCGCGCGCAGTTGCGCCAGCACGCGGGAGAGCTCGACCTCGCGGCCCGCGAGCTCGCGTCCGCCGTTCGCGAAGCCTTCGCGCCGCGAGCCATCGGGACCATCCGGGATGACCAACGAGAGCGGCTGATCGCACGCGACGAGCTTCCAGCGCGCCTGACTGCTCGCGAGCGCGTTCACCAGCCACGCGGCTTGCGCGGCGCCGAGCATGTCGGAGGCCGCGTCGCCGCCGACGTTGGGCGAGCGATAGCTGCGGCAGTCCATCACCACGATGTCGAGCAGCGGCCCGTAGTGAATCACGCGATAGACGTTGCCCGGCGGCAGCGGCGTCCACTCGTACATCGCTCGATGCGCGAGCGCGCTGATCACCGATGCGTCGCGATTCGCGTAGCGATCGTCCTCGAGCTGCTGGTGCGGCCACCAGTTGTTGTGGGTCTCGTGATCGTCCCACTGCGCGACGATCGGCACTTCGGCGGCGAGCGCGCGCACGTTGTCGTCTTCGAGGTTGTAGCGAAACCGCGCGCGATAGTCGTCGATCGTCTGCGCGACGCGCGCGACCTGTTCGTTCGAGACGTTCTTCCACGTCCGCGCGCCGGTCTGCAGCTCGGCCAAGATCGGATTGTCGGCGTAGATCAGATCGCCGGAGTGCACGAAGACGGCTGGCTCGGCGGCGCGGATCGCCGCGTAGCCGTGCAGGCCGCCCCATTCGGGGTTGCGGCCGTAGCCCTGCCCGCACGTGTCGCCGGTCCACGCCACGCGAAATTTGTCGTCGCGTGGCGTATCGAATTTTGCCATCGCCCACGCGCTCGCGCCGCGGTCGGCCTCGCGCTCGAACCGCGCGCGCACGCTGATCGTCTGCGCGTCGCGTGGCAAATTCTCGATCGCGAGCGTCGCCGCGAAGTCGCGATCCGCCGTGACGATCGGTCCGGCGACGCGCCGCGGGTTGCCGAAGCGCGCGCTCGTATCCCACTCGACGACCAGCCTCGACGGCTCGCTCGCGCGCGCCCACACCAGCGCGCGGCCGGTCTGGACGTCGCCGATCTGTACGCCGTGCGTGACCGCCGGCGCCGACGTCTTGATCAACCCGCCTCGCGTGCACGCGCCGTAGAGCGCGGCCGCACTACCCGCGAGAAATCCACGCCGGCTGACGATCACGCCGGCATCGTGTCACTTAACGATGCAGCCGAGCACGCTGCTCAAGCACTTTGAGTCGTTGTGGATGCCGCCTTTGCGGACCTTTTCGTCGTGCAATCGGATCGCTTCGGCGCGGGCCACTTCAGCCTCCGCGACCTTTCTGCGCGCGGTGGCGAGCGCTTCGGTCGCCGCGTGTAGCTCGGCCGCTTCTTTCGCGGCGGCGACGCGATCGACCGCCTGATCGACCTCGTCGCGCAGGTCGCCGAGCTTGTTCTCGAGCGTCGCCGCCTGCGCCGCCGCGGCCTCCGCCTCGCGCCTGGCATCGTCGCGCTCGTGTTGCGCGATCGCCTCGCGCGCTTGCGCCGCTTCGACGTCGCGCGCGTGCTGCACCGCGCTGATCCCGAACGCGACGGTGCCGACCATCGCGACGATCGTCAGCGCGATCATCCAGCCGGGACGCTGGCGGCGGATCGTCTCGCGGCGCAACGCGCGCTCGCCGGCTTCGCGCTCGGCGGCGAGCTCGGCATCGAGCCGCGCCTGCTCGACGGCTCGGGTCGTCTCGGCGCGAACGCGCGCTTCGCGCTCGGCGGCCTCGCGTGCGGTCTGCAGCTTGAGCTCGGCATCGAGCAAGGCTTGGCGCTCGGCGGCTTCGGCGTCTCGCCGCGCCTGCTCGCGAGCCCGAGCTTCAGCTTCACGCGCGATCCGCGCGCGTTCGGTCGCAGCGCGCTCGTCGCTTAGCCGCTGGACATGGATCAGCCTGAGCTCGTCGAGCGAAGCGACGATCGACGTATCGCGCATGTCGGCGAGACAGCGCGAGGCGGCGCAGGTTGCAGCCGGCTAGAGCTGATGCCCGCGAATCATCCACGGCAAGTGCCCGCCGGGATGATCGGACGCCCGCACCGCGCTCGACGCCGCGCAGCCGGTCTGTGCCGCGAAGCCGATCTGCGACTTGTCGATATCGAAGATCGCCACGACGCCATGTAGGAACGCATCGCCCAAGATCGTCGGCAGACCATCGACCGACGCGACGCCGAAGCAGAACTGGCCCTCGACCGGGATGAAGTACGACTGCGTCGCCGGCAGCGACAGCGTGAACGAGCCGGTGCCGGTGTCGGGCAACGTGATCGTGAACGGCGGCAGCGCCGCGTCGATCTGCGCGGCGGTCATCGTCGACGTCAAGCAGTCGATGCTGCTCGCATCACCCGACAAGGTCTGGCTGCCGAACGCCGCCGCGTAGCTCGGCGAGCCCATCACCGCGCTGATCAGCGAGCTGACCGCGGCGCTCGACAGCACCATGATGCTCGTGCCGGTATCGACGATGGCGTCGCCGGAAATGCCGATCGACCCGCTGCCGATGGTGGCGCTCGCCACGTTCACCGCGTAATACGATGGCTCGCTGGCGATCTGGACCAGCGGCGTGTACGCCTCCGCCGAGGCCTCGCGCGTCTTGTCGGGCGCGCCGAACCACAGCGTGCCGTCACCGACGCAGAGCTGCACCGCGAAGTTGTCACCGAGGCTCGACTTGGTCCGCTCGGCGATATACGCGTCCGTGCCGGGCGATGCGATCGCTTCGCCGCCCATCCCGAGGATGCCTTCGCTCGGCACGCCTTGCCGGAAGAATCCGGTCTGCGACGTGATCGATGCGAACCGCATCGTCAGGCTCGAGTCGCCGGTGATCTCGACGGTGTCGGAGAAGTTCTCCGCCTGCCACATCGACTGGTCGCCGTAGAGCGCGCTCGACGTCGAGTGTTGATCGGCGGCCGACGATCCGGGCGAGTACGCGGGCGTGACACCGCAGTTCGAGCAAGTCGAGCCGGCGACCGCGAGCGTGGTCGAGCCGGTGTCGAGCACGACGTCGAACTTCTGCGAGCCGCCGATCGTGATGTTCGTGGTGTACGTGATGCCTTCGACGCTGACGAGCGGGAAGCCCACCGACGACGACGAGTCATCGCCGCCACCGCCGCCGCAGCCGGCGAGCAGCACGGCGATGGCGCAGGCTTGGTTCAGGAACGACATGACGCGCAGCCTATCGAGAATTTCGCCGTGCGGGGACGAAACTATCTTGGCAATCCGCGACTCGGCGCATCACTGCGGGTACATCGGCGACCCGTGCAGCAACGGAACCCACGGCCCGGTCGGTTCGCGCGCGTCGTCCGGCGCGACGCAGTTTTGCTGTGGCGCGAAGCCGATCTTGCTGTTCGCGGGGTCGTACACCGAGATGAACGAGCGCAAGAACGCATCGCCGAAGATGAAGAACGGCTGATTGTCGAGCGTGCCCAAGTCGGCGGTGCCGACGGCGATGCAGTAGCCAACCCCGATCGCCACCAGGTATGACTCGGTCGCCGACAAGCTGAGCGTGAACGGCGCGCCATCGAGGTCGTTGAAGCTGACCTCGAGCTTCGGCAGCGCGGCATCGATATCGCTCGCCGAGTGCGACGTCGTGAGGCACTTGAAGCTGTTGCCGCTGACCTCGAAGTCCTGGCCGACGAACATCGATTGGTAGCCGCTGTTGCTGTTCATCGCCGCGGAGAACGCGGCTCCCGCCGCGGCCGGCAACACCATCTGCGTCGTGCCGGTGTCCGGCAGCGCGACGCCCGACAAATTCAGCGACGCGCCGTCGATGGTCGCGCCTTGCACGCTCATCAAGTAATACGGCTGGGCGTCGCTGACCGGCTCGAGCGCGGTATATTGCTCGTCGGAGACTTCGTGCGTCTTGTCGGCGCCGCCGAACCACAACGTGCCGTCGTAATGGCACATCTGGATCGCGAACACGCCATTCGAGCCGGCGCCGATCCGATCGGCCACGTACGCGTCGGTGCCGGGATACGCGAGCTGCGCCGGGCCGAAACCGAGGATGCCCTGATCGTTGTTCTCGCCGCTGAAGAAGTCCATCTGATCGGTGATATCGGCGAACTTCATCGTGAACGGCGCCAGCGTGTCGCCGGTCGCGACGACGGTGTCGGAGTAGATCTCGCCCGACCATTCGCCGATCCCGTACGTCGCCGTGAGCGCCGAGCCTTGGTCCATCGCGGTCGCGTCGGGCGTGTAGACCGGCGTGATGTTCGTGCAGTCCGAACAGCTCGTGCCGACGAGCCCCATCGTCGTCGAGCCGGTATCGAGATCGACGTCGAACGACTGCGAGCCGCCGACCGTGACGTTGAGCGTGTACGCGGTGCTCGCCGCGCTCTTCAACGCGAACGCGGCCGGCGCTGGCCCGTCGTTCTGCGGTCCCGGCGAGCTCGACGTGCAGGCTGCGATGACCGCGATCAAAGGCAGGTAATGGACCCTCGACATGGAGCTCACCCTATCCCGCAGTTGGTTTTGGTTGTCTGCGATCGCAATCACGCTCGCCCTCCGTGGATGAACCCGATCGTGCGGTTCACCGGATCGAACACCGAGATGATCTCGGCCGCCGTTTTCGCGAGCGAAGCGCGCGAAGCGCGCGTGCGGGACATTGGGCATGCAACTCAGACTAAGGAGATCGCCGTTAGGGTTCTCCTGTTTCCGACGAGCTTAACGAGGACCTAAGCGCGACTACGTGCGCGCATCGCGCATTGCGCGAGTTGCGATGGGAGCGCACTCCACGACTCGCCGACCGCGGTTTACGAACAGCCGGGCGCGAGCGGATTGTCGAGGCACTTCTGCGACACGTGGATGCCCTTCGCGCGGTTCGCCTTCTCGGCTGCGACACGAGCGGCGATCGCCGCCGCCTTCATATCGGCTTGCTCTTTTTGGAGCTGCGCGAGACGAGACTGTGCAGCCGCGATGTCGGACGCGTTCTTCGCGCTCGCGACGTCGCTGACGGCCTTGTCGATCTTATCCTGCTGATCGGCGACGGCCTGCTCGAGCTGATGGACCTTTTGAGCGGCCTCTTCGGAGTCTTTCTTCGCTTGCGCCGCTTCCTTTTGCGCCTCTTGCGCCGTCGCGTCGTGCGTCTCGGTCTCGTGCATCTTGCTGATCGTGACGACGACGGCCAGCGCGATGCCGATGAGGGCGATCGCGGTCACCGCGAGCATCCACGTCGGCCGCTTCTTGGCGACTTCGGCGCGGCGCAGCTCCATCTCCTGCTGCAGGCGCTGCTGCTCGATCGTGGCCTGGTGGCGCTGGCGCTCGGCGGCCTCGGTCGACTCGACGCGCATGCGCGCTTCGCGTTCGACAGCGACGCGCGACTCTTCGATCGAGCGCTGGTGCTCGCGCTCCTCGCGAATCTTGGCGTCTTCGGCGTCGCGGATTCGGCGCTCGGCCTCTTCCTTGGCGCGCGCACGCGCTTCTTCAGCGCTGCGGACCGCGTGCTCCTCTTCTTGGACGCGGCTCTCTTCGATCTGGCGTAGCTCGCGGAGCGAGAACAGCACCGAATTCTCACGCTTCTCGGGCGTCGGCATAACTGCTTCGATCTCTAACACGCTGGATCTTTGCGAGCAATGCGATACACCAGTCGCCCGGCCCGTGGGTTTCGTTGACCTCCATAGCCATGTTTTGTATGGGCTCGACGACGGCGCGCCGGACGAGGCCGCCGCACTCGCGATGCTCGATGGGCTCGCCGCCCTCGGCGTGAGCGAACAGTGCTTGACGCCGCACCAGAAAGCGTCTCAGTACCTGCCGGCGTGGGATCGGATCGAGGCGGTGCTCGCGCGGCTCGAGCAGATCCGAAAGCCGCATCATCCGACGCTGCGGCTCGGCGCAGAAAACATGTGGGACGATGTATTCTACGCCCGCGCGAAGGACGGGACGATCCCGCACTATCGGGGCACACCCGCGTTTCTCGTCGAGATTCCGCCGCCGCTGATGCCGCCGAGCATGATCGATCAGCTGTTCAAGTTTCGGATGGCGGGCGAGCTGCCCGTGCTCGCGCATCCGGAGCGCTATCACGCGCTGTGGGATGACGACGCGCTCGCGCGCAAGCTGCACGAGCACTGCGCGTTCGTCGTCGATCTCGGTGCGCTCGGCGGCTTTCACGGCAAGCGCGAGCAAAAACAAGCGCGGCACTTCGTCGAGCTCGACCTCGTCGACGCCGTCGCCACCGACGCGCACCAGCTCGGCGACCTCCAGCAGGCGCAACAAGGCCTCGCGTGGCTCGGCAAGAAGCTCGGCACGTCCGCGATCACGCGCCTGTTCGATCACGCGCCGCGCCAGATCCTCGCCGGCGAGCTACCCGGGCGTTGATGCGGGTCATCGTCAACGTCGGGCTGTCGCTGGTGATGCTCGCGGTGTGCTTGTGGCTCGTCTGGCCCGATGCGGTCACGCGCGCGCAGCTCGCCGATGTGTTTCGCGCTCTTGATCTGAGCGCGATGGCGCCGGCGCTCGCGATCTACGTCGCGCTGCTCGTCGTCATGCAGATCGGCCGCTCGCTGCGCTGGAACTACTTGCTCGCCCCGCTCGGCGTGCACGTCCCGGCCGGCCCGTTGCTCGCGATCTCGTCGGTCGGTTTCATGGCGATCGTCGCGCTGCCGGCGCGCCTCGGCGAGCTCGTGCGGCCCGGCTTGCTGCGCCGCCGCGGCGTGAGCGCGAGCGCGGCGCTCGGCACCGTCGCGGTCGAGCGCATCGTCGATGGCCTGCTGGTCTCGCTGTTCGTATTCGGCGCCTTCATGTCGCTCCGCAACGCTGCCTCGCCGCGCTGGATGATGCCGACCGCGATCGCCGCGCTCGCGCTGTTCACCGCGGCGTTCGTCTTCATCATCGCCGCGATGCGCGCGCCCGACGCGACCGTGACGTGGTCGCTGCGGCTGAGCCTGTTGCCGAAGCTCGCGCCACACCTGGCCGAGGTGATCGCCGCCAAGCTACGCGCGATGATCCGCGGCTTCGACGTGCTGCGCGATCGACCGAACCTCGCGAAGTTCGTCGTGTGGTCCATCATCTATTGGGGCGCGAACGGCGCCGGCGTGTGGGTGCTCGCACGCGCGTTCGGGCTGCCGTTGTCGGCGGTCGGCGCGTACGCGGTGATGGGCCTGATCGCGGTCGGCATCACGCTGCCGAACTCGCCCGGCATGGTCGGCCAGTTCCAGTGGTTCACGCTGCTCGGCCTCACGCTCTACTTGGGCCCCGACGCCAACACCGAGCACACCGCGCTGTACGCGACCACGTTCGCGTTCGCCAACACGCACTACGCGCTGCAGGTCGGCTGGTACATCGCATGCGGCGCGATCGGCCTCCTGACGCCGTGGGTCTCGCTCGACGACGTCCGCCGCGCGCAGAAAACTGGCGCCGGCGAGCCGATCTGACGACGATCGCGCAATGCGCCTGCTGCCTGCCGTGTTGCTCGTCTGCGGACTCGCCGCGCCGGCGTTCGCGCGCACCGAAAAGATCCTCGCGTATCCGCGCGCCGAAGCGTGGTCGACCTCGGTGCGATTCATCCGCGTCGATGCGCACCTCAAGGTCACCGAAAAAGACGCCGATGCGGGCTACGTGCTGTTCGAGCTGCATGAAGACGGCAAGACGTTCCGCGGCTCGCTCGAGCTCGCCGATGTCAGCGAGGACGGTCGCCACGCGGTGCGCTTCGTCATCACGCTCGAAGATCGCCCGTCGTGGCAAGAGATCGCATTGATGGGCAAGCTCGTCGGCAAGCTGCACGCCGAGCTGGGCGAGCCGGAGCCCGCCGCGGCGCCGCCGGCCGACAAGCCCGACGACAAACCGGGCGAAAAGAAGCCGGACGACAAGGCCAAGCCCAAGCAAGACGAGCCGCCGCCCGATACCAGCGCGCCGCCGATCAGCTCGACGCCGTAGCCCGCCGGGGCTAGGCTCGCGCGATGAGCGGGCTCATCGATCTGCGCAGCGATACCGTCACCAAACCCTCGACCGCGATGCGCCTCGCGATGGCCGATGCCGACGTCGCCGATGACGTCTACGGCGAAGACCCGACCGTGCGCAAGCTCGAGGACCGCGTCGCCGAGCTGCTCGGCACCGAAGCCGCGCTGTGGGTACCGACCGGCACGATGGCGAACCAGGTCGCGCTGCGCACGCACCTGCGCCACGGCGACGAAGTCATCATCGGCGCGGGCGCGCATTGCTGGCGCCACGAATCCGGCGCCCTCGCCGCGCTCGCCGGCGCGCAGACGCAGATCATCGGCGAAGGCGGCGCGTTTACCGCCGATCAGGTGCGCGCGGCGTTCAAGGCCGACGATCCGTATCAAGCGCCGACGAAGGTCGTCGCGGTCGAGAACACGCACAACAACGCCGGCGGCATGGTGTGGGATCGCGCGCAGCTCGCCGGCGTGATCGCGGCGACCAAGCAGCTCGGCATGGCGCTGCACCTCGACGGCGCGCGGTTGTGGAACGCGGCGGTCGCCCAACGCGTCTCCGAGCGCGAGCTCGCGGCCGGGTTCGACACGATCAGCGTGTGCCTGTCCAAGGGGCTCGGCGCGCCCGCCGGCTCGGTCGTCGCGGGCAGCCGCTCGGCGATCAAAGCCGCGCATCGCTTCCGCAAGATGTACGGCGGTGGGTTGCGGCAAGGCGCCGGCATCTTGGCCGCGGCCGGGCTCTACGCGCTCGAGCACAACCGAGCGCGACTCGGCGACGATCACGCGAACGCGCGCGCGTTCGCCGAAGCGCTGTCGGGCTCGCCGAACCTGCGCGTCGAGCTCGCGAGCGTACAGACCAACATCGTGATGATCGACCTCGTCAAGGGCACCGCGAAGGACGCGATCGCGCGCGCGCGCGAAGCCGGCCTGTTGCTCGGCACCGCCAACTCGATCGCGCCCGGCGGTGGCAACGCGGTGCGGCTGCGCGCGGTCACGCACCTCGACGTCGATCGCGACGCCGTCGTGCGCGGCGCCAAGATCCTCGCGGAGGTCGCGACGCGGTTGTAGATGCGTGCGCTGGCGGTCGTCTTACTCGCAGCGTGCTCGGCGCCCGCGACGTTGCCCGAGCTCGCGACCGCCGAAGCGCGCGAGCACGCCGGCGACGTCGATGGCGCGATCGCGGCGTATCGCGCGGCGCAGTTGACGTGCACGAAGCTGACGCCGCCGCGGCGGAGCAAGCAAGCGTGCGGCGAAGCGCTGCTCGGCGAGCCCGAAGAGCTCGAGCACGCCGAGCGCACCGACCAGGCGATCGCCGCGTATCTCGCGGTTCCGCCGAAAGCCGCGCGCACCGCCGATCCGGCGACCGCCGCGACCGCGCTCGATCGCGCCGGCGAGTTACTCGCGCGCGCGAATCGCCCCGCCGACGCGACGAAGCAATGGTGGCGCGTCGTCACCGAGTTCCCCGACGAGCCGGCCGCCGCCGATGCGCTCGAGTCGCTGCTCGAGGACGCGCGCCGCGGCCATGCAGACACGTTCGCCGCCGAGCTCGATCGGAGCTTTGCCAAGCTCGCACACACGCAGATCGGCGACAACCTGCTCTATGCGCGCGCGGATCTCGATGCGCACGAGCTCGCCGATCCGACCGCGGCGCGCGCGTTCTACGATCGCATCCCGCGCGAATATCCCGACAGCGGCCTGCGCGACGACGCGCGCTGGTACGCGGCGCAGATCTCCGAGCAGCTCGGCGACTGGCCCGGCGCGGTCCAGCGGCTGCGCGGGTTGCTCGCGACGCGCGAGGTGTCGTGGATGACCGGCAGCTATTTCTCGATCTGGCTTGACGACGCGCAGCTCGAGCTCGGCAAGGTCCTGCGCGATCACCTGCATGACTTGCCGGCGGCCGCCGCGGCGTTTCGCCAACTGCCGAAAGATTATCCGGCGTCGATCCTGCGCGACGATGCGCTCTACGAGCTCGAGGTCACGCTACTGCAAGCCGGCGATCAAGCCGGCGCCTGCAAGGCGCTCGCGGATCTCGTCAAGCTCGAGCCCGACTCGAAGTACGTCGCCGACGCGAAGGCGCGAGGCAGCGCGTGCCGGTGACCGCGATCAAATTCGCCGGCGTGCACAAGCGCTACGGCCGCCCGGGAGGCAGAGCCGTGCTCGCCGGCGTGTCGTTCGAGGTCGAGACCGGCAAGAAGCTCGGGCTCGTCGGGCCAGCCGCATCGGGTAAGAGCGTGGTGTTGAAGCTGCTGTGCGGGCTCGAGCAGCCCGATTCCGGATCGATCGAGGTGCTCGGCGAATCGATCGTCGGCAAGCACGAGACCGAGCTCGGTCCGCTGCGCCGCCGGATCGGCATGCTGTTTCAAAACTACGCGCTGTTCGACTTTCTCGACGTCGAAGGCAACGTCGCATTCCCGCTCGAGCAGCGCGGCGGGCTCGACGCGGCGCAGATCGCCGAGCGCGTCTCCCAGCGCTTGCGCGCGGTCGGCCTGCACGGCAGCGAGCACAAGTTGCCCGCCGAGCTCTCGGGCGGCATGAAGAAGCGCGTCGGCATCGCGCGTGCGACCGTCGCCGATGCCGAGATCGTCGTCTACGACGAGCCGTCGGCGGGGCTCGATCCCGTGACCACGCAAAAGATCTACGACCTGCTCGCCGAGGATCACGCGCGCACCGGCGCCACCGTGCTCGCGGTATCGTCCGACGTCGTGGCGCTGGCGCGGTTCGTCGACGAGATCGCGTTTCTCTATCGCGGCGCGATCCTGTACCGCGGACCGGCGAGCACGATCGCCGACGCGCCCGATCCGATCGTGCGCCAGTTCGTGCGCGGCGAGCTCACCGGTCCACTGGATCACGAAAAGGCCCACGCGTGATCCGCTTCGTCGGCGCCGCGACCACGCGCGTCGCGCAAGAGATCGGCGGCATCCTGGTGATGACGTGGCAAGTGCTGCGCGCGCTGTTCCCGCCGAAGATCGATGGCCGCGAGCTGTGGAAGAACCTCTACAAGATGGGCAACCGCTCGGTGCCGATCGTCGTGCTCACCGCGTTCTTCGCGGGCGGCCTGATGACGCTGCAGACCGGCCCGTTCGTCAAACGGCTCGGCGCGACCTCGATCGCCGGCTGGGGCGCCGGCTACGCCGTGCTGCGCGAGATCGGGCCGATCTTGATCGCGCTGATGTTCTCGGGCCGCGTCGGCGCGAACAACACCGCGGAGCTCGCGACGATGACCGTGACCGAGCAGCTCGACGGCCTGCGCGCGCTCGCGATCGATCCGGTGCAGTTCCTCGTCGTGCCGCGCGTGCTCGCGATGATCGCGATGCTCGTCGCGCTGACCGTGATCGGCGATCTCGTCGCGCTCACCGGCGCATCGGTCGTCGGCCACTCGATGCTCGAGATCGATTGGGCGACGATGTATCACAGCTTCGCCGACAACCTGCGCCCGCACGACTTCCTGCACGGCGTGTACAAAGCGTTCTGGTTCGGCGGCGCGATCGCAGTCGCGAGCTGCTATTTCGGCGTGACCGTCAAAGGCGGCGCGGTCGGCGTCGGCCGTGCGGTCAACGCCGCGGTCGTGGCCAGCGCGGTCTCGATCATGCTGCTCGACTTCTTCATCACGTACTTGTCGACATGATCATGGCCGGCGAAGCGAGCTCGAGATGATCGCACGGCTCGGCAGCGCGATGATCGACTACGCCAAGGCCGCGCGCGACCTGTGGCTGGTCTACGTCTCGACGATCGCCGGCATCGTCAGAGCTCGCCGATCGCGCAGCCCACGCGGCGAGGTCGCGCGCCAGATGTTCTCGATCGGCAACCGCTCGCTGGTCTTCATCATCGTCACGCTCGGCTTCATCGGCATGGTGATGACGTACGAGGCGTGCCTGCAGCTGTCGCACGTCACCGGCGATTTCTCGCAGCTCGGCATGCAGTTCATCCGGCTGATCGTGTCGGACTTCGGTCCGACGCTGTGCGCGATGATGCTCGCGACGCGCGTCGGCGCCGGCATCGCCGCGGAGATCGGCTCGATGAAGGTCACCGAGCAAGTCGACGCGCTGCGGATGAGCGGCGTGCTGCCGATCGATTACCTGATCGTGCCGCGGTTCATCGCGTCGCTGGTGATGACGCTCGCGCTGTCCGTCGTCGGCGCGACCGTGATGTACCTCGCCGGCGGGCTGACCGCGAAGTTCTCGTTCGGCGTCAACCCGAATCTGTTCTTCGACCTCGAGCTGTTGCGGCTTCGCCACGTCGGCATGTTCGTCGTCAAGGCGCTGGCGTACGGCGCCACGATCCCCGTCGTCGCGGGATTTTGCGGGTTGCGCGCGCGCGGCAGCTCGGAAGGCGTTGGCTGGGCGACGACCGCGGCCGTGATCGGCTCGAGCTTCGCGGTGATCGTGCTCGACTTCGTGATCTCGGCGGCGGCGCTGTTCATCTTCGGCGGTGACCTGTGACGGCCTACGTCGAGTGGAAGTCGGTCTACAAGGCGTTCGGCGACAACCCCGTGCTGCGCGGCATGGACCTCGCGGTGACCAAGGGCGAGGTGCTCTACATCATCGGCACCTCGGGCGTCGGCAAGTCGGTCGCGATCAAGCTGCTGCTCGGGCTGCTCCGCGCCGATGCCGGCGAGATCTGGTTCGACGGCGCGCGAGTCGACCAGTTGCCCGAGCGCGAGCTGGCGAAGCTGCGCCGCCGCGTCGGCATGGTGTTCCAGAGCTCGACGCTGTTCGACTCGATGACGCTCGCCGAGAACGTCGCGCTGCTACTGCGCAAGCACCACGCGCTATCGCAGGCCAAGGCGATCACCGAGGCACGTACGCGGCTCGAGCAGGTCTACATGGCCGACTACGCCGATCGCTATCCCGCCGAGCTCAGCGACGGCATGCGCAAGCGCGCCGCGATCGCGCGCACGCTCGCGCTCGGCCCCGACGTGGTGCTGTTCGACGAGCCGACGACCGGCCTCGATCCGGTGAGCGCGCGCCGGATCGATCAGCTCGTCCGCGAGCTCGCGAAGACCGGCATCACCGCGATCGTCGTGTCGCACGATCCGCCATCGATCTTCGGGGTCGCCGATCGCATCGCATTGCTCTATCAAGGCGTCGTCCGCGCGCTCGCGACCCCCGCCGAGCTCGAGGCCTCGACAGACCCCGTAGTTCAGCAGTTCATCCGGGGGAGATCCGCCGGACCTATGGAAACTCCAGGATTCTGAATAAAGGTCGGACCATCGAACCGATCGCGTGTTATACGCGCGGCATGCTCACGGCCGCTCCGATACCCCGGTACACGGTGCAGGTCCTGTTGCCGTACGTGCAGGCCCTCGATCCTGGCGTCATTCACTCGCAGCTCTTGATGTGGCGCGACGACATCACGTTGATCGAGCCGCGCAAACGCAGCGCGCGCGGCTCGACCGCGCCGGCCGTCGTGGTGAGCGTCGATCCGTCGAAGCCGTCGTCGCAGCCGCCGTGGGATCATTTTGGATTCGCGATCCCCACGCACGATCTCCCGCTGCTCGTGCACGTCTTTCACGCGTCGCCCGACACGTACAGCACGCAGCTCGACGACGCGCTCGCGTGGAGCCCGAGCTGGCCCGAGCGACACGCCGCGGTCGCCGGCTGCACGTCGTCGATCGTCGTCAGCATGATCGCGCATCGCGCCGTCAACCACGCGACGCTGCTCCTCGCGTTTCTCTCCATCCTCGACACCGTGCTCGGCTCGATCGACGATCTGCGCACCGCCGTCCTGCACTGGCTGCCGTCACAGCGCGTGCTGCCGTTCGCACAGTATCGAATGCTCCGCATGGAGCTCGGCCCGTGCGGCCCGGCGATCAACGTCCGCATCGCGCCGATCTCGCTGACCGATGTCGTGGCCGACACGGTCGGGCTCAGCGGGCTCGGCCTGCCCGACCTCCAGGCGATCACGCCGTGCTGCGATCCCGCGATCCTGACCGGCAGGCTGGTCAGCCTGGCCAGGAGTATGTTCGTGGGCGATCCTCTCGACGTCGCGTGGACCGAGCAATCGGCGATCGTGTTGCCGTGCCGGGATGCGCTTACCGTGCAGCTCGACTAACTCCGCTGATGGATTTGTGATTCTCGTCATGTAGTGATGCTGCCGACACGTCGCACCGCTGCCAGCTAAGTTGATGAGGCAGCCGCGCGGATCCGGCGCCGCTCCAAGTAGGGTCGCGGCCATGTCGAGTCTGAAGATGTGGATCGCGAGTGGTCTTGCCGCGTCGCTGTTCGCCGCCTGCGGCAACGCCAACAACGGTGACGACAACAACAACGGCACAGACGCCGGCAACGGCTCGGGCAGCGGTTCGGGCTCGGGATCCGGCAGCGGCTCCGGTTCGGGATCCGGTAGCGGCTCCGGCAGCGGCAGTGGTTTGTCCGGTACCGGCTTCGCACTGACCGGCGATCTCGACGCTTCGACCTCGGACGCCGTCGCCTACAACGCGCAGGTCGTGATCGGCGGCCAAGCTTTCCAGCTCGACGTCGACACTGGCTCGACGTCGCTCGGCGTTGCCGGCAGCACGTGCTCCGGCTGCGGGGTAAGCCCACTTTACACGCCTGGGACCGGCGCGATGGATCTCGGATCGACCTCGCAGGCGACGTACGGCGACGGCACCGGCTGGGACGCCGAGAACTACTCGGACACGGTCGGTCTCGCAAACAACGCGGACTCGGTCACGATGGCGTTCTCAAACATGACGTCGTCAAACGGCTTCTTCCGCGATAACAGCGAAGAGGGCATCATCGGTTTCGCACGCGTCACCGCCGCGCTACCAGGCACGGACTCGTATCTCGACAAGAAAAGCGCGTCCAGCATCGCGTTCCAGCTGTGCCCGCAAAGCGGAACGATGTGGCTCAACACGACCGATTCGTCGGCGATGACCCAGCCGCTCACGAACACGGCGATGGTGGCGCCTGCGCCGAACGCGTCGAGTGATTACTTCTACATCATGCAGGTTGGCGGCGGCTCGATCGGGTCGACCAGCGTGAAGCTCACAGGCGCCGCGATCCTGGATACCGGCACGACCGAGATGCTCACGTCGACGACCGTGGCGAGTGCTATCGCGAAGGCGGTACAAGCAGACGCGAACTACAAGACGATCTTCGGTACGCAGTCGCTAACGGGCACCAACTGCCTCGACCCCGGCTCGTACACGCGCACGCAGATCGACTCGATGCTTCCGGCGTTCACGTACACAATCGGTGGCGTGCAGTTCAGCGCACCGGCAAGCGAGTCGTATCTCTTGGTGGATCAAGGCGCGTACTGCTACGCAGTCGCAGGCGTCGACATCAGCCAAGAAATCGGTCCCGATGTCAGCATGCTACTCGGTGATGCGTTTCTGCGTAACTTCATCGTGAACTTCGACATCGCGAACGAGCAGGTGGGCATCGCGCCGCAAAAGGGTTGCGCGATTCCGCCGGAAGCACCGGTCACGCACGTCGGTGTTGTGAAGAAGCCGAAGTGGCCGCGCCGCCGCTTCCATCACTAAGCGTAATCGAGATTACTAGCGAGCGCCGCCGACTAGGCGGCGTTTGTATTTTCGGAACCTCGTTAACCGCTTGGCCGCGGCAGCGATCGTAGGCAACCTAGGATGGCCGTGGTCGATAGAGGTGGAATGGGACACGTCTCTGTGTTTGTGATGGTGGCTGCTATCGCGTCGAGCTGTACAAAGCGAGCGAACTACTGCAGTTCAGACGCAGATTGCACGGATGCCGCGTATCCGTTTTGCGACGTCGACGGCCACTATGCTCCATCGGGCGGAATGGCGAACACATGCACGATCGTTCCTCCAGATTGCCCAGTCGAACGATGCGGGTGTCCCCCCGGCGTCGCAACCTGCGGGACGAGCACGCTGCAGACCTGCAACCCGGATGGCATGTCGGTCGCGATGCAAACTTGTGCACTCGGTTGCGGTTCAGACGGCACATCGTGCGCCACGTTTGTGCCTTCGAACAACCTTGAGGCCGCGCTCGCGTCGGCAGCAAGCTCAAGCCTCGTCGACATTCCGGACGGTGCAACGATCGACACTGATGCCGGAACGATTTCGGGAACGGCGGTCACGTCGACGGTCATCACTGTGCAGAACCAATCGATTCGCGTCTTCGCCGCGCCAAGTTGGATGCTGCCGAATCTCCGAGCTATCGGGACGCAACCGATCGCGTTCGTCGCGGCCGGTGCGATCGAGGTGGAGGGTGTCGTCGATCTTTCGTCGCGCACCACGACTGGCGATGGTGCTGGTGCCGATACCGACGTCGCATGCCATGGTGGTGAAGTCGAAGGCTTTGGCGGCGGCGGCGGCGGCGGCGGCGGCACGCCCGGTGGCTCGGGTGGCGGTGCGAACGTTGGATATCTCGGTGGCGTAGGCGGCAGCGTCGCAACGGGATTCTCGCCGTTACTGGGTGGGTGTAGTGGCGGTGTGAGTGGCGACGCGGAAGGCGACGGCGGTGGCGGCATCCAGCTCGTGTCGGCGACGAGCGTCACGCTCGCAGGCTATATCGATGTTAGTGGTGCGGGTGCAGGCTCAAGTGCCGACGCCGGCGCTGGCGGTGGGGCGGGCGGAATGGTGATTATTGAAAGCCCAGTTGTCGTGATCTCGAGCGGCGGAATCGTCGCGAACGGAGGCGGCGGAGCTGGTGGATGTGGCACTTTTGGCGCTGATGGCGGAAACGGTGAGACGCCTGCGTTGGGGGGAACGTGCTCCGATCCGACGCGCTCCGGAGGAAACGGCGGAGCCGGTACTGCTAGCCCGCAACCGGGCGGCAACGGTATCGCGGGAGGCTCGACCGGCGTCGCGTATGGCGGAGGCGGCGGCGCGATCGGTCGTGCGCGAATCGCCACGGGCAGCGGCTCTTATCAGCAAGCCGCGGGCATCGTTATGAGTATTTTCGTTACGACCGACACGCTTGTTCATGACTAGACGAGCAACTCGAGAAACTTGCGGTCGACAGGAGCTCACATGAAACGAATTGCGTTGCTCGTAATGCTCGCGGCGGGTTGCACGAAGTCAGTCAATCAATGCGAAACAGACGCAGACTGTAAGAACGCGGCATATCCGTTTTGCGACGTCAACGGTGAGTTCGCCCCGTCGGATGGCCAGAAGAACATCTGCACCATTGTTCCACCGGACTGCCCCGTAGAGCGTTGTGGCTGCACGCCGGGTGCCACGACGTGCGGCTCGGATACGCTGACCGTTTGCAACTCCGACGGCATGTCGCAGACGATGACGGCGTGCGAAGTCGGTTGCGAAGCCGATGACACGGCCTGCCAGACCTTCGTCCCGTCGAACGGGCTCGGCGCGTCGCTCACTGGCGCCGCGACGCTGCCATCGCTCGTGATTCCAGACGGCGCGAAGATCGATACCGATACCGGCGTCGTTACCGCGTCGGACGGTACTGTCGTGCACGATGGTTCCGTTTCATCGCTCGTCACGTTCGGCTCGATCTCGATTCGCGTGTTCGCGGCGCCGACGCTAACGCTGCAGTCGGTGAAGGTGACGGGAACGAGCCCGATCGCGTTCGTAGCCGCGACGACCATCGAGCTCGACGGGCTACTCGACGTTAGTGCCGACGGTTCTAATGCGGGTCCGGGTGCCGCGCCCTCGAGCTCATCCGCAAACGCGTCCACGATCACCGTTGATGAGTGCAACATCTGTGCAGCTCAAGGCGCCGGCGGTGGCGGCAACGCGATCGCGGGCGGCATTGGCGGCGGTGGACTCGTGGTTGCCGGCAGTGGCGCCGGTAGCGGCGGCCTTCCTGAGACGGGCTTCGAGCTCGTTGGCGGAGGCTCGGGAGGAACGATGATCGGCGTGCCCTCGCCTAACCCGGACGTCTATTATGTGGGCGGCGCCGGCGGGGGTGCTATCCAACTCGTAGCTGGGTCGAAAATCACGCTCGCCGGCATCGTGAACGCTGGCGGCGGCGGCGGTCAGAGTGGCTTCGCCGGCGGCGGTGGTGCCGGTGGTCTCGTGATCGTCGAGACGCCGGTGCTATCAATCGGCGCCACCGGGGGCATCGCAGCTAACGGCGGCGGCGGAGCGGGCGACGCATATAATGGCGGTGACGGCACGCCGGACGACGTTGCAGCTCCCGGCGGGGGCTCTGCCGGTGACTTGGTCGAGTACTTCGGTGGCAATGGCGGCATCGCGACGACCACGGTCACAGATCTCGCCGCGGGCGAAGACTTGCCGAAATCTAAAGGAGGCCCGTATGGAGGTGGCGGAGGGTCTGTCGGGCGTGCTCGCGTCGCGACGTACAGCGGCACATTCATGCAGGATCCATCAGCCACACTGAGTGTTGTGCTCACGATGGGGATGCTCACGACACAGTAGTCGTCAGGGTCGTCGATCACGAGCTTCACGCGCCGCCGGTTTGGCGGCGTTTCTCGTTTCGGAGCTCGGCCTCGAGCTCGGCGATGCGCGCGTCGCGCGCCGCGAGCGCCTTCGCGACATCGGCGGCATCGAGCTTCTGCGGGATGTGCTGCGGGCAATTGACGTCCCACGCCGCGACCGTGACGAGCATGACCTGTTCGATCTTCGATTGGTCGGCGCGCAGCTTCGCGACGAGCTCCGGCGTCGCCGGCACGACGCGCGCCGTTCCCCAGACTTTGACGCGGCGGCGCGTCGCGTAGTCGATCAGGAACAGGCAGATGCGATCGTTCTCGCCGAGGTTGCCGGTCGAGACGTACTGGCGGTTGCCGGTGAAGTCGACGAAGCCGAGCGTGTGGTCGTCGAGCGCGCGGATGAAGCCTTTGGGGCCGCCGCGGTGCTGGATGTACGGCTGGCCGTCCTGGCTCGCGGTGGCAAGAAACGCGGTGTCGATCTCGGCGAGAAACGCGCGCAGATCGTCGTCGACCTCGGACGCGAAGCCGCCGTGTGCCTCGACCCGCGCGTACGCGGCGCGCGAGCCGCGCTCGGCTTGCACCTGCTTGACCGCGGGCGAGAACGCGACATCGGACGTGACCATGCGTCTAGACTAGGTCGCGGCGGCCGTGTTCACAATGATCGCGATCTCGCGATACTATTCCAGCTGTAGGAACAATGGATCGAATCGATGAATGGCGCCTGTTCGGCGAGGTCGCGGCCGGCAAGAGCTTCGTCGCGACCGCGCGTGCGAATGGCCGGTCGCCGCAGGCGATCACGCGCGCGATCGCCGCGCTCGAAGCGCGGTTGGGGACGCGGCTGTTGCATCGCACGACGCGATCGGTGTCGTTGACCAGCGATGGCGAGCGCTACCTCGAGCGCGGCAGGCGCGTCGTCGCCGAGCTCGACGAGCTCGAAGGATCGGCACGCGCGGCGCGCGGCGGGCCGTTGTGCGGCCGGTTGTCGATCACGGCGCCGGTGCTGTTCGGCCAGCTTCACGTCGCGCCGATCGTGTGGGCGTTCGTGCGCGCGCATGCCGAGGTCGACGTGCGGCTCGCGCTGCTCGATCGCGTGGTCGCGCTCGCCGACGAAGCGATCGATGTCGGCGTGCGCATCGGTGCGTTGCCCGATTCGGCGCTGAAGGCGCGCGTGGTCGGCCGCGTCCGCATCGTCACGTGCGCGAGCCCCGCATATCTGGCGCGCGCCGGGCGACCGCGAGCTCCGAGCGCGCTGGCCAACCACGAGCTCGTCGCGTTTACCGGCACGGCGCCGATCGTCGAGCGCTGGGCGTTTCGCGGCGCGAGCGTGACGGTGCGGCCGCGGCTCGTCACCAACACCGGCCAGTCGGCAATCGATGCGGCGCTCGCCGGCGCCGGGATCACGCGCGTGATGTCGTATCAAGTCGCGGCGCTGGTCGCCGCCGGCAAGCTCGAGGTCGTGCTCGCGCGCTACGAGCCGGAGCCGGTGCCGGTGCAGCTCGTGCAGCTGCCGGGCATCGCCGCGCGCGTCGCGACGGTGTTCGCCGACGTCGCGGCCGCCGCGCTGGCAACGCGGCTCAGCGGATCGGGCGCGCGATGACGCGCCACGGGTGACGCTTCAAGATCTTGCCGAGCGCCTTGGCGTCCTCGGGGAACTCGGGATCGTTGGCGAGCTTCATCAGCGAGCCTTCGCCGCGGTCGAGGCTCTGCTGGATCGCCGCGAGCGTCGCGAGCAGCGGATCGAGCTTCGCGATGTCCTCGCGCACGCGATCGATCGCGAGGTCGAGCTTTGCGCCGGCGCCCTGCCCGCGCAACCCGATCGCGGCGAGGTTCGCTTGCAGCACCTGCGCGGCGACATCGAGCTTGGCGAGCGTCGCGCGCGCCGCCGCGGCGACGGATCCAGCACGCGCGAGCACGTCGCCGACATGCGCGATGCCGGCCTCGCCGCCGAGCCCGGTCTCGCGCAGCGTGCGGGCTGATTCGGCCAGCCCGGCGAGCTCGACGAACAGCGGCGCGACGTCGAGCGCGTTCGGCACCGCGCTCGGTGACCCGGGCTCGAAGTGGGCGCGCAAGATCGCGACCTGCACCGTCAGCGCGTCGAGCTCGGGCTTGATATCGGCGACGAAGCCGCCGAGGTCCTGCAAGTTGTCCCACGTGCGCTGGAGCGCGCGGTCGAGGCTCGGCGGATCGCGGCCGACCAGCGCCTGATCGTCCTGGAGCCCTCGCGCATCGGTGGCGCTGCCGTCGCTGTTCGGTCCGAGCTCGAGGTAGCGATCCGACAGCATGCCCTTCGACGCGACGAACACGTCGCCGGTCGGGTCGAGCCCGCGCGCATCGCCGGCATCGATCGCGACCGTGACGGCGACGCCGTCGTCGCCGCCGAGCGGCGCTGCCCTCGGCGCGAGCGCGATCGATTCGACCTTGCCGACCGCGCGGCCGGCGACCACGAACGGCGCGCCTTCGTGCAGTGCGCCGACGTGATGGAAGTACACGTGCACGCGCGTGCGTGCCCCCCAATCGATCCGGCCGAACACGAACACGAAGAACGCGATCACGACGACGAGCACGCCGAGCGCCCACAGCCCGACACGCGTCGCCAGCTGATCGTCTTGCGCGATCACGCTATTCCTTCCAGAAAAACTTCCACGGATTGCGTTTGAGATCGCGGATGAGCTCGCGGAGGTCGCTGTAGATATCGTCGCGCGAGAGCAGCGCGCCCGCGGTGCCCTTGCCCGCGCGCAGATCGCTGACCATGCCATTGACGTTGTCGATCAGGCCGCCGGCTTTGCCCGCCGCGCCCGCCGCTTTGTCGGCTGCATCGATCGCCTTGTCGATGCGCTGCTCGGTCAGCAGGCCGGTGACGCGCGTGGCGTCGGTCATCAGGCTCTGCGCCGGCGGCGTGAGCGTCTGCAGCGTGTTCTGCGCGGTCTTGAGCGTCGCATCCGCGTCGGCGAGCAAGCTCGCGACCGGTGCGCCGTTGCCGAGCCCGGTGTTGACCTTGCCGAGCGTGATCGTCGCTTGCTTCGCGAGCTCGCCGGCCGACGCGATCAAGTCGCCGATCTGCTGGCGGCGATCGACGAGCAATTGGTTGAGCTCGGCGATCGCGCTCGCGCTGTTCGTCAGCACGTGCTTGATCGCGTCGCGATCGTCGTGGAGCACCGACGACACCCCGTCGAGCACCTCGTAGAGCCGCGACACGACGAGATCGGTGCGCGGTGGATCGTGCACCGCGGGTGCGCCGTGGATCACCGCGTTCGCGGCGATCGCCGGCTTGTCCCAATCGCGGCCGGGCACGATCTCGAGGTACTGCTCGCCGAGCACACCCGCGGTGTTGATGAAGAACTCGGCATCGCTGCGGATGCTGTCGCGCACGCGATCTTCGATCCACGCGGTCACGCGGACCTGCACGCGCTGGCCGCCGACTTTCGGATCGGGCTTGCCGCCGAGGAAGTCGACCGCTTCGATCTTGCCGACCTTGATCCCGGAGACTTTCACCGGCGCACCGGGCTGCAGCGCGCCGATGTAGTCGTAGTCGACCTGGATCTCGAAGCCGGAGTGCAGCGAGAAGTTGCCGAGCACGAAGATGAACCCGACGAGGATCGCGGTCGACACGACGATCAGTAAACCGACCTTGAGCTCGAGCCCGCGATCGGATCGCTCGGACGCCATGTCGCGAAGCATAGCGCCGAAACCGAAACGACCCGCCGAAGCGGGCCGTTGTCACGACAGCGTTGCGACTATTGCCAGCCGCCCCCGCCGCCTTGGCCACCGCCACCTTGCGGCGGGTAACCACCGCCACCTTGCGGCGGGTAACCACCACCGCCTTGCGGCGGATAGCCACCACCGCCTTGCGGCGGGTAACCGCCACCTTGCGGCGGGTAACCGCCACCTTGCGGCGGGTAGCCGCCACCTTGCGGCGGGTAGCCACCGCCTTGCGGCGGATAATTGCCCGGCGGCGGACCGCTGCGACGACCGGTGATGAGCGCGATCGCTTCCTCGTACGCGGCCGGCGCGGCCATCATGAGGACGCCGAAGAACGCGACGATGTAGAGCAGCGCGCGTGCGCCGCCGAGGATCGCACCGATGCCGGCGTGGTTGACCACGCCGAACAGCATGAGCAGCACGACCTGCAGCGGCAGCCACAGGATCAGCACCGCGGCGATCAGCGGACCGAACGCGTCGACGGCTTGCAGCGCCGGCGGCAGCTTCTGCGGCGGCACGACGAACACGATGCAGAACACGCCGAGCGCGCTGACGATCAGCCAGATCAACGCCCACACGCCCAAGAACAAGCTGACCTTGAAGAAGTCGAACGCGTGGAACAGATCGATGAAGCCCGGCAGCATCAAGCCGCCGCCGACCGCGATCACGATGCGCGCGATCTGATCTTGTGGCGCTGCGATGCGCGCGAGCAACCCGAACACGAGGATCGCGTAGCCGAGGATGTGGACACCGCCCAACGCCATTGGGCCACCGCCGCCTGCGCCACCCATCATCGCGATGCCGGCGAACGAGATGCCGAACGGGATCCACTGCATCACCGCCGGCGGAACTTGCTGGCGGATGTTCGGCGGCGCCGCGGCGACGAGCAAATACGCCGCGCCGGCGATCACCGGCCAGATCACGAGATCCCAGCCGATGTGTTGAATCGGCAGCACGAGGCTCGGCGACGTCGCGAGCGGCACGACGATCGATGCGAGCAGCGCGATGCCGGCGAAGAACAGCACTTTTCGCTGCAGGCTCGGATCGCGCAACATCGACACCGGGTAGCCGAAGATCGTGCCCGGCGCCGACTGCGGGATCCGCGCGGCGAAGTTATCCATCGGACCGTGGCCGTGATGCTGCTCCGGCTGCGCGTACGGATTCTGCGCCTGCGGATAGCCCGGGTTCGGTTGCCCGAAACCTTGCGGCTGCATCGGCTGTTGCGGCTGACCGTACGGGTTCGGCTGCGGCTGACCGTACGGTTGTTGCTGCGGCTGCTGCTGCTGCGCGTACGGATTCGGTTGCTGCTGCATCGGCTGCGGCTGTTGCGGCTGACCGTACGGGTTCGGTTGCGGCTGACCGTACGGGTTCGGCTGCGGCTGACCGTATGCGGGCGCTGCAGGTTGCTGCGGCTGACCGTATGCGGGCGCTGCAGGTTGCTGCGGCTGACCGTACGGGTTCGGTTGCTGCTGCATCGGTTGCTGCGGCTGACCGTAGGGATTCGCGGCTTGCGGCGCGGGCTGTGCGGCCGGCGGCGGGGCGAAGCCTTGTTGCGGCGGCGGTTGGAAACCCTGCTGCGGATATCCGCCCGGCTGTCCCGGTTGCGACGGACGCGGCGCCGGCTGTTGCGGCGCACCCGCCGGCGGCCGTGGTTGTTGCTGCTGCGGCAGTTGCGGTGCCGCATAACCGAACATCGTCTTCGCCGGCGCGCCTCCACCCGGCGGCGCACCCGCCTGCATCGGCGGCATCGGGCGACCACACGTGTTGCACGCGGGCGCATTCATCAGCACCGCCGCGCCGCAGTACGGGCACGGTCTCGTAGGTGTCGCCATAGTTGGGTTTCCCCTGTCCTTTCGAGGCTGAAAGGTTATCTGTCCCGGCAGGCCAAAGCAACGAACCGTGGTATTTCTCGAACGTGGCGCGTCGGCTACCGATCTCCGACGGAGCGCGCGGCGCAGCGGTCGAAATTCGGATCGCCGAGACGGCACTGCGCGCGTTCGAGCGCGAGAGCATTGCCGCGGCGGCACTCGCCAGCGGGACACGCGTGTTGTCGCGCTCGCTCAAGTATCACCGGCCACGCACGTTCTTCTGCCTCGAAGGTCATTGCAGTGGCTGCCTCGTGCGCATCGACGGCGTGCCAAATCTGCGCGCGTGTCAGACCCCGTGCAGCGCCGGCGCCGAAGCGATCGGTCAGAACGCGTTTCCGTCGGCGGAGCACGATCTGTTCGGCGCGGTCGATTTCTTGTTCTCGCGCGGGCTCGATCACCACACGCTGATGACGCGCAGCTCGGTGCTCAACAAGCTCGCGAACAAGGTCGTGCGCCAGCTGTCCGGCTTGGGCAAGCTGCCCGAGACCGCGGCGACGATCTTGCCCGATGTCGGCGAGCGCCGCGTCGATGCGTGCGTGATCGGCGGCGGTCCGGCGGGCCTCGCAGCGGCGACCGCGCTCGCGCGCGCCGGCAAGTCGACGCTGCTCGTCGACGACCAGCTGCGCGCCGGCGGCAGCTTGCGCGCCGATCCGCGCGCCGGCCGCGAGCTCGCGGATCGCAAGACGAGCGACGCGATGGCGGCCGGCGTCGAGCTGATCTCGCGCGCGACCGCGATCGGCTACTTTCCCGAAGACGATGGCGGCGTCCTCGCCGTCGCCGCGCCCGATCAGCTCGTCCGCGTGCACGCGCGCGCGTGGGTGTGGGCGACCGGCGGCTACGTCGTCAACCTGCCGTTCGGCGACAACGATCGGCCCGGTGTGATCGCGGCGCGCGCGGTCGGCCGCTTGCTCGTCGAGCACGGCATCCTGGGCGGCGACAAGATCTGCATCGTCGAAGGCGCCGGCCAGGATGCAGAATGCGCGGCGCTCGCGAGCGCGCTCGAGTCGGCGGGCGCTGCCGTCGAGCGCGTGCCGGTGGCCGACGCGATCGGCACGCGCGGTCGCGGTTGGGTCAGCGCGGTCGAGACGCCGAACGGGCTCGTCGATTGCGATCTCGTCGCGGTCGCGGCGATCCCGTCGCCGGCATCCGAAGGTGCGCGCCAGCAAGGTTGCCGCGTCGTGCTCGATCCCGACGCCGGCGGCTTCAAAGTTGCCGTCGATGCCGACGGCCACACGTTCGCGGCCAACGTCTGGGCGTGCGGCGACGTCACCGGCTATCACGGCCCCGAACGCGCAGCAGCCGACGGCGCACGCGTTGGTGCGAACGCCGCGCTTAGCTTGGGAGGCTCGTAGCAATGGCGCGCAAGATCGTGCTGTGCCGCTGCGAGGACGTCACGCTGTCGGACCTCGAGCATTGCGTGCATCGCGGCTACCTCGATATCGAGGAGGTCAAGCGCTACACCGGGTTCGGCACCGGACCGTGTCAGGGCAAAGAATGTCTGGCGCCGATGGCGACGCAGCTCGCGCGGCTCAGCGGCAAAGCACCGTCGGCGATTCCGCCGTTCACGTCGCGGCCGCCGCTCGCGCCGACGCCGCTCAAGCTACTCGCGAACGCGCCCGACGCGCACAAGTTCGAGGATGAAACATGATCGGCGGTGACGACGACGACGAGGACGAGTCTCGCGCCGACGTCTCCGGCGAGATCCGGCTGCCGCCGATGCTCGAGAGCTCGGGCACCGTGCCCGAGAAAGTCGAGGTCGCGATCGTCGGCGGCGGCGTGATGGGCCTGGCGATCGCGTACTACCTCGCTCGCCACGGGCTCGACGACGTCGTCGTGATCGAGCGCGGCTACCTCGCCGAAGGCGCGAGCGGCCGCAACGGCGGCGGCGTGCGCCAGCAATGGGCCACCGAGATCAACATCCGGCTGATGCAGGAGTCGGTCGAGCTATGCCGGCGATTCGCAGTCGATGTCGGCGTCAACGTGTGGTTTCGCCAAGGCGGCTACTTGTTCCTCGCGCGCAGCGCGAACGAAGTCGCGCGGCTCGAGAAGAACATCGCGATCCAGAATCGCTGCGGCGTCGCGACGCGCATGCTCGAGCCGAGCGCCGCGCAGGAGATCGTGCCCGAGCTCGATCTCACCGGCATCGTCGGCGCATCTTATAATCCGACCGACGGCATCTTGTTCCCGTGGCCGTTCTTGTGGGGATACGCGCGGCAAGCCGCGGCGCACGGCGTGCGGATTTTTACGCAGACGCCGGTCACCGGGCTGCAGGCACAAGACGGCGGCGGCTACCTCGTCGCGACGACGCGCGGCACCGTGCGCGCGCGCCGCGTGATCAACGCGACCGGCGCGTGGTCGCCCCGGCTCGCGAAGATGATCAACGTCGATATCCCGACGTATCCGATCCGCCACGAAATCTGCTCGTCGGAGCCGCTCAAGCCGTTCTTGCGCCCGATGGTGAGCGAGCTCGCGAGCGGGCTCTACTGCAGCCAATCGATGCGCGGCGAGATCGTCGGCGGCGTGACGATTCCGGGCCACGCATCGACCTACGCGATGGGCTCGACGCTCGAGTTCCTGTCGACGTATGCGCGGCGGCTCGTCAAGCTGATGCCGATCTTGGGCGACATCAAGATCTTGCGGCAATGGGCCGGGCCGTACGATCAATCGCCCGATGGCAATCCGATCGTCGGCGCGGTGCCGGGTCATCCCGACATGTTCGTCGCGTGCGGCTTCGTCGGCCACGGCTTCATGATGGCGCCGATCGTCGGCAAGCTGTACGGCGAGTGGCTCACCGGCGGCACCAAGCACGAGATCTTCGAGCGCTACACGCTGCAGCGGTTCACCGACGGCTCCGGCGCAGCGCACGCCAAAGAAGATTTCAACATCGGTTAGTCAGTCATCGCTCGTGCGAATGACGTTGCCCTGCACGAGCTCGCCGATCCACGCGCCGATGATCGCGGCCGCGAACGGGATCGCGTAGAGCAACACGATCAGGCTCGTCGCGTCGCCGCGTAGCGCCGCGTGCGCGCGGCCGAGCTCGATGAAGATCACGAGCAGCGTCGCGAGGCCGGCTTCGATGATCGTGCGGCCCTCGGATTGCCACCCGATCACGAAACCGCCGAGCACGTACGGCGCCAGCCCGAGCAGCGCGGCCGGCATCGGCCGGAACTTCAGCGCCGCCCACGCCATCACGGCCATGAACTGCATCACCCAGATGATCGCGGCGCCGCCGACCACCCAGCCCCAGCTGAACCGCGTGTCCTTGGTGTACTCGGCCATCGCTCGATGCTACACGGATGACCGTGACGATCCTCGCGTCTCACATGATCGGCTTCGTCGGCGCCGGCAACATGGCCGAGGCATTGATCCGCGGGCTCGTGCGCGGCAACCACGTCGCCGCGACGCGGATCGTCGCGTCGGCGCCGCGCCGCGAACGGCTCGCCGAGCTCGCCGCCGCCTACGGCATCGACGTCACCACCGACAACGCGAGCGTCGCCGAGCGCGCGAGCGTCGTCGTGCTCAGCGTCAAGCCGCAGATCCTCGACAAGGTGCTGCGCGAGATCGCCGATCGGCTCAAGCCGGGCACGGTGCTGATCTCGATCGCGGCGGGCGTCGACACCGCGACGATCGAGGCGGCGGTCCCCGACGGCGTGCGCGTCGTGCGCGCGATGCCGAACACGCCGGCGCTCGTCGGCGCGGCCGCGACGGCCGTCTCGGGCGGCAAGCGCGCGGTCGAAACGGACCTCGCGATCGCGCGCGCGCTGTTCGACGCCGTCGGCATCACCGTCGAGCTCGACGAGAGCCAGCTCGACGCCGTGACCGGCCTGTCGGGATCCGGCCCGGCGTACATCTTCCTGATCTTGGAAGCGCTCGCCGACGCCGGCGTCAAAGTCGGGCTCGCGCGGCGAAATGCCCAGCGGCTCGCCGCACAGACCGTGATGGGCTCCGCCAAGCTGCTGCTCGAAACCGACGAGCATCCCGGTAAGCTCAAGGACATGGTCACGTCGCCGGGCGGCACCGCGATCGCCGGGCTGCACACGCTCGAAGAAGGCGGCCTGCGCACGACGCTGATGAATGCGGTCGAGACCGCGACGAAGCGCGCGCGAGAGCTCGGGCGCGGCGGCAAATGAGCCGGCTGTGGCTCGCCGTGTTGTTCGCGGCGTGCACGCAGACCGGCACGATCACGGTGTCGCTCGTCGAGTCGCCGAATTCGACGCTACTCGACGGCGTGCAGACGCTGCAGCTGACGCTCACCGATCCGCTCACCACCGAGACCGCGACGCGCATCGGCAGCGGCTTCGCGATCTCGATCAGCGTCGATGCGAACGAATCGGCCGGGCAGCTGATCGCAGAAGGCATGGACGGCGGCGGCACCGTGATCGCGGTCGGCGAGTCGCCGCCGTTCCCGGTCGACGCGCTCGATGCCGCGATCGCGATCTTCATGGCGCCGCCGAACTCGGTCACCGCATCGCCGGTGGTGCTCGATCCCGCGGTCGACGAGGTCGCGGTCGGAGAGCTGTCGTACGGCGTGGTGCTCGCCGGCGGCCGCGACGCGAGCGGCGCGCCCAGCGACGTCGTGACGATCTACGACGCGTACACGCAGGCCGCGCAGCCGGGCACCGCGTTGCCCGCGGCGCGCGCCGGGCTCGCGATCGGTGTGGAGGCCGGCACCTACGCGTTCATGTTCGGCGGCAGCGATGCCAGTGGCTCGGCGCAGGCAAACGACTGGTACTTCGACACGTCGGCGTCGACCGCCGGCGTGATCACGGATTTCGGCGCGAAGCCCGGCTTCGAGCGCAGCGGTCAGATCATGGTCCAGGTCGATGCCGACGACTTCATGCTGACCGGCACACCGGCCGCGGAGCTCTCGGATCTCAGCGGCGTGCCGACCGCGCGCACCGACGTATCCAGCCTGCCGACCGCCGCCGCCGTCACCGCCGGCAGCGACGGCAACTTCGAAGCGATCTTCGTCGATGGCTCGGCGGTGACGCGCTATCGCGACGCGAACGATACGTTCGACACGCTGACCGCGCCCGGCGTCGCGCGCGACGGTGCGAGCGTGGTCGCGTTGCCGACCTCGCTGATCGGCGTGTTCTGCGGGACTGGCGACGCGGCGACGATCGATCCGATCTCGGGCGCGGTCGTCGACGTGCCCGGCGTGCCGAGCGTCGCGCGCATGTCGGGCTGCGCGGTCGCGGCGACCGATCAGATCCTCGTGATCGCCGGCGGCACGCTCGCCGACGGCAGCGGTGTCGCGACGACCGCCGAGATCTACGACGCGGTCACGCTCGCGCCGATCGCGACGGCGCCGCTCGTCGTGCCGCGCACCAACGCGACCGCGATCGCGCTCGGCAATGGCCAGATCGTGATCGCCGGCGGCGACGACGAGACCGGCGCGCCGATCGCGACCGTCGAGCTGGTCACGCCGATGCCGGTGGTGCCGTGAAGAAGTTGTATCTCGTGCTGACGATCGGCGGCGCGATCGCGCTGGTCGTGCTCGACGCGCCGAGCTGGCTCGCGCTCGCGTCTGGCCTCGCGATCGCGCTCGCGACGCGCGTCGACCGGCCCAAGCGCGCCAAGCCGCTCACCACGTTCGCGTTGCAAGCCGGCGTGGTCGCGCTCGGCGCCGGCATGAACCTCGACGTCGTGCTCCGCGTCGGGCTCGACGGCGCGCTCGTCACCGCGACGAGCCTCGCCCTCGCCGTCGTGCTCGGGCTCGCGCTCGGCCGCGCGATGTCGGTTTCCAAAGACACGTCGCTCATGCTCGCGGTCGGCACCGGCATCTGCGGCGGCAGCGCGATCGCCGCGATCGCCAGCGTCATCAAGCCGAAGGATCACGAGATCTCGGTCGCGCTCGCCGTCGTGTTCGTGCTCAACGCGGTCGGCCTGATCGTGTTCCCGATCATCGGCCATGCACTCGGCATGACCGAGACCGTGTTCGGCCGCTGGTGCGCGCTCGCGATCCACGACACCAGCTCGGTCGTCGGCGCCGGGCTCGCGTACGGCCCGATCGCGCTGACCGTCGCGACCACCACGAAGCTCGCCCGCGCGCTGTGGATCGTGCCGGTCACGCTCGCGACCGCGGTGCTCCGGTCGAACGATCGCGGCAGCCTGCGCGAGGTCACGTGGCCGTGGTTCATCCTCGGCTTCGTCGCGGTCGCCGCGCTGGTCACGTGGGTGCCGGCGCTCGCGCTGTTCGCGAAGCCGGTCGCGATGATCGGCCGCCGCCTGCTCGTGCTCGCGCTGTTCTTGATCGGGCTCGCGCTGTCCCCGGCGGCGATCGAGAAGGTCGGCGCGCGGCCGTTCGTCGTCGGCGTGACGCTGTGGGTGATCATCGCGGTGGCGAGCGTGCCGCTGGCGCTGATGTCTACGTAGGCTCGGGCTCGGCCAGGATGCGCTCGACCTCGGCGACGAGGTGCTTGAGGCCGAGCGCTTTGTTGATGTAGCCGTCGACCTTCGCGTCGAGCGTTCGCTGCTTGAGCTCGGGCTCGTCCAACGTCGAGTACAGGACGATGCGACCGCGCACGCCGCGTTCGTGGCGCAAGATCGCCGCGACGTCGTCGCCGAACAGCTCGGGCATCACGACGTCCATCAAGATCAGATCGAAGCCATCGGCGCCACGCGCGTCGACCTCGGCGACCGAGCCGCGCGTCTCGACATCGTAGCCGGCGTGCGACAGCACGCGCTTGGCCGCGCCGATCACGACCGGGTTGTCGTCGACGATCAAGATCCGCTTCATCGCCCCAACGAGCTTATCAAATGATACGTCGTCGCGGCGGCGACGGTTCGGCGGAGCTCGTCGAACGACCGCGCCTGCGTATCGGTGAGGACGTACGTACCGTCGTCGAAGCCTTCGAGCCAGCGCGGCGAGTGCGGCACGCGGACCGCGGTCGATAGGCCGTGATCGATCTCGATCGCGGGCTCGGCGGCGCTCGCCCACCGCACGCCGATGCCGGTGCGGGTCACGGCGCGCACGCTGCCGTCGTCGGCGATGGCCACGACGTTGGCCGCGTTCGGCAGAGCCGCGATCTCCGCCGGCGCGATCGAGCTGCCGGTGACGCGTGCACGCGCGAGCACCGCGTCGCGGCCCGCGGTCGCGATCTCCGTCGCGGTTGCCGCGAGCGCGGTCACGGCGCCGACGTGCTGCACGACGAGGACGCGATGCGCCGCGTCGATGTCGTCGCCGTGGCGCGGCCACGCGAGCACGGTGCCGCCGTTCGAGCCGGCGACGATCAGCGCGTCGGTGATCGCGACGAGGTGCGTGTCGCCGATCGGACCGGGCAGCTCGGCGAGCTGCTTGCCGTCGCGGATGCGCCACACGCGCACCGAGCGATCTTGACCGCCCGAGGCTGCGACCGTGCCGCTCGGATCGAGCGCGACGCACTCGGTGCCGCCCGGGTTGCCGGCGAGCGGATGCAGCTCGCCGCCGTCGGGCGAGAACAGCGCGATCGGCCCCGCCGACGTCGCGACCGCGACGACGCCGCCGGCCGTCGCGATCATCTTGACGATGCTGCCCAGCTTCGTGCGCTGCGGCGTCGCGCGCCACCACACGAGCTCGCCTTCGGCGGTGCCGGTGATCACCGTGCCGTTCGCGATCGCGAGCGCCGTCGCGCGACCTTTGATCGAGCCGAGCACCGCGAGCTTGTGGTCGGCAAACGTCCACGTCGCGACGGTGCCGGCCTCGTCGACCCACGCGGCGAACGAGCCATCGTCGGCGACCGCGAGCTTCTCCGCGGCGACGCCACCGGAGTCGAGCACGGTCGCCGGCATGTTCGCGAGCTCCCAGCGCCGCACGATGCCATCGCTGTCGGCCGACAGCAGCACGCGATCGTGCTCGGCGAACGCGACGTGGCGGATGCGGCCGGTGTGGCCGTGTAACACGCTGCGCTGCCCGCTCGCGGCGTCGATTACCACGAGCGCGCCATCGTCGGTGCCGGCCGCGATCTTCGCGCCGTCGGTGCTGATCGCGAGCGCGCGAACCTGTGCATGAAATTGTGCGAGCGGCACGATGCGATCATCTCGCACTTCGGTCAGCGCGCCGCCGACCCCGCCGAGCACGACGAACGCGGCGGCCGGCGCGAACACGGCGCGCTTGGCATGCAATCCGGTCGACACCGTTCGATCGAGGGCCAGCGTCTCGCGATCGCGGTGCAGCCAATGCACGGTGCCGCTTGCATCGCTCGCGATCACGCGCGCGTCGTCGGTCCACAGATCGGTGACGTCGTCGGCGAGCACGGTGTGTGCGACCGCGAAGCTCGCGAGCTCCCACTGCCAGACGTCGCCCGCGTGATCGCTGGCAACGAATGTCTTGCCGGATGGCGAGAACACGACCGATCCGATCGCGTTGTCGACCGCGATGAGCTGCGTGCCCGGCGCGCGCGCGTGCGGCCAAGCGATGACGTGGCCGTGATCGTCGCCGGTGATGAGCCACGCGCCGTCGGGCGACCACGCCATGTGCTGGACGTCGCCCGCGTGGCCGGGAAGGTCAGCGAGCACGCGGCCGTCGTGCGCGACGATCGTCAGCGCGCCGTCGTCGCCGCCGATCGCGAACTCTTTGCCATCGGGCGACGGCCTCGCGAGGTGCGCGCGGCCGTGGATGGTCGTGAACAACAAGTGGCGCGCCGGCTCCCAGATGTCGACGGTGCCGTCGTACGCGGCGCTGACGAAGCCGCCGGCGTATGGCTCGACCCAGTGCACCTCGTCGGCGTGGCCGCGTAACACGTCGGCGGCGACGCCGCGCGCGATCGCTTCGTTCGCGATCGCCCACGCGATGCCCACGATGCCGGGATCGACGCCGCGCTCGGTCAAGAGCTGCAGCCACCCGATCGCCTCGGTCGGATCGCGCGCCAGCACCGAACGCGCCTGGCGCACCACGAGCTGGTTCGTGCGCGCCTCGAGATCGTTGTTCGCGACTTGCGTGCGGGTGCGCGCATCCTCGGCGGCGCGCCACAAGTACGTCACGATCACCGCGAACGCGATCGCGGCGAGCGCGCCGGCGAGGATGCCCGCGGCGACGACCGGGCGGCGTTTGACGAACCTGCGCGTGCGCTCGATGACGCCCGGCGTGCGCACGGTCACCGGCAAGCCGTCGAGGTGACGGCGCACGTCGTCGCCGAGCGCGGCGACCGATTGGTAGCGATCGCGCGGCTCTTTCTGCAGCGCCTTGTGCGTGATCGCGTCGAGGTCGCCTTTGAGCTGCGGGTCGCGCGACGCGAGCGGCCGCGGCGGATCCTCGCTGATCATGCCGGTGAGCACGCCGATCGGCGCATCGCGCGGCCCGAACGGCAAGTCGTTGCACGCGAGCTCGTACAGGATCACGCCGAGCGTGTACACGTCGGTGCGCGCGTCGACTTTGTCGGCGCGCAGCTGCGCTTGCTCCGGGCTCATGTACAGCGGCGTGCCGATCAGCTCGCCCGCGCGCGTCGTCGCCGGCGTCCGGTCGTCGGGCGTCGCGAGGTGGGCGACGCCGAAATCGAGCACGATGACCCGCCCGTCGGTCTTGACCATCACGTTCGACGGCTTGAGATCGCGGTGGATCACGCCTTTGAGGTGCGCGTGATGCACCGCCTCGCACAGCGACGAGAACAGCTCGATCTTGCGGCGCAGCGCGAGCGGCGCGGAGAACTTGTCGAGTGTCTTGCCGTCGACGTGCTCCATCACGAGGAACGGATGGCCGTCGGCATCGCCGGCTTCGAAGATCCGCGCGATGCCGGGATGATCGAGCCGCGCCATGATCTCGGCCTCGGCGGAGAACCGTGCGAGCGCGCTGCCCGAGCGGCTCTGCAACACCTTGATCGCGACGCTGCGGCGCGGCGCCTCTTGCTCGGCCGCGTAGACGGTGCCCATTCCGCCTTCGCCGATCACCGCGGTGATGCGATAGCCCGGGATCCGCGGCGCATCGTCGCGCCAGTCCGCGCCACGCACCTTCGGCTTGGCGTCGACCGTCGGCACTTGCGTCCGAGCGAGCGCGTCCTGCTCGAGCGTTCCCACCGGCGCCAGTATCGCCTATCGCGGGCGTTTCGTGGCGATCAGCTACCGCGCTGCTGCGCGCCCCGCGTTCGGCGGGCTCGCGATCGCCTCCTCGGCGCGGACCTCGACGAGTCGGCGCGCTTTGCGCCCGGCGTCGTCGCTCACGACCAGCTCGTGCTTGCCGGCGGTCGGAATCCAGAACACGCGCTCGCCGGCCGGCGCCGTCTCGATCAGCGCGCCGTCGACGAACCACGACAGGTGCGCCGCGCGCGTCGACGCGGTCAGCGCGACTCGCTGCGCGCCCGGCGCGACGCCCGGAATCAGCGTGACGATCTGCCCTTTGCCGGGCGTGACGATCGATGGCGGCGCGATCGCGGAATCGCCGGCGCGCTCGGCGCACTCGGGCGCGAGCTCGGGCGCCTCGGGGATGCGCCGCTCGCGGCCTTCGAGCCACGCGCGCACCGCGCTCGGCAGCACGACGAACGACTTGCGCGTGTAGTCCTTGCCGGGCGTCTTGCAGCCCGGCAGCACCGCGTGCCCCGCCGCGTCGACGTCGAACTCTTGGTGGTACGGGCACGGCGTCGTCGGCACCGCGTGCACCGGCGCGAGCACCTTGATCCGGTGATCGCACGCGGCGGTCGGCACGTGGCCGGAGAACGCGCAGACCTCGACCTCGGCGAGATCGTCGGGCGCGCCGGCCGGCAGGTGCGCGACTTCGTGGTTCGCGAGCCCTTCGAGCACGTCGAACAACAACGGGCCGGCGGCCTCGGAGCCGACGAGGTCCGTGCTCGGCTTGTCGTCGACGTTACCGGTCCACACCACGGCCGTATACGCCGGGCCGGAGCCGACCGCCCACGCGTCTCGAAAGCCGAAGCTCGTGCCGGTCTTCCAGTGAATCTCGGCGGGCACGCCACTGATCGCGCGGCGCTTCGGAAAGTCCGGCCGATCTTTGAGCGACAGCGCCTCGCGCGTCAGATACGCGGCGCCGGGGCCGAAGATCGGCAACGGCGCGTCGAACGGGTCACGCGCGGTCAGCCGCAGCGGCCGATAGACGCCGTTCTCGGCGAGCGTCGCGTAGATGCCGGCGAGCTCGAGCGGGGTCAGCTCGATGCCGCCCGCGATCAGCGACAGCCCGTACGTGCCGGGCGTGGCGCGCGAGCTCGCGACGCCGAGCCGGCCGAGCTCGCCCATGAACGTCTCGACGCCGAGCTGTTGCAGCAGATCGATGAACGGCAGGTTGAGCGATCGCGATAGCGCCTCGCGCAGCGTGACGAGCCCTGCGTAGTCGCCGTCGAAGTTGCGCGGCCGATACGTGCCGTACTGGCTCGGCACGTCGGCGACGAGATAGTCGGGCAGCGCGAGCCCGCGATCGATCGCGAGCGCGTAGAGCAGTGGCTTGAGCGTCGACCCCGGCGAGCGCGGGCGCGCGAACATCGCGAGCTGGCCGCCGTGCGCGCGGTCGGCGAAATCGAGGTTCCCGACCAGCGCGACGACCTCGCGCGTACGGTGATCGACGACGACGAGCGCGGCGCCGTAGATATTCTTTGTGTGCAATTCAATTGTACGCAACCTAATTTGCTGCTCGGCGATCGCCTGCGCACCGGCGTCGAGCGTCGAGCGCACGCGCAGCTCGTCGGGATGCCTCGCGTGCAAGTAGATCGCGGCGTGTGCCGCTTCGCGCGGCATCGGCCGCAGGTGATCCGGCACCGGCTCGCTCGCCTGCTGCGCGATCGCCTGCGCGGCATCGAGCGGCGAGAACACGCCGGCGTCGATCAGCTTGCCGAGGATCGCATCGCGCCGCGCGCGCAGACGCGCCGCGTTCGCGGCCGATGGCGCGAACCGCGCGGGTCCTTGTGGCACGGCGAGCAGCGTCGCGATCTCGAGCGGCGTCAGGTGCTGCGGGCCGTGGCCGAAGTAGCTCCACGCGGCGCTCTCGACGCCCTCGACGTTGTCGCCGTACGGCGTGCGCGATAGATATTCTTCGAGGATCTCGCGCTTGGAGAGCCGCAGATCGAGCTGCACCGCGCGAAACATCTCGGCGAGCTTGCTCGGCAGCGTGCGCGCGCGTGGCTCGTAGAGCCGCGCCAGCTGCATCGACAGCGTCGAGCCGCCCGAGACGCGCCGCGCATGGATCAGATCGCTCCACGCCGCGCGGACGACGGCGATCGGATCGACGCCGTGGTGGCCATAGAACCGCTTGTCCTCGAGCGCGATCAGCGCGCGGATCAGGGCCGGGTCGACGCGCGGAAGCTCGACGTGCAAGCGCCACTTGTCATCGGGCGACAGGAACACGTACGCCGGCCGGCCATCGCGATACTCGACGACGCTCGACCATCCGGTCGTGCCGTGGCGCGCGGGCAGCGGCACGAGGTACGCCGCGGCGACCAGCACGAGCCACGCGACGTTGATCGCGAGGATCAGTCGCAGAAGTCGTACTCGTAGCCGATCGATCCACCGATTCGTCGCGTTGGACATCACGCATGGCCCTCGATGCTGCGCGCGCAGAGACGGACGACCGTTCTCGAAAGACGTACGTACGTACGTCTTAGAGTAGCTTTCCGGTCCATGGGCCGCCGATGACAGCCGTATCGGCTTTCTCGCGCGCCCACAGCGTCGGGTCGTACATCGCGCCCGCCTCGAGCGGCGGGATCGCGAACTTGCCCGCCGTCACCGCGCGCACGGTGTAGACGATCTTCTTGCTCTCGCGCGGCGCGAGCGCGCCGAACGCCTCGATCCGATCGTCGCGCATGTTCATGAAGTCGACGGTCCACATGTCTTCGTCTTTGACCCAGTCGGGCTTCGTCGTGCGGCCGAGGCGCGGATTCTCGATCTCGAAGCCGGCCGGCAGCCGATCGACGAGCGCGATGTTCTGGATCGTGACGCTGCTCGTGTTCGCGATGTCGATCTCGACGAACACGAGGTCGCCGAGCTGGAGCGTGCCGGCGCTCGGCGCGATCTCCGTCGAATCGAGCTTGTGATACGAGCGCGACACTTCGAGCCCGTTGCCGCCGGTCTTGTACGTCGCGTTCGGGCGCACGCCCTCGCTCGAGATCACGAGCCACATCCCGCTCGCGCTGTCGGGCACGTCGAGCGTGAGCGACTTGTACTCGCTCGCGCGTTGCAGCGCCCACGTCTTGTCGCTCGTCTTCAACTTCGACGCGCGCGGGTTGATCACCTGGCCATCGGCGGTGAGCTTGCCGCCGCCGACGCCCTTGCCCGCCACGGCGTTCACCCACTTGCCCAAACCGGTGATGCCCCACACCAGCTCTTGCGTGTTGTAGTACCAGGCAGGCTCGCCGACGAGCATCTCGGCGACGCGGTTCGCGAGCGGCTCGCCCGCTGCATCGGCGCCGAACAGATCGAAGAACACCGACAGCTGCTCGCCGCGGCGACGGCGATCCGAATAGAAGCTCCAGCTGTTGATGCGGTAGTCCACGATCGGCGAGCTATCGACGGCCTTGAGCTGCGTCGTGAAGCGGCGATCGCCGGATAAATACAGGGCGGCCTCGAGGAGGTAGCGATCTTCGGCCTGCTCGCCGGTCGCGTTCGCCGGGATGTCGGAGATGAGCTTCAGAATGCGCGCCTTCTTGCCCTTGCCGGCGCGCGCGAGCACGTAGTGCAAGTACGCCTCGGATTGCTCGTCGTAGTGGTTCCACGGGTTGCGCGCGATCTTGTCGCCGCGCTCGTAGGCGGCGGTGCGCGCGTCGATCCAGCCGAGCACTTCTTTCAAGCGATCGTCGGGCACGCTGTAGCCCGCCTTCTTGGCATCGAGCAACATGTCGGTCGCGTACGCGGTCGCCCACTCGAGCGGCTCGGTCGCGCCCGGCCAGTAGCCGAACCCGCCCGAAGGCGTCTCCATCGCAAAGATCCGGTTGATGCCGGCGAGCACCATGTCCTCGATCTTGAGCTCGGCGAGCTGCGGATCGACCTGCTGCGCCAAGCCCGCGATGTAGAGCAGCGGCCGCGTCGACGACGTCGTCTGCTCGATGCAGCCGAACGGATAGTGAATGATGTAGTCGAGGTTCTGGAACGACTCGCCGTACGGGTTGTTGGTGATCCAGAACTGCGTCGACTCGCTGGTCGGCACCCAGTTCTTGAGCGCCGGCTGCGCGGCGAGATCGAGCGTGCCCGGCGACAGCTTGATCTTCTGCACGACGCGCTCTTTCGGACCCGATGGCAGGAACGGCACGTCGAGCGTGTCGCTGACTTTCAAGCTCCCCGCGGTCGCGACCACACGCAGCGTCGCGCCACCGGCGGGGATGGTCGCCTTCGCCGCAAATACGAGTGTCTCGGACTTGCCGTTCTCGAGCTTGACCGAGCCGGTGTCCTTCCCTGCGAACGCGATCGGCGCCGGGCCACCTTTGTGCGGCGCGAGCCCCGCGATCGGCAGCTCGACGCTGTCGAGCTTGACGCTGACGTTCAGCGGACCACCCGACACGTTCGTGAGGAACACCGGAATCTGAATCTCGTCGTGCTGCGTGACGAACCGCGGGAACGTCGCCTGCACGACGAGCGGATCGCGGACGGTGACGTCGGCCTCGGCACGGCCGATCTTCGTCGGCCCGGCGACGATCGCCATCACGCGCAGCTGGCCGCGATACGACGGGATCTGGAACGGCACGGTGACCTTGCCGTCCGGCCCGACCGGCACGACGCCGGAGAACAACGCGACCGGCTTCACCGGCTGCACGCGGCCGCCGGCGAGCGCGCCCTGCTCCTCGCCACTCATGCTGTCGTCGCCGCCGCCCGTGCGCGACGACACGCCCGATGGGTTGTGCAGCATCGTCCAGCCGATCGTCTCGAACGTCTCGACCGCGAGCGCGCGCCGCGCGAACAGCTCGCTCAGCGGATCGGGCGTCTTGAAGTGGGTGAGCGACAGGATGCCTTCGTCGACGACCGCGATCGTCGCGAATGTCGCTCCGGTCGTCGCGCCGACGTCGAGCGTGATCGTCAGCGGGCTCGACGAGCGCACTTCTTTCGGCGCGACGATCGTCACGCCTTGGGTCAGCGCCGTCGGCAGCACGCGCACGCTCGTGATGCCGTACGCGCGGTCGGGCAAGAACGCCGTCTTCGACTCGAGGTGCGGATCTTTCACCAGGAACGCGCTGACGTACACGTTCGGCGCGTAGTCCGCGACCGTGAAGCTCCACGCGGCCTCGCCGGCTTTGACGTCCTTCCACGCGTAGCTGATCACGTGATCGGTCTCGACCGTCCACAACACGCGGCCGTGATACGGCGCGACGACCGAGACCGCGACGGCCTTGCCGACTTCGATCTCTTTCGGCAGCTTGAGCTGCAGCTGCGTCGGCTTCGCCGGGCGCGGCGTGCGATCGACGCGACCGCCGTAGCCATAGCCGTAGTAGTAGTCGTACGGATAGCTGCCGGGCAGCTCGAGCTCGGTCTTCGCGTTCGCGGCGGTCGCCTTGACGACGTAGCCGACGTCGGCGTCGCCGGGCGTGACGTCGAAGTGAAAGTGGCCGCTGCCATCGACCTGCGCGGTCAGCTTGCCCTCGGGCACGTTGCGCGTGTAGCGCTCGTAGGTGTCTTCGCCGCCGTCGTCGTTGTAGCTGTAGCCGTAGTCGGCCTCGAGATGCGCGAGCTGGATCGCGATCTGCTTCGGCGGATTCGCGAGCGGTTTGCCTTGCCAATCGACGACGACGCCATCGACGCCGAACCGCGTGCCGGCCTCGGCGCTCGTCGCGCTGGTCTTGAGCCCGAGATAGAACTTCTCGGGATGCACGGTCATCGTCGACGAGCCGACGGTCGCACGACCGCTGCCGGCCTCGAGCACGGACGCGTTCGCGGTGATCTGGGCGGTCTGCGTGAACGTGGTCTTGCCGTCGGGGCACGCGGTCTCGCTCGTGCCCAGCGGGCCGAGCTGATCCTTCGTCGGCTCGCCGAAGTTCACGGGCTTGCCGCGCGGCCGCACGCCGTACGTGTAGTCGGTGTTGGCCGGTGGCGTGAACTCGACCGCCTCCGACGTGCACCCGAGCTCGACGCCGCTCTCGGCCGCGCTGCCGCCGAACAAATACACGGCCGAGACGCTGAACGCGAGCGGCGCTCCGACGAGCACGTCGGCGGCCTTCGGCGCGATCGTGACCTTCATGCGCTCGGGCACGAACTCCTCGACCTCGAGGTCGTAGGCCGCGAGCGCGCGATCGGCGACCGCGAGCTGCACGCGCCAGTGGCCGGTATCGGCGAACACCGGCAGCAGGTGATCGATCGAGATCATGCCGGCCGCGTTGGTCTTGAGCGCGAGCTTCTTGACCACCTTCGCGCGCGGATCGATCACCGTGGCGTCGATCGGCAGCGGCGTCTGCGGCGCGCGATCGTGATCGTCGCGCACGATCGCGGTGACGTGCGCCGTGTCGCCGGGCCGATACACGCCGCGGTCGGAGTACATCGACGCGCGATACGGCCCTTGCGCGACGTACGGCGTGCCCGACGTCGTCGATTCGGCGACGTCGGCGCGCAGATCGCTGTAGCGGATGTACGTGAGGTCATCGCCCTTGCGCGCGATCAGCGCGAACGGCAGCGCGTCGTCGGGATCGTTGTCGTCCTTGGCATCGAGCGTGCAGCCGGCGTCGCCCGACGTCGTGCAGCGCGCGACGGTCTTGCCGCTCTTGCGCACGAGGGTGACGTCGACCCCGTCGAGCGACTCGGCGGTGTCGATGTCGAGCGCCCACACGTGCACTTGTTGCTGCCACGGCTTGTCGGGAGGCGCGGTCTTCTTCGCGACGAGCGAGATATTCGTGAGCAAGAGCCGCGACGTCGCGTCGGCGCCGACGCCGGCGAGGTGCAGCTCGAGCACGCCGCGCGTAGTCGCCGGCAACAACGACGCGACGTCGATCCACGAGGTCGTCGGCTGATCGGCGCCGCCGCGCAGCGGGACCTCCTGCTTGAGGATCAAGTTGCTCGTGCGCTCGTCCTCGCCGTCGGTGTTCTCGTCGCCGAGATAGAACACGAGGTTCTCGGGCGGGACTTGCCGCACAGACAGATTCACCGCGTCGACGTTGAGGTGCTTGATGCCGAGGTTCGTCCACGCGGTGCGCGGCAAGTAGCGGCCGCTGCCGATGAACGAGACGGCCGGCTTGCGCTCGGCGATCGAGAACGATTGCGAGAACGCCGCGAGCACGGCGCCGCCGTCGACCGAGGTCGCGCCGGCGTCGATCGTCATCGCGTACGTGCCGCGCTGGAACTCGCCGAAGATCCGGAAGCCCGACTTGCCGTTCGTGATGTACGCCTTCTTCACGGCCGGCTTGAAGTGAATCCGGCTGATCGCTTCGTCGGTGAGCTGGCATCGTTCCGACAGATCCGAGTAGCTGCCGCCGAAATACGAATAGCGATGGCCCGGCGGCGCGGCGTCGTCGTTGCAGACGACCTCGAGGTAGTAGCCGTTCGCGCCTTCGACCGCGACCGCGGTCTTGATCGTGACGACGTTCTCGGTGTTGATCACGAACGACGCGGTCGCCGCAGGCGCGACCGGCCCCAGCGGAGATGCGAGCCCGGCCTTGAGCGAGACCCCGAGCTTGCCGCCCATGTCGATCTTCGGATCGCGGATCTGCACCGTGAACACGTCGTTGCGCTCGCTCGGCAGCACGTCGACGTTGGCAGCCGGCTTGCCGCCGACGGAGAACGCGAGCGCGGCTCGCGCGAGGTTCGGCAGGATCGGCCCGGAGAACGTGACCTCGGCGGTCACCGTGTGGATCCCGACGTTGATGTCGGTCGGCGCGAAGTCGAGCAACTTGAACTTCGGCGTCTTGAACGTGTAGCTCCACGTCTCGCCCTTCGGCGGCGCGACGACGCCGTCGCGGGTCTCGATGCGCGCGAGCTCGATCGTGTACGAGGTATCGAACGCGAACGGCCGCAGCGGTGTGAACGTCAGCTCCGACGTGTTCGAGAACGTCAGCCGGCCGGCGGCTTCCGGTGTGATCTTGATGACCGACTCACCGCTGACGCCGTTGATGCCGTCTTTATCGACGATCGGCTGCGCGAGCTCGATGACGATCGACGTCGGCAGCTCGTTGTCGCGACCGAGCTCGTGAATGATCGGCTGCAGCGACGCCGGGGTGACCGGCGCGCGCTTCGGCGCGTCGGCATCGGCGTTCGATCCCGCGGCCGACGCGGCGACGCCCGCCGGCGCGCCCTTGCCGACATCGTCGAGCTTGGATTTCGAGTGACAGCCAACAACCGCCGCGATCAACGCGAGCGAACAAATCCGACCAGGCGTATGACCCGACATAGTGCTCCCCGTGTGCCGACAACGCGTGGCCCGCTCCACGCATTCCGCAATGACACTATCAGGGAGCCGCGGTTACCACATGAGCCCGCCATCGGTGAACGACGTGCTCCGCACGAAAGCCGTCGCCGGCACCTCGCGATCCGGCGCCGAGTGCGCGTCGCAGAACCAACGCTCGCCATCGGTCGCGGCTCGCACCGCCGCACACGCCGGGCACTGCTGCGTATCGGGCGAACGATCGACGAGGCCGACGACAAGGGTCGGGCACGGCGCCGCCTCGATCACCGCGGTCGCGATGCTGCCGAGCGGCTTGCTCGGGTGATGCAAGCCGAATCGGCCGACGACGATCAGATCGGCGCGAACGTCGGCCGCGAGGTTCGCGATCTCGTTCGCGGCGTCGCCGGCGCGAACGTGCAAGTGCGCGCGCCACTTGCCGCGCAACAGCTCCAGCGCGGGTCCGACTAGCGCGGCGAGCCGCTGCTTCGCGTCGCCGGCGTCGCGGTCGTCGGCGACGACGACCACCGCATGAAAATCGGCGTCGTCGTGGCGAGCCGCTTGGTCGATCGCGTGCTCGAGCACGATCTCCGCGTATTCGCTGTCGTCGAGCGCGACCACGATGCAAAATCGTTCAGGCGTCATCTATCCAAGTTTTGCATCGCGCGTGCCGTCGGAGATTTGCGCAGGCAATTTTCGAATATCGTTGGGCGCGATGCCGCGGGCTTTATCGATGGTTGGTGGCATGACGAACAGCTCGCCGATTACCTCGGAGCGCTCGAGCTTCGAGCCCGTTGCCGCTCGCGGAGCTGCAGATGCTCATCGCATCGGTCGGCGACGGAGCGCTCGACGAGCACGAGCTGCGCCGGCACCCCGCTGACTAGGCCGGCGATCGGCGCAGCCGCGGCTTCGTCTTCGGCGCCCCCGCCGGCAGCGGCGAGCCGTCGAGGGCTTGCCAGGGAAACACGTTGAGCGATGCGTCCGCGGCCGCGCGGAATGGCACGAGGTGAAGCTGCTCGATGTCGCGCTCGACCATCGGCCACGCGTAGTCGAACAGCGGATTGTGCGCATTGCCGAGCCGATCGAACACGCGCCGGCGCTCCTCGAACGAGACCCGCAGCCACGTGCGCGGCGTGCGCACCGTCGCCTCGACGCCGCGGTGCACGCAGTAGCAATCCATCACCGTGAGCTCGGCCGCGCCCGGCTGCCACTTGTGGGCCTCGTCGGTGTCGGCGACCTGCGCGTTCATCTCCCAGAAGAAGTCGTGCTTGGTCTCGTCGAGGCGTGTCAGGTCGAACGGCTGCACGTAGTACGCGGTCGGCAGCACGTCGGAGACCGTGTACGAGTGGTTCGTGCGAGCGCGCGGGTGCCAGCGTTGGCCTTGAAAGCCGTCGACGTGACACGGCGCTTCGCGCTGCAGCGCGCTCGGCTCGACGACGCCTTGATCGAGCGTGAGATACGCGAAGTAGTCGGCGTGATGCGGGTTGATCAGGTGCTCGACGTCGGCGATGCGCTGGATCACCGGCGCGAGCTGCGCGAGCGCGCGCGGCAGCCGATACTCGGCGAGATCCGGAAACTTGATCGGCATGTCGAGCACGCGCGTCGCGCCCGGCCGCGCGAGCTCGCGAAGCTCGTCGGCGGTTAGCACGCCGAGCGAGGCCGGCCGGCGCGGCCGATCGCGCAGCTCCGCGATGTCGAAGGTGCCGTGGAGGCCCGCGACGACGTGCCCATCCGGCGATGCCGGCACGCTCGCGCGATCGGGTCGCGGCGCGAGCACGATCGGCTCGGCGGTGTCGAAGATCGGCAGCTCGTAGTGCTTGCCGTTGTAGGACGCGTGCTCGTAGCGAACGGTCATGATGATGAGATGCGCTCGAGGACTTCCACGTTGGCGATGGCGTCGGGATCGACGCGCGGGCCCGAGCCGGCACAGCGTCGCACGAACGCGCGGAGCTGGCGCAGGTACGGGTCTTCCGCCGTAAACGCCAGCTCGCCGCCGTTGTATTGCAGCGCACCCGCGCCGCGTGCACCGAGCGTGTGGGTGCAGACGATCTCGCCGGCATCGCCCGCGACCGCGATGATCGGCTCGGCGCGATACGTGATCGCGCACGAGACATGGGCGAGCACGCCACCTGCGAACCTCAGGCTCACCTCTGCCGCGTGATCGACGCCGGCATCCGGCATCGTCACCGCCGCGACCTCGACGACACGATCGTTCGCGAACCACAGCGCGAGATCGATCGCGTGCGTGCCGAGCGCCGCGAGGCTCCACCATCGCGCACCCTGCCCGTGCGCGCGCCAGCCCGCTCTGGCCGGATCCGGCCAGGCCCAACGCACGAAGATCGTGCGTGGCGTGCCGACCAGCTGCGCGAGCTCCGCTTTGACGCGCGCGTGACCGGCGTGATGGCGCAGGTGATAGCCGACCGCGAGCACGCGATCGGCCGCGCACGCCGCGGCGACGACCGCTTCGGCATCGGCGAGCGACAGCGCGAGCGGCTTCTCGACGAGCACGTGCTTGCCGGCGGCGAGCACCTGCTCGGCATTGGCGCGATGCGAGCCATCGGGCGTCGCGATGATGACGGCGTCGCTCGCGGCGATCGCGTCATCGGGCGAGCACACGCGCGCCAAATCCGGCAGCGCGAGCTCGCCGCGTTGGCCAGTACCTTTCGCGAGGTCGCGCGCGCCGAGCGCGGTCCACGCGAGCTCGCCGGCGGCATGCAGCGCGGCGAGCGCGCGGGCGTGATGACGGCCGGCATCGCCGGCGCCGATCAGCGCGACGCGCAGCACTTACTTGCTGCGGTGCGGAACGAGCTTACCGGTGACCGCGCGCGGGTTGGCCGGTGCGGCGAACGAGGGCTTCGTCGATGCCGCGAGCTGCTGCCACTTGCTCGTGACGAGCGGGCGAGCGACCTGCAGCGTTTGTGTCGTCGACGAGGGAACCGCGATCGCACCGACCGCGGCCTCGGCGCCGAACTGATACGACGCCGGCATCGCGAACTGCGGGTTCACGACCGCGCCGCTCGCGGCGGTCGGATCGATGACCGCGAGGAACTGGCCGAAGATCGTGTTCGTCGACTCGTTCTCGAGCGCTTGGTACGCGCCGTACGTGGAGTCGTCGATCACCGCGAGCACGAATGCTTGCGGGCCGTTCTGCGTCGCGAGCGTCAGCACATCCATGCCGCCGATCGGCGCGCCGACCGGCCAGTCGAGCGCGTTCGAGCCGGCGGTCAACGCGCCGGTCGTGAGGTCGGCGGTATCGAGCTCGCCGGTACCCTCGTCGGTGGCGTCCGAGCCGGCGAGGTGCGCCGCGACGTACGTGTTCGTGCCGTCGTACGCGACGCCTGCCGAATAGAACGGCTCGCTGTCGTCCTGCGCGACGGGGGTGCCGACCACCGTGACCGCGCCGCTCGTCGGATCGATCGTGACGAGGCCCTCGGTGTCGGCGGTGATGTCATAACCGTAACCGTAGAGCGTGCCGCCGATCATCTTGAGGTCGCGGACGAAATAGCCGTCCTGGCTAGCATCGACCGTATCGCCGATGATCGTCATCGTCGGGCCGTTCGCGCCGACCGGATCGAGCGTCGCGAGCTGCGAAACGCCGTCGATGTCGCCGTCGGTGCCCAAGCCGGTGGTGACCGCCCACAGCGTGCCGGTCGAGTCGAACGCGAGGCCGCCGATCGGATAGTCGGTACCGTTCGCATCGACGATCGGACCGAAGTCGTACGCACTGGTGGAGAACGGATCGATCACCCACAGCTCGCCGCCGAACGAGGCCTGAAACGCGCTGTTCGCAAAGTTGTCGCCGTCGGCCGCGAACACCGCGTCGTAGTGGAACGGCGTCGTCGCGGTGCCGAGGTTCGTGACCACGCTGACGGTCACGTTGATGTCGCAGAACGGCGGGACGACGCCGGAGATCTCGGTCGCCGTCGCGACGACGAGCTCGGCCTCGCAATTGGTGTCCGCCGTCTCGCCGAAGTACACGTCGAGGCTCGTCACGTTGTCGCCGTCGAAGCCGGTGCCTTCGATCAGGAACGGGCCGCCGCCCATCACGCCCGCTTCACTCGGCGAGAGCGACGTGATCGCCGGGGCGCTCGCGTCGCCGCCGCCGGTCGCGACACACGTGGTGCCCTGCAGCATCGTGCCCGAACCGCACGTGTCGCCACCGCCGCCGCTGCCGCCGCTGCCGGCTTCGCACACGCCATCGACGAGGGTCGTGCCGTCGCCGCACGTCACGTTGTTACCGTTGCTGCCGCAGCCGACGAGCGCGGCGATCGCTACCACCGAGATCCGAATTCGCATATTGGCGCGTTGATTCGCACGAGCGCGCGGCACAATGCAACAGGCGTTTTAGTGCTCCAGCGAGAAAGTCTGCTCGCCGGCCGTGACGCTGGCTGCGGAAATCTCGAACCCGGGCGGGCGTGCGATCCGCCACTCGCCGCCGGGGGAGCGCAGTAATGCCGCCCAGCGCCTGCCGATGTGCAGCGTGGCGCGCAATACGAGGTCGTCGGCGAGCGGTCCGGTCGCGTCGCCGGCGTTTGCCGTCGTGATCGACGGGTGGATCGCCGGACCGCCCGGAGCGATCACGACGTAGTTGATTTCGACCCGTTCGCCGCGGTTCGGCTCGAACACGCGCGCGCCGCCCCGGACGCGAAACACCGCGCGGCGCTGATGCGGTTCGACCAGGATGCCGACGAGCGATGCCGCGCCGGTATCGAGCTGGCCGACGTCGGGGTGCTGCTCGCACGATGGCCCGCCGAGCGTGTCGAGCACCGCCTCGAGCACGCCGACCTCGCCGTGCAGGCTCGCCTCGACCCAAGTGTCGGCCGGGCACGTGTTGCGATCCTGCGTCTCGTCGGGCTCGAGCAGGCGGCGCGCTTCGCCGGGGTGCGCGCGGTTGATCTCGAGCCGCGAGCCGGCGTGCACGTGCGCCGCGATCACCGGATCGAGCTTGGTATGCGGTTCCGCGACGATCCACACGCCGTGATCTTCGATCAGCTCGAGCCGGAGCAGCGATGCGACGGCGCGCATCACGTCGCGCGCATTCGCGCGGTGCGCGCGGATGGTCAGCGCCGGCAACGCGTGGCCGGGCGCGAGCACGTAGCTGGCGCCCGCGGCGTCGGCGAGCTCGCGCATGAGCTCGAGCGCGGGTGCGTCGTAGCGCTCGAGCTCGACCGCGCCGGCGGTGCCGTGCGCGAGCCGGACCGCGCCCGCGGCCTGCACGAGCGCGTCGAATGCGGCGGGCAGCGATGCGTCGAGCCGCGCGTCGAGCGGGTGCGCGCCGGCGATCGCGACGAAGTCGCCGGTGCCGAGCGCGAACAACACGAGGTCGGCATCGGCGCCGGCCGACGCGATCGCGATGGCGTCATCATCGGCCGGCTTCGCTCCGCTCCTCGCCCCGGCCGGGGCTAGTTTTGTATCCGCCGCCAGCACCGGCAACGCGCGCGGATCGACCGGCGCGGCGACGGCCGCCCCGGCGATCATCACGACGACGAGCAGGGCGGCGCGCATCCGCCTAGCCTAGCGGGTTTGCCAGTTGTAGGGTCGCCTTCATGGGTCGCGCATTCGAGAAACGCAAGCACACGATCTTCGCGCGCATGGATCGCGTCGCAAAGCAGTTCACGAAGATCGGCAAGGACATCGCGATCGCCGTCAAAGCCGGCGGCGCGAGCCCCGACGGCAACCCGTCGCTGCGCCGCGTGTTGCAGAACGCACGCGCCGTCAACATGCCCAAGGATCGCATCGCGACCGCGATCGCGAAGGCGAGCGGCCAAGGCGCCGCCGACTACGACATCGTGATCTACGAGGGCTACGGCCCGAACGGCGTCGCGGTCATGGTCGAGACCGCGACCGACAACGTCACGCGCACGGTCGCGAACATCCGCCACGCGTTCAAGCACTACGGCGGCAACATGGGCACGACGGGCAGCGTGTCGTTCATGTTCCAAAAACAGGGCGTGTTCCGGCTCGATCCGAGCGGCCTCGATCGCGACTCGTTCGAGCTCGAGCTGATCGATCATGGCCTCGTCGGGCTCGAAGACGGCGAGAGCGACAAAGGCGACAAGCAGCTGCTCGCGCGCTGCGCGTTCAGCGACTTCGGCGCGATGCAGGCCGCGATCGAAGCGCGCGGGATCACGCCGATCTCGAGCGAGCACGAGTACGTCGCGCTGACGCCGACCGAGATCGCCGACGACAAAGCCGACGAGGTGATGGAGCTGGTCGCCGCACTCGAAGGCGACGACGACGTGCAGAACGTCTACACGAACCTGGCGTGAGTCGATTCGCGCTGATCGTCGCGGCCGCGTGCAGCTCGCCGAGCGCGAGGCCGAGCGCGAAACCCGCGCCGCTCGTCGACGACCAGCTACAATTGCTCGTCACGCCGGCGGCGGATCACGCGCCATTCGTGCGGGCGATCGACGGCGCGAAGGCTTCGGTCGACCTCGCGATGTTCCACCTCACCGACGTCACGGTCGTCGATGCGTTGATGCGCGCGGCTGCGCGCGGCGCAACGGTGCGCGTGATCCTCGACGGCCGCAGCCTGCAGGACAAGAAGTACGCGATCCAGGCCAACGCGTTGCGCGCCGGTGGTGCGAGCGTCCGGCCGTCGAGCGCGGCGTTCTCGATCACGCACGAGAAAGCGATGGTGATCGACAAGACGATCGCGTTCGTCACCGCGATCAACCTGACGCGCGATGCCGCGTCGACGCGAGATTTCGGTGTGATCACGCGCGCGCCCGGCGTGATCGCGGATGTCGAGGCGCTGTTCGACGCCGATTGGGCGAACGCCGCGGGCAGCGCCGGCGTGACTCCGGCGCAACGCGAGCCGAGCTTGGTCGTGTCGCCGACGAGCTCGCGCGCGAAGCTGGTCGGGCTCATCGCGTCGGCGCAGCGCGACGTGATCGCGACCGTCGAGAACCTCGGCGATCCGTCGATCGCGAACGCGCTGATCGACGACGCCAAGCGCGGCGTGCGCGTGCGGTTGATCGTGCCGCTGTGCGACAAGAACCCCGACCCGCTCTACAACCTCGTGCCGGCGCGCCGCCTGGCCGGCGCCGGCGTGCTCGTCCGCATGATGCCGGCGCCCGCGGATGGCTACGATGCGGCGCATCCTTACATGCACTCGAAGATGATCCAGATCGACGCGGCCACGACGTACGTCGGCTCGGAGAACTTTTCGATCAACTCGCTCGCGAAGGCGCGCGAGCTGGGCCTGGTCTTCGCGAATTCGACGGCCGCGCAGACGATCGGCAGCGCGTTCGAAGCCGACTGGACCGCTGCCGCGCCGCCGCCGGCCGATGGAATTCAGCCGGATTGCCCCGGCGGCGAATAATCGCTGCGACTTTCGAATAGGGTCGCCGCGTCTACTGGTTGGAGCTGACGAGTGAAGACCTGGGACGACCTGTTCGAGCTGCTGGGACCGGTCCACGATGACGTGCAATTGTTCGCACGCCGCATCGCGCGATCGGCCGCCGAAGGCGACGACGTGTTCCAGGAAGCCGTGCTGCGCGCGGTGCAAAAGCTCGGGTCGCTACGCGACCGCTCGCGCTTCAAGCCATGGATGTACAGCGTCGTCGTTTCGGTGCACCGAAGCCGGCGACGCTCGCCATTCTGGACGCGCTGGATCTCGAGTGAGCTGCCGAATGCGCTTGATGGCCTCGTCGGTGACGACGGAGCGCGCTGGGCAGACGAACATGCGAGCGCGCAGCGGGCAACCGCGGCGCTCTCGACTCTCGAGCCAGCGCAGCGCGAAGCGATCGTGTTGTTCGAGCTCCACGGCTATTCGATCGAAGAGATCGCCGAGATCCAGCGCGCGTCCGTCGCCGCCGTCAAGTCGCGCCTCACGCGCGGCCGCGATCGGTTGCGGGCGTTCTACGCGAAGCTCGGCCAGCCGTCCCCTATCAATGCACTCACCGAAGAGGTGTGCCGTGGCTGAACCTTGGACCGATGACCTCGCCGCGCTCGGCGAGGCGACCCGCAGCCAGCTGCGCTCGATCGCAGCCACGCGCGCGAACCTCCGCATGGAGCCGAAAATGTCTCTCATCAAACGCCGTCCGTTACTGGCGGCAGCCCTCGCCGTTCTCGTCCTCGCCATCGCCGCGCCCGTCGCGTGGGCGATCGGCACGAAGATCTTCATCGATCCCGATCAATCCGCCGAGCAGATCCAAGGCAGCGTGCAGAGCCAGCTCGACGCCGCCGGCCTGCCGGCGACGGCACAAGTCGACAAAGCCGGCGACAAGCTGCGCGTGCGGATCGAGTCGACCGACCCGCGCGTCGGCTCGAACCTGCCGATGATCGAGGTCAAAGGCGGCCCACCGGTCCAGGCCTATCAAGTCCGACTCGAAGTGAAAACGAAGCTCACGCCGGATCAGCTCGATCGGCTGCAGCGCGCGATCAACGTCCCCGCGATCGAAGATCCGAAGGACGAACATGATCCGGACGCGATCGAAGCAGCGGTGACCGACGCGCTCGTAGCAGCTGGATTCAAAGCGACGGACGTGCAAGTCAGCGAAACCACGCTGACGGTCACGATCACGCAACCGCCGGCACCATGAACCGCGCGTGACGATAGCGCGCACCGAGCGATATCGCTACAACCGAGGGGCCGGTCGCCGATGCGATCGGCTGTTGGCGTTCGCGCTATACGCACGAAACCTGCATCGACGCGTACATCCGCGATGCGGCCTTGACCTTCGTGCCCGAACCCACCGAAAAGCTCGCGACCGACGACCTGCTCCGCATGCTGGTCGCCACCGTTCGCGATTACGCGATCTTCATGCTCGATCCGACGGGCCACGTCGCGACCTGGAACTCGGGTGCCGAGCGGATCAAAGGCTACTTGGCAACCGAGATCATCGGCCGGCACTTTTCGGCGTTCTATCCGGTCGAGGAGGTCCGCGCCGGCAAGTGCGAGTACGAGCTCGAGATCGCGACCCGCGACGGCCGCTTCGAAGACGAAGGCTGGCGCATCCGCAAGGACGGCACGCGGTTCTGGGCGAACGTCGTGATCACCGCGGTGCATAGCGAGCGCGGCACACTCGTCGGCTTCGCGAAGGTCACTCGCGACCTCAGCGAGCGCAAGCGCATGGAAACCGAACGCACGCTCCGGCTCGCCGCCGAAGAGTCGAATCGCGCGAAGGACGAGTTCATCGCGATGCTCGGCCACGAGCTGCGCAACCCGCTCGCGCCGATCGTCACCGCGGTCCAGCTGATGCGGCTGCGCGGCGATCACGGCGCGGCGCGCGAGCTTCAGGTGATCGATCGTCAGGTCCGCCACATGATGCGGCTCGTCGACGACTTGCTCGACGTCGCGCGTATCGCGCGCGGCAAGGTCGAGCTGCGCCGCGAGCACGTCGATCTGCGCAGCCCCGTGATCAAGGCGATCGAGACCACCGCGTCACTCGTCCGGCAGCGCCGCCATTCGCTCGTGACCGACATCGTCGAGCACGAGCTGCCGTGCAACCTCGACGAGACTCGCATCACGCAGGTGATCACGAACCTCATCACGAACGCGGCGAAGTACACCGAGCCCGGCGGCACGATCACGCTCGCCGTCACGCGCCGCGGCGACGACGCCGTGATCGAAGTGAGCGATACCGGCGCCGGTATCGATCCGTCGCTGTTGCCGCACGTGTTCGAGCTGTTCACGCAAGGTCCGCAGCATGCAGACCGCAGCAACGGCGGGTTGGGCCTCGGGCTCGCGCTCGTGCGCCAGCTCGTCGAGCTACACGGCGGCCGCGTCGAAGCGCACAGCGCCGGGCCCGGCAAGGGCAGCCGCTTCGCCGTGTACCTTCCGATCGACGAGCTCGAGGCGCCGCCGGAGCTGATGCCGCACACGCCGCTGCGCCCGGCGACCACGCGGCACCGCATCTTGCTCGTCGACGACAACGAAGACGCGCGCGTCTTGCTCGCCGACATCTTGGACTCGCTCGGCCACGACGTCGTCGCGGTGGGCGATGCCGCCGCGGCGCTCGCGCGCGCGCCGGAGTTCGCGCCCGACCTCGCGATCCTCGACATCGGCTTGCCCGAGATGGATGGCTACGAGCTCGCGAGCCGGCTCCGCGCCGCGCTCGGCAATCAAACGCCCAAGCTCGTCGCGCTGACCGGCTACGGCCAGCCCGGCGATCGCGAGCGCTCGAAGCGCGCCGGCTTTCATCATCACCTCGTGAAGCCGGTCGATCTGCGCAAGCTGATGGACGCGATCGATAGCTAAGCCGCGAGCGCCGTGTGCGCGAGCTCGAAGCCGGCGCTCGCCCAGCCCTTGGTGCCGCCGTCGAGGTTGTAGATCGGCTCGTAGCCGAACCGATCGGCGAGCTTGGACGCCTGCAAGCTGCGCACGCCCTTCGAGCACACGAACACGACCGGCTTGGCGCGATCCAGGTGCGCGTCGGGATCGCTGCGCAGCTCGGCGAGCGGGATCAACCGCGCGCCCGGCACGTGCCCGGTGATCCACTCTTCGGGATCGCGGACGTCGACGATATCGAGCGTGCCAGGCGCGGCCGCGACCATCGCGGCGAGCTCGGCAGGCGTGATCGTCGTGATCATCTCGTCCGTTATAACGGCGGGCGACCGACGACGCAACTGCAGCAGCCATGGCTGGTGCTGTCGTGGCCACCTGGCCGAGCGTCGATGACCTGCGATCGCGAAATTCGGCGGTCGCACGTGTTCCGGCCGCCGACCGCGGACATCGAGCTGCGTCCCGCGGGCGTCGCGAAAGCGCTGGCATCGCCGCTGCAAAACACCAAATCATGAAAATGCTCCAGACGATCGACCTCGCCCAGCTCGACAACGTTTCCGGCGGTGCCGGCGTGACCCCCGACAACTTCATGCCGCGCGCGTACGCGCTTCAGGCGCTCAACAACAAGAACGAGGCGTCGCCGACGCCGGCGCTCAAGTCGCAGATCCACAGCGAGTTCTGCGGCAACTTGTATCCGTACGCGAAGAGCGGCGCGCCGATCAACAGCATGATCGGCGGCATCGCGCGGTCGAAGATGGTCGAAGCCGGCGCGACCGTCTGCAAGTAGTCAGTGCGACTGCAGTCGGCGGAGCGCACTCACCAACGCGTCGATGTCCTGGCGCGTGTTGTAGAGCGCGAGCGAGGCACGGACGCTGCTCTCGAGCCCGAACCGGCGCAAGATCGGCTGCGCGCAGTGATGGCCCGAGCGCACCGCGATGCCTTCTTGATCGAGCGCGGCGCCGACATCCTCGGTGCGCTGACCGTCGAGCGTGAACGACAGCACGCCGGCCTTGTGCCGCGGGTTGCCGACGAACGATAGGCCGCGCACCGTGTGCATGTGCTCCATCGCGTAGGCGAGCAGATCGTGCTCGTAGCGCTCGATCGCGGCCATGCCGATCCGCATCACGTAGTCCAGCGCGGTCGCCATGCCGGCCGCGTCGGCGATGTTGCCGGTGCCGGCTTCGAACCGCCACGGCGGATCTTGGTAGGTCGTGTGCTCGAACGTGACGTCGCGGATCATGTTGCCGCCGCCCTGCCACGGCGGCATCGCGTCGAGCAGCGCGCGCTTGCCGAACACCGCGCCGATGCCGGTGGGCGCGAAGACCTTGTGGCCGGAGAACACGTAGAAGTCGCAGTCGAGCGCCTGCACGTCGACGGGCATGTGCGAGACCGCCTGCGCGCCATCGAGCACGACGGTCGCACCCCAGCGATGCGCGATCTCGATCATCTCGCGTGCCGGCGTGACGGTGCCGATCGCATTCGAGACCTGCGTGAACGCGACGAGCTTCGTGCGCGAGCACATCAGCTTCTCGTACTCGTCGACGATCACGTCGCCGCGATCGTCGACGGGCGCGACACGCAGCTTCGCGCCGACCTCGCTGCACAGCTGCTGCCACGGCACGATGTTGGCGTGGTGCTCGAGGTGCGTGAGCACGATCTCGTCGCCGCGCTCGATGTAGCGCTTGCCCCACGCCTTCGCGATGAGGTTGATGCCCTCCGTCGCGCCGCGCACGAACACGATCTCGCTCGACGAGCCCGCGTTGAGGAACTTGCGCGTGGTCTCGCGCGCGCCTTCGTACGCGTCGGTCGCGCGTGCGGCGAGCGCGTGCGCCGCGCGGTGCACGTTGGAGTTCTCGTGCTCGTAGTATTTGACGAGCCGATCGATCACCGCGCGCGGCTTTTGCGTGGTCGCGGCGTTGTCGAGCCAGACCAAGCGCTTGCCGCCGTGCACGCGCTCTTCGAGGATCGGAAAGTCGGCGCGCGCGACGTTCGGATCGAATTGCGACTTGCTGTCGAGCTTGCCGTCGCGTGAGTCGACCAGCGGCTCGTGCTCGGTCGCGGGAAACTCGAACACGCTCGCCGGAAACTCCGGCTGCGCGTCGACCGGCTGGCGCTGCGGCTCCGGCGTATTGTCGACCAGCGGGATCGAGATCATCGCGCCCGGCGTGGTCAGCGCGGCGAAGCTATCCGGAATCGTCACCGGCGGCGACGGCGCCTGACCTGGCGGCGATACGCCGGGTGCCGTCGCGGTCGTCGACGGGTTCGCCGCCGACAAGAACGCGCGCAGCTCGTGTGGCGGGAGATCAGGGCCCATAGTCGTGATAGCGGTCGACCTCGACACCCTCGAGCACGCCGAGCGCGTCTTCGGTCATCACCGCCGCCGAGCAGTACAGCGACATCAGGTAACCGGCCGCACCTTGCTGGTTGATGCCCATGAACCGGATCGACAAGCTCGGGCTGACCTCGCCGGGCAAGCCCGGTTGGAACAGGCCGATCACGCCGCGCTTCTTCTCGCCGGTCCGCATCAGCAAGATGTCGGTCTTCTTGCCGCTGACGTGCAGCTTGTCGCACGGGATGATCGGCAGGCCGCGCCAGGTCAGCATCGGCGAGCCGAACAACGTCGTCGTCGGAGGCGGGACGCCGCGGCGCGTGCACTCGCGGCCGAACGCGGCGATCGCGCGCGGATGCGCCAAGAAGAACGCGGGCTCTTTCCACACGCGCGCGATCAGCTCGTCGAGATCGTCCGGCGTCGGCGCGCCGGCGCGTGGCTTGACCCGCATCGAGTCGTGCGCGCTGTTGAGCAGGCCATACGAGCCGTTGTTGACGAGCTCGTCTTCCTGGCGCTCTTTGAGCTTCTCGACGGCGACCGTCAGCTGCTCTTTGGTCTGATCCATCGGGCTGCGGAACAGATCCGAGACGCGCGTGTGCACCTCGACCGTCTTCGTGCACACCGACAACACGTACTCGCGCGGCTGCTCTTGGTAGCGAACGCGATCGAGCGTGCGCGGCTCGTCATCGTCGGGATTGCAGCGCTGATTGATCGCATCGTCGATCACGCGATTGAGCCGGTACACGCCGGCTTCGACCGGCGTCCACGGCAGCATCTGGACCAGCCAGCGCGGCGTGATGCCGACCCATTGCGGCGGCGTCTTCGTGGTGTTGGACAGCTGCCTCGCGGCGCGTTCGCCTAGCGTGTGCGGAAGCTCGGTATCGGCCATCGCGAGCGGTCTTATCACGCACTGCCCACCGCCGTGCGCGGTGACAGCCCCAGTTCGCCGCAACGATCGCTTTAAAGTTTCAGCACATGCACGCGGGCGCGGCCGTTGCACTTGTCGCGCAACGATGATGAAGCGCCTGTGCATTCTCGCCCTCGCCGCCGGATGCGGCAATGCGACGACGAAGCCCGACGAGCCGACGTCGGCACCCGGGTTGATCATCACCTCGCCGGCGCGTGGCACGAACGTCGACGGCGGCTCGGTGACGGTCACCGGCACCGCGACGGTCTCGACCGGCACGCCGACGGTGACCATCAACAGCGCGGGCGTCGCCGTCGGCTCCGACGGATCGTTTTCGGCCGACGTCCAGGTCGCGCCCGGCATCTCGCTGATCGAGACGCACGCGATCGACGAGACCGGCAGCGACACGCGCGACGTTCGCGCGGTGCTCGCCGGCACGCTCGCGACGAGTGACGGCTCGGAGCAAGCGACGATCGCCGCCGAGGCCTCGCCGGCCGCGCTCACCGCGATCGGCGGCGCGATCGCCACCGATGCCAAGGCGATCGACTTCACGCAAGCCGCGCAGGCGCTCAACCCGGTCTACGACAACGGCGGCTGCCTCGGCGCGGTCATCGACATCAACAGCATCTCGCTCAAGACGATCGACGTCGCGCTCGCGCCGAAGGCGAACGCGCTCGCGACCGACGTCACGATCGACAATATTAGCGTCAAGCTGAGCGCGAGCTATAAGGTCGCGTGCATCGGCGGCTCGACGACGATCACGGTCGGCGCGACGGCCGCGCACATCTCCGGCGATCTCGGCGCGTCGATCAGCGCCGGCAAGATCGCGACGACGCTGCCCGCCGTGACCGTCACGCTCGACGGCTTCACGCTCGACGTCGGTAGCTTGCCGAGCGAGCTCACCGATCTCGTCACCGGCGCGGTGAAATCGGCCGTGCAGAACAGCCTCGCGAGCATGATCGAGAGCAAGGTTCCACCGCTCGCGAACGCCAAGCTCGCCGGGCTCGTCGCCAAGAGCTTCTCCGGCAAGATCTTGGGCGCGACGACGGCGCTCACGGTCACCCCGTCGAAGTCGGCGATCTCGAGCGATGGGCTCTATGTCGAGCTCGGCGCCAAGGCGCTCGTCACCGGCGGCGCCGGTGGCATGTACCTCAGCGCGCCGATGCCGGCATCGCCGTCGCTGATGGCACAGAGCCAGGATCTCGGCGTCGCGGTCGAGTGCGACCTCGTCAACTCGCTGCTCGCCGGCTTGTGGGCGGCCGGCGCGTTCGACAAGACCGTGCCGGCATCGGATCTATCGCTCGCCGCCGCGCTGCTCGATCCGAACGCGACGCAGCTCGCACTATCGCTAGCGCTGCCGCCGACCGTGACGTCGGACGGCACCGGCAACCTCCAGCTCGCGATGGGCGACGCGATGATCTCGGTCGAGGACGCCGGCGGCACGCAGCTGCAACAGATCGCGCTGTCGCTGCAGACCGCGGTCTCGGCCGCTGTGTCGAACGGCAGCGTCGCGCTCACGCTCGGCACGCCGACGCTGTTCGCGACGGTGACCGAGCAAGCCGGCGACGGCGCGCGCGCGCTCGGCGACACCGAGATCGAAACGCTCGTCTCCGGCGTGTGGCCGATCATCGGCGGCCAAGCGAGCTCGGCGCTCGCGAACCTGCCGCTGCCACAGATCGCGGGCGTCATGCTCGGTGCGCCGACGGTCACGGGCGCGCCGGGCTATCTGGTCGCGAACCTGCCGCTGCATTGACGTCACGTTTCGGTGCGCTCGTTCGTCATGACGTCATGACGAGAGCTCTCCCGTACTGGATCACCACGTCGATCGTCGCGCTCGTGTTGTTGGGCGGTGGCATCGCGAGCGTCGCGATGTTGCACGACAATATCGAAGGCATGGCCCGCCTCGGCTACCCGGCGTACATGCTGGTCATCCTGGGTGTCTGGAAGCTCCTCGGCGGCATCGTGCTCGTCGCGCCGAAGCTGCCGCGCCTCAAGGAGTGGGCCTACGCCGGCGCGATCTTCGATCTGACCGGCGCCGCCGTGTCGAACGCGGTCTCCGGCATGGGCATCGCGCATGTCGCCAGCCCGATCGTGTTCGCGGCGATCGCGCTCGCGTCGTGGGCGCTGCGCCCGGCGAGCCGGCGCCTCGCTTGACAATTAAGTTATCTCTTAATAGATTGTGCACAATGCGAACGATCAGTATCTTCGAGCAGGTCTCGCTCGACGGCTTCTACGCGTCGGCGACCGACGATCCCTGGTATCACGCGCAACGCGCCGACCCCGAGTTCGTCGAGTTCATCTCGGCGAACGCGAGCGGCGACGGCGAGTTGCTGTTCGGCCGCAAGACCTACGATCAGATGGCCGCGTTCTGGCCGAGCGCCGAGGCCGCGCGCGCGATGCCTGCCGTCGCCAAAGGCATGAACGCGAAGCGCAAGCTCGTCGCGTCGCGCTCGATGCAGTCGGCGGCGTGGCAGCACACGCAGGTGATCGGCGGCGACCTGATCGCGTCGGTGCGCGAGCTCAAGGCGCGAGCCGGCGAGCCGATCGTCGTTCTCGGCAGCGGCACGATCGTCGCGCAGCTCGCCGAGGCCGATCTGATCGACGAGTACCAGCTGCTCGTGATTCCCGTCGTGCTGGGTGCCGGCCGCACGCTGTTCGAGGGTACGACGCGGCGGATCGAGCTCGCGCTCGCGTCGTCGCGCTCGTTCCGCAACGGCTGCGTCTTCGGGGTCTATCGGCGATGAAGCGCGGCCGGATGATCGCAGATGGCACGGAGCACGCGACGCTGGTGTTCGAGCGTGAATATCCACACGCGATCGAGCACGTGTGGGATGCGATCGCGACGCCGGACGGCCTGCGCGGCTGGCTGATGTGCACGACCGTCGCGATCGACGGCCGCGTCGGCGGCGCGATCGAGATGGTCGCCGGTCCGGCACAGTATCGCGCGCGCGGAACGATCCTGCGCTGGGATCCGCCGCGCGCGCTCGAATACGAGTGGCGCATCGCGCCGGTGGCGGAGATGCCGCGCGGCGAGCAAGCGATCTTTTGCTACGAGCTCGATCCGATCACCGATGGCACGAGGTTGATCGTCACGTATCGCAGAATCACGATGCAGACCGCGCGCGGGTTCTTGCCGGGCACGCACGCGTTCCTCGATCGGCTCGAGGCACAGCTCGCCGGCGAGCCCCTGCCCGACTGGCACGCGCGCTTCGCCGCGCTGCGGCGCGAGTATCCCGAATGGAGCGAGCATGCGCCCGCCGCAGGCTAACGACGTGTTCCACGCGATCGCTCATCCGGCGCGGCGCGCGATGCTCGCGGAGCTGACTCGAGGTGAACGCGCGGCGAGCACGCTCGCGGCACCGTTCCAGATGTCGCTGCCGGCGATCTCGCAACACCTGCGCGTGCTGCTCGAAGCGCAGCTCGTCGCCGAGCGCCGCGACGGCCGGCATCGGTTGTATCGGCTGCGGCCGGCGCCGTTGCGCGAGGTCGCCGGCTGGATCGACGAGTTTCGCGCGTTCTTCGATGCGCGGCTCGACGCACTCGGCGACTACCTCGATCGCAAGCACGGCGCTACTGCGAAGCGTTCACGACGACCGGCGGCTGCGGTCGACCGTCCGCGTAGTCGATGACGACGGCCGTGCGCTTCGACGGAAACATCGTGCGATCCGCGAGCGAGAGCTTGTCCCACGTCACGCCGCGCGCGACGAGCTCGGCGACCGACGCGACCGAGATCCACGAGCCGGTGTTCGCGAAGTAGCCGTTCGCGAGCTTCGCGGTGCGACCGCCGACAACGTGGGTGTGCGCGAACACGACGTCGCGGATCGCGCCGGGCCCGCCGAGCAAGCGCGCGGCCGCGGTCTCTTCGACATCGCCGAACGCGCGATCGCGCAGGTGTGCGAGCGCGTCCGGATCGACCTTGCCCAGCGCTGCGAATGCCGCGCCGAAATCGGGCAGCGCGCGCGCCGCATCGATCACCGCCGACCACAGCCGCGCGAGCGCAGGATCCTCGGTCAGCTGCCACAGCGCGTTCACGATCGAGGTCGCGCCGGCATCGCCGCGCGCGAGCCGCCCCGTGAGCTGATCGATCACGTCGGGCAACGCGGTATCGGGCGTGCCGAACAAGCTCTGCAGCGCCGCCTTCGCGGCATCGCGATTGAGCGCCGAGGTCTCGCCGCGAAGCACGAGCTCCAGGAACCGAATCCCGGCGCCGACGCCGTGCTCGATGCCGCGCGGATCCTCGCGCAGCTCCCACAGCACCGCGGCCGACTCCGGATACAGGTTGTCGATGAACGGAATCTGCCGCTCGGTCTCCGTGTAGAACTGGTCGACGAAGATCTCGCCCCAGCTCGCCTGCAGCCGGCAGCGGCCATCGCGATCGCGGCCGAACGGCGCGTAGCCGGTCGCGAACTGATTCGCGGCATCGAACGCGTGGCCATGCTCGACGTGCACGCCGCCGTGCTCGTACGCGGCACCGTCGACGAAGATCAGCGTGCTCGGATCAGGCGGCGCGATCGCGCGCGCGATGCGCAGCTGCACTTTGGGCCACAACAGATCGGCATCGTGATTGCCTGGGATGACGATCACGCGGCGATCGCCGCGCGCGAGGAATCGGCCGAGGTCGCGAAACACGGTCGGGTGCGCCGCGATCACGAGCTCGATCGCCGCGACGCCGAGCGTTTGATCTTCGGCCAGGGTCACGCCGGTCGCGCTGCGATCCGCCTGCGGCAGCGCGTGCAGCGCGGCGGCGATCTGCCAGAACTCGATGAAGTCGCCGTCGATGATGAGGTCGGTCGGCGCGGTTTCGGCGTCGAGGAACTGGCCCCATTCGGCATCGGAATAGAAGTCTTCGATGCCCGCGAAGCGCGGATCGCTGGTGCCGGGCCCGATGTGCAGGTCGCTGACGATGACTTTGCGGCGCAGCTCCGGCTCGCGATCGACGATCACGCGAAACTGCTCGGGCGTGCGCGCGAGCAAGCGATCGCACAACGCGCGATCATCGAGCGTCGCGAGCGGGAACGCGCTCGCCGTCGGCGCGACCGCCGGCGCCGACGTGCCGCTCGAACAAGCGGCGAGCAAGATCCAGGCGCGCATCCAATGCTGGCCTAGCATGACTCAGGGTGCGCCGGTGAGCCCGCCGACGTCGTCGGTCACGAGCTCTTGCCGCGCGTCGGTGGCCGCCGGCGTCGTCGTGCACGTGTCGAACGTCACGCCTTGCACGTGGCGCAGGTAGTACGCCCACGCCGGCAGATCGCCGAACATGTTCACTTCGGGATACTGATCGGGCATCGCTTCGACCGGCGCCGCCGGCACCGTCGCGAGGTTCGCGTCGTACTGCACGTTCACGCGCGTGAACGACAGGTTCGTGATCGGATACGTGACCGCGTTGTAGATCTGGCCGGTGACGAGCGAGCCCTGATGCGGCGCATTCGCCCAGGTTCCGGTCGCGCCCGCGATGTCGGTGAACGCGACGTGATCGATGCTGCCCAGCTTCGGCACGTCGCCGATCGGATGCGTGTCGTCCTGCTGTGCGAGGTAGACGAAGAACGCGGCGCCCGTGTTCGAAAACTGCACGCGCTCGAACGTCATGCCCTCGACGTCGGCGCCCTGGCGCGACTCGACCGCCATCGCGGCGTACTGCACGTCTTTGACGACGCTGTCCTGCACCGTGATGTTCGTGAACGCGCCGTAGGTCGCGGTGCCGACCTTGATCCCATTCGAGCCGCCGTTGTTGCCGGTGAACACCGACTTCTTGACGACCATCGTGGCGATGCCGCGCCGCACGCCGCTCTTCAGGCACATCGCATCGTCGCCGGCGTCGATCGCCGAATTCTGCACGGTGATGTCGGTGCCATCGACGATGTCGATGCCGTCGTGCGTGATGTTGTTGCTCTGGAGATTGATGTTGTCGAACACGACGCGATCGCTCTCCATGCTGACGAGCGACCACACCGCGCCCTTGCGGACGTAGAGATCGCGGATCGTCACATCGCTCGACAGCACGAGCCACAGCAGCAGCGGCCGCGTGTTCTCGACCCCGGTGAACGAATCGCCCTGCCCGTCGATCACGCCGCCGCCGCCGATCACGAGATGCGAGACGTTCGGCGCGTAGAGCAACGCGCGCTGGCAGTTGGATAGCTGCGTATTGCCGGTCGCCGGCGTTTGCGTCGGATACGCGGCGAGGTTCGTCGTGCCGAGTAGCACCGCCGACGGATCGATGAAGAACGTCATGTCGCTCGCGAGCGTGATCGTGCCGGCCGAGAAGCTACCACCGCTGAGCAGCACGGAGCCGCCGGTGCCGGCCGCGGCGTTCACGGCCGCCTGGATCGCGGCGGTGTCGTCGGTCGTGCCGTCGCCGACCGCGCCGTACGCGCGCGCGTCGAACACCGGCTGCGGCGGCGCACCGATGTAGTCGGCCTCGGCGTAGACGAACGCGTTGTCGACGAACAGCGTGCCCGTGTTCGCGCCGTCCATGTAGAACGTCATCGTCGCGACGTTCGCCGAAGCGGTGCGCAGTGCGACGTCATGCTCCTTGCGCACGCCGTCGACAAAGAGATCGAACACACCCCGGGTCGTATCGACGAGGACGCGAATGCGATGCCAGACGTTCGCGCTGAATGGCTGGATCGTCGTGGTCGTCGCGCCGATGTGCGCCTCGATATTGCCGTCCTGAAACGCGATCGACGCGACCGCATTACCCGCCGAATCGTAGATGTACGGGATGGCCTTGAACCCGGCCGTCTCGCGCGCCATCACCGACGCTTGAAACGCGATGCGCCCGGTCTGCGGCGCGACCGCGATCGACAAGCTCGTCGTGCCGGTCGCGTCGGGCTTCGCGAGCTCGACGCTGTGGTCGCTGGCGAATGCGACCGCTTGCACGCTCGCCGAGCCCATCGTCGTCCACGGCGCGTTCGGCGCCGCGGCGATCGCCATCTCGTCGAAGCTCTCGTCGACGAGCGTCACGCGCGTCGGCGTGGTCGCCGAGCCGGCGTCGCTGCCGCCCGACGATGCATCGGCGACCGCAGCGTCGCTCGCAGCGTTGCCCGGCGAGTGCGCGTGCGTGCAGGCCACGAGTCCGAGCGCGATGAGGCAAGCGATTCGCGTCACGTATCGATGTATGCGCATCGCGAGCCGCGATGCCAGTAACATCGTCGCGTAGTCGGCGTTGCGTTTCGCAACGCCCGCGTCGAACGCTACGAGCGATCGCAGGACGGCACGGATCAGCGGCTCACGGCGGCGACGTGTGCGAGCTCGATCACGTTCGCGCGCTACGACGCGGCGCCACCGTTCAACCCGATCGTGCCGGCGGCGCGGAGGCCCCCACGGCTTGCCGGCGCTATCGCAGATCGTCGGCGACCACCACAGGTCACCCGCGTTCTCCGAGTAGCGGCAACGCGAGTGCGTGAATGCACCATGCGGCGCGACTCAGCAACGCGCGTGCCGCGCGATGTGCAGCTCGGCCGCGCGAGAGACCGCGTCCGGTGAGAACTGACAGTTCTCACGTGTGCACTGAGCGGTGTTCTCGGTCGTCCGCGCGGCGACGCGTGGTAGCTTCGCGCCGTGGTCGCCGAGCAGATACGGCTCACCGATCGCTACGTCTTGTGCGGCGAGCTCGGCAGCGGCGGAATGGCGAGCGTCCACGTCGGCCGCCTGCTCGGCTCGGCGGCGTTCGCACGCACGGTCGCGATCAAGCGCTTGCACGTGCGCTTCGCGGAGCAGCCCGAGTTCCGGCTCATGCTCGCCGACGAAGCGCACCTCGCCGCGCGCGTGCGCCACGCAAACGTCGTGCAGATGCTCGAGGTGCTCGCGGCCGGCGACGAGCTCTTCCTCGTGATGGAATACGTCGACGGCATCTCGCTCGGCCAGCTGCTCGCGCACGAGCCACGCGTGGCCGCGCCGATCGCCGCCGCGATCGTGCGTCACGTGCTCGATGGGTTGCACGCGGCTCACGAGGCGACCGACGCCACCGGCGCGCCGCTCGAGATCGTGCACCGCGACATTAGCCCCGAGAACATCCTCGTCGGCGCCGACGGGTTCGCGCGCGTGCTCGACTTCGGCATCGCGAAGGCGCGCAGCCGCCTCCACACGACCCGCAACGGCGAGATCAAAGGCCGGCTCGCGTACATGGCGCCCGAGCAGCTGTCGGGGCGCGTCACGCGACAGAGTGACATCTTCGCCGCGTCGGTGATCTTGTGGGAGTGCCTCGTCGGCCGCGCGCTGTTTCGCGGCGACGATGACGGCGAGACGATCGGTCGCGTGCTCGCGACGGCCGTCGAGTCGCCGTGCGCGCTCGCTCCGGCGATCCCGGCGGAGCTCGGCGCGATCGCGATGCGCGGCCTCGCACGCGATCCGGCCGCGCGCTGGCAGACGGCGCGCGAGATGGCGCTCGCGATCGAAGCGTGCGCGCCGCTCGCGAGCTCGGCGGAGATCGCGGCGTGCGTCGAGCGGCTCGGCGCAGGCGACCTCGCACGACGCCGCACGCTCGTGCGCGACGCCGAGGCGATCGCCCTCGAGGGTCCCACGACCGTCGCCGCCGCCGTGCCGCGAAGCGCGCCGGCGCAGCGCCGGCATCGTCGCGTCATCTACGCCGTTCCCGCGCTCGCGCTCGCCGCCGCCGCCGTGTTCGCGCTCGCTCCGAAACGCGACGCGACCGCGGAGCTCGTGCCGCCGAGCCCCGCGGCGATCGACGATGACGTGCCGGCGCCGACGACCGAGCCGGTGACCGCGCCGATGGCCGCGCGTACCGCCGCGCCGGTGCCGGCGAAAGCGCCGCCGAAGTCGAAGTCGTGCGACCCGCCGTACCGGCTCGGCCCGCTCGGCGAGAAGGTCTGGCTGAAGTCGTGTCTGTAGCGCGCGCGATCGCCATGATCGTGGTACTCGCCGGCGCGATCGCACGTGCGGATCAGACCGACCGCTGTATCGCCGAATCGGAAGCGGGCCAGCGCCTCTTGCTCACGCGCCACTTCGTCGCGGCCCGGCCGCACTTGCTCGCATGCGGCGCGGTCGCGTGCCCTGCGCCGATCGCGCGCGATTGCGCCGACCGCGCACGCCAGCTCGACTCGAGCATCGCGACCGCGATCGCGAGCGCGCGGCTTGCCGACGGCGCCGACGCGCCCGACGCGCAACTCTTCGTCGACGACGCGCCGGCCGCGCTCGGCGAGGCGATCGCGCTCGATCCCGGCACGCATCGCTTCGCGTTCGAACGCGGCGGCCAGCGCATCGAGCAGACCGTCGAGCTCGACGAAGGCGCTCGCCTGCGGCGCGTCGTCGCGACGTTCGCCGCGCCATCGCCGCCGCGGCAGCGCCGCACGCTCGCCGAGGCGCTCGTCGGCGGCGCCGGCATCGCGACGATCGCCGCGGGTGGCGTGCTCGGCCTCGTCGCGCGCTCCGATCGCGATGCCGAGCACAACGCATGCCCGAGCGCGACCGCATGCAGCGACTACGCCGCCGCACAACGCGACTATCGCGCGGCGAGCACGGCCGCGACCGCATCGACGATCTGTGTCGCGATCGGTGGCGCGATGATCGCGGCCGGCGTCGCGGTCTGGCTCGTGGCGCGCGAGCGAGCCGTCGCCATCGCACCCGCGCCGGCCGGCGTCGTCGTCGTGGGGTGGTTTTGAAGCGGCGGCTCGCCGGCGCCGCGGCGGTCTTGCTCGGCGGCTGCAGCGCGCTGCTCGATCTCGCGCCGCCGCAGCAGTCGGCCGATGCGACGACGTTCACGCCGCTGTGGTCGTTCGCCGACGACTTCGACCTCGGCGACTTCCGGTTGTGGACGCAGGTCGTGAGCTCGACGAACGGCTCGATCGAGGTCACGAGCGGCGACTCGGTGTCGGGCTGCTGTGCGCTGCACGCGGTCGTCGCGGGCGGCAGCGGCACCGGCTTCGAGTACGCGTTGCTGACGTGGCCGCAGGCGACGCCGAACGCAGCGCCGGTGACGTCGGGCTCGATCGCGATGCGCGCGCGCGTCAAGGCGCTGCAGCTCGCCGACGACACGCGCGAGCTCACCGTCGATCAAGGCGCCACCGACGCGACCGCGTTCGCGACATCGGGCCTCGGCACGAACAGCACCTCGCCCGGGTTGTCGTGGGGCTTCGTGCTGTCCGATCCGGCGGATCAGAACGACACGCGCCAGTCGGCGAACGTGATCGGCGACGCGCTCGGCGGCTGGCACTGCATCGAGGTCGTGATCGATGTCGCGTCGGCGGGATACCTCGCGATCTTCATGGACGGCTCGCCGATCCCGCAGATCGACGGCGCCGTATCGACGCTGGCCGGCGTCGGCTGGGATAGCGCCGAGGTCGGGCTCGGCTATGCATCGGGCTCGTCGCCGACCGACGTGCTGATCGACGACGTCGCGATCGCGCTCTACGCCGACACCGATCGCGCCATCCACATCGGCTGCAACTGACGACGCCATGCCCACCTCGCCGCCGCCGTCGACCGACATCCTGCACAAGCTGCCGTCGCTGTTGTTCACCGAGGTGGTCGTGCGCGTGACCGCCGGGCCCGACGCCGGCCGCGAGCTCCGGCTCGAGCCCGGCACGACGCGGATCGGCACCGCGCCGAGCTGCGCGCTCCAGCTCGCGGATCCCGCGATCTCGCGGCTGCATTGCGAGCTCCACGTCGAGCCCGACGGCCTGCGCGTCGTCGATTCGGGCAGCACGAACGGGACATGGGTCAACGGCGTGCGGGTCACCGACGCGCGCCTCGCCGATCGCGCGCGGCTCGAGCTCGGCAAGACGACGATCGTCGTCGATAGTCGCGACGCGACGATCGAGATGGCGCTCGCGCCGCGCGATCGCTTCGGCCCGCTGCTCGGCTCGAGCCCGGCGATGCGCCGCATGTTCCACGTGTTGGCGACCGTGGCGCCGACCACGGCGACCGTGTTGATCCAAGGCGAGACCGGCACCGGCAAAGAGCTCGCCGCGCTCGCGATCCACGAAGCGTCGCAGCGCGCGACCGGACCGTTCGTCGCGCTCGATTGCGGCTCGATCGCCGAACACTTGATCGAATCGGAGCTCTTCGGCCACGTCCGCGGCGCGTTCACCGGCGCGAGCGCGAATCGCGCCGGCATCTTCGAAGAAGCCGCCGGCGGCACGCTGTTTCTCGACGAGATCGGCGAGCTGCCGATGTCGCTGCAGCCGAAGTTGTTGCGCGCGCTCGAAGAGCGCGAAGTGCGGCCCGTCGGCGCGAACACGCCTCGCCCGGTCGACGTCCGCGTGATCGCGGCAACAAATCGCTCGCTCGCACTCGCGGTCAATCAGGGCAACTTTCGCGAAGATCTGTATTACAGACTCGCAGTCTTCGAGATCGTGTTGCCCGCGTTGCGCGATCGCGGGAGTGATATCGGTGCACTCGCGAATCACTTCTACGCGCACGTGACTGGCAAAGATCTCGCGTTGCCCGATGCGATCCTCGCGTCGATCGAAGGACGCGGCTGGCCGGGCAACGTCCGCGAGCTGCGCAATTTCATCGAGCGCAGCGCGATCCTCGGCTGGGGATTCGCCGAACCCGTCGCCAACGCGACGCTCGCAGCCGGCTCGCCATCGCTCGAGAGCTTCGTCACGACCGAGCTCTCGCTCAAGCACGCACGCGATCGCTGCCTCACGCAGTTCGAAGCGCTGTATGTCACATCGCTGCTCCGCCGCACCGCAGGTAACGTGACTCGCGCCGCCGAGATCGCGGGTGTGAGCCGGCGCTATCTACATCGCCTCATCACCGAGCGCGGGATTCGCAATCCAGGCAAGACGTGATCGGCGCCGCAATGCAGACTTCATCGGCCGCCGCGAACGTCTCATCGAGCCTTAACAGGCGAGCGGCCCGGCCGGCCGCACGCTCTATGCATGAGAGCGATCGCGATCGCCGTCGCGCTGACGGCGTGCATGTCGCCCGATCCGCAGCAACTCGCGCAGCGCTACGAGAGCGCGAAGTTCTGCCCGCGCGATCGCGTGCGCGTCGGGCTGGTGCCGGAGCTCGGGCTCGAGCTCGTCCACGCCACGAGCGTGCCGAGCGAGCCGTGGCGCGAGCCGGACTTGGCCGCCGACGTCGCCGCCGATCCGGCGCGGCTCGGCGTGTGGAGAGCGGCGCGCGACGCCGCGTTTCGCGCGTGGCAAGCGCGGCAACGCGAGCGCGACCCGGCGACGAGCCGCGCCGGCGAGCGCGAACGGCAGGTTCCGATCTACGCGGCGACCGGCTGCGGCGGCACCGAGCTGTTCGCGTGTCGATCGTATCGCCACAACGTCTACTGCGATCCGATCGCCGGCGTCGTGCTACCGGCCGAGCGATTGATCTGCCGCGACGGTCGCGCCGTGCACGCGATCGGCGATGCGATCGGCTGCGGCGACGGCTCGGCGATCGCCGATCCGTACGCGTGCTCGTCGGCGTGCAGCGCCGCCAAGAGCTGCGAGCTCGCGTGCAGCGAAGATCGCTGTCGGCTCGCGTGCACCGAGGCCGAGGTGACGTGTGCCGCCGACTGCTTCGACGCGGCACGTGCCGGCTGCCAGGCCGCCGGGCTCGATCGATTCGGGATGTGCGAAACGGTCGCGGCGCAGGCACGCGAGCTCGATGACACGCGGCAGTCGGTCGCGAAGACGAGCGCGGCAGTGCGCGCGCGACTCGACGCGGCTCGGCGCTAGACACTATCAGCTGCAATCGACAACGCGTCGCGTTAGACTCGATGCGTCATGCGATCCGAGCGCGCCGCGTGTGGAGTCGGGTTCGTCGCGAACCTGCGCGGCCAACGCTCGCGCGCGATCGTCGAGCAAGGCCTCGAAGTCCTCGCGCGACTCGCCCATCGCGCGGCGTGCGGCGCCGATCCCGATACCGGCGACGGTGCCGGCATCCAGCTCCAGCTCCCCAGCGCGTTCTTCAGCTCGCTCGCGCTCGGCTTCGAGCTGCCCGTCGGGCGGTTCGCGGTCGGCAACGTGTTCTTGCCGCCCGATCCGACGCTGCGCGCATCGTGCGAGGCGCTGCTCGAAGCCGCGATCGTCGACGAAGGTCAACGCGTGCTCGGCTGGCGCGACGTGCCGGTCGATCTGTCGCAGGTCGGCCGCGTCGGCACGAGCTCGCTGCCGATCTTTCGCCAGGTGTTTCTGCGGATGCGGCGCGTGCCGCCGTCGGCGTGGGAACGCACGCTGTTCGTGATCCGCAAGCTCGCCGAGAATCGCATCCGCGAGCGCGGCGCGGATCCGGCCGGCTACTTTCACGTCGCGAGCCTGTCGACCGAGACGATCGTCTACAAGGGCCTCTTGCTGCCCGACCGGCTCGCGAAGTTCTTCGTCGATCTGCAGCACCCGCTCGTCGCGAGCGCGATCGCGGTCGTGCACTCGCGGTTTTCGACGAACACGTTCCCGACGTGGGATCTCGCGCAGCCGTTCCGCTACATCGCGCACAACGGCGAGATCAACACGCTGCGCGGCAACACCAACTGGATGGCCGCGCGCAAGAGCCAGCTGCACAGCGCGAAGTTCTCCGGCGGGCTCGATCGCCTGCAGCCGATCATCGTGCCCGGCAAGAGCGACTCGGCGCAGTTCGACAACATGGTCGAGCTGCTCACGCTCGCCGGGCGCACGCTGCCGCACGCGATGATGTTGACGATTCCGGAGGCGTGGGAGAACGCCGGCGCCGAAATGGACGACGACCGGCGCAGCTTCTATCGCTACGCCGCTTCGGTGGTCGAGCCGTGGGATGGGCCGGCCGCGATCGTGTTCAGCGATGGTCAGATCGTCGGCGCGACGCTCGATCGCAACGGCCTGCGTCCCGCGCGCTGGACGATCACGACCGACGATCGCGTCGTGCTCGCCTCCGAAGCCGGCGTCCTCGATATCCCACCCGAGCAGATCGTCGCGAAGGGCCGATTGCAGCCCGGCAAGATGTTCGTCGTCGATACCGCGGAGGGCCGCATCGTCGACGACGCCGAGCTCAAGCGCGAGGTCGCCGGCCGATTCCCGTATCGCAAGTGGCTCGACAAGAACCTGTTCGAGCTCGCCGATCAACCGGACGCGGCCGCGCCCGCGCCGCTCGCCGGCGACGCGCTGCTGCGCCAGCAGCTCGCGTTCGGCTACACCGACGAGGACGTCGATCTCGTGATCGCGCCGATGGCCGAGACCGGCAAGGAGCCGATCGGCTCGATGGGCACCGACACGCCGCTCGCCGTGCTCTCGGAGCGGGCGCCGATGCTGTCGCAGTACTTCCATCAACTGTTCGCGCAAGTCACGAACCCGCCGATCGATCCGATCCGCGAGGCCGCCGTGATGTCGCTCGAAACCACGATGGGGCCCGACGGCAACACGTTCGACGAGACGCCCGAGCAATGCCACCAGCTCCGCCTGCGCGGACCGATCATCTCGAACGCGGATCTCGCGAAGATCCGCGCCGTGCGCGAAGGCGTGTTCGATCCGGTCACGCTGCCGCTGCTGTGGCCGATCGCGTACGGCCGCGGTTGGCTCGGCAAGGCGATCGACAAGCTGTGCGCGGCCGCGAGCGAGGCGATCGACGACGGCCACAACGTCCTCATCCTGTCCGACCGCGGCGTTTCGGCGACGCACGCCGCGATTCCCGCGTTGCTCGCGCTCGCCGCGGTGCAGCAGCACCT
>DATBAS010000018.1:0-70865 GCA_036271395.1 Kofleriaceae bacterium
CGGCGCCGGCGCGGGCCGCGCCACGCGCGCGCACGAGCAACTGGGTGATCGCGCTGCTGCTCGTGCTGACCGCCGCCGCGGCCGGAGCCGTGGTCTACTTCGGCCTGCCGTACATCCAATGAAACGCATCGCGCTGATCTCCACCGGCGGGACGATCGAGAAGACGTACGACGACTTGTCGGGCGTGCTCGCCAACAACGTCTCCGTGCTCGACGTGATGCTCGCGTCGCTCGAGTTGCGCGGCGTGACCATCCAGCGCGTCGCGCTGATGAACAAGGACAGCCTCGAGATGTCGGCCGAGGATCACACGCTGATCGCGGAGACCGCCGCGATGCTCGCGCGCGAGACCGATGGCGTCGTCGTCGTGCATGGCACCGATCGGCTGAGCGTCTCGGGCGAGCGCATCGTCGAGCTCGTCGGCGTGCCGGTCTCGCCGATCGTGCTGACCGGCGCGATGCGGCCGTACGAGCTGCGCGCGACCGATGCGCTGCAAAACCTCACCGAGGCGCTGCTCGCGGTTCAGCTGGTGCCGCCCGGCGTTTACCTCGCGATGCACGACCAGGTCTTGCGGTTTCCCGGCGTCGTCAAGGACCGCACGCAGGGCACGTTCGTGAAGCCAGCATGAGTCGAGACCTTCGCTTCGCATTGCCGGCGATGCTCGACGCGCTCACCCGCGCGAACATCGGCTACGTCATCCTCGGCCACGAGGACGGCGGGTTCGTGAAGCACGACGCCAACGATGCCGCGATGCGCCGGCTCGGCTACACGCGCGAGGAATGGCTCGCGTCGCCGACGTTCGCGCTGTTGATGCCGGATCAGCGCGACGTCGCGGCGCAGATGTACAAGCGGCTGCTCGCCGGCGAGCTGCTGACGCCGTCGGTCGAGCTGGTGTTCGTCGACAAGCATGGCCAGCCGGTGCCGGTCGAGGTCAGCTACGGCCACGCCGAGATCGATCGCGGCCACGCGCTCGTGCTGATCTGGTCGGATCGTATCGGCCAGCGCCCGCCGCAGCTCTCATCGCTCGAGGCCGACCGGATCTCGCTCGTCGGCGCGCTCGCCGCGGGGTTCGCGCACGAGACCAACAACCCGCTGACCTCCGTGCTGCTCAACCTGCGCTCGCTGCGCAAGCTGCTCGTCACCAACCTCGCCGACGCCAAGCAAGCCGCGGCGCTGCGCGTGCTCGATGACATCACGACCGGCGCCGAGCGGATCGCGAGCAACGTCCGCGCGTTCCAGACGCTCGCGTCGCGCGGCGGCAGCGGCCCGTGCGATCTCGTCGCGGTCACGTTGGCGGTGTTGCGACTCGCGATGCCGACGCTCGAGCCGCGCGCGCACGTCGTGCGTCAGATTTCGGCGGTGCGGCTGGTCGCCGGCGACGAATCGCGCATCGGCCAGGCGGTGCTCGCGATGCTGCTGTTCGCGGTCTCGGGCTTCGCGCGCGCCGGCGACCCCAGCAATCGCATGGTGGTCGCGGTCGGCGAGCGCGACGGCGAAGTCGTCGTCGAAGTCTCCGACAACGGCAGCGTGCTCGAGCCCGAAGAGCTGTCGCACGTATTCGATCCGTTCTTTCGCTCGCCTGCTCGAGGCGCGGGCGTCGGCGGCGGCCTGGCGATCGCGCGCTCGGTGGCGATCTCGCTCGGCGGCGACGTCGTGATCGCGGCGCACGCGAACGCCGGTGCGATCGTCACGATGCGGCTACCGCCGACGGCGCAAGCCGCGACCTGAACCGCGCGCACGACGCGGCGCGAGGAATGGCACGAGCAAGCGCGCGAGCTCGGCGGCAAGCTCCGGCATCGCGGCGATCTCGGGCCGCTCGACGAACGCGTGGTGCACCACCGCGTGGATCGTCGTGCGCGCGATCCACAGCGCGAGCTCGGGGTCGGGCAACGCGCCCGCCATCGACTCGACCCACACCTGCGATTCCACTTCGATCGTCGCGTCGACCTCGGTCGTCACGTGCGGCAAGCCAACGCGCGGACCCCAGATCGTAAAGATCTCGTGCAGCTGTGGATCGATCGCATGCTCGGCACACGTCGCGCCGATCATCGCGCGCACCGCATCGCGCAACGACACGCGACGCTTGGTGCGCAGGCCGACGAGGGTCGTGGCGAGCCGGCCACGCGCCTCGTTGACGTGACGGCGCGCGAGCTCGGCGAGGATCGCCTGCTTGTTCGGAAAGTACTGATACAGCGACGCGATGTTGACGCCGGCGCGGTCGGCGATCTGGTTCGTCGTCATCGCCTCGTAGCCGGCCTTCTGCAAAATGTAAGTCGCAGCTTGTAAAATCGCTTCGACGGTCTCGCGCGCGCGGGCCTGGCGAGGCTGCTTTCGCGGAGTTATCGTGGCGCGGCGCCGCGCGCTGTGACGCAAGCTGACAGACACAACTAAAAGCTTACATTTGATACACCATGAACGCAGCAGTCATTCACGAGGCCGGCGGCACTCCGCGCGCCGAGCAATTCCCCGATCCACAGCCGCAACCCGGCGAGGTCGTCGCCCGTGTGCGCGCCGCCGGCCTGCATCCGCTCGTGCGCGGCCACGCGAGCGGCAAGCACTACACGAGCACCGGCAAATATCCGTTGATCCCCGGCGTCGACGGCGTGTGCGAGCTACCCGACGGTCGCCTCGCGTACTTCGGCTGGCAGCGGCCGCCGTACGGCACGTTCGCCGAGCTCGCGGTGGTCGCGCCGCACACCGCGCTGATCTTGCCGGCGGGCCTGTCGCCCGAGCTCGGCGCCGCGATCATCAATCCCGCGATGTCGAGCTGGCTCGCGCTCAAGCTACGCGCCCACATGCAGCCGGGCGACCGCGTGCTCGTCCTCGGCGCGACCGGCTCGAGCGGCCGGCTCGCGATCCAGGTCGCGCGTGCGTTCGGCGCGTCGCACATCATCGCCGCGGGCCGCAACTCCGCGGTGCTCGCCGAGCTCGGCGCCGACGCCACATTGCGAATCGACGCGCCCGAGTTTTGCGAAAACCTCACGCGCGAATTCGCCGGCGGCATCGACGTCGTGCTCGATTATCTCTGGGGCGCCCCCGCCGGGGCGACGTTCGACGCGCTGCTCGCCGCGCGCAACCAGCTCGCCGGCCGCCGCGTGCGTTATTGCAACATCGGCGAGATGGCCGGGCCGCAGGTCACCATGCACGCGCACGCGCTGCGCAGCATGAGCCTCGAGATCGTCGGCAGTGGCTTCGGCTCGGTCCAGCCGCACGAGATCCGCGCCGAGCTGCCGCAGATCCTCGAGCTCGCGGCCCAGGGCAAGCTCACCCTGGAGCTCGAGCTGGTGCCGCTCGCGACGATCGGCGACGCGTGGGCGCGAGGCGATCAGGGCAAGCGCATCGTCATCGTGCCTACGGGTTCGTGATGCCGACGTGCAGCGCTTCGTTCTGCCCGGCATCGCTCACGACCACGACGTGAACATCGGCCGGCGGAGAGGTCAGATAGATCGTCGCCGAGAATCCGCGGTGAGGTTCGTTTGCTGCAATCGGCCACGAGCGGCGATCTCGCGTTCTGGTGCGGCTATCAAATCGCCGATGCGCGTATGCGCGGCAAGCCCGACATCGTGCCGATGAAGCTGTGCATCACCGAAGTGTCTCGCCGCGAACGCGGCGCGTGGAAGCTCGTCCATCGCCACGCCGAGCCCGCGAAGCCGCGTTAGTCGCCCATGACCAGAAAGATCGCGTGCGCGGTCGCGACCGGCGCGTTGCGATCGGTCTGCCACGCCGTCGCGCGCACGTTGGCGACGCGCCTGCCCTGCCGCGTGATCGTCGCGCTCGCGTAGGTGTCGCGCGCGGCGCCGGAGCGCAAGAAATCGACGGTGACCGTGATCGTCTTCGGCAGCACGACGGTCTCGCTGCGCCACAGCAGCTCGAAGATCGCCGCCGATTCGAGCAGCGCGCCGAGCGTGCCGCCGTGCAGCGCCGGCAACGCGGGATTGCCGACCAGGTGCGGCGCGTAACGCATCGTCGTGACCAGCTCGTCGGCTTGTAGCTCGGCATCGAGCCCGATGAACTTCGAATACGGGACGGCCTCGACGACCGCGCGGCAATCGCCGGCGCGCTTCGCAGCTTCGATGAGCTCGCGGATGGTCATTTCGCACCCGGCTTGGTGTGCAGCATGAACGTGCCCGCCGCCGCCGCGATCGGATCGTCCTCGCTATCGTGGTACGCGACCGCGCGCGTGAACGCGACGTTGCGCGTGACCTTGTAGCAGCGCGCCCGGCACAGCACGTCGCGGTTCGGCTCGGCTGCGCGCATGTAGTCGATGCGCAGATCCAGCGTCGCGATCGGCGCCCACTCGGTCAGCGCCGTGAACACCGCCGTGCCCGAGCTCGCGTCGAGCAGCGCCGTGATCGCACCGCCGTGGATCGTGCCGGTGTCGGGGTTGCCGATCAATTTCACGTCGTACGGCAGCTTGAGCAGCGCGGTCGCCCGCTCGATCTCGACCGTCTCGATGCCTAACGCCTGGTTGTGCGGCACCAGATCGATGCCGCTGCGCCGCTTGTTCTCGCTCACCGCGTGACGATAGCGTATCTAAAGGCGGTGACGCTCGAAGAGCTCGGCTGGGATCCGAGTTGGTCTATGCCGGCCGACGGCGTCGTCGCGCGCATCGTCGCCGAGCATCGCGGCGCCTATCACGCGCGGGCCGTCGATGGCGTCGCGTGGGCCGAAGCGACCGGCAAGGCGTTCCTGGCCGCGAGCCGCGACAAGCGCGAGCTGCCGACCGTCGGCGATTGGGTGATCCTCGATCGCTGGAGCGAAGCGCTCGCCGGCGCGGGCGCCGCCGTGATCCGCGCGATCCTGCCGCGCGCGAGCCTGCTCGTGCGTCGCGCCGCCGGCGAGGCGTCGCTGCCACAGCCGCTCGCCGCCAACGTCGACCTCGGGCTCGTGATGACCTCGGCGAACGGCGATCTGTCGCCGGCTCGGCTCGACCGGTACACCAGCTTGCTCGCCGACAGCCAGATCCGCGCCGTGATCGCGTTGACGAAGGTCGACCTCGTCGGCGATCCGGCGCCGCTGGTCGGGTTGCTCGAGACGCTCGCGCCGAACGTGCCGATCGTGCCGCTGTCGACGGTGAGCGGGGTTGGCCTCGCCGACCTGCGTGTGTTCGTGCCGCCGCGCTCCACCGCCGTGTTGCTCGGCAGCTCCGGCGTCGGCAAGTCGTCGCTGCTCAACGCGCTCGTCACCAGCGCATCGCTGCCGACGCTGCCGATCGACGACCACGATCGCGGCCGCCACGCCACGACGCGGCGCGAGTTGTTCGTCGCCGACGACGGCTCGTTGTGGATCGACACGCCCGGCATGCGCGAGCTCGCCCGTTGGGCAAAAGAAAACCCCGACGACGAAGAAGAAGATGCGTTCGACGACATCGCCGGGTTCGCGGCCGACTGCAAGTTCCGCGATTGCAACCACGACAACGAGCCGGGCTGCGCCGTCACCGCGGCCGTGCTCGCCGGCAAGCTCGAAGCATCGCGGCTCGTCAGCTTTCGTAAGCTCGGCGCCGAGCACGAGGTCGCCGTCGCCGATCAGAAAACCGCCAGGCGGATCGCCGAGACGCGGCACGCGAAGGCCAAGAAGTACGCGCCGCGGCCGGGCAAACCCGACGACGAACGCTAGGTCAAGTGCTATACAGCGCGCGCCGTGATCGCGTTTTCGCAGGTGACCAAGCAGTTCGGCGGGCAGATCTTGTTCGTCGATGCGTCGTTTCAGATCAACCCTGGCGAGAAAGTCGGGCTCGTCGGCCCCAACGGCGCCGGCAAGAGCACGGTGTTCCGGTTGATCGCCGGCGAGGACGCGCCCGATGACGGCAACGTCGAGAAGCCGAAAAAGCTCACGCTCGGCTACTTCCGCCAGGACGTCGGCGATCTGCGCGGCCGATCGATCCTCGCCGAGACCTGCGCCGGCGCCGGCGAGGTCGCCAAGCTCGCCGACGAGCTCGCCGCGCTGACCATCAAGCTCGAGAGCGATCCGACCGATGCCGTCGTCGAACGGTTCAGCGACGTGCAGGCGCGCTATCAAGACCTCGGCGGCTACGAGCTCGAGGCGCGTGCGCAGGAGATCCTCGCCGGCCTCGGCTTTCGCCAGGATCAAATGCACGATGACGTCGGCACGCTGTCGGGCGGCTGGAAGATGCGCGTCGCGCTCGCGCAGATCCTGCTGGCCAAGCCGCAGCTGCTCTTGCTCGACGAGCCGACCAACTACCTCGACCTCGAGTCGATCTTGTGGCTCGAGCAGTTCTTGAAAGACTACGACGGCACCGTGGTGATGACGTGCCACGACAAGGCGATCATGAATCGCGTCGTGCAGAAGATCGTCGAGATCGACGGCGGCGACTTGCGCACCTACGGCGGCAACTACGACTTCTACGAGAAAGCGCGAGTGCTCGAGGCGGCGCGTCGCGAAGCGGCGTACGCGCGCCAGCAGGCGATGCTCGCGAAAGAATCGCGGTTCGTCGAGCGGTTCAAGACCCACGTCGCGAAGGCGGCGCAGGTGCAGAGCCGGCTCAAGAAGCTCGACAAGATCGAAAAGATCGCCGAGCCGCGCCGGTTCGTCGAAAAAGAATTTGAATTCCGCACACCGCAGCGCTCGGGCGACGACGTCGTCAAGCTCGACGCGCTGAGCAAAGCCTACGGCGCGCGCGTCGTGCACAAAGATTTGACGATGACCGTGCGGCGCAAAGAGCGCTGGGCGGTGATGGGCGAGAACGGCGCCGGCAAGTCGACGCTGCTCAAGATGATCGCCGGTGCGCTCGCGCCGGATGCCGGCAGCGCCACGATCGGCGCCTCGGTCACGCTGGGCTACTACGCGCAGCACGTGATGGAGGGCCTCGGCGGCGATCGCACCGTGCTCGAAGAGCTCCAAGAGCACGCGCCGCTCGCGAACCAGGGCACGCTGCGCAACCTCGCCGGCATGTTCGGCTTCCAGGACGATGACGTGTTCAAGCCGATCCACGTGCTCTCGGGCGGCGAACGCGCCCGCGTCGCGCTCGCGAAGCTACTCTACGACGCGCCGAACTTACTCGTGCTCGACGAGCCGACCAACCACCTCGACATCGTCACCAAGCGCGCGCTCGTTCGCGCGCTCGCCGACTACGAAGGCACGCTGATCTTCGTGTCGCACGACCGCCAGTTTCTCTCCGCGCTCGCGACCCGCGTGCTCGAGCTCGCCGAGGCCGGCAAGCCGCGGATCTACGGCGGCAGCTACGACGAGTACGTGTCGTCGACCGGCCGCGAAGCGCCCGGCATGCGAGCGCAGCACTAACCCGGGCACGCCGAGTTCGACGTCTCGGGCGTGCACTGCCAGTAGCCGTCGCTGCCGCAGCTGCAATCGCATTCCATTTCGTCGTCGCCGGAGTGCCATTCGCAGCTCGAGCCCGGCAGCGAGCACGCCGCGCTGCCGGAGAAATTCGTCCACGGACAATCGCTGCAGTGCCACGTCGTTTGCCCCGACGGGTCGCCGAACTCGCCGCTGCACTCGCAGCTCGCGGCATAGCCGGTGTTCGCTTCGACGTAGTCGCACGGCCCATTGTTGGTCGCGCACGCGCTGCCTTCGACCGGCTGGGTTGCAGGACACACGATCTGCGCGTCGTCTTCAGACACGATGCGCGTACATCCGGCGAGCGCGATCAACCACCACAAGCGCATGCGTCAACCCATCGCAAGTACGACGCCATCGCGAGCGACGCGATCTCGCAGGTCTACGCGCCGCGCGGTCGCGTTCACCGCGCAAATCGCGACAGCGATGTCAGGCTTCGGCCGGCTTCTCGGGCTTCTTGTCGTCGTCGCCGCCGTGCATCGGCATCACCGCGCGCACGATCAAGCCGACACCGCCGACGAGCAACACCAACATCACGAGCGTGTTGAACAACGACGTCTGCTGGAAGTGAATGTCGAGGTTCATGATGATCCCGGAGAGGATGATCAGCGCGCCGGCGCCGGTGAGCAGCCGCCCGGCGAACGAGCTGCCGTTCGCGAACAAGATGCCGATGCCGAACAGCAGCGGCAGCAGCGTGATGCCGAAGCTGCGCCCGTACGTGCCCGCGAAGCCGAAGCTCCAATAGCCGCCGTTCACGCTGACCTCCTGCATCAAGAGGTAGCCGCCGACGATGGCCATGATGAGGCCGAGCAGGAACGTGCGCGCGCCACCCGGCGTGCCCCCGACATTTTTCATGTCCATGTCGGATCAACATGCGTCCGTGCCAGCCGCCGCGCAAGCTTTGCAAGTACGGCTAATTGCTGTCGTCGTCCGCTGGCGGCGGAGGTGGTTTCTTGTGTTTCTTGTGCTTTTTCTTCTTCGGCGGCGGCGCATCGTCGCTGCCACTGCCGAAAGCCGCCGAGCCTGCCGCCGGCACCGGCAGCGTGAATCTCTTGAACGCCGTCGCCGAGCCGGGCGCGTCGATCGTCACCGATTCGTGTAGCGCGATCAGCTTCCACTCGGCGTCGTGCTTCTCGAACACGGCGAACACGCGAAGCGGGAGCGGATCGACGTCGTCCTCGAACCGCACCGCCGGCAATGTCACCCACGCGAGCTGACCGTCGCCCGTGACCGCCGCGGTCGCATCTCCGGCCGCGACCTCGCGCACGTTCTCTTTGACGCGCTTCTTGAACAGCTTCTTGAGCTCGGATTTGCCGCGCACGACGTCGCCGCCGCCGGGCCCGGCGTAGACCGCATCGCTGCGGCTCGCGAGATCGTCGCCGAGGATCGACTGATCGGCGAAGCCCTTGGTCAACTTGTCGATCGCCGGCTTCGCGTCCGGATCGATCTTTGCGATTCCCGCCATGCCCGGCGGCACGACGGCATCCTGCTTGACCTCGGCGCGCACCGACTTCATCGCCGGCGTGAGCGCGAGATCGACCGCGCTGACTTGCCAGACGTCATCGGCGTTCGACAGCACCGCGATCATCGCGAGCGCCGTGCCGTCGATGTCGATCGCGTCGAACGCCCACGCCGAGTGCCCGCCGGGAGATGCAACGACCGCCAGGTCCGCCGATTTGACCTCGCGCTTCTTCTGCTTGTCGACGAACCCTTTGAGCGCGACCAGCGCGTCGGCGCGCGAGGCGTGCACGTCGCCTTTGCGCGGGCCGTAGACGAACAGCGGATCCGCCGTGAGCGTGAGCAAGTCGTCGGTATCGGAGTGGCCGATCGACTGATAGATCTCGTCGAGCACGCCCTTCGCGTCTTTTTCCGCGGTGCCCTCATCGATGTCGGGCTGCTTCGGCGTGGTCTGCGTCGCGTTGTGCTTGCCGCACGCGGCGACCGCGATCGCGACGACTAACGCTCGCGAGCGGCGACGCGGCGCGACGAGGACGCGACGCTCGGCGCCGGCGGCAACGCGATCGCCGTGTCGGTGCGATCGTCGTTGGCGGCCGCGGGCGGCGCGGCGAGCGTGCGAATCGTCTCCTCGTGCTTGCTCGCCGGGCGCGGCGGGTTCGGAATCGGCGCCTGCACGGTCGGGCGCACGGGCGGCGCCGCGATCGTCACCGAGGGCTCGGTCCTCGCCATGTCGAACTTCTTCGGCGCCGGTGTCGCGAGCGGGGCGCGCAGCGTGACGACCGCGCGCACTTTGGTCGGCTCCAGCTCCGGCTTGCTCAGCACCGTCATGGCGGGCGACGCCGACGGCGCAGCGCGCAACGGCAGTCGCTGGCGCTCGGTCGCCGACGGCATTCGCGCCGGCGGCTTGGCCGGGACATGCGAGACCCGCTGATGCGGCAGGATCAGATGGCGCGGCACCGGCTGGGGTTCCCAACGCCGGACCTCCTCGCGGAGCTCCTGCGTCTTCGGCCAGCTGTCGGCCGGGATCGGATCCGCCGTCGCACGGGCCTTTGCGACCGCGATCTCCCATTCCCACTCATCATCTTCCGTCGGCTCCGCAGGGGCAACCTGGACAGCGGCCGGCGATGTGATCGGCACCGATGCGGTCACTTTGGCGCTGCGCGGAATCGGCGGCGGCAGCGCAGCCATCGCCGGCAATGCAATGATCTTCGCAGGCATCGCGGGCCTCGCGCCCATCGGCTGCCAGTGCTCGAGCTCCATCGCGGCCAGGTCGCCTTCGTCCCAGCCGACGATCTTGCCGCCGAGGCCGTCGTCGAGCACGGCGGGCCGCGTCGAGAGGATCCGATCGTCGGGGGTGAGCACGAGGCCGAACCGCCCGATTCGCACGAAGCCCAACCGCGCGAGCAACCGACTGATCGCCATGCAATCGCAGATTGCAGCCGGCAGGCCAGCCCCGCGATTCGCAACTGTTCGATCACGCGGCGCGGCGATCGCAGCGTCGCGCGCGAAGCGCACCGCGCCGGGGCCTACGCCCCCATGCCTACCGACCCTGGTAGCGCGGCGGTCGGCCCTCGGCGAACGCGGCCAGCCCCTCGTCCCGGTCCTCGCTGAACAACGTCACGTCGTACGCCTCGCGCTCGAGCGTGAGCCCCTCCGACAGCGGCTTGCCGTGGCCGCGCTCGATCGCCGCCTTCGCCGCGATCAGCGACAGCGGCGCGCAACCATCGAGCTCGGCCAGCATCGCGTCGAGGGTCGCGCGCAGCTTGTCGCGTGGCACGGTCTGGTGCACCAAGCCGATCTCGGCGGCGCGCGTCGCCGAGATCCGTCGCCCGAGCAGGATGAGCTCTTTCGCGCGCGCCTCGCCGATCAAACGCGGCAGTCGCTGCGTGCCTCCGGCACCCGGAATGATGCCCAACCGCACCTCGGTCAAACCGAGCTCGCTGCCTTCGGCGATGATGCGGAGATCGCATGCGAGCGCGAGCTCGAGGCCGCCGCCGTACGCCGAGCCGTTCATCATCGCGATCGTCGGCTTGCGGATCTCGCCCCACTGCTCGATCGCGTTGCCGATCGCCGTGATGTACGGGCCGGTCTCTCCCGCGGGTACGCCCTTGCGCTCTTTGAGATCGGCGCCGGCGCAAAACGCCTTGTCGCCGGCGCCGGTGATCACGACGACGCGCACGGTCTCGCTGCGATCGAGATCTTGCGCGAGCTCGGCGAGCTGGATGTTGACGTCGCGCGACAGCGCGTTGCGCACGTCGGGCCGATTCAACGTGACCCACGCCGTGCCGGCTCGCTCTTCGACGAGGATGTCCGCCATGCGCGGACCGTAGCGTTTTTATCGCTCGCTCGCTACGCGGGCAAGGTCGCCCGCTGTGCCCGCTTGCTCGCTATTGCTGCGTACCCAACCGCTCGGCGTGGCGGCGGGCGCGCGCCTGCTTGCCGAGGTGCGCCTTGAGATACTTCGACGGCAGCTCGTGGCCGACGAACGTCGACGCCGTGCGCGACGCGTCGACGAGCTTGTCGAGATCGATGCCGGTCGCCACGCCCATCGCATGCAACATCGCGACGACATCCTCGGTCGCCAAGTTGCCCGACGCGCCCGGCGCGTACGGACAGCCGCCGAGCCCGCCGGCCGCCGCATCGATCGTCGTGATCCCCATCTCCATCGCGACGACACAGTTCGCGAGCGCGGTGCCCTGCGTGTCGTGGAAGTGCACGGCGAGCGATTCGACCGGATGCTTCGCGATCACGCGGCCGAGCACGTCCTCGACCTGGCGCGGGTTCGCGACGCCGATCGTGTCGCTGATCGAGACTTGATACACGCCCATGTCGCGCAGCTGCCCGGTCAGCGCGACGACGCGCTCGGGATCGACCTCGCCTTCGTACGGGCAGCCGAAGCAGGTCGACAGATACGCGCGCACTTGCAGGCCCGCATCGAGCGCCGGCCCGACGACGTCGCCGAACGCCGCGAGCGTCTCGGCGATCGTCTTGTTGACGTTCTTCTTGTTGTGCGTCTCCGACGCGCTCATGAACACGGCGATCTCTTTCATGCCCGACGCCAGCGCGGTATCGAGCCCGCGCCGGTTCGGCACGAGCGCGCTCATGCGAACGCCCGGTGGCCGCGCGACGCCGCGCGCGACCTCGGCCGAATCCGCGAGCTGCGGGATCCACTTCGGCGAGACGAAGCTCGTGATCTCGATCATGCGGATCCCCGACGCGACGAGCGCATCGATGAACCGGATCTTTTCCGCGGTCGGCACGTTGCGCGCCTCGTTCTGCAGGCCATCGCGCGGGCCGACCTCGTAGATCGTAACTGCGGCCGGAAGCTTCACCGAGCCCAACCATAATCCCGCGCGAGCCGATCGACCAGCGACGGCGTGAGCTCGCCGAGCGTGCCGACGACCAAGTGCGCATGGTCTTGTTTCCAGCCGCCGAAATTGCCTGCCCTGACGGCCAGGACGATGCAGCCCGCGTCGCGGCCGGCGGTGATCCCGGCTTCGGAATCTTCGACCACCAGGCACTCGTGCGGCGCGAGCGCGAGCATCTCGCGCGCCTTGTGGTAGCCGTCCGGCGCCGGCTTGCTCCGCGCCACGTCCTCGGCCGCGACGATCGCGTCGAAGTGCGAGGCCAAGTGCGGGAGCACCTGCTCGACCTCGAGCCGCGAGCTGCCGGTGACGATCGCGCGCTTCAAGTCGGCCGTCGCCGTCCAGCCGAGCGTCTCGCGCACGCCCGGCAAGATGGTCAGGCCCATCTCGGCGAGCACCTCGGCGCGTGCGTCGGCGACGTGCGCGATCGTTTCGGTGCGCGACCACGGCAGCTGCGGATATCGCGACTTCAGGCTGTCGTAGATCGCGACCCACGACCGGCCGATGATGAAATCGCGGTCGTATTGCTCGATCGCGATGTTGGCGCCGCGCGCGAGCGCACGCGCCATCGCCTCGGCGGTCTCGCGCTCGGAGTCGACGAGCGTGCCGTCGAGGTCGAAGAGGATGCCGCGAATCATCGCGGCGGCACGTTAGCGCAGTTAGTCGACCTGCGTGTTGAGGCCCCACTGGCCATCTTCACACGCGAACAGCCCGTTGCCCGGGAAGTAGAAGCCGTTGCCGGCGCACATCTCGTCGGGGAACAGCAGCGTCGTCTGACCCGGATTTTGCCATTCGCAGTGCGAGTGCATGATCTCGCCGGCGTGGACGACGTACGGCGATGCGAGGCTGTACATCGTGTAGACCGGATTGAACTGCTCGTCCTGCGTCCAGCTCGGATCCTGACGCAGCATCGTCGACGTGCCGTCGGCGCGCAGAACCTCGGTGTACGCGGACATGCCGTTGCTGTGCATGTGATTCGCGACCATCGCAAAGTTCATGTCGCTCTGGAACGTGCAGCTCACGTCGTACGACGTCGGCGCTCCAGGCGGAATCGAGAACGTGTCGCCGTTGTTGGCGAACACGTCCGCGACCGTGTGCGACGGGTCGGCGGGCTCGAGCTTCAGGTCGACGACCGCCTGACCTTCGACGGTCTTGTCGGTCGCGTTGAGCCAGTGCGTGTTGACCAGGAGCGCTTGGCCCTTGTGCAGCCGGAAGAACAGTCCATCCGGCAAGCTCGACAGCGATTCGCCGCCCGTGCCCGCGATCGCTCCCATGTACGAGACCGACAGCATGTCGTCGGTCGTGCAGATGTGCGATTCGCCGACCTTGAAGTTGGTCTCGCTCGTCGCGAACAAGATCGCGTGATGACCGGTGGCGGACTGCAAGCCGTCGAAGCCGATCACGTCCTGATCTTCGGCCGCGGCGGGCGCGACCCACTGACAGTATTCGACGTTGTCACCCGGTGCGATGTCGTCGACGACGGGCGTGACGTAGCGCGTGAAGCCGTCCTGCACGGGCGGAGGGTCGAAGCCCGCGATGTAATCGGGGCCGTTCGTTCCACACGCTGCGATGACACAAACCAATGCGAGTCGTTTGATCATAAGTGCCTCGATCAGTCGACCGCGGTGCCGGCGTCCCACGTACCGTCGTCGCACGCGGACAAGCCGTTACCCGGGAAGTAGAACGCCTGGCCGGTGCACATCTCGTCGGGGAACAGCAGCGTCGACGTGCCTTGGTTCTGCCACACGCAGTGCGTGTGCATCGTGTCGCCGGCGTGCACGAGGTACGGTTGCGCCAGGCTGAACGACGTGTAGATCGGGTTGAACTGCTCGTCCGAGGCCCACGACGCATCCTGGCGCAGCATCGTCGACGTGCCGTCGGTGTGCAGGATCTCGGTGTACGCGGACTGACCTGCCGTGTGCATGTGATCGGTGACCATCGCGAAGCTCATGTCCTGCGGGAACGTGCACGACACGTCGTAGCTGGTCGGCGCGCCCGGCGGGATCGAGAACGTGTCGCCGTTGTTCGCGAAGATGTCGGCGATCGTGTGCGACGGATCGGCGGGTCCGAACTTCACGTCGATCACGGCCTGACCGTCGACGGTCTTGTCGGTCGTGTTGAGCCAGTGCGTGTTGATCATCAGCGCCTGGCCTTTGCGCTGGCGGAAGAACAGACCATCCGGCAGCTTCGTCAGCTGTCCGCCACCCGAACCGAACACCGCGCCGAGGAACGACACCGAGACCATGTCGTCGGGCGTGCAGATGTGCGAGTCGCCGGTGTGGAACTGGGTTTCGGTCGAGGTGTAGAGCACCGCGTGGTGACCGGTCGGCGACTGCTCGCCGACGACGTCGAGCACGTCGAGGTCGGCGTCGGCCGGCGCCTGGATCCACTGGCAATACTCGACGTCGGCGCCCGGCGCGATGCCGGTGAGCGTCGGCGAGATGAACCGCTGATAGCCGTCCTGAACCGGCGGAGGATCGAATCCCGCGACGTAGTCAGGGCCGTTATTGGTGCCGCATCCGACCGCCGCCATCCCCACGAGTGCAAAGAGGATCGTTTTCATCGAGGCCACCTTTCGTGGTCAATGAAGTAACACGAACCCGCATCCAGTAACGATGACAGTTGCTGTTTTGGGATCGTTGTTAGCGCGTGTTGACCGACGACGATCAGCTCGACGATCGTCGTTCGCAACATATGCGCAACATGTGCACATCCCTTCGCTGTCTCGCCGTTGTCATCAGCTTCTTTGCATGTAGTAGCAACAACAATTCGAAGACGGTCGACGCAGCACCTGCGATCGACGCCTTCTACTCGATGTGTGGCGAGCCCGGCGACATGGGCGATCCTGATGGCGTCGGGAAGTTCTGCCAGTCCGGAAGCGATTGCCTCGGCACCGCGCCGTTGTGCTCCGTGATCGGCAGCAAGACGACGTTCTTCTGCACGCATCTCTGCACGTTTGGATCGGCCGGCACCTGCGACGCCGACGATACGTGCACGTGCGAGGGTTCCAACAACGCGCCGCCGTGCGCGTGCACGCCGACCAAGTGCCTCGGTAGCGACTAATCTTTCGCGAGCGCAGCGAGCACGCTCGCCGCTTCGACCCGAACCACGCCGCTCGTATCGGCGAGCGCAGCGACCAGCCCCGGCGTGATCTTGCGCGCCGTGAGGTGCGCACTCGCCGCATCAGCGCGTTGCTCGGCGGTGTGCTGCGGATCGCGCACGAGCTGCGAGAGCTTCGCGAGCGCTTCGGGATCGCTGTCGAGCGCGGCGAGGTCGGCGGCGGCTTGCGTCGCGAGCTCGCCGCCTAGCTGCGCGCGAAACACGGCGATCGCCTGATCGCGCGTGGCTGCGTCGTGCGAGAGCACGCGCGCGGCTGCGAGCGCGACGTGCGTGTCGGGATCCTTCGCGAGCTGCTCGGCGATCGGCGTTGCCGCCGCTTTGCCGAGAATTCGCACGAGCATGTTCGCGACGCCCGCACGCACTTCCCATTTCGGCGATGCGATCGCGCGCTGGACGATGGCGGGCGTCGTCGACATTAGCTGCACGTCTACGTTGTCTGGCCTGTCGTGCCGCGGCTGCCGCGTGACAACGGCTTCGAGCGCGACGATCGGATCGGGATCGTTCTCGAGCGCGGCGAGCTGATCGAGCTGTTCGGCTTTGCCGAGCAGGTGCACGCCGGCGACGCGCACTGCCACGGACTGGTCGGCGAGCGCTTTCTTCGCGAACGCGGCGAGATCGCCGATGCCGATGTCGGCGAGCGCGCTCGCGGCCGACGCGCGAACGGCCTCGTCGGGGTCGGTCATGCGCTTCGCGAGCACCGTGACCGCAGCTTTATCTTTGAGCCGGCCGAGCCCGTCGATCGCGGCGCGGCGCACGCGCGGATCGGGATCGTTCGCGGCCTTCTCGAGCTCGCCGGTCACGATCGTGCCGGCTTTGCGCGCGAGCCCGGCGATCACGATGCGGCGCGCTTCGGGGTTCTCGCTGTGCAGCATCGCGTCGGCGACCTGCGGCGCCTGCGGATACGCGTGCAGCACCGCGATCGCAGCCGTTGCCGCGACGCGATCGTCGTTGTCGCCCATCGACGCCGCGACGTCGTCGGCGAGCGCTTGGAGCTCGAGCCGCTCGATCGTCTCGATCGCGGCGATCTTGAGCTTCGCCGACGGCGATGCGAGCGCTTGGCTCAGCGTCGCGAGCGCGAGCCCGTGCAGGAGCTCCTGATCATCGTCGCCGCGACGGGCGACGTAGCCGGCGTACGCGGTCTCGACCGCAGCGGGATCGCCGAGCGCGAGCGCGGCGCGAACGCGCATCGCCCACAATGCATCGTCATCGGGGTGTTGCGCGATCCCTTGATCGGCGGCGCGCGCGGCGTTGGCGAAGTCGCCGGCTTCGTAGAAGCCGACGGATGGCCTGGCGTAGTCGGCGCACGCGCCTACGACCAAGAGCAAGACGGCAAACCGATGCATACGATTCCTCAGTGCGTGGATGCGGTAGCGCGGTTACTCGGGGTGACCGGGTAAAACAGTGGTTGGTCGTCGAACCTGCCCTTGCCGAACGTGCCGATCCACGCCTGCGTCTCCGGCGCGCGCAGGAACTCGGCGAGATCGCGAGCGGCCGGCGGCGCATCGGTGGCGGTCTCGACGAGAAACGCGCGGCGCAGGCGGCGGTCGCCGCGGACCATCACGTCGATGCCGTCGGCGTGCAGCTTGCCGTCGAGATACGGGATCCGCCCGACGAGCGTGTACGCGTGCAGCGCCGCGGCGCGCGACATCAGCGCGTGCTGATTCTTACCGTCGAACATCACGGTCGCGGTTGGATCGAGCGCGATATGCGCGGTGTCGGCGAGATCGTGAAGCACGCCGTCGGCGCCGAGGCTGGCGTCGACGAGGATCGGCGCCTGGGCGGCGACGAGCTTGGCGACCGCGGCCGCGGCATCGTGCTCGCCCTTGATCTGCGCGGGATCGTCGGTGGGCCCGACGATCAACATGTCGTTCTCGAGCCACGGCTGCGGATCGACCGCGAGCCCTTCGGCGACCAAATCGATCATCGCGTCGCTCGTGTGCATCGTGATCACGTCGACGCCGCCCTTGCGAAACGCGTCGATCACGACCTGCTTGGGCCCGCTCGCGACGATCTCGATCTTGTTGCCGGTCGTCAGCTCGTAGCGGCCGGCGAGCTCGCGCCAGAACCCGGTCTCGACCATGCCGCCGATCACCGCGACGCGGATCGTCACCGGCGCGCTGCGCTGGGGCTCGCGGCGATCGCAGCCACACGCGAGCAGCGCGATCGCGCACGCGACCGCGAGCTTCACTGCCAGGTGCCTTGCAACACGAACGAGATCACGCGACCGACTGTATGATAACCCGCCCGAATCTCGGGCGCTGCGTTCAAGAGATCTTCGCACTTCACCACGGCGAGCCAGGTCTTGTTGATCGGGGCGGTCGCGGTCAGCTGGAGCGTCGTGTTGCCGGGCAGCGCGACATTCTGATCCAAGCTTTCGCCGAAGTACATCACGCGGCCGATCAGCGAGATGTGCGGATCGGGCGTGACCTGGACCCAGCCCTCGACCTTGTTGTGCGGCAGCCGATCGATCGGATCGGTCGCATCGACATCGCTCGTCGCGTGGATGTAGCTCCACGCGCCACCGACCTCGACGCGCTTCTCGACTTGCACGCGGCCCATCAGGTCGAGGCCCCAGAGCTGCAGCACGCCGAGGTTGATCAGGCGGCCGTCGTCGGCCGGGTTCGGCGACGAGCGCACCGTGCCGGTCTGATGCTTGTAGAACGGCGCGAGCTCGAGCCGCAGCCGATCGGTGAGCTGCTCGATCGCGCGCAGCTCGAAGTCGTCGATCATTTCCGGGCCCAAGCTGGGATTGCCCGTCAGCGGATCGAACCGCTCGCGCAAGCTCGGGATGCGGCCCTTGCGGCCGACGATCGCCTCGATCGTGAGTGCCCCGTAGCTCGGCCGCCACTTCGCGTCGAGCTTGCCCTCGGGCCATGGATTCGGCCCCATATAGATGAAGGGCAACGCGACGCCGGCCGCGCCGTCGAGCCGGATCGTCTTGTGCTCGTACTGCGCGTCGGCCGCGAGCTCGGCGATCGTGGTCGATGCCTTGGTGTCGTCACCGGCGAGGTCTTTGACGTCGGCTTGGTCGTAGTCGATCCACGCCGACATCGCGACGCGCCATTCCTTGCCGAGCGGCCGCGTCGCGAGCGCCATCGCGCCGGTGCGAAACGCGGTGAGCGCCTCGAGCGACGCTTCGTCGGCCACCGAAACCGTGTCGTCGCCGAAGTACAGCGAGCGGCGATAGAGGTGATAGAGCCAACCCTCGCCTTGCAGCTGCCACGCGCCTTCCTGCTGGTCGACCTTGATGCTCGCGCGCTTGGTCGCTTCGCGATCGACGAGCAAGACCTGTTGCGACGTCTCGTCGTCGGACGGCGGCGACAGATAATGCCGCTCGTCGATGAAGCCGTCGATCGCGATGCGCGTGTCGCCGTCGCGATACTCGAGGCGCGCGGCGCCGGTGCCGTAGTGCGATCCGCCCGGAATGTCGGGCATCGCGTCCGGCAGCGCGAACGCGTGAAACGCCGCGTTGCCGGAGCCCGACACGCGCAGGCCCCAGTGCGGCGACAGCGAGATGCGCGCGGTCGCGGTCACGCCGGCGCTCGGTAGCGTGTCGCCGGTGAATCGCGCGATCACGAGCTGCGGTCCGATCGCGTCGCGCGTGAGCACCTCGATCACCGCGCCGTTGCCACCTGCGCCGTCGATCGGCGATTGCGGCCCGGTCGCGACGCGAATCTGCACGATGTCGGTGATCGGGATCGACGACACATCGAACGTGCCGTAGTACGGATCGCTGACGAGCACGCCGTCGATGAAGATGCTCACCGAGCCTTTGCGTGCGCCGCGTACGTCGAGGTTGGTGCCGCCGCGGCCGGCATCACGCACGGTGACGTCGGGCAACAGCGCGAGCGCGGTGCCGAGATCGGTCGCGCCGCGCGCCGCGAGCTGCTCGCCCGTCAGGCGCACCTCGGTGTCGCGATCGAACGGCTTGTCGGGCCGCTCGTCGTAGATCTCGATCGCCTCGGCGTGCGACATCTGCTCGAGGTCGGCTTCGGTCATCCCGGTCGGCGCCGATGGCTCGACGTTGCTACGGGCCTCGCCGAGCGCCGGGGCCGCCGAGCCCGAGCCGGTGTCGGCATATGCCACGCCGGCTAGCAGCGCGACGATCGCGATCGATCGAACAATCACGAGCCGCAGACGTTCGCTTCGGCAGGTTTGCAATTGCCCATGTTGTTGCAAAACCCGTTCGACCCGGTCGAGTCGAGCGGGCACGTCGAGTTGTCGCCGGCGGTGCACGTCACCGTGCACACCGTGATGCCGGCGCCGTTGTAGTCGTGGCAGAAGTTCGACATGCAGTCGCCGTTCGAGCCACACGGATCGTAGATGTTACCGGCGCACGTGGTTTCGCCGCCGTCGACTTTCGTCGACGAATAGCTGCTGCACGCGGCGACCACGAGCGCGACGATGAACGCGAAGCCGAGCGTCGAGCGCATTGGTCTATAGGTCGCCGATCGTAGTCGGACAATTGGTCTCGCTGCCACCGCCACCGCCACCGCCACCGCCGCCGCCGCCGCCGCCGCCACCGCCGCCGCCGCCGCCGCCGCCGCTACCACTGTTGCCGATGACCGTGACGGTGCCCGAGAGAGCGATGCTCGCGAGCTGCGCCGTGCACGACCCGGCCGCCGCGTACGTCGTGGGATCGACCTCGATGAAGCTGATGTTGTTGAGCACGGCGTCGAATGCGAGGTCGCTGGCGGACGTGATGTCGACGGTACCCGAGGTCGCGAAGTATTCGGTTTGCGTCGCCTCACCTTTGCCGCCGAGGCCGCGCACGCAGACGCCGCACGTCGAGTAGCTCGCGTCGGATCCACCGATCGTATACGTGCCCGGCGTTACGGTCGTGCCGCTGAAGGCACCGCGACCATCCCAAAGCTCGAGCTGCGCGTACTCCATGTCGCCGGGCAGGCTGGCGAAGCCGCGATACCAATGGCTCGCGCCCATCGAGCCAGGCACGTTGCACATCTCGGCTTGAACGGCGTCGTAGTTCTCGCCGGTGCTCTGGGTCTCGAGCGAGCACGACGTGCTCACACCGCCCGAGCCGCTGCCGCCCGAGCCGCTGCCGGTCTCGTCATCGGCGGGACTCGAGCCCACCATGCAGCCGCCGGCCAGCAGACACACCACGGCATATCTCACCCTCATGACATGCATGGTGCAGCAAGTCGCGTGCCCCGCGTAACCAGCTGTCGATCGATAACGCACGCGTTACAGCCTGGAGTGTCGAGCCCCCCATTCCAGTCCCAGGCTTGCTGTGGCAGTCGAGGACTTGAAGCTTATGTGTAATGCCTTTGTAACCATCGCGAATGGTCGCTGTTACATGGTCATCCTGCATCGCGCGGCACTGGACTTGCTGCGCGCGCAAAGGATGCCGATGCGCACTTCGTTATTTAGTACGGCGATGGTCTTCGCGATCGCGAGCAGCGCGAACGCGAGTGGGCCGCTACCTCCCGTGGTCGCTTGCGACACGCTGCCTGACCCCGTTTACATTCAGTGCGGCGACACGCAGCAAAACCTGATGCTCAACCTCGGTCGCGCGTTGAGCAACAACACGACGGCGATCACGTTGGTGTGGGTGACCGCACCGTCGTGCACCAACATCAACCTGACGTATGTCGGCGGCAAGATCGGCGACGGCAGCAACGGCGCGAACGTCACTACGATGAGCTACGCGCCGTCGAATAGCGTCGATGCGACGTGGCAACCGACGGACGGCGCGGCGACGTGCAGCTTGCCCGCGGGCGGCGTCGTACCGAACGTCACGAACTCGGCGCTCTACAACAGCGCGTGCAACCCGCCGGCACAACCGGCGACGGTGTACCTCGCCGGCAGCCCGGCATCGCAGACCGGCCAGAACCAGACCGGCGGCCTCGGGCCCAAGCAAGCGTACGTGCTCGCCGTGCCGCGCGGCACGACCGCGACCGGGATCACCGCCGAAGAGGCGTACTTCGTGTTCGGCTTCGGACCGACGATGTTGGAGGCGATGAGCGCCTCGATCGCGCCGTGGACCGACGCGATGCAGGTGTTCATCCGCAAGAACGGCACGAGCACGCTGCTCGCGTGGGGTGCGAACGTTCAGATTCCAGCTTCGAAGTTTCAAGGCGTCCAAGAGTCGGGCTCGCCGCAGGTCGTTGCGGCGCTCGAAGGCTCGACGAACCCGGGCGCCGCGATCGGCATGATCGGCGCCGAGGTCTACGACACGCTCCGTGCGCAGTTGCAGGTGCTCGCGTTCCGCGCGTTCCACCAGTACGCCGCGTACTTCCCGGATTCGACCGAGACGTCGCGCGACAAGAAGAACCTGCGCGACGGTCACTACACCGTGTGGTCGCCGACGGTGTGGATGGATTTCACCGACGGCACCGCGACCTCGGACTATCCGCAGGGCACGCCGCTGAGCCAGACCGCGCGCTTCGTCGTCGACATCATCAACAACCAAGACGTCACGCTGACCGGCATCGCGCCGCCGGATTTCGACACGCAGCAGATCGTCGCGCAGGTCGGCCTCGTGCCGGATTGCGCGATGCGCGTGCAGCGCTCGTTCGAGGGCGGTCCGCTCTCGCTGTACCAGGTCGCCGCGCCCGCAGCCGGCGGACCCGGCAGCTGCACCTGCAAGTACGAAGCGACCGTCGACGTGTCGACATGCGCGACCTGTGACGCCAACACCCCATGTGCCACCGGCGTCTGCCGCGAAGGCTACTGCGAGGAGTACTAGACCATGCGTAGCCTCATGATTATTTTCGCGGCCGCCGCGCTCGCAGCGTGCGGCAGTAGCAACAACAATACGAAGAACGACGCGGCCGTCGGGCCGCCGATCGATGCACCCATGACGGGGGGACCCGACGCCTCGTGCTTTACCCTCGGAAGCGGCAGCGCCACCAACGACGAGATCATCAACGCGTGTACCACTGCGCAGAAGGTCTACTTGACCCCGACCCTGCCGCTGCTCGTCGACGGCGGGCTGCCATCGTTGCCGCAGTAGCGACATCGAATCGTGATCCGTGCACGTGTCACGTGCACGAACACGAGCATCGCCGCGTTGGCCTGGAAGATCGGGCCGCGTGAACAACCAACGCCAACCACGTGCGCTCGCGCTGGTCGCGCTGCTCGTCCCCGTGCTCGCGCACGCGGATGTCCTCAAGCCGCTCACCACGCACAACGGCTGGGCGGTCGATGTCGACGGCTTCGTCGAGGTCGATGGCATCGCGTGGGATCAGCACTCGCAAGATCAGCTCAATCCTGCGACCGGCGCACCGCTCAACACGCAGACGATCGAGCTGCGCCGCGGGTTCTTGCGCTTCACCGCGACCAAGGACGCGTACTTCGGCGAGCTCGAATTCGACGGCAACACCGTCAACGGGCCGACCGCGCGCGTCGTGACGTCGATGGTCGGCTGGTCGCTGCCCGACTCGAAGGCGCTGACGATCGCCGGCGGGCTCATGCTGACCCCGTTCGGCACGCAGGTGCCGCTCAACGCGCGGTTCCGGACGTTCATGGAGCAGCCGACGTTCTTGCGCGCGCTGTTTCCCGGCGACGACGACGGCGGCGTGGTCGCGAAGGGCGCGTACGGCATCGTGCGCTACTCGCTCGCGGCGATGAACGGCGCGCAGGTCGGCGACACGCAGTGGAAAGGGCTCGATCCGAGCTCGAGCTACGACTTCATGGGCCGGCTCGGCACCGAGATCGAGCTGCCGAATCGCGGAACATTCATCGCAGGCGTCTCGGGCCTCGACGGCAGCGGACTGCATCCCGGCCAATTGCCGACGAAGGATCAGATCATCTGGGTCGATCAGAACCAGGACGGCATGGTGCAGCTCACCGAGCTCACCGTCGTGCCGGGCCAGCCGGGCGAGCCGTCGCAGTCGTTTCACCGCGACGCACTCGACGTCGACGCATCGCTGCAGTGGTGCTTGCGCGCGCTCGGCCACGGCGCGTTGCAGTTCGAAGGCGCGATCGCGACGAACCTCGATCGCGGCGTGATCTACGCCGATCCGATCAACGCGTCGCGCAACCTGCGCGAGCTCGGCTACTCGATCGACGTCGTGCAAAACGTCGGGCCGCACGCGCTCGCCGGCATTCGCTACGACTACTACAACGGCGATCGCGACGCGTCGGAGACCATCGGCGTCTCGGTCGTGCAAACCCAGCAGATCTTCTCGACGTGGGGATTTCTCGTCGGTGCACGCTGGGACACGGCGCGGCTGTCGCTCGAATACGATCGCGTGCGCAACCCGCTCGGCATTTCCGACAACGGCCTTCCGACGAGCGAGCAAGCGGATCGCCTGACGATCCGCGGGCAGGTCGAATTTTGAAGGCGCTCGCGCTCGCCGTGCTCGCGTTCAGCTGCAGCGGCGGCGCGACGCCCGATCTCGGCTACGGCAACGACCTGGTCGTGCAAGGCGCGCAGTTCCGGCCCGGCAATTTTCCGGATGCATCCGGCGGCCCGGCGACGCTGAACCTGTCGCAGAAGCACACCGGCATCGTGATCGGCGAGGTGCGCGAGCCGATCAGCGCGCTGTTCGACGGCACGGCGACCGGCGTGATCGTCGGCATCCAAGGCGAGCCCGGCAACTGGACCCTGCCGACGCAGCCACCCGACATCGAAAATCCCGACGACTCGACGCTCACGGCGACGATCGGGCTGTCGCTCGACGCGCAGCAAGGCGCCTTCACGCTGGTCGTCGCCGCGGTCGACTCCGACGGCAAGATCGGCGAGCCCGCTTCGCTGTCGTACATCGCGCTCGCGACGCCGTCGCCGAGCGGCGATCTCGTGGTCTCGCTGGTGTGGAACTCGACCGCGGATCTCGATCTCCACGTGATCGACGGCTCGGGCAACGAAGTCTGGAGCGGCAAGCCGAGCACGTGGACCGCGCCGCCGGCGGGCGGCGATCCGGTCGACCCCAACGTCGAGCGCGACGAGGTCCTCGCGAGCGGCTGGCTCGACGAAGACGCGAACGCGAACTGCACGTTCGACGGCGCGCCCGCCGAGCACGTGATCTGGACGCCGCGCACAGATCCGATCACGATGATGACCATCGAGCCCGTGATCCCGAGCGGCACGTACACCGTTCGTGTCGATACGCGCTCGCTGTGCAAGGATGCGTCGGCGTACTGGTACGTCGAGGCCGACTCCGAAGGCAGCGACATCGGCGCCGCGCGTGGCATCGCGACGCCCGACGATACGCTCGCGCCACACGGCGCCGGCGCGGGCATCACGGCGCTGACGTTCGATCTGCCATGAAGGCGCTGGTCGCGATGATGGCGCTCGGCGGCGTCGCGGCCGCCGACACGCTGCATGGCATCGTGATCGACAAGACGACGAAGCAGCCGATCGCGGGAGCGATCGTTTCGGTCGCCGGTCAGCTCGCCGCGACCGACGACGACGGCGCGTTCGAGCTCGAGCTACCGGCGGGCACGTACGTCATCGACGTGCAAGGCGCGCAACAGCGCGTCGTGCTCGAGGGCCGCGCCGACGTCGCGTTCGAGGTCGCCGGCGAGCAGATCGAGATCCACGACCTCGCGCCGAGCGGCGCCGGCGAGACGACCGTCGATGCGGCGTTCGCGCGCGCGGTGCCCGGCGGCGGCGATGCGGCGAAGATCGTGCAGTCGCTGCCGGCGGTCGCTCGGCCATCGGCAGGCTCGACGGAGATCGTGGTGTGGGGCGCGGCGCCGAACGAGACGCGCGTGTTCGTCGACGGCGTACCGGTGTCGGCGCTGTATCACCTCGGCGGCTATCGCTCGGCGGTCGGCAACGACGTGATCGGCGATGTTCACCTCACGCCGGCGGCGTTCGGGGTAGATCGGGGTGGTGCGATCGGTGGCGTGATCGATATCGATCTAGCCGATCCCGCCAAGCTACCAGCGTGGCGCGTGCAAGCCGACGTGCTCGATGCGAGCGCCGAAGCAAAGCAGACGATCGGCGCGGCGACGATCGCGGCGGCGGTGCGCTACAGCTGGCTCGATCGCGCGATCGGCCTCGTCGAGAATCCGCAGCAGCTGGCGCCGAACGCGCCGCTGCCGAAGTGGTCCGACGCGCAGCTCGTCGCACGCGTGCCGTTGCGCGACGACTTGGTGCTCAAAGCGTGGGTAATCGGCTCGCTCGACTCGCTCGATCAAGTGCTGATCTCCGACGATCCGGCGACGCAAACCTCGGATCTCGACAAGGATCACTCGATCCGCGGCTCGGTCTCGGTGCGCCGCGATCGATCCGATGGCTACGACCTCGGCATGCTGTGGTTCGGTCACGACTACACGAGCGAGTTGCTCGACGTCGGCTCGATCAGCGCGAGCGACTCGGAACGCGCGTGGGTCGGCGGGGCGCGCGGCGTGCAATCGCAACGACTGGGCGGCGGCGTGACGCTGACGCTCGGCACCGATCTCGACGCGTCGGAGGCAGCGCTTTCGCGTTTCGGCTCGCTCACCGTGCCGGCGCGCGAAGGCGACATCCACATTTTCGGTCAGCCGCCCGGCGACGACGTCAACGCCGACGCGTGGCACGCGAGCACGATCGATGCCGCCGGCCACGCCGCGATCGACTTCGGCATCGGCCGCGTGACCGCGACGCTCGGCGTGCGGCTCGATGCGTGGGAGCTCACCGCGAGCCGGCTCACGCCGCGGCTCGGCGAGACGCCGGCGATCGGCAGCCAGCAACTGCTGTTCGACGAGGATCCGCGCGGTTCGGTGCGCGTGCGCATCACCGACGATCTCGACGTGCGCGCCGACGGCGGCCGGTATCACCAAGCACGCGATCCGTCGGATACCAGCGCCGTGTTCGGCACGCCGACACTCGGCATCGAGGACGCGTGGCATGCGACCACCGGCGCGCAATATCGGCTCGCGCCGTTCGCGATCGAGGTCGCCGGATACGCGCGGTGGCTCGACGATCTCGTCGCGCGCGATCTCGCGGTCACACCGCCTCTCGCCGCGTCGCTGACGCAAGACGGCATCGGCTACGTCTACGGCATCCAGCTCACGACGCGCCTGCTCGGCTGGCACGGGCTATCGGGTTGGCTCAGCTACAACCTCTCCGACAGCCGGCGCAAAGACGCGCCCGATCAGGCGTGGCGCTACTTCGATCACGATCAGACCAACGGGCTCATCTTGGTCGCGGGTTGGGAGCACGGCGATTGGACCGTCGGCGCGCGCGTGCGTTACGCGACGGGCGAGCCGCGCACGCCGGTGACCGGCGCGTTCTTCGACAGCGCGAGCGGCCGCTATCAGCCGATCCTCGGCGCGCAGAACAGCGTGCGCTTGCCCGCGTTCTTCGCCGCGGACTTGCGCGGCGAGCGGCGATTCCCGATCGGCGGCATTCACGCCGCGGTCTACATCGAGATCCAGAACCTCACCGATCGCGAGAACGCCGAGCAGATCATCTACAACGCCGACTACTCGCAGAAGGCGTACCTGACCAGCTTGCCGCTGCTCGCGATCGCCGGGCTAAGGCTGTCGCAATGAAGCGCGCATTACTGGTCATGCCCTGCTGGCTTTTCGGCTGTCAAGGCGCGCTCGACCAGCGCCTCGATCTCGTCACCGACACGCGCGTGATCGCGATCGTCTCGCAGCCGCCGGAAGTGCTGCCCGGCAATCCGGTCGCCGTCAACGCGCTCGTCGTCGGCCCCGGCGGGATGATTGCCGAAATGCCGGCGTGGTCGCTGTGCGACGCGCCGAAGCCGCCGACCACCGACGACGCGGTCGCCGACGGCTGTGTCGAAGATCAGGTCACGCCGATTCCCGATCCGACGATGGCATCGATCCCGATGGACGCATGCCAGACGTACGGTCCGGACGTCACGACGACCGGGTTTCGCCCGCGCGATCCGGACTCGACCGGCGGCTATTACCAACCGGTGCGCGCGCAGCTGCCGGACATCGAGCTGGCGTTCGGCTTCACGCGGATCACGTGCAACCTCGCCGCGGCGCCGGGCGAGCTCGCGCACGAATATCAGCTCGACTACGTCGCGAATCAAAATCCAATGCTCGAGCCGGTCCAGCTCGCCGATCAAACCGGCGCGGCGATCGATCCGACCGCGGTGCCGGCAGGCGCGACGATCACGCTCGCCGCGAGCTGGCCCGTGACCGAGACCTATCTGTACTTCGATCCGGTGAGCCAGGCACTCGTCACGCGGCGCGAGAGCATGAGCGTGTCGTGGTTCGTGACGGCGGGCTCGATGCCGGTCGACGCGACCGACGTCGGCGAGGACGATCTCGATCAGAGCGCGTCGACGACGTGGATCGCGCCATCGGCACCGGGCCCGATGTGGATGTGGGTCGTACTGCGCGATAGCCGCGGCGGGCTCGCGACGCAAACGCTCCCGATCACGGTTCAGTAGCCGGCGGATTCGCCGGCGCTTCGCCCGCGGTCCACGCGCCGTCGGTGTACGCCCAGCGGCCGTCGTGCTTGTCCCAGTGACCCTCGCTCCACACGTAGCCCTTGCGCTCGTGCTCCCAATGCCCGCTCGCCCAATCCCAGCGGTTGCCGTTCCACACCCAATGGCCGTGGATCCAGAAGAAGTCGGGCCGCTCGTGCGCGGGCTTGTCGGCCTCGGCGGCCGGCGGATCTGGAACCGTCGTTTGCGTGCCGAGCGGGCTCGACGATGCACACGCGACGAAGGCGAAACCGAGGAGCGAACGCCGCAGCATGCGACGATATTCGCACGACACGCGGCGTGAAGTCGGCTGCGCTGATCGCGCAACTGCGCGTGATAGCGAGGGGCGTGGCGTCGCGAGAGTGATCGAGTCTGCCGCGCGAGTTAGCGCTACAATCTTCGAAGATGGGCCGTTTCGCTGCCATCGCCTGCGTGCTCGCAGGTTGCTACAGCGCGCGCGCGTTTCCCGGCGCGCCGTGCACCTCGGAAGGCGCGTGCCCGAGTGGGCTCGTCTGCATCGCGACGCTCTGCGAGCTGCCGGGTGGCGGCGGCGACGACACCGATGCAGCGGCGACGCAACGTAACGACGGCGAGCTGATCGACGCCGCGCCCGATGCTGAAGGGCCGGCCGGTCCGAACGGCTGGCACGCGGCGACGCACGTGCCCGGCGTCAACACGAGCTCGACCGAGACCGATCCGTGCTTCACCGACGACGATCTCACGATCGTGTTCGCATCCGATCGGCCGGGAGGCACCGGCGGCATCGACCTGTACATCGGCACGCGCGGAAACGCGACGCAGCCATTCACCGTGCGCGAGCTCAGCGAGCTCGACTCGACCGCCGCCGATCAGTCTCCGGAGATCTCGACCGATGGACTGACGATCTATTTCTCGACGACGCGCGGTGGCACCGGCCAGATCTACACGGCGACGCGTGCGTCGACGAGCGATCCGTTCGGAGCGCCGGCGGAAGTCGCGGCGATGTCGAAGAACCCCGACAACCTCAAGAACGCGATCTCGATCGGCGTCGGCAGCTCGACGATCGCGATCGTCGTGTTCGACAAAGGCACCGGCGACAACGAGGCCGATGGTTACGAATACTCGTCGTCGGCTTGGGCCGACGAAGAAAACCTCGACGGTGCGAAGGGCGGTCCGCTGCCGAGCGACTTCACTGCGCCGTCGCTCACGCCCGACGCGGCGACGACGTTCTATCAGAGCGGCTCGCCCGGCCAGATCTTCATGATCACGTACGACGAGCCGAGCGATACGTTCAGCGCGCCTGTGAACATCAGCGAGCTCAACCTCGGTACGCGCGACGCGGCGCCCGAGATTTCCGCCGGCGGCACGCACCTCGCGTTCGAGCGCGACGGCGACCTGTTCGAAGCGACGAAATGACGGCGTCGTTCAGCTCGATCTGGCTGCCGCTTGCGATGCTGATCGCATGTCATGGCCACGCTTCTGGGCCCGCCTTGACACCGGCGCTCGAGACCGCGCTCCACGGGTTCGCATTTCCTTGTAGCGAACAGAAATCCGACGAAGGAATCGGGATCAGCTGCGAGACCTTTGCCTCGCGGCTGTGGGCCGAAACATCTGTCGATCGGCAGATGCGCTCACTCACCATGGTCGCCGAACGCACGTGACGTCGACGACGCGTTGCGGAGGTTCGGTCCGCCGCTCGCGATCGTGATCTCGCGCGCCACTGCCGACCGAGCGGCGACCTCGTTTCGAGCCAGCGTGCGCGCGCTCGGCTCGGCTACCGACAGCTCGGCGCGCGACGAGCTCGCCGGTGATGGCGCGAAGCTAACGCTCGCCGTCGCGCCGCATGTCGGGACGCTGACCGAGTACACGCTCCAACTCATCTGGTGACGCGCGGAGCTCGGCGCTTCGTGATCGCGATGCGCACGCCGCTCGCCGGCAGCGGACCGATGCCGCCGCCTTTCGCCGTCGTGTCCTGATCGTTCCAGGTCAAGTCGAAGCGGCGCGCGAACCACGCGACGAACGCCGGCACGACCGTATGGATCAACGCCTCGCCCGGGCAGCGATGACCTTCACGCGGACCGCCGCCTTGCGGCACGAACGCGTTGTGCGGCAGCTGGCGCATCGGCGCGTCGCCGAGCCGCTCGCCGGAGAACGTCGTCGGATCGCGAAACGTCGCGCCGTCCTGCAACGTCGCCCAGATCGCGCCGGCGCCTTTCCAGCCGGCGCGGATCGCGAGGCCGTCGAGCTCGAGATCGCGGCGCGCGATGCCGAAGAACGTCGTCGGCACGATCGGATATGCGCGCAGCACCTCGCGCGTCACCGCGCGCGCACGCACGAGCCGGTCGAGCACGTCGAGTGTCGGCGTGTGATCGCCGAGCACGGCATCGGCTTCGTCGCGCAGGGTCTCGGCGAGCTCGACGTGCGTGCCGAGCACGACGAAGCTCCACGCGATCGCCGCGGCGAGCCCGGCGTGCGCGGCGAAGTAGAAGTGCAACAGCTCGATCTCGAGCTCGGCCGGGGCGAGCTGCTCGCCGTTCGGGCCGCGCGCGGCTTTGAGCACGCCGAGCGCGCTGCCTTCGCCGTCGCGTTCGGCGACCGCACGCTTGATGTACGCGCGCAGCCGATCGCGGGCTTTGACCGCGCGGCCGTACGCGGTGAACGGCAAGTTGATCGGCGGCGCGAACGTGCCCTTGTTCATCGCGGTGAAATCCGCGGCGGCGTCGCGATTGCTCGCGCTCGGATCGGCGGCGGCGAACAAGCGATCCGCGATATCGAACGCGAGCTGGTTGAGATCCGGCACGATCACGCGCTCGGTGCCATCGGCCCAACCGTCGCAGTAACGCGCGAAGATCTGGAAGATGCCCGGCAGATAACTGTCGAGCGCGAGATTGCTGAACGCCGCGAGCAACAGCCGCTTGCGGATCTTGAACCGATCGCCGTCGAGGAATGGCACCGCATCCGAGTGCAGGAGATCCTGCAAGAACTTCGGCGAGCCGTTCTGGCGCGTGAAGTTGTGCGGATCCATGAAGAACGAGAACGCCTTCGGTCCCGCGAAGAACACGACGGTGTCGCCGAGCAGCCGCGTCTTCCACACGTTGCCGTGCGCGCGCGTGCCGGCGAGTGTGAACTCGAAGGGGTCTTTGAGGAACGCGAGCGACTTGCCGAGGTACGGCATGCCGAGGGAGCCCGGTGGCGGCTGCATCTTGTCGCTACGACCGGCCGCGGCAACCGGATCTGTGGCTAACGCTCGAACCGAAACCGCAACAACCCGGCGCCGGCGAACACGACGGCAAAGCCGACGATCGCGACGACCGGCGTCGCGACCTGCGCGAGCCCGGTGCCGGTGCGAACGAGCAGGTCGGTGTACGCGTCGAGCGCCCACGAGTGCGGCACGGCGTGGCCGATCTGCTGCATCGCCGGCGGCATCAGGATACGCGGGAACATGCAGCCGCCGATCAGCCCCATCACGAGCAACACGACGGGCACGATGCTGCCGATCTGCTTTTCGGTGCCGCCGAACGAAGCGACGAGCATGCCGAACGACACCGCGCACAACGACACCGCCATGCTCACGACGACGAGCGCACCGACGCTGCCCGCGATCTTCATCCCGAACAACCCGGCACCGATCCCGAACAAGAACGCGAGCTGGACGAGCGAGATCAGGTAATACGGCACCAGCTTGCCGAACAGCGCCTGCCAGCGCGGCACCGGCGACGCGAGCAAGCGACGCCACGTGCCGGTGTGGCGCTCGCTCGCGAACGAGATCGCGACCGCCATCGCGATGAAGAAGCCGAACAAGACGGCGTTGCCGGGCACGGTGACTTGAAAGCCGGAGACGTCGTCAAGCGGCTTCGCGATGCCCGGCGGCGTGACTTCGGTGATCGGCGGCGGCGCGGTCGCCAGGCCAAGTCCGCGCATCACGACGCCGGTCAGCGCACCTTCGAGCGGCGCACGCGCTTGGATCGGCTCGCCCTGATCGATCGAGAGCTCGACATTGCCGGTCGGCGGCACGATCAACCCGGCGCCGACGTCTTGGCTCGTGACCGCGTGGCGCACGGCATCGGCGCTCGGTTGCGGATCGGCGCGGAAACCCGGCGTGACGCCGAGCGTGCGCTCGACCGCGATGCCACGCGCGTCGTTCGGCTCGTGCCAGATCGCGATCGGCCGCGCGTCGCGGCGATCGCCGCCGAACTTGAACATCGAGCCGAACACGACGATGAAGATCACCGGCAGCGCGAACAGGCTGATCAGCCGCCCGCGATCGCGCAACAGCAGCTGCGTCTCCTTGCGAATCGACGCGCCGATCATGCCGCCGCCTCGTCGCGCAAGCCGCGACCGGTGAGTGCCAAGAACGCGGTCTCGAGGTTTGCCTGGCGCGATTCGATGCGCGCGATCGTCGCGCCCGCCGCTTCGATCGCCGAGATCACCGCGCCCAAGCCGGCGCCAGAGCCGGCGATCAGCTCGACGCGCAGCGCGTTGCCGGTGCGCGTGACCTTCGCGTGCGCCTCGGCCGCGCGCGCCGCGGCTTCGGCATCGCCCGCGATCTCGAGCAGGATGCCCCTACCGGCGTGCTGCGCGATCAGCCCGTCGAGCGAGCCGAGCGCGACGATGTCGCCGTGATCCATGATCGCGACGCGATCGCACAGCGCTTCGACCTCTTCCATGTAGTGCGTGGTGTAGATGACGGTCATGCCGTCGGCGCGCAGGCCGCGCACCGTGTCGAAGATGTGATTGCGGCTCTGCGGATCGACGCCGACCGTCGGCTCGTCGAGGATCAGCAGCTCCGGCTTGTGCAACAGGCCGGCGGCGATGTTGAGCCGGCGCTGCATGCCGCCCGAATACGTGCGCACGACATCGCGCGCGCGATCGCGCAAGCCGACCACACCGAGCGCCCAGTCGACGCGCTCGGCGAGCCGCGCGCCGGCGAGGTTGTACAGCGAGCCGAACCACGCGAGGTTTTGCAGCGCCGACAGCTCTGCGAACAGCGCGAGATCCTGCGGCACGAGGCCGAGCTTGAGCTTCGCCGCGCGCGGCTGCTTCGCCAGCGAAACGCCGCCGATCGTGACCGCGCCGCGCGACGGCGTGACCACGCCGCAGGCCATCGAGATCGTCGTGGTCTTGCCGGCGCCGTTCGGGCCGAGCAAGCCGAGGATCTCGCCTTTCGTGACGTCGAGATCGACGCTGCGCACCGCGGTGCGCTCGCCGTAGTCTTTACCTAATCCGCGCAGCTCGAGGACGTTCACGGTTCCAGCACGACCTTTCCGAACGCCTCGCGACGTTCGAGGATGCCGTGCGCGGCGCCGGCATCGGCGAGCGGCAACACGGCGTGAATCACGGGCTTCAAATGGCCCGCAGCAACATGGTCGAGCACGGCGAGCAAGTCGGCCTTGCTGCCCATCGTCGAGCCGAGCACTTCGACCTGGCGAAAAAAGATCTGACGCAGATCGATCTCCGGGTTGAACCCCGCGGTCGCGCCGCACGTGACGATGCGGCCGCCGTTGCGCACGGCGCGCAGGCTCTTGGTGAACGTCTCGCCGCCGACGTGCTCGATCACCGCGTCGACGCCGCGCTTGTTGGTCAACGCGCGCGTCTCGGCGACGAAGTCCTGCGTCGTGTAGTCGATGCCGACGTCGGCGCCGAGCTGCTTCGCGCGTTCGAGCTTCGCCGCGCTCGACGCGGTCGCGATCACGCGCGCGCCGAACAGCTTCGCGATCTGGATCGCTGCGACGCCGACGCCCGAGCCGGCGCCTTGTACGAGCACCGTGTCGCCCGGCGCGACGCGCGCCTTGTGCACGACCATCTGCCACGCGGTGAGAAACGGCAGGATCGCCGCCGCCGCGTGCGAAAAATCGAGGCGCTCGGGATAAGGCGCGAGATTTACATCCGGCACGACGATGTACTCGGCGTAGCCGCCCTGCGCGTTCTCGCCGAGAATGCGGTACCAGCGGCACAGGTTGTCGTGCCCCGATAAACATTGCATGCAATGCATGCACGACAGCCCGGGCTGCAAAACGCACTTTGCGCCCACTTCGCCGCGCGACCCTTCGCCCAGCGCATCGATCACGCCGGCGATGTCGGAGCCGAGCCGGTGGGGATATTCGAGCTTGAACGCGGGGCCGCCGCGGCGAACCCAGATGTCGAGATGATTCACCGACACCGCGCGAACGCGCACGCGGACCTCGCCGGGCCCCGGCTCCGGCATCGCCACGTCTTCGAAGTGCAGCACCTCGGGACCACCGTGCTCGCGCAGCACCATCGCACGCATCGTCATGCGCCGAGCGTGCCACGCATTTCGGCGCGAAACGTACGGCACACGGCGTGCGCGACGCGTCGCAGGTTGTCGCGGTGTCGCGTCGCGCGTCGCAGTTCGTGGCAAGCTCGCCGCATGCGCGTCGTGCCCGTCCCGTGCCTCTCCGACAACTACGCGTACCTCGTGATCGACGGCGAGCGCGCCGCGGTCGTCGATCCCAGCGAAGCGCCGCCGGTCGAAGCCGCGCTCGCGCGCGAGGGCGTCACACTCGCCGCGATCTGGCTGACCCATCATCACCACGATCACGTCGGCGGCGTCGCCGAGCTCGCGGCGGCGCGGCCCGGCCTCGAAGTCATCGCCGGCGAAGTCGATGCGAAGAAGATCAAAGGCGTCACGCGCACGGTCAAAGCCGGCGACACGGTCGCGATGGCCGGCGTGACCGCAACGGTCCTCGAGAACCCGGGCCACACGCTCGGCGCGATCAGCTTCTTCACGGGCGATGCGGTGTTCACCGGCGACACGCTGTTCGGCGGCGGATGCGGCAAGGTGTTCGAAGGCGATGCGGCGATGATGCACGCGTCGCTGATGATGCTCGCCGGTCTTGCCGAGCCCACGCGCGTTTACTTCGGCCACGAGTACACCGCGTCGAACTTGAGGTTCGCGACCGCGGTCGAGCCCGACAACGCCGCGATCGCGAAGCGCGCTCGCGAGCTTAAAACTCCTTCACCCGGCTCGACGATCGGCGAAGAGCGCGCCACCAACGTGTTCTTGCGCACGGCCGTGCCGGCGGTTGCCGCCGCCGCGCAGCGCGAAGGCGCGACGGGCTCGTCGGGCCCGGAGATCTTCCACGCGCTGCGCGAGTGGAAGAACCGCTTCAAGTAACTTCGCGCCAGGTCAACGGACGCGTAGCAATCGATGCGCAGCGTATGAAGCATGCGCATCATCACCACCGCTCTCTTGCTCTTGCTCGTCATCCCAGCCGCGGCGCACGCCGACCGCTGGCATCGCTGGCACCACCGCCATTGGGGTTGGAACCACTGGCATCACTGGGAAATGATCGACGACGACGCGCCGGTCCCGGCGACGTTTGGCGCGATCGCGTTCTCGGGCTCGACCGGCCACTTCGGCGTGTCGTGGGATCGGCTCACGCCCGAAGCGGCGCGCGCGGCAGCGGTCGTCGCCTGCGGCGTCGGCGATTGCACGGCGCGCGTCACCGAGCAGAACCAGTACGCGGTGCTCGCCCGCGGCACGGCAGGCGTGACCGCGGCGTGGAACGACGATCTCGTATCCGCGCAACAGGCCGCGCTCGCGTCGTGCACCACGCAGGGCACCGGCTGCCGCATCGTCGCGATGACGCACGACTAGCGCCGTGGACGGAAGCTCGCGATCATCGCTCGCGAGCTTCAATCCATGGCTAGCGCGCGATGAACAGCGCGAGCGAGCGCGCGTACACCGTGTACTGCGCCTGATGCATCATGTACTCGCCGCCCGGTGCGGCGATGTTCGCGTCCGGCTCGTCCCACGACGCCGTGTCGGCGACGCGATACCAGGTCAAGCCGGCCGGCGCGGTCGGAATGGTCACGCTCGTATCGGTCGCAGATCGATTGTACGCGATGTAAATCGGATCGCCGGTGCCGCCGACTTGCCACGCGACGATCGCGTTGGCCGCGCCGCTCATGTACGCCGAGCTCGCGACGGCGCCGGTGTTGTCGAGCCACGTCGGCTGGGCATTCCAGGTCGCCGGCCGCAGCGCCGGATGCGCGGCGCGAAACGCGAGCATGCGCTGCGCGAACGTCCACAGGATGTCGGTCTGCGCTCCGTAGTCGAGCCAGGTCGCGGTCGAATCGAGATCGTACGGGTTGTTGTTGCACTGGATGCCGTGCGCGAGCTCGTCACCGCCGGCGATCATCGGCACGCCGGCCGACACCAGCTCGAGCGCCATCCCGGTGCGCGTCGCCTGGCGTTGTTGAACCGCATCGCCGCCGTGATCCCACGAATCGTTCGTCGTCGAGCCGCCGCTCGACGGACCGTACGGCCACGCCTGCGTGTTGCTCGGCGCGTCGCAGGCGTACTCGTCGTGCAGCGTGAACCCGTCGTGCGACACGATGTACGTCACGCCGGCTTGCGGCCCGCGCGACGCGTAGAGATCGAACGACCCGGCGATGCGCGTCGCGAGCGCGCTCGGCGTGACCGGCGCGGTGTTCTGATCCTGACGAATCGTGTCGCGCACGTGATCGTTCCACTCCGACCATCCGGCGGGAAACTGGCCGACCTCGTAGCTGTTCGCGACGACGGCCCATGGCTCTGCGATCAGGGCCGCGCTGGCGAATCGCGTCGCGATCGTCTGCGGCAGCGACGTCGGATCGAACGTGAAGCAGCCCGGGCCGCACGTGTTGCCGAGGACCGGCGCGAGATCGAAGCGAAAGCCATCGACGCCGACGGTGTCGGTCCAGTACGCGAGCGAGTCGAGGATCAGGTTCTGCGCGAGCGGCTGCTGCGCCGCGACATCCGCGCCGACGCCGTTGGAATTCGTGAAGCCGGTCTTTGCAGCATCGAGCTGGTAGTAGCCGGCGTTGTCGAGCCCGCGCAGCGTGAGCAGCGAGCTGCTGCTGCCTTCGGCGGTGTGGTTGTAGACGACATCGAGCAGCACTTTGATCCCGGCGCCGTGAAATGCCTGCACCATCGCGCGGACCTCGCGCGTCGGCCCACCGGGCGAGCGATCGCACGCGTAGCGCCGATCGGGCGCGAAGTACGCGAGCGTCGAGTAGCCCCAGTAGTTGTCGCCGTTGTCGCTCGTCGGATCGACGTCGTTGCGATCGATTTGCGTCTCCGCGATCGGCAAGAATTCGACCGCGGTGATGCCGAGCGACGCGAGATAGCTCGCCTGCATCGCGGCACCGGCGTACGTGCCCGCACACGACGCACCCGCCGCCTCGGTGAAGCCGCGCACGTGGACCTCGTAGATGATGTCGTCGCGCAGCGCGCGGCTCGGCTTGGTGCCGAAATCAGGGGCGGCCTCGACGAGGACGATGGCTTTCGGTGCGACCGGCGCCGAGTCGACATCGCGGTTGCTACCGACCGCGTACGCCGCGCCCGACGGCTGATCCGGCGTTTCGGGATCGTGTGACAGCTCGAGCGCGTACGGATCGAACACGAGCTTGTTCGGGTTCATCCGATTGCCATCGCCGTCGACATCGGCGATCCAGCCGGCGTCGCTACCGGGCGCCCACGCCGGATCGTACGGCCAGTTCGGGCCCCACGCGCGATAGCCGTAGTAGATGGTCGCCGGCAGCTGGCTCGCGGGGATCGTCGCGGAGAACACGTTGCCGACCGGCTCGAGCGCGACCGTCAGCACCGGCGCGGCGTTGGCCGGCGCGTCGAACACATCGAGCTCGATGCGCGTCGCACGGGTCGAGGCGACCGCGAACGAGACGGCACCATCGGCGGTATAGTGTGCCCCCAACGCGAGCGTCGCACTCGCCGGCGCGTCGGCGGTCATCGCCGCGTCATTCGACACCGCGCCGGGATGCGAGCATCCGACGAGCGCGATCGCGAGCACCCAACGCACGCGACGGCGAGCTGCAACGCGTAGGCCCGCGCAGGTTCGCGTTTCGTCATGCGTGAGGATCGTCGCGCGTTGCGAAAGGCAACGCGTTTTGTACGCCCTGATATGAGGCCACCTCGGCGGCCACGATATGATGCCGGCGATGTCTCGCGCCGCACTCGCGTTCGTAGCCGTCGCCATCGGCGGCGTCGCTCACGCCGATCCGCTCGAAGTCGGCGCCTTCCTAGGGCCGCGCATCTTCAGCCAATCGTCCGCGCTCGGTTACATCGACGACGCGCCGGCGCACCCGATGCTGCAAACGTCCGTCGCGTTCGGCGGCCGCATCGGCCACGAGTTCTTCGTGCCGTGGTTCTTTCCCGAGATCGAGCTCGGATTCTCGCCGACTCACACCAACGCGCTCGACGGCGCCAAAGAAGTCACCGCCTACTGGCTCGATCCGCGGATCCAGCTGCGCTTCGAGCTGCGTCCCGGCTACGACAAGCGCGTGCAGCCGTTCGTCTACGTCGGCGCCGGTGCACCGACGGTGTTTTCGACCGCGCGGATGACGCTCGACACCGGCATCATCGCCGAAGGTTACGGCGGCGTCGGCGTGCGGCTCGACACGCTCAAAGGCTTTCGCGTGCGCGTCGACGCCAAGGTCTCGGTGATCACCGGATCGAATCCGCCCCCGGTCGGCGTCGAAGCCGAGTTCGATTTCGGCATCGACTTCGGCATCGGCGGGCCGAAGCGGCCGAGCACGACCGAGGTGACGCCGCTGCAAACCGCCGACGTCGACACCGATGGCGACGGCATTCCCGATTCCAAGGACAAGTGCCCGACGCGGCCCGAAGACTTCGACGGCTTCGAGGATGCCGACGGCTGCCCCGACATCGACAACGACGGCGATCACGTGCTCGACATCGCCGACAAGTGCCCGATGCAGCCCGAGACATATAACGGCTTCGAAGACGACGACGGGTGCCCCGACACGGTGCCCGCCGACGTCAGCGCCATCGTCGGCTCGATCGAAGGCTTGCTCTACGCCGAAGGCGAGACAGCGGTGCGCGACTCGGCGCAGGCGTCGATCAAGAAGGTCGCGAAGGTGCTCGCCGATCATCCGGGCGTCAAGGTCGTGCTGATCGGCCACACCGACGATCGCGAAGCGAAAGCATTCGCGACGCCTCCGGCCGAGGGCCAGCCGCCGCCCGATATCGAGGCGCTCGCGACCGAGCTCGCGCACGGCCGCGCCGAAGCGGTCAAGCAAGCGCTCGTCGCCGCCGGCGTGCCCGAAGGGCGCATCGTCGTCGACGGCGTCGGCGCGGAAGATCCGGTCGCCGACAACAACACGCCCAAGGGCCGCCTCGCGAATCGGCGCGTCGAGCTCAAGCTGTTCGTCGCGCACTACTGACCGCGCGATCGCTCGTGCACGATTAGATTGTGCGCAATCTATTTCTTGCGGCCGAACAAGCCGCGCTTCTCTTTGACGTCTTCGCCGAGATCGGAGGCGAGCTCGCGCAGTAAATCTTGCTGCTTCGCGCTCAGCTTCTTCGGGATCTCGACCTTCCACTGGATCACGTGGTCGCCGCGGCCGCTCTGGCCGACGCGCGGGATGCCCTGGCTGCGCCGCACGAGCACGTCGTTCGGCTGCGTGCCGGGCTTGAGCTCGATGGTCGTCGTGCCGTTGCACGTGTCGTCGAGCGTGCTGATCTCGATCTCGCCGCCGAGCGCCGCCTTGACGAAGCTGACCGGCACTTCGGTGAGCACGTCTTCGCCATCGCGCTTGAAGCGCTCGTCGCCTTGCACGTGCAACACGACGTAGAGATGACCGGTCGAGCCGCCCGGCGCGGTCTCGCCTTTGCCGGCGAGCCGCAGCGTCTGGCCATCGTCGACGCCCGCGGGCACGGCGACCGACAGCGTCGATGTTTCGGGCTGCGTGCCGCGGCCGCGGCAATCGGCGCACGGCTCTTTGATCGTCTTGCCCTGACCGCGGCAGTGCGGGCAGGTCGACTGCACCATGAAGAAACCCTGCGAGTGCACGACCTGACCTTTGCCGCCGCACGTCTTGCAGATTTCGGGTTTGCTGCCGGGCGCCGCACCCGAGCCGCTGCACGTCGCGCACGCGATGTCGCGCGAGACTTTGACTTCCTTCGACGTGCCCCACACCGCTTCGGCGAACGTGAGCTCGAGGTCGATGCGCAGATCGGCGCCGCGCGCGACGCGTCGACCGCTCGAACGGCCGCCGAAGAAGTCGCCAAACAAGTCACCGAATGCCGAGAAAATATCTTCGACGTTCGAGAAGCCCGGGCCGCCCGACGCGCCGCGACCGCGCAGGCCGTCGAAGCCGTAGCGATCGTAGATCGCGCGCTGCTCTTCGTCGGAGAGGATCTGGTAGGCGTTCGCGGCCTCTTTGAACTTCTCTTCCGCGGATTTGTCGTCGGGATTCTTGTCGGGATGGAACTGCTGCGCGAGACGGCGATACGCCTTCTTCAGGTCGCCTTGATCGCAACCGCGCTCCACCCCGAGGACTTCGTAAAGATCACGCACAGAATCAGGGCTTTGGGTAATGCGCGCTACGGCTGGTGTCAAGCTATCTTGCCGGCGTGGATGCGCGGGAGCTCGCCCTCGGCGCACCGGATCCGGCCGACGCCGTCCGTCGCGCCGAGCAGTTTCTCGACGCTGCGGCCCAAACCGAGCTCGATCTCGGCCAGTTAACCGATGACGCGCGATCGCGTGCCAGCGCGCGCCTTACCTGGCGACTCTGCTAGCGCGCGACCCTCACCGCTTGTCGAGGGTCGCCGCCGATCTCGGGAAAAGCCGCGCGAAGTCCTCGACACCGAGCTCGCTGGCGTGGTGACCGCGCGCCCTCCGCGCGCGCGCCGACGAGCTGGTCGCCGCACTCGACAACGTACTATTCGCCGCGCTCGTCACCGACGACGACCATGCAGCGCTGTCGCGCGCGCGATCGCTGGCGACGCCACGCCGAGCACGTGTTGCAGCTCGCCGTCGGGTTGCAGACGCAATCGATTGCACGCGATTTAATTGTACGCGAGGTATTCGCGAAGCGGCTCGGGTTCACCGACGTCGCCGCGGCACACGCAGAGCTCGCGTGCGCGCGATGTCGACGAGGTCGCCGCTTTCGCCGGCCGCGACGGACCGCGCCGCGCGCGTCGGTGCGCTGCTACGCGCCGAGATCGCGACGCCGGCCGATCCCGATCGGGCGCTGCGCTCGCTCGGCGATCGCATCGCGATCTCGAGACCGCCGCCGGCGGCGTGCGCGACGTCGAGCTCGCCGCGCGGTACCTCCAGCTCGTCCACGGACATGCACAGCCGGCGCTGCGCACGACCGGCACACCTGGCGCTGCTCGATCAGGGCTATCGGTTCTTCCGCGGGATCGAGGACCGCTGCGCGTCGTCCACGATCAGCCGATTCATCGTCCAAGCTCGAGCTCGACCGGCTCGCGCGGCGCGCGCGGTTCGCCGACGGCCGCGAGCTACTCGACCACGTCGAGCGTTGGCAACACGCGCCGGCTTGGTGCGTAGCGATCTGCGCACCGCGCCGCGTCACTGTGTAGTTCCTCTTCACCGCCTTGTGCTCGATGCGGTGGGTTGGTACGAACCAAGACATGGGCATGAAAAAGGTCGACTCGATCTGGCTCGACGGTCAGCTCGTCCCGTGGGACGCGGCGTCCGAGCACGTGCTCGCGCACACGCTGCACTACGGCGTCGGCGCGTTCGAGGGAATTCGAGCCTACCAACGCGCCGATGGCCGCACGCAGATCTTCCGGCTGCGCGAGCACCTGCAGCGGCTGATGGACTCGTGCGTGATCTGCACGATGGACTGCCCGTTCACGATCGATCAGCTCGAGAAGGCGTGCATCGACGTCGTGCGCGCGAACAAGATGCTTTCGTGCTACCTGCGGCCGCTCGTGTATCTCGGCTACGGCGCGCTCGGCCTCGGCTCGTTCGAGCCGCCGGTGCGCACGATGGTCGCCTGCTACGAGTGGGGCAGCTACCTCGGCGAAGAGGGCCTCAAGAAGGGCATCAAGTGCATGGTGTCCGGCTTCACGCGTGCGAACTCGAACAGCGTGATGAACAAGGGCAAGATCTGCGGCCAGTACGTGACGTCGGTGCTCGCGAAACGCATGGCGATCAAGAGCGGCTTCGAAGAGGCGCTGATGTGCGATCCGCAGGGCATGGTCGCCGAAGGCACCGGCGAGAACATCTTCGTCGTCAAGAACGGCGTCGTGCGCACGCCGCCGCTGTCGGCCGCGATCCTCGGCGGCATCACGCGCGCGACGATCATCGCGCTGTTCGGCGAAGCCGGCATCGAGGTGCGCGAAGACATGATCGCGCGCGACGAGCTCTACACCGCCGACGAAGTGTTCCTGACCGGCACCGCCGCAGAGATCACGCCGGTGCGAGACATCGATCATCGCAAGATCGGCCGCGGCGAGGCCGGCCCGACCACGCGGCGCATCCAAGAGCAGTTTTTCTCGGTCGTGAAGGGCAACGATTCCAAGCACGACGCCTGGTTGACCTACATCTAAGCCGCCGGTCTGTGACCGGCTGATTCCCCTCGGGAAATCACTGCGATCGCTGCTATGCTCTCGATCGGGTGCAAGCAAACCCGGGCGATATCCTACTCGGCAAGTACCGCGTCGAGGACGTCATCGGTATCGGTGGGATGGGTCGTGTCGTGCGCGCGACCCACATGTATTTGCACCAATCGGTCGCGATCAAGATCCTGCTGCCGACGATGGCGGAGAGCCAATCGACGGTCGAGCGGTTCATCCGCGAGGCGCAAGCCACCGTCAAGCTGCGCAACGAGCACATCGCGCGCGTGATGGACGTCGGCACGATGCCCGACGGCGTGCCGTTCATGGTGATGGAGTTTCTGGAAGGTTTCGACCTCAACCAGATCCTGCGCCATCACGGACCGCAGCTCGCGCAGCCGGTCGTCGATCTCGTGCTGCAAGCGTGCGAAGGCATCTCCGAAGCGCACGCGATCGGCATCGTCCATCGCGACATCAAGCCGTCGAACTTCTTCATCACGCGCCGCCCCGACGGCTCGAATCTGCTCAAGATCCTCGATTTCGGAATCTCGAAGACGCCGGCCTCCGCGCAGAACATGAGCGAGCTCACCGGCACGCAGACCGTCGTCGGCACGCCGACGTACATGGCGCCGGAGCAGATGCGCACCGCGCGCTCGACCGATCCGCGCAGCGACATCTGGTCGATCGGCGTCGTCATGTATCAAATGCTCGTCGGTCGGCCGCCGTTCGAGGCCGAGACCTACGCCGAGCTCGTGCTCAAGGTTGGAACCGAGCCGCCGAATTCGATGTTCGGCGTGCAGCTGCCGCAGGGTCTCGAATCGATCGTGATGCGCTGCCTCGAGAAGGATCCGAACAATCGCATCCAAAACGTCGGCGACCTCGCGCGCATGCTCGCGCCGTACGCGTCGGATCCGGTCAGCGCGCAGCAATCGGCAGAGCGCGCGTCGCGCATCTTGTCGCAGACCAATCGCGAACGACTGTCGCTATCGCAAGTCTCGGTCGGGATGGGCTCGGGCGGCCTGGGCCTCACGCCCGCGCCGACGCCGGCGAGCTGGAACAAATCGAGCGTCGGCGGCGCCGCGGGCCAGATCGGCTCGATGAACCAGTCGAGCACGCGGGTCACGCGCGGCGGACGCGGCGCGATCATCGCCGCGGTCGCGACGTTGATCGTCGCCGCCGGGATCGGCGGGTTCGTGATCGCGAGCTCGACCGGAAAGCAGATTCCGATCGCGGCGAGCCCGGCGCCGATTCCGATTCCGATTCCGACGCCGACGCCCACGCCGACCCCGACTCCGGCTCCGACGCCGACGCCGACGCCGGCCGTTGCAGCGCCGACTCCGACGGTGCCGACGGTCGCGCCGACGATCACCGCGGGCTCTGCCGCATCGGGGCTCGCATCGAAGCCCGCTGCGAAGCCGACCACGACGGCAACGACGAAGCCGGCGACGAAGCCGGCATCGTCGGCGACAAAGCCAACGACGACGACGACCAAGCCGAAGCCGTCCTCGTCGGACAGCTTGTTCGACGACCGTCACTGATCGCTCTAGCGGCCCTTGTGAACTGCCGCGCCGCCGAGCACGAGCACGAGGATGATCACGACCCCGATCGGGAACAGGCCGCCGCCTTGCTTCACGAACAGCTCTTCGCGCAACCCGATCACGTCGCACAAGCGTTCCATCTCGGGCCGGTCGGCTTTCTGCGAGGCCTCGATCAGCTTCACCGCATCGGCGGGATGTTGCTTGATGATTCCCGCGAGGATCTCCATGTCTCTCGCCGCGATCGGCAATGCCTCCGCGAGCGTTCCCGGCAACGTGAACTGCGCCGCCGGAATCTTCGAATTGCCGACCACCGACGCGCTGACTGTGATGTGTTCTCCCATGATCTGATTCCTTTCTAGTTTGCTAGTCGTCGTCTCCGATATCGATCTCGATGCCACCGCCACCGCCGTCGCCATTGCCGTCGCGACCGCCGCCACCGCCGGTCGGCGGAGGCACGGCGGGACCGATGCCGGCTTGCCACGCCCCAAGCGCGACGATGCGAAGCCCTTTCTTCGCCGCGTTCGCACTCGAGCTGTCGAGGTCGAACGCCAAGATCGAGCCCCATTCCGTCGCCGTTTTCGGTCCGGCCCACACCGCGGTCCACTCGCCGCCGGTGTTCAGCAAACCCGAGTCGTCGACGGCGAGCTTCACCATCGAGAGCCCGTGTTTGCGCCACGCCTTGTTCGTGGCGGTCAACTTGTCGCGCGACGTGTTCGCGATCCAGGCGTACTCGCCCGTGCCGGGTCGCCAGCAGCACGCGATGTTGCCGCCGTCGACGCTGATCGCTTGAATCCGCAAGCCCTGCTTCGCCCACTTCTCGTCGGTCTTCTTGAAATCGTCATGTGGTAGGCCGACGTGCCACTCTTGCTGACCACTGCCGTCGCGCCACACCGCTGCAAGCGAATCGCCGTCGACGCTGATGCAGTGGATGCGCCGGCCTGCTTCGGCCTGCGCGTGTGAAACCTTGTCGAACTCCTGCGCCGTCATCCCGCCCTGCCAGTGCTGCGTGCCCGAGATCCCCGACTGCCAAACCGCCGTGTAGTGGCCGTTCTTGATCCGGAGGTCCTCGAGCAGCATCTCCTCCGCAGACATCCTCGCGTTGTCGCGTTCGAGCTTGTCGACGGAGATCCCCGTCGCAGAGTGCTGCTTGCCGGTGCCCGGCCTGAACAAGACGACTAGCGAATCGTGCGACATGATCGATAGAGACAGCTCGCGGCGAGACGTGACTACTCGTCGTCGCCGGGCACGAATTCGATCCCGATTCCGCCTCCCAAGCCGCCTTGCTGCCACGCGCCGAGCCCGACGAGCCGGAAGCCTTTCTGGCTCAGCTTGGTGACCTCGGCTTCGATCTTGGCCGCCACCACGCTCCCCCACGCCGTGTGCGCTTCCGGCGTGCTCCACACGGCAAGCCAATCGCCGCCGGTGTTTAGCAACCCGGAGTCGTCGACGGCGAGCTTCACCATCACGAGGCCTTCTTTGCGGCACACGAAGTCGGTGGTGTGCAGCGTGTCGATCGACGCGTTCGCGATCCAACGATACGCGCCGGCGCCGGGTCGCCATACGCAGGCGATGTCACCGCCGTCGACGCTGATCGAGTGGATGCGCAAGCCTTGCTTGGCCCACTTCGCGTCGGTCGCCGCGAGCTTGTCGTGATCCTCGCCGACCACCCACTCTTGCTGGCCGGCGCCGTCGCGCCAGACCGCGGCGAGCTCGTTGCTGTCGTAGCTCAAGCAGTGAATCCGGCGGCCGGCATCGGCTTGCTCGGCCGAGACTCGCTTGAACTCCGCCGCCGACATCCCAGCTTGCCAGTGCTGGCTGCCGGTGCCCGGGCGCCAAACCGCGGTGAAGTGGCCGTTCTTGAGCCGCAGATCTTCGAGCCGCATGCCCTTCGCGAGCTCGTCTCGGTCTCTCGCTTCGAGCTTCGAACCGGAAAGATCGACGACGAACGCCTGCGCGCCGATGCCCTTCTTCCACAACGCGATGACGGACTCGTGCGACACGACTACGGCAGCTTCGCCAGGGTGAACGACAGCGTCAGCGTCATCGGATCACCGTCGACCGGATTGATGCTGAGGCCCGATTCTTTCAGGTGCGACTTGCCGACGAGCGTCACCGAGTGCGTGCCGGTCAGCGCCAGCTTGCCCGCGAGCACGATCGTAACGTCGGCGTCGTCGAGGCCGTGGATGTTGAGATGGACTTTCATCGACAACGTCAGCTCGCCGTGATCGTGCGACGTCGGGTCCGAAACGTACGTACCCGAATTCGACGTCACCGTGACGTCGACTTTGAAGCCCGATACCGTCACCGACGGAAACTTGACGTGATCGATCGACCACGTCGTGTGGTGATACCGGTCGAACGTGGTCGTGAACGCCACGTCCTCGACGAGCGGCGTCCCGTTGTTGACGGAGATGTGCGCCTTCGCGCCGGCCGCCTTTTGCACGAGGTCGGGCTCGCCGCCGTGTTGATATCGGCACTCGTCATATCGAGTTTCGAGCGCCGTGATCCTCGCCGCGAGGTCGCGGCTAGGCTGCGTGATGTGGTCGATCTCCTGACCTTTGCCCGAGCCCGCCGGCGCATCGGGACCGGAGAGCTGTCGTTGCTCCGCCGCGCTCGCCGCCGCGAGCTCGGTTTGGAGCTCCGTGATCTGACTCTTGATTGCTGCACATGGATCGCTCATCGGTCCCTCCTTTAGTCTTCGTCGTTGCCGTTGCCGTCGTCTTCTTCACCTGCGAACGGCGCCACCGCGCCCACGTCGCCGTATTGCCAGGTGCCAAGCCCGACGAGCCGGAAGCCCTTCTTGCCGAGGCGTTTGACCGTGGCCACGACATCGCTCGCCAGCATGCTTGCCCACGTGCTGCGCGTCGTCGTCTTGCTCCACATGGCGGTCCACTCGCCGTCCTGGTTCGACAAGCCGGAATCGTCGACGGCGAGCTTCACCATCGCCATGCCGTTCTTGCGAGCCGCGATGCCGGCGTCCAGCATCTCGCGGGCCGACGCGTTCGTGACCCAGTGATACTCGCCGGCGCCCGGTCGCCAAACGCACGCGACCTTGCCGCCGTCGACGCTGATCGAGTGAATGCGTAGCCCGCGCTCGGCAAACTTCTTGTCGGTCGCCTTCAGCTTCGCGATGTCCTCGCCGACGATCCATTCCTGGTCGCCGGTGCCGTCGCGCCAGACCGCCGCGAGCTGGTGATCGTCGTAGCTGATGCAGTGCATGCGACGACCGGCGTTCGTCTGCGCTGCCGACACCTTCTCGAGCTCGTTCGCCGTCATCCCGCCCTGCCAGAACTGACCGCCTTTGCCCGGTCGCCACACCGCGGTGTAGTGCCCGTTCTTGAGCCGCAGATCTTCGAGCCGCATGGCCTTCTCGAACTGCTCTTTGTCTTTCGCCTCGAGCTTCGCGACCGAGGTGGTGACGACGAAGACTTCCGCGCCGGTGCCCTTTTCCCACAGCGCGATGACCGCCTCGAATGACATGACCGATGGAGACGGCTCGGTGCGAAATGTGACCGTCAGCCGTCGTGGATCACGAGGTCGTTCAAGATCGTGTCGGGATCGACGCCCGGAATTCGACTGCCGTGCGCGGAGCCCTGCGTTTCGTCGCCTCCGATCTGCGTTTGCCAGCCGGCGATCGCGATCGGGAGGAACGATCTCTCGGCGGCCATCTTCGTGATGTACTGGTTGAAGTCCGATGTGCCGAGCGCGATTCCCCATGCCGTCGGGGCCATCGGCGAGCTCCACACCGCGATCCAGTTGCCGTTGAGGTTGAACAACCCGTCGTCGTCGACCGCGAGCTGCACCATCGCGAGCCCCTCTTTCGTGCAGGCGGTGTCGGTCTTGCGTAGCTCGGCCTGCGACGTGTTCGCGATCCAGCGATACTTGCCACTGCCCGGCCGCCAACAACACGCGATCAGGCCGCCGTCGACGCTGATCGAGTGGATGCGCAACCCCTGTTCCGCCCACTTGTCGTCGACCTTCTTGAAATCGTCGTGCGGCAGGCCGATCTGCCATTGCTGCGTGCCCGTGCCGTCGCGCCAGACCGCCGCGAGCTCACCGCTGTCGAGGCTCACGCAATGCAAGCGCCTCCCGGCTTCGGCCTGCTCGTGCGAGACCTGCTTGAACTTGGCTTCCGACATCCCGCTCTGCCAGTGCTGGCCGCCGGTGCCGGGCTGCCAGACCGCGAAGTAGTGGCCGTTCTTGACCGAGAGATTTTCGAGCCGCATGCCGTTCGCGACCATCGCTCTGTCTTTGGCCTCGAGCTGGTGAACCGTCACCGTGGTCGCGTACGACGGCGTACCCGGGCCGCTCTTCCACATCTTCCACAACACGTTCAACACCTCGTAGGACATGATCCGTAGAGATGTGTCGCGGCGAGATGTGACGCGACTAGAGCGCCGAGAGCGCCGTCACCACGTCGGTCTCGCGACCTTTGATCACGGCATTGCCGGGATCGAGCGCGACCGCACGCGCGCACTCGGCCTTGGCGCGCGCGACCGCGGCCGCCGGCGAGCGATGCTCGTGCGCTTCCCAGCGCGCGACCGCAGCGTCGAGCTCGCAGTCGATCGGCAGCGCGAACAGCTCGTCGTGCTCGAGCACTTGGCCCGCGTCGAGCGCGCGATGCGCGGCCGCGATCTCGGCGGTCGGATCCTCGCCCTTCGCGACCAGCCAGGTCGCCGCGAGCGAATGCACGTAGCCGAGGTTATCGAGCGGGACCGCGATGCCCGGCGAGATCTTGCTCGCGAGCTCGTCTTGCTCTTGCGCGCGGCGCAGGAACACCAAGCCATCGCCGCCGCGGTCGCGCTCCGCCCATGCACGAGCCATCAGCTCGTCGCCGAGGTTGCTGCGACCGCCGAGCGCGTTGGGATTGATCCCGAGCACGGCCTCGGAGCACGTGATCGCGCGGTCGAGCGACGGGATCGGAGCGATGCTGTTTCGGCTCTCCCACTGCGCGCGGATCGTCCACGAGTTGGCTTCTTCGTCGGCGGCATTCGCTTCGTTCGGCTGGCGCGCGCGCACTTGCTCGAATTCGGCGACGGCGCGATCCAGCAGCGGCCGCGGATCGGCGCCGTGCGTCGACAGCCAGTTGCCACGCGCGTTGAGCGCGCGTCCGACGGCGACCGCGACATCGGTGGCTTCGCGATGACGCAGGAGCAGCGTCGCCCGATCGAGCGCGTCGCGAGGATCGATGCCGTGCTCGCCTTCGTACTCGGCGATCAACGCTTCGACGGTGCCGATCTCATCGAGCGCCTCGCCGGTCGGCCGCAGCCGCCACGCGTCGATGTACGCGCGGATCGCTGCGGTAAACGTCGGGCGCGGGTCGCGGCTATAGGCCTCGATGTTCGCCCGCGCGGTCAGCGTCATGCCGTCGACGCGCGCGAGCTCGGCGTCGTCCGGATGCGCGGCGCGTGCGTGACCGATCAGGTCGCGCGCCTCGGCCACGAGCGCGAGCGGGGCGGCGGCGGGACCGTCGAGCTGCGACAGCTCGCGCGCACGTTGCGACCGCAGCATCGCCGCATCGACGACGTCGTCGGGATCGTCGGGCAGCGCCACGAGCCCGCGCACGCAGGCGGCCGCGGCAGCCGCGTATGCCGGCGCCGCATCGTCGCCGCGCCGATCGTGCGCGCGCATCGCGGCGGCGAGGGCCCAGCAGTCTCGCGCGTACACGGCCGGATCGCTGCGCGCGATCGCGGCGGCCAGTTGATACTCGCCATCGGCGCGCGCCGTCGCATCGAGCACGCCGCGATCGTCGCCGCGCTTCTCCGCGACATCGGCTTCGCTGCGATCGACGTCGCCGAGCAACACGGCAGCTTCGTAGCCGCCCGGCCGCGCGGCCAATGCCTCGCCGGCGAGCTCGCGCGCGTCGATGTACCGGCGCTGATAGAGCGCGACCCGCGCGAGGGTGAGCTGCGTGGTCGCGCCTGCTTCGTCGAGCTCGCGCAATGCCGGCACGCGCAGCGTCGCGTCGAGCTCGGCGAGTACATGCTCGCGGTGCTCGACATCGACGTCGAACGACGCGTCGTGCACGCGCTGCTCGTACTCGTCGAGCAGCACTTCGCCGTGCTCGGCGACCGCCGTGCTCGAGCGTTCGCGCGCCAGCACCGCCTCGAGGCGCGCGCGCGCACGCGGGAGCTCGCGCAGGGCGCGTTCCGCACGAGCGAGCGCGATCTCGGCGACATCGCCACCGCCGATCTCGGTCGCGAGCGTTTGCAACCGCTCGCGAGCGCGGGCTTCATCGGGCCGGATGTCGTGGAGCGGCTGCAGTCGGGCTTCGCGCAGCTCGGCGACGATCGCGCTCGCCTCTTGGCCGGCTCGTTCGGCGGCACGCGCCGCGGCGAGTGCTGCGCGATGCGATCGCACCTGCGCGACCGCGACGACGGCGATCGCGATCGCGACGACCGTGACGATCCAGAACAGCCGCCGCGCCCGCCGAGCGCGCTCGCGCAGGCCATCGAGCGCCGCGAGCAGTGCCGCGGCGTCGGGGAAGCGGGCCTCGGCCGACGTTGCCGTCGCGCGCTCGACGATCGCGCGGATCCCGGCCGGTACGGGCGCGTCGCTCGCGATCATCCTGTCGAGCATCACGCCGAGCGCGAACACGTCGGCGCGCGCGTCGACGTCTTCGCCGCGTTCTTGCTCCGGCGCCATGAATCCCGGCGTGCCGGCCCGCCGGCCGTCGCTGACGTCGCGCAGCCGCGCGAGCCCGAAGTCGAGCACCTTGATGCGACCGTCGGTCGTGACGAACACGTTCGACGGCTTGAGATCGAGGTGCACGATGTTGGCGGCGTGTACCGGCACGAGCGCGCGCGCGACCTCGGCGACGATCTCGAGCGCACGCGGCGGCTCGATCGGCCCCCGTGCGAGCCGCGCCGCGAGCGTTTCACCGTCGAGCAGCTCGAGCACGAGGAACGGCAGGCCGAACGCCGCGCCCGAGTCGTAGAGCGTGACCAAGTTCGGATGGTTTAGCTGGGCCGCGATCCGGCCTTCGCGCTCGATCCGCTCGAGCACGTCGGGAGTCGCGGCGCCGCGCGACAGCTTGATCGCGACTCGGCGGCCGAGCGCTTCGTCGCGCGCAGCAAATACCACGCCGAAGCCGCCGCTGCCGATCACGCGCTCGAGCGCATAGCGGCCGATCCGGTCGCCGGGCGCGACCTCGAGCGGCGCTTCGATCGGCCACTCGGGCGCGTGCGCCAGCGCTTCGATGATCGACCGCAGCTCGGTCGAAATCTCCGTCGCGCTGGCTTGATCCAACTCCATCACCCGACCGCCCGCACGAGTATACTCGCCCCGTGTCGTTGGATCGAGAGTCGCGCGGTGCGCTCGAGGCGCGGATCGCCGCCGCGCTCGATGCCGGTCAGCTCGATCAAGCCGCGCACGCGACGATCGCCGGCTACGGCCCGGAGATCCTCGGCTTCCTCGTCGCCGTGCAACGCGACGAAGCCGACGCGCGCGACGTGTTCTCGCAGTTCAGCGAAGACTTGTGGCGCGGGTTGGCAAAATTTCGCCGCGAATCGTCGATGCGGACGTGGAGCTACAAGCTCGCGCATCACGCGCTCGTGCGGTTCGCGCGCGACCCGTATCGCCGGCGCGGCCGCCGGCTCGTGACCGAGGAGTACTCCGAGCTGGTCGAGCGCGTGAGCTCGCGGATGTCGCACGAGCGCGCGTCGAAGCAGCTCGAGGCCGCGCGCGAAGCGCTCGACGCCGCCGAGCAAGCACTGCTCGTGTTGCGGGTCGATCGCAAGCTCGCGTGGGACGACATCGCCGAGGTCATGGCCGTCGACGGCGAGCCCGCCGACTCCGCGGCGCTGCGCAAGCGGTTCGAGCGGATCAAGCAGCGCCTCAAGAAGCTCGTCGCGTCGTAGCCGCACGATCATCTCAGTCGATGTTGATGGCCTCGGCGATCGTGTAGAGGCCCGCGTAGCCGTGGTTGTCGGCGTCGAGACCGCGAATCGCGCGCGTCTTCACGCGATACACGCCGATATCGCTCGGCTCGTAGTTGTGGCTGAGCGCGTCGCACGAGCCCGTCGACGGGTTGAACGTCGGATGCCACAGGTAGTAGTGACCGACGGTCGTCGGCCACACCGGGTACCACGTGCCGGCAACTTCCTCTTCGATCGCGATGTCCAGCTCCGAGTTCTCGCACTCGGTCTTGCTGGTGGTGCCCCAGTTCTCGACGTCGCCGCCGAGCTCGGCGCCGGCGTTGCCGAACTGCTCGATCGTCGCATCGACCCACGTCCACGGCCGGCAATCGGTCGCACTGCCCGCCTCGCCGGATCCGTTTTCGTTCTTCTGCCACTGCGTACAGCCGCACGTCGTGTCGATCTGGGTCGCGGTGCGCTCGTAGCTCTCGCCGCCGCCGCCGTCGATCGTCGTCGACGAGTTCACGGTCGAGCCCGTCGCGCACGTCACGTTGCCCTTGTCCTGCGGGTTGTCGCCCTTCGAGCTCGCCTCGTCTTGCGACGACGGCTCCTCCGCACCGTTGGCGACGCAGCCGCCGAACATGCCTACCAACCCGATCAACGCGACGTTCCCGATCATCGAAAAGTTTTTCATCGTCATCTCCTTCGCCGCTCCAAACGCAAGGCCGCTGCGATCTTCCCGCGGGAAGATCTCGTCACATGTTGCGTTCGGTTCACGACCAAGCTCGCGCTCACGATCGTGCGTCACGTTTCGCCACGAGCTGTCTCTGCCGGTGATGGAGCGCCTCGGGCTCGGCCAGCCGTGAACATTCTTTTGGGAAGATCCGCGCCGCCTCGCGTTTATGTGCCGTGCAGGAAGCCGTCATGGCCTTGACCTCGCGCGAGGCGATATGGGACCGTCCGCGCCCCGTGAGCGGGCAAGGTGCGATGGCGGAGGCGGTGCGTGCGTACGAGCCGGTGCTGGTTGCGACCGCGCGCCGGCTCTGCGGCAACAGCGCCGATGCCGACGACCTGGTGCACGACACGTACGAGCGCGCGTTGCGTGCGTGGGAGCGCTACACGGATCGCGGCAACTTGAAGAGCTGGCTGATGGCGATCATGCATAACGTGTTCATCGATCGCTGTCGCAAGAGCAAGCGCGATCCCGGCACCGAGACGATCGAGCACCACGAGGTCGCATCGCCGGAGGCGGTCCAGCCACCGGCGTGGGCCATGGTCACCGCCGAGCAAGTCGCGCGCGCGCTCGACGAGATCGGCGGCGAGTTCCGTGCGGTCTACGACCTCCACGTCGCCGGCAAATCGTACGACGAGATCGCCGCGGCGCTCTCGATCCCGAAAGCGACGGTCGGGACGCGGCTCTTGCGCGCGCGCAAGAAGCTCAAGCACGTCCTGCTCGGTCAGATCGGAGCCGCGCCATGAGCGAATGTTCCGAGCTCGCACGCACTCATGCCCTCGCCGACGGCGAGCTGAACCCCGCCGAGGCGGAGGCCGCACGCGCGCACTTGGCGACGTGCAAGGATTGCCAGGCCGAGCTCGACGACGTGATGCAACTCGACGCGTTGCCGGCGCCGCGGCGCGATGCGCGCGTCATCTCGCTCGCGTGGTATCGCCGCCGCTCGACCAAGATCGGCACGATCGGCGTGATCGCGCTCGCCGCCGCGGGCGTCGCCTTCGTGTGGTGGAAGCGGCCGGTTCCCGCGCCGCAAACGACGACGCTGGCGCTCGCGAGCAACCGCGCGCTCGAGCCGCGGCTCGCGTGGCGCGATGCGAGCGCGTACCGGCCGTACGACGTGCCGCGCGGCTCGCGTGACGCGCCGCATGAAACGATCCCGCTCGGCGTCCTCGGTGATATCGAGCGCAGCGGTGATTTGCACGGCGTCGGCGTGCTCGCGATGCTCGACGGCGAACGCAAGCAAGCGGCGAGCTACCTCGATCGCGCAGGCGACGCGCCCGACGTGATCGACGATCGCGCCGCGCTCGCGCTGGTCGACGGCCACGCCGATCGCGCGCTCGCGTTGTGCGACGACGTGCTCGCGCGCACGCCCGACGACCCGGTCGCGCATTGGAATCGCGGGCTCGCGCTCCGCGACCTCGGTCTCACGAGCGGCGCCGCGGCAGAATTCCGCGCCGTCGCGACGCGTAACGAGCCGGGCTGGTCCGACGAAGCGCGCCGCCGCGCCGATGTGCTCGACGCAGAAGCGAGCGCGCTCGCGCAGCGGTTCGCGCGGCTCAATCACGCCAGCGTCGCGCTCGCATCCGGTTCGCTCGAGATGACGGTCGACGACGCCCGCGCCGAGCCCGGCTATGCGCGAGGCATCCTCTACGACGCGATTCGCTCGGCACCGTCGCACGAGCGGCTCGCGGCGCTCGAGCCCCTCGCGAATGCGATCGATGCGTCCGACCACGACACCGCGTTGCACGACGCCATCGCGCGCGCTTCGGCGGCGCTGCATCCCGAGCTCGCGAAGCGCTACGGCGAGCTGATCGCGACGCTGTCCGTCGAATCGCGGCTGACCCAGCCTACCGGCCACGAAATTCCGCTGCCGATCGGCACCGCTCGCATGCAGCTGTTCGAGTCGCTGCGCGCCGCGCACGCCGACGATCTGCTGATCGGTCTGCTCGTGAAGCTCTCGACGGATCGCGCCACCGTGGATGACCGCGACCTCGCCGAGCTCGTCAAGCTCACCGCGGCATCGCCGGATCCGTGGATGCAGATGTTCGGCATCCAGCAGCAGGCGCAGGTCGCGCTTCGCGGCGACGATCTGATCGGCGCCGAGGCCGTCTTGCTGCGCGGCCGCGCGCGCTGCATGCAAGGCGCGCCTGCACTGCGCTGCATCTTGATCGGCAAGCTGCTCGGTCAACTCTACCTGCGCTGGCAACGCGTGCCCGAAGCGCGCGCGACGCTCGCGGATGCGTTCTCGCTCGCGCGCCGAGCCGGCGAGTCGTTCTTGCAGACCGACCTCATCCAGTTGCTCGCGAACCTCGCGGTCGTCGACTCCGATGCCGAGGGCGTTCATCTCCCGCTCGTCCGCGCGTATACCGACGAGCTCGTGCGGCGATTTCCCGAAGGCGCCGACGATTGGAAATGTCAGACCGCGGCATTCGGGCGAATGCTGCGCGCCAACGTGCTCGTCAACCTGCTGCGCTTCGACGACGCACGCCGCGAGCTTGCCGGTCCGGCGTGTGCGTCGACCGACGATCCGGGCATCGCGGCAAATATGTTGTTCACGCGCGCCGAGCTCGCGCAGCACAGCGGCGCCGCCGACGAGATCGCCGCCGTGCGCGCCGACGCGGCCGCACTACGCGCGAAGCTGCCCGCGAGCTCGCCGGAGCGCGCGCGCGTCGACCATGCCGAAGGCCGCGTGCTCATCGATCGCGATCCGGCCGCCGGCGAGGCGCTGCTACGCCGCTCGATCGCCGAAGCCGATACATTGCCGCCATCGGCGGTGAACGAGCGCCGGCCTGCCGCGTGGAGCTACGCGGTGCTCGCGATCGCGGCGGCCAAACGCGGCGATGGCGCGGCCGCGCTCGCGGTGCTCGCCGACGAGCAGAAGCTCGCGCTGCCGGCAACCTGCGTCGTCGGGCTCGCCGTCAACGACGAGCGCCGCGCGATCGTCGCGCGCGACGCCGCCGGCAAGCTGATCACGCACTACGACGCCGCGCGGACCTCGCCGGCGATCGATGCTGCGACGTTCATTCCCGCCGATGTTCGCGCGGCGCTCGCGAGCTGTCCCGAGGTCGACGTGATCGCGCGCCCGCCGCTGCACGGCACATCGCGATTGTTCGGCGACGATGTCGCGTGGCGCTACCTGTCGCGGCGCGCGGCTCCGGTCGGTGCTGCGAGCTCTGGCTCGATCGCGATCGCCGATGCCGAGCCGCCGGCCGCGCTCGAGCTGCCGCGGCTGCAAACGTGGGTCTCGGATGGCCAGACGATCTCGGGCCCCGCCGCGACGCCGTCCCGCGTGCTCGCCGCGATCGGCGCGGCCGGTGAAGTGATCGTTCACGCGCATGGGCTCGTCGATGTCGCCGAGCCCGACGCGTCGTACTTGGCGCTGTCGCCCGATGCCGACGGCAAGTTTGCGCTGACCACCGGTGACGTCCGCAAGGCGCACTTCGCTTCGAGCCCGCTCGTCATTCTCGCGGCGTGTCGCGGCTCGCTCGCCGCGCCGATCTTCCACGACACGTGGAGCTTGCCGGCCGCGTTCGTGTTCGCCGGCGCGCGGGCCGTGATCGCATCGGCCGCGCCGATTCCAGACGCCGACGCGAGCGCCTTCTTCGACGCGGTCCGCGCGAAGATCCATGCGGGTGCTGCAATCCCGATCGCCGTGCGCGATGCGCGGCGTGAATGGCTGAACCAAGGTCGCGGCGAGTGGGTTCGCGACGTCATCGTGTTCGAGTAACCAAGGAGCTTCAGATGAAGAGCGTAGTCGTATTTGCAACCGTGTTGGCAACTGCAGCGTGCGTGGCGCAGCCGGGCGACGAGCCCGCGACCACCGAGGCCGCAACTCCGCAACAAAAAAGCACGATGCCCCCGATCACGGCGAAGACGTGGGATACGACGTTGAAGCCGGCGGATCAGATCAACCTGTTGTGGCCGCCTGGCGCGACGAGCGCCCAGATGCTCTATCGCATCGGCCCCGAGATCCAGGCCGTGACCACGAGCGGCACGATCCAGTCGACACCGACGTATCTCGCGTTCGACGTGGTCGATGGGACCGTCGCCAACGTGTTCATCGTCGTGACCGGTAGCGCGGTGGGCACCAACCTGAAGAGCGCGTACAACAGCGCGCTCTCGGAGCGTACGAACGCGCCGGCGGACTTCGACCACTGGGGCGGCGGCGAAGGCGGCGGCACGTGGGGCGTGCCACCGTCACCGCGCCCGGTGATCGACGGCTACTCGATCAGCGCCACCTGGCAGCAGCACGCGATCGATGCGGCATCGGCGATCCATAGCGCCGAAACGAACTTCGGCGCCTACGCCGACAACGAAGAAGCTCAGTAGCGGCCGCCGAACGCGATGCCGTTCGACGTGGGCGCGACGTAAAACGCGTGCTCGCTCGAGCTCGCGTCGGGCGCGAGCACGTAGAGCACGATGCCGCCTGCGATCGCGGCGATCCCTACGGCGCCGACGATGGTCGCGAGGTTCGCACGCGTGCGCGCGTCGTGCGTCGCGGTGAGCCCGGCCGGATCGCACATCGTCTTCATGCCCATGCAGTCGTTGGTCAGCGCGTCGTTGTAGCTGCTGCGCGCCGACAGCGCGAGATACGACGCGACGCCCACGCCCGCGATGCCGACCGCACCGACCGCGATGCCGGCGATGCGTTGGCCGTGCCCGGGCACGTCGTGATCGGCGACTGGCTTCGGCTCGGGCTTGTCTGGTACTTCAGGTTTGTCGGCGACATCGGCTTTCTTCGCCGGCAGATCGAGCGTGACCTCCGCGGTGCTGCCGCGCTCGACCGGCACCAGCTTCTGCTTCTTCACGCCGGCGGCCGTGTAGTCGACTTGCTTCGGACCGGGATCGACGAGCTGCGCGGTATCGAGGTCGCTCGTCGGCACGGGCTGGCCGTCGATGCTGACCGAGAGCCCGGTCACGTCGGCGCCGGCTGGCAGGTGGATCTTCAGCCGCGGCACCGTCGGCTCGATCGCGGTCACGAGGTCGTGGATCTTGCTCTGGCGCGCGTCGCCGGCGGCCTTCGCCTGACGCTCGGCTTCGACGTACGCGTGATACGCGCGCGCGAGCTTGCCCCATTCCTCGTAGCACTTGCCGACGTTGAGCTGGCCGCCGATGCCGGGATCGAGCTGGTAGCTCTCTTCGAACTTCGCGCACGCCTCGGCGTACTTGTGCTCGGCGAGCAGCTTCTTGGCGCGCTTGAACAGCTCGTCGGCCTTGTTGGTCTTGTCGGCGCTCGCGACGCTCGCGACGCTCGCCACAAGCCCGAGCAGCGCGGCGATCGCGATGCGCGCCTTCACATCGCACCAGAGCCAGAGCCAGAGCCGGAACCGCTGGCCATCACCGTGAAGATGCCGCCATCGAGGTAGCCGAGCGAATACGGCAGCTGGCGCGTCGTGAAGTCGCCGGTCGCGAGATTCGGGAAGCCGCCGACGAACGTGTGGCCGCGGATCATGTAGACGTTGCCGGCGACGAACACGTCGTTCGGGATGGTCACGCTGTTCGCCGAGCACATCGCGACGTAGGCGACGTGCGCGCCCCACGTGTTGCTGGTCGCGTCGAGCACGAGGTTGTAGACGTTGAACTGGTACAGCGTCGGCGTCGCGTTGGTATCGGCTTCGAGCTCGAGCGTGACCGGCTTCGACAGATCCATCGCCACCGTCATGTTGTCGGCGACCAGCGCCGTGCCGTTGACGGAGATCGTGATCGGCAGCGGCGCCGGGGTCATCAGCGACAGCCCCGACGACACCTCGGCAAAATCTTGCAGGCCGCCGCTGGTCGCGACGTACGCCGCGCCGCCGCCGGCGAGCGTGACGCTGCGATTGTTCGACGACACCCACTCGAACATCGCGTTCCAGCCGCGCGACGCGAACGGGTTGCCGTACGGCGCGGTGATCATGCCGGGGTCGGTCGCGACGACCGCGGCCGAATTCAGCGTCGGGCCCAGGCCGCTCGCGGTCGCGTAGCCCGGCGCGGCGACCACGGCCCAGCTCATCGCGACGCCACCGCCGGCCGGCCGCGTCGCTTGCAGGCGCTGATTCACCGTCGCGGGGTTCACCATCACATCGAGCGGCGCGGTGGTGACGCCCACCATCGTCTCGCTGATGCTCGCCGCCGAGCCTTCGGCGAACGCCGGAAACTCGCCGGCGCCGATCAGCCCGCTGGCGCGGTAGTGCAGCCCGATCAGTGTGTCGCCGGTCGTCAGTGCGTCGAGCGGCCGCCCGGACCACGGGACGAAGCCCGCGCCGGTCGTGCCGTCGTACGGCGCATACGTCTCGGTCGCGGCGATCGCGGTCAGCCCCATATCCGGCGCCGGCAGCTCGGCGCCGTTGAACGGGTGATAGCCCCAGCCGCCGATCGCCTCGACGTAAAACGAATCGCCGGTCGCGTACGGCGACGCCAGCGTCATGTTGACCGCGAACGAATCCGGCGGCGCCGGGATCGCGACGGGATCCGGGTGCTCGTAGATGCCGTAGAGGAACTTGAGGTTGCGCTGCGGCAGCGCGATCAGCCGGCGATATTCATCGGGATAGTCCGAGCCGAGCGTGAACTCGACGGGCGGATTGCCGTCGGCGATCGTCGCCTCCCACGTGTCGGGCGCGACTTGCTTGCCGGCGACGCGCATCAACTGCGTCGGGTCGCTCGGATCGGCGACGAGCCAGTTCGCGACCGGCAAGCCGGTGAGATCTTGCGGCGCGGTCGTGATCGATGCGCCGACCGACAGCCGCGTGACCTCGAGGTTGACGGTGCCCGGCGGCGCGTCGGGCGTCACCGCCGAGCCGGCGCCGGTCGTGGTGTCGAGCCCGAGCAGCTGCGCGCAGCCGGCGCCGAGCAGCGCCAACGTAGCGACGAACGCGAGGCGCCCCATCGCCGAAATCGTAACACGCTTACTTGGAACCGGACTCTTTGTCGGTTTTGTCGTTCCGCTTGAGGCGTACAGACGCCTTCACGTCGGGCTCCGAGCCGATCAGGCGCTCGCTGTTCGGGATGAAGCGGACCTCGGTCTTGATCTCGAACGACAGCGTCGTGAGCAACTTGGCAATTTCGTCGGTGAGGTTGAGGTTGGAGAGAAACTCGCGGGTCTCGCGGGCGATGACCTCCCACACCTTATCTTTTGCATCGCTGGTCGACGACGCGACGTAGCCGACGACATCGGGCAAATTTTCGCGCGCGAGCCGGCGAATGCCTTCTTCGGTCGAGAACACCGCGCCCATGCCCGCGGCGAACGTCTTCTTGACCAGCTCCGGCACCAAGTGCTCGAGCCGCGCCCGGATCGTTTCGGTCAGCTTGTCGTTCTCCACGCCATTCGACGGCGGCTGCGTGTTGCCCGAACGAATGCGCTCGGTCAGCCGCTCGGCCAGCTCGTGATCGTCGATCGACTCCGCACTGCCTCCGGCAGTGCGGAGCGGTCCGGCGGAGCCGGACCTTGCGAGGGGCGGGCGCTCGTCGTCGGTGGCCATGCCTTTGCGTACCACAGCCTGATATCCTGCGCTCATGGCTGCGGCGGCGCCCTCGCCTGACCCGGGTGGCTCGATCTCCGCGATCGTGCACGAGACGCGGCGCTATCGCCCCGGTCAAGAGCCCGAGTCGCGGCCGGCGCCGCTGCGCATTCGCAGCCTGCGCGCGTATTGGATCACGTGGCGCGTGATCTGGAGCTACTTGTGGCTGCGCGTTCGCTCGCGGTTTCACAGCGACGCGTGGATCGAGCACGCGCTGCGCCGGATGCACCTGCGCAACGCGCGCCGGATCGAGCACGCGATCTGCGGGCTGCAGGGCCTGTTCATCAAGGTCGGTCAGCTGATCTCGATCATGACGAACTTCTTGCCCGAGGAGTTCCGCGCCGAGCTCGAGGGTCTGCAAGACGCCGTGCCGCCGCGGCCCTACGTCGACATCGAGACGCGCATTCGCGAAGAGCTCGGCAAGACGCCCGACGAATTATTCGCGCACTTCGAGCGCCGGCCGATCGCATCGGCGTCGATCGGCCAGGTTCACCTCGCGCGCTTGCACGACGGCGCGAAGGTCGCGGTCAAAGTGCAGTACCCCGACATCGAAGAGATCGTGCGCCGCGACCTCAACACGCTGCGCCGGATCTTTCGCATCGTCGAGTGGTTCATCCCGTATCAAGGCCTCGAAGACCTCTATCGCGAGATCCGCGAGATCGTGCTCGAGGAGCTCGACTACCGCGCGGAAGCCGCGAACGCCGCGAGGATCGCCGCGAACTTCGAAGGCCGCACCGATGTCGCGTTTCCGCGGGTCGTCGACGAGCTGTCGACCACGCGCGTGCTCGTCACGCACTTCGAGAACGGCGTGAAGATCACCGACAAGCTCGGCACCAAGAAGCTCGGGCTCGACCGCGGCCAGCTCGCGCGGCAGGTCGTCGAGATCTACTGCCAGCAGATCTTCACCGACGGCATCTATCACGCCGATCCGCATCCCGGAAATCTGATCGTGCGACCGCCGTCGGCTGACACGGGCGTGCCGACGATCGTGTTCCTCGACTTCGGCGCGGTCGCCGAGATTCCGCCGAACGTGCGCGGCGGGATCGCCGAGCTCATTCAAGGCGCGCTCACGCGCGATACGCGGCGCATCGTCGCGGCGATGAAGCAGATGGGCTTCGTCGCGCGCGGCGCCAACGAGCACGTGTTCGAGCAGGTCATCGAATATTTTCACGATCGCTTTCAAGAGACCGTGTCGCTCGACTCGCTCAACTTGAAGGACATCAAGTTCGATCCGCAGAAGGGCCTCGAGAGCGTCGCCGACCTGCGAAAGATGGACATCTCGCTGCGCGAGCTCTCCGAGAACTTTCATATCCCGAAAGAGCTGATCGTTCTCGAGCGCACGCTGCTGTTGCTCATGGGCCTGTGTACCGAGCTCGATCCGACGCTCAATCCGATGACCGTGATCCGGCCGTACGTCGAGCGCTTCGTGCTCGGCGACGAAGGCGACTGGTCGCAGCTACTCGTCGAGACCTCGAAAGATCTCGTGATGTCGGTGACGGCGCTGCCCGCGGAGATACGCAAGTTCATGCGCGCGGCGCACGCCGGCGAGCTCCAGCTCAAGTTCAAGAACCTCGAGCAATCGAGCCAGCTGATGTACCGGCTCGGCCATCAATTGATCTACGTCGCGATCGGCATCTCCGGCGCGGCGTTCGCGGTGATCCTCGAAGGCCGCGGCGACGATTCGCGCGCGGCGTGGGCTTGGTGGACGGCGCGCGCGTGCGGCGCGTGCCTGGTCTGGAGCTGGTGGAGCGCGCGCAACGTGCTCAGGCGACGATAAATGTGGGACGAGCTGGTCGACGAGATGCGCGCGACGCACGGCGCGCACGCGATCATCGTCTATGGCTCGCACGCGCGCGGCGATGCGACCGCCGAGAGCGACGTCGACGTTGCCGCGTTCGCCGACGTGGCTGTAACGACGCGCGACGCGCGGCTGTGGCGCGGCGTGTACCTCGATGGGTTCGTGTACCCGACCGAGCTCGTGCCGAGCGTCGAGCTGCTCAAGCTCGTCGGCGGCAGCATCGTGCTCGACGAGCGCGGCACGGCGCGCGCGTTACTCGATCGCTTGATCGCGCTCGAGCGCGAGGGCCCGGCGCCGCTCGCCGCCGACGATGCGCAGATGCGTCGCGTGTGGGCTCAAAAGACGCTCGCGCGGATCCGGCGCGGCGACGTCGAAGCGCACTACCGCCGCCACCAGCTGGTCGTGAATTTGCTCGAGGACTACTTCGCGCTGCGCGGCGCGTGGTTTCGCGGCGCCAAGGTCGCGCTCGCGGAGCTGCCGCCGGATGCGTTCGCGATCTTCGCGCGCGCGCTCGCGCCTGGCGCGACGATCGACGACATCGCCGCGGCGGTCGAGCTCACGCTACGGGCATAGCGGCTGGCCGCCGCTGGTCTCGTACGCCGTCGTCTTCGCAGCGAGGTTGCCACCATCGGTATCGGGATCGGTTTGACCGCCGGCGCCGGCACCGAACGCGACGCCGAGCACGTGTGCGGCGGCGAGTGCGCCCCAGTGGTCGGCGACCGTCACGGCCGCACCGCTCTCGACTTGCGCGGCGCTGCCGCCGAAGAAGTAGTCGACGCGGTTGTCTTGATAGTGGTTCGCGACGTTGGTCTGCGCCGCGTTGCCGAGCGGCGTTTGCCAGAACAACGCCGGCGTGCCCAGCGCTTCGGTGAGCGTCTTGATCCACGTCAGATCCTGCGCGTAGCTCGGCAGCGCCTGGTCGGTCGGATCCCACCAGGTGTCGCGGCTCTCGACGAGCTGGTAGTAGCCGGCGTCGCGGTCGCTGGTCTCGACCACGACGAAGTCGGCCTTCGCCTGGCCGCACGCGGCGAGCAGCGTCGCGACCTGCATCGCATCTTGCGTGACGTCGGTGCTCGCATCGGTGTTGCCCGCGACGTTCCACGCCGAGGCCTGCAAGCCGACGAGCGCGTTCGGCGCGTACTCGCGCACCATCGCGATCATGCATTGGCCCATGCCGGCGATCGTCGACGGCATCGCCGTGCAATCTGGATTCACCGCGCCGACGACCGCTGCGAGCGTCGTCGGATCGCCGGCTTGCCGCACGTAGCCCCAAAAATCGGGCTCGATGTGGAGCAGCGCGCGCGTCTGGCCGATCGTCTGGAGCAAGAACCGCCAGTCGTTGTAGTAGCGCGTCATGATCGCGCTGTCGGTCGCGGCCTGCGTGACCTCGGCGGTGCCTTCTTGAAAGCCGCTGATCGCCGCCTGCGCGGTCTGCAGGATCTCGTAGTACGTGAACATCGGCGTCTGCTTCGGCGACGCGCTGCCGGCGCTCGTCATGAACAGCGTCGCGTACGCGCCGGGCGGGCTGTTGTAGCAACCCCACCACGAGCTCGAGCACGCGCTGCCGCGCACGGCGTCGCGGCCGTAAACAATCCGCCCGAGAGATAGACGTAGCGCAGATCGAACGGCGCGCTCGCTTCGGCGGTGCTCGAGCCGCTCACGCCGACGACGAGGTGCGAGGTGCCGAGCGCGCCGAGCACGGTCGAGCCGAGACACGAACCTGCCGAGCCACTGCCAGCGCCTCCGCCATCTCCGGATCTCGCGCCGTCCGACGTCGCGACGGACGGGCCATGATTGCACGCGGCGACGAGCCCCACGACGATCGCGCATAGCCGCATCACACCCTGGATCGCACGTTCGCTCGTCGGCGTCACGCGAGATTTGCGATCACCGCGATCAGCGCGATCACCGCGGCGAGCGCGGTCGCCGCCGCGATCATCAGCGCGACCTTGCGCCGGTCGATCGGCGCGCGGCCGATCACGACGTCGGCGCGCTGGCCGTGCACGATCGCGCGATACGGCGTGCCGCGATAGCGATACGTCATCACCCACGCCGGCAGCGCGACGCGCTCGGTGATCTGGCGCTCGAGCACGCACGACACGTGGACGTTGCGATAGCGCTTGCCCGGAATCGCCGGCTCGATGCGCGTCTGCGCGACGGCTTCGATCGCCGCTTGGACCTGGCGCCGCGCCGCGGAGCGCTGCAGGTCGAAGCTCTCGACGGCGACCTCGCGCGGTGGCTCGATCGTGCGCTCGAAGTCGTAGTGCGGTGCGAGCGCGGACGTCTCGCGGCGAGCGAGCCCGCGCGATGCCGAGACCACGAGGCCGTCGAGCTCGACCGAGTCGACACCGGCGTGCGGCGCCCACATCGAGCGGCCGGCACTCGCGTCGGAGTCGGCCGTCCATGCGACCTCGGCGGTCGCGGACACGCGCCACGCCGCCCAGCACAGCGGGTGGATCGAATCGAGCGTCGCTTCGCCGGCGAGCGCGCGCGGCGCGAAGAACCCGCGCTCGCCGAGCCAGCCGTGCAGTGCGCGGCGCGCGGCGTCGCGATCGACGGTGAACGGCAGCGCGAGCTGCGCGACCTCGACCGGATCGTGCGGCGCCTCGACGTGCGTGCTCGCGCCACAGAACGCGCACGCCGGCGCGCCGCGGGCCGCGTCGTAGGCGATCGCCGCGTTGCAGTCGCGGCAGCGCAAGATCGTCGCGCGCACCTCGCCCGCCGGCATCGCGATCGCGGGCGCGGGCAACGCACACACCGCGCAGCGCAGATCGCCGTGCTCGAGCGCTGACGCGCAGCGGCTGCAATCGGTCATGCGTGCAGCCTCCACCACAGCGCGGCGGCGATCGCGGCGAGCGTCGCGATCGCGACGGCGAGCTTCCACCAGGCGAGCGGCACGCGCCCGGCGACCTCGCCGGTCTGGCCGTTGATCGTCACGCGCAGCGCCGGCTTGTCGTCGCGATAACGCACGGCGAGCACCCACACCGGCACGAGCACCGGATCGAGGGATTCCCAGCTCACGGTCGTGCGATACGCGAGGTCGCTGAACGAATCGCCCGGCATGAAGCGGCGCAGCTCGTCGCCGATCTGATCGCCGGCCTCGGCGCGGCTCGCGCGCATACACGCGTCGGCGTCGCGCGAGAAGTGCTCCGCCATCCAGCCCGAGATCAGCTCGGGTTGAAATCGGCGCAGCTGCGACAGGTCAAACGCGCCGGCGCTCGCGAGCTCGGCGTGCGACATGCCCGCCGACGCGCTGACCACGACGTCGGCGACGTAGCCGACATGCCGGCCCGACAGCACGCGATATTCGGTGCGCGTGATCGTGCGTGTCTTCGTGACCTCGCGGCCGCGCTCGTCCTTCGCGGTGTACGTCTCGGTCTCGGTGTAGTTCTCGCCGATGTGCGCGCTGTAGTCGGTGGTGGCGACGGCGCCGTACAGATACGCGGGGACATAGACGCCGTGGAGGCGGTCGATTCGCGCCGCGGCGAACGCGCCGTCGGCAAACACGCGGCGAGCACCGAGCCAGCGGCCGAGCGCATGGCGTGCAGCGGCGGCGTCGACGGTAAACGGCACGATCAGCAACGGCGCGACGTGCTCGCCGTCGACGTCGCCTGCGATGTTCGGGCTCGCGCAATACGGGCAGATCTCGGTCCGCACACCGGCAAACGCCAGCTCGGCGCCGCAGTGCCCGCACGCGAACGTGCTCGACTGTGGGCGTAAGACGGCCGCCACCAGCGACGAGCGTAGCAGGCCGATTTCTCACTCCCGCACGAAACTTGGCCGGATGTGGGATCCCCTGCGACGATATTTTTCCGCCGGAAAGAACGCCGGCGCCTAACGCGTTATATGTGCGGGGAGTTGTCATGATCGCCGTCATCGGAAACGTGCTCGCGGGTCTCGGAGTTCTCGGTTTGTTCACCGCCACGCTACGGCTGACGCGCGCGACTAAGTAGTAAGCTGGACGGGTGGCAACCGTCCTGCCGCGAGTCGCACGCCCGCCTGCGGTCGCCGAGCTAACGCTCGCCGACACCGAAGCCGTGCGTCTGCTGTTGCGCGGCGACTCGGTGATCGACTGGCACCAGCTCTGCTTCGCCGATCACGGCGAGGTCGATCGGTTCTTGCGCCTCAACGAGTTCGATCCGGAATCCGACGACGAGATCGGCCGGCTCGAAGATCTGCGCGGCGAATCGGTCGACTATCTGGCGCGCGCGTTCGCGATGGCGATCCCCGACGAGGTCGCCGACGACCTGCCCGCTCGCGACCTGTTCCTCGTCGCCTCGAGCACCGGCCCGCACCAGAAATGGGCGTGCGTCGTGCTCAAGGTGATGCACATCATCCACCACATCGCCGGCCGCGCCGGGCTGCTCAAGCTGTCGGTCTCCGACGAGATCATCTTCCGCGAGGTCGAGCTCAAGGTGATGAAGGTCGTCGAGGAGCTGCGCGCCGCGGGCGCGCCGATCGCCGAGTTCGAGTGGAGCCGCAAACCGCACGACTCGCAGATCACCAAGCTGCTCGCGAAGCGCGCGACGATCGCCGCGAGCATCTACGACAAGGTGCGGTTCCGGCTGATCGTGCCGAGCTACGGCGATCTCGTGCCGATGCTCGCGACGCTGACGCGCCAGCTCGTGCCGTTCAACTACATCGTGCCCGGCGAATCGGTGAACCAGCTCATCGACCTCAAGGCCGTGCTCAACGCCGATCACAGCACGCCGATCGCGACGCCGCTGAACGAGTTCTCGGGCCCCGAATATCGCATCGTCAACTTCGTCGCCGATCTGCCATTGCGCGTCGACCGGCTGATGGAGCGCAACCAGCTGCCGCACGACCTCGCGCACGTCGTGTTCGTGTTGACCGAGTTCCAGGTCTGCGACAAGAACACGGCGCACACGAACGACATGGGCGCGTCGAGCCACGACGCGTACAAGCAGCGCCAGCACGAGCGCGTGCGCCAGCGCCTGTTCCGCGGCGAGCACGATCCGATTCCGGAATAGTTGTCTTACTCGCCGAGTCCGAAGATCTGACTCGCGAGCGTGAGCGCACGCAACATCGCGACGCGATTCGCGATCTTTGATTTCGCCGATGTCGCGGTGGCGCGTCGAGCCTATTTCGGCGGCGGCAACAGCTGGCGCAAGTGCCAGGCCTGCATCGCCGCTTCGCGTTGCGCCGCCTTGCGCGCGCGATTCATCGTCAGCGTGTAGGTGACGAGCAACGTGCACAGCGCGAACGTGCCCAACAACATGCCGAAGACGTCGAAGTTGGTGCGGCCGTCATAGACCGTGCCGTTCGTGAGCAAGCCGTTCGGCGTCATCCAAAACGTCCGGCTCAATACGCCCGTGAGCTCGAGCACGATCGGCACGACGAACGTGACCGCGAGCGCGAGCAGCGCGACGCCACGGCGCTCGCGCCGCACCTGCGTGCCCACGCCGATCGCGATGATGCATGCGTACAGCGGCGTGAACAAGAACGGGCCGCCGATGCGCTCGAACAACACGCCGAACGCGATGTTGAACGCGATCAGCACGAGGCTCGGGAGCTTGCCCCGCGCGTGCAGCCACACGAGACCCGACAGCGCGTTGCCGGCGACGAGTAGCGCGATCATGTCCGGCCAGCTCTTGACGTGAACGAACGCCGCGAACGCGAGCAACACCCAAACGGTGAGGTAGAGCAACACGCCGCGCATGCCGCGGCCGCGCTCGAGCTTGGCTTCGATCGCCTCGACCGCGGCGAGCGCGCCGGGAGGGATCTCGCGCGGCGGCGTGAGGATCAGCGCGGTCGCGAGCTCGGCGGCATCGCGCGATTCGGGATCGAGCGCGACGGCGCGTCCGGCCGCACGCAACGCGGCGACGCGATCGCCGGAAGTTTCTTTCGCGCGCGCGTCGGCGAGCGACTCGGCGGCGAGCGCCCGGCGATGATCGAGATCGCGATCGCCGTCGAGGTACGCTTGGACCTTGGTCGCGAGCGCGCGCGCCGTCGGCCGCAGCGCCGGATCTTCGACGAGCGCGGCCAGGCATGCGGCATCGAGCTCGGGCGCGATGTTGCGCGACGGCGCGCGCTTCGCCGGCGAGCACTCGACGGAGCTCTGCAGCGTGCTCGCGAACGCCGCGTTGCCGACGGGATGCAGCGGCTCGCCAGCGAGGATCTCGAACAGGATCGCGCCGAGCGCGTAGACGTCGGCGGCCGGCTCGACCGGCTCGCCGCGCATTTGCTCCGGCGCCATGTAGCCCGGCGTGCCGAGCAATGCACCCGTCGCGGTGCCGTCGGGCATGCTCGGATCGAGCGGCGCGTTCGTCGGCACGTGCGGTGCGGGCTGGGCGCCGATCACACGAGCGACGCCCCAATCGAGCACGTAGACCTCGCCGTAGTCGCCGAGCATGACGTTCGACGGCTTGAGATCGCGGTGCACGACGGTGCGCGAGTGCGCGAGCTCGACGGCGAAGCACACGTCCGCGAACGCACGGAGCAGCGGTTGGATCGGTCCACCGGCATGGAGGCGCGCGTGAAGCGTGGTGCCGGTGAGCCGCTTCATCGTGAAGTACGGCAGCCCGTCGTCGTCGCGGCCGAGCTCGTGGACCGGCACGATCGCGGGGTGATCCAGCCGCGCTTGGATCTTCGCCTCGCGGATGAACCGAGCCACGGCGTCGGCGCTCACGGAATCAGCGCCGCCGCGCATTCGCTTGAGCGCGACCTCGCGCTCGATACGCGGATCGTGCGCCGCGATCACCTCGCCCATGCCGCCGCGGCCGAGCAGCTCGCCGAGCTCGTAGCCGCCGATGTCGGCGCCCGCGCGCTCGATCCGATGCGTCGCGGCGTTCGACATGACCGGCTCGGCTGGAACCGTCTTGTCGCTGTCTTCGGTCACACCTTGGTCCGGGGAAATCGCGGCTCGTTCGGGTTCGGGATCGTCTGCTGCAAGTGCCAGCGCTGGATGTGGAGCTGGCGCTGGAGCTCGCGGCGGCGCCGGTTCGTGCCGATCGCGTAGCTCGAGACGATCGCGATCCAGATCGCGTTCGCGGCGACGAGCCAGATCTCGTCGCGGCTGCCGTGGATCTTGACCATCTGCGACGTCGAGATGATCGCACCGTCCGCGATCCACCACGTGCGCGGCAGGATGCCAACCGCCTCGGCCACGATCGGCAGCATCACGGCGAGCGTCGCCCACACCGCGATCAGCCAGCGGCGCTCCATCAAGCGCGGGCTCGCGGTGAACGACAGCAAGATGCCCACCGTCGCGACCGGCGTGATGATGAACGGCCCGAAGATGCGGCTGAACACGAACACCGCCGACAGGTTGACGATCAGCGCCGGGAACAACCTCGTCACGCCGGTGTGCTTGCCGGCCCACATGATCGCGGCGAGCATCGCGACGAGGCCCCACGCCGCGATCTGCAGGCTCCAGTTCGTGACGTCGAGGATCGGGACCAGGCTGATGAAGATGAACACCGCCGAGTACGCGCGCAGGCCGCGCATCGAGCGATCGCGGTTGAGCTCGCGATCCTCGGCTTCCAAGCTCGCGGTGAGCGCCGGCGGTAGCTTTTCGGGCGGCTCGACGGTGAGCCGCGCGATCATCGCGGCGGCTTCGAGCGAATCGGGATCGAGCGCGAGCGCGCGCCCGGCGCGGCGCATCGCCGTCGCGCGGCCGGTGTCGGAGTCCGATGCGAGTGCTTCGCGCGCGGCCTCGACTTGCTGCTTCGCGACGTCGCGACGGCGCTCGGTATCGCGGTCGCCGTCGAGATACGACTGGATCCGCGTCGCCAGCTCGCGCGCGGTCGGTCGCGCGTCCGGATCGTCGGCGAGCGCATCGAAGCACGCGAGGTCGAGCTCCGGCGCGATCGTGCGATCGGCGGCGCGCGCGGTCGGTGCGGTTTGCGGCGTCATCAGCGTCGCCGCGAGCGCCGGCTCGCCGCGTGGATGCAACGCCTCGCCCGACAGCATCTCGAACAGGATCGCACCGAGCGAGTAGACGTCGGCCGGCGGCCCGGCATCGCTGCCGCGCACTTGTTCGGGCGCCATGTAGCCCGGCGTGCCGAGGATCGAGCCGGCGGTCGTGTTCTCTTCGTCGGGCTGCGAGGTGATCGGCCGCGTCGATCGCGTGGTATCGGCGAGCACGCGCGCGACGCCCCAATCGAGCACGTAGACCTCGCCGAAGTCGCCGAGCATGATGTTCGACGGCTTGAGATCGCGATGCACGACGCCGCGCGAGTGCGCGAGCTCGATCGCGAGGCAGACGTCGGCGAACGCGCGCAACAGCGGCTGGATCTTCTTGGCCTCGTCGCCGAGCCGCTCCGCGAGCGTGACGCCGGTGAGCCGCTTCATCGTGAAGAACGGCACGCCGTCGGCATCGGTCGCGAGCTCGTAGACCGGCACGATCGCGGGATGGTCGAGCCGCGCCTGGATCCGCGCCTCGCGCAAAAAGCGATCGATCGCGTCGGGCGACGGCCTCCCGCGGATGCGCTTGACCGCGACCTCGCGGCCGATCCGGAGATCTTGCGCGACCAGCACCTCGCCCATCCCGCCGCGGCCGATGACCTCACCGAGCTGATATCCGGGAGCCGGCAGCGCGACGAACTGCGCGACGCCGACGGTCGGAACGATCGTCATCTCGTGCGTGCTCGCCTGCGACGACATCGACTCGGTCGCTGCAGGCCCGAGCGTCCCGTCGGCGGTCGCATCGCCGGCAGCTGCCCGCGTCGGGGCGCTGTCATCCACCATTCACGGAGATGTTACCGCCTAGTTCGCGGGGAGGTCTGCCGCGACGCACGAGATCGTGATCTCGCCGGCTTTGACGTCGACGTTGGCGACACCACCCGACGTCAGCTTACCGAACAAGATCTCGTTCGCGAGCGGCGCCTTCAGCGTGGTCTGGACCAACCGACTCATCGGCCGCGCGCCCATCGCCTTGTCGTAGCCGTGCTCGACGAACCAGTCGATCGCGGCTTCGCTGACCTCGAGGTCGACGTGCTTCTCGAGCAGCTGACCGTCGAGCTCGTCGAGGAACTTGCGCGCGACCTTGCGGATCACGTCGACCGGCAGCGCGCCGAACATCACGGTCGCGTCGAGCCGGTTGCGGAACTCCGGCGTGAACACGCGTTCGAGCGCCTTCTTGCCGTCTTTGCCATCGGCGATCGAATCGCCGAAGCCGATCTTGCCGAGCGCCATCTCGCGGCTGCCGGCGTTGCTCGACATGATCAAGATGACGTTGCGGAAGTCGCTCTTGCGGCCGTTGTTGTCGGTCAGCGTGGCGTGATCCATCACCTGCAACAAGATGTTGTAGATGTCGGGATGCGCCTTCTCGATCTCGTCGAGCAAGATCACGCAGTACGGGTGCTTGTTGATCGCGTCCGTGAGCTGGCCGCCCTGATCGAACCCGACGTAGCCCGGCGGCGCGCCGATCAGCCGCGACACCGTGTGCTTCTCCATGTACTCCGACATGTCGAAGCGGATGAACTCGATGCCCATCACGTTCGCGAGCTGCTTGGCGAGCTCGGTCTTGCCGACGCCGGTCGGG
>DATBAS010000019.1:0-24212 GCA_036271395.1 Kofleriaceae bacterium
TCGATGAAGATCAGGCCCTGGCCGTGGTGATCGAGGCCTTTGGCGCCGACGTCGACTTCGACCGCGGCGACCGGCGCGTGATAGACGACGCCGGCGTCTTTGTCCGGCTTGATCTGACCCGCATCCGCGAGCGCGTTGTACTGGTCGACCATGTCGGTCGAGCCGCTCCGATACTGCGCGAACAACGCGTCCGCGCGCTGCTTCATGCCGTCGCGGCAATCGAAGTCGAACGTCCAGTATTCGCTGCCGGTCTCGCTCGTGACCTGGTAGTTGCACGGGTACGCGATGCCCTTCGGCGGCGCCATCGCGCTGTCGAGCGGGTGCGCCGAACCGCCGAGCACCTGGCCGACCGCGTCGTCGGTCAGGATGCTCTCGCACTTGAACTTGTCGGGGTATACGCCGGCGAGCTTGCGATCACTGCCGGTGCCTTTGGGCGTGTCGCGTGTCGCCGAGCTACCCGAGTCGCAGGCCCCGAATCCGACGATGATCACGAGCGCGACGGAGCGACAACTACGCACGGCAGGACGGTAACGCGCCCGATGTCGCCGCGCCAGTCACCCCAGGCGGAAGAAGGGCGTTCGCTCAGTCGCTGACGGCGATCCGCGTCGTCGCGTCGTACACGAGCCGGAGCTCGGCGACATCGGCGACCGCTTCGGCCAGCGCCAACAGCGGACCGGGCCGGCGCGCTTCGTCGAGATGGATCGTGCCGCCGACCCGGCGCTCGACGTACGCGACGTACATGCCGCCGCGCCGGGCCGCGACCACGACCGCGCGAAGATGGAACAGCGGGATCGCGGCGCGACGGCGAATGCCGAACACGCGCTGCTCGCTGCGCAACAGACCGTCGTCGCGATCGAACACGAGCTTGCGGCGCAGTGTCGCGAGTAAGACGCCGGAGCCGGCGACGACGAGCCCGGCCAGCACGGCCCACAACGGGCCGATCCACAACACGCGCACGCCGACGCCGGTGAGCGCCCAGCCGGTCCATGCGGTCGCGCGGGTCAGGTCGAGCTCGACGCGCGCGTCGGTACGCTTGCGGATCTGGACGGAACCGAGCCAGTCGAGCACGCTTGAAGCGTAGCACTACGGCGCGTCGCCGGAATCGCCGTCCGCGCCACCACCAGCACCATCATCGGCGCCGCCGGAGTCGTGCGAGAACTTGTCGCCGCCGCTGTCGCCGCTATTGCCGTTGTCGGGCGCGCCGTTGCCGTTCGCGCCGTTGCCGTTCGGCGGGCCACCCGCACGCCACTCGCGGTTACGTCCGCCGCGGCCACGCCGGCGCCGGCGCCGCCGCTTGCGCATCGGCTGACCGTCGGGACCGAGCTGTACGGGTTCGCGCGCGGCGCTCTGCGGACCGTTGGGCTCGAAGAACTGCACGGGCTCGCCGAGGTCGCGACCGTTGCGCGGGTCGGGCGCGCTCGGCCCGTTCGGCGGCATCGGCGGCCCGGCATTGATCGGCGCGCCGTTGTCGTGGCGACGACGCCGCCGCCGGCGACGCTTGCGGCGCTCGCCGTTGCCATCGGCGCTCGGCTGACCGTTGTTGCCGTTGCTGTTGCTGTTGCCGTTGCCGGCGCCGGCGTTCTTGGCGTCGAACCGCGGGCGATCGTCGAACCGCCGCGGCGGTCCACCGGGGCCGCGCTCCCAGCGGCGCTGCTTCTTGCCGCGGCGCCGCGCGACGCCGGCGTCGTTCGGGTTCGCCGATGCGACCGGCGCCATCGCGATGCGCATCGGACCGCGCACGTACTCGATCACCGGCCCACCACCGCCACCGCCGCGACGTGGCTGCGCGTCGGCGATCGGCGCCGAGGTCGACAGCACCGGCGTGACGAACGCGCTCTTCGGCGGCAACATCGCGCGGCGCTTGCGCCGGCGGCGTCGTCGCCGGCGTCGGGCTTCAGCCGCGGTCGCGGATGCGCTATCGCCGTCGGTCGGTTGCGCGCGCCGTGGCTTGGCCACTTTGGGCTGGCGCTTGCGCGCGAGCACCGTGATCTCACCGGGCCCTTCGATGCCTTCTTCGGCGAGCTCGGCCGCGGTCTTGTCGATGACCTCGTAGTCATCGTCGTCGTCGTCGTCATCGTCGTCGTCGTCATCGTCATCGTCGTCGAGATCGTCGTCACCTTCGAGCGACGCCTCGTCGTCGTCATCGTCGTCATCGTCGTCATCGTCGTCGAGATCGTCGTCGTCGAATTCCTCGGACGCCGGTGCGGCCGGCGCCGCGGCAACGACAACGGGCTCGGCCTTCTTGCGCGTCAGCACCGTCGGACCCGGAGCTGGCGGTGGCGGCGTCGCGGCCGGCGATCGGCGCAACACCGTCTTCGCCGGAGCCGGAGCCGGCGCGGCGGCGGGCGGCTCGGCCGCGGCCGGCGGCTGATCGATCCGCACGACGCGCGCCTTGATCTCGCGCTTTGGCTTGGAATCCGTCGAGCTGTCGTCGTCGAGCTGGCGGGTCAGCAACGCGCCGAATCGCGCGGCTTCGCTCGACGCCGCCAAGATGGCGTCGCGCGAGCGCAGGCAGTTGTCGCAGCGGCCGCAGCGCGGCGCGCCGGACTCGCCCAAGTAATCGAGGATGACCTGGTTGCGGCAATCGACGGCCTTGACGTATGCGAGCAGCGAATCCAAGCGCCGGCGGTCGGCGATCCGGCGCGCTTCGTACTGGCGCGCGCGATCCATCAGCTCCTGCAAGTCGGGCGGCGGATCGGCGACGTAGTACAAGCCGCCGTCTTTCTCGGTGATGAAGCGTTCGTCCTTGAGCAGCGACAGCACCGTGCGCGTGCGCTGCTGGCCGACGCCGGAGCCGAGCGCGACGTTGGCGACGTTCGGTGGCGACTCTTGCGACGTGCCGACGGCTTTGCCGAACACGTCGAGCGTGTCGAACACCTGGCGAACCTGGCGCTTCGTCGGATAGGTGCCCTGCAGGAAGTACTCTTGAATCGCGACGTCGTCGGGCGAGAACAGCAGCACGCAGCGCGCGGGCTTGCCGTCGCGACCGCCGCGGCCGGCTTCCTGCGCGTACGCCTCGAGCGAGCCGGGCACGTGGTAGTGCAGGACGTTGCGGATGTTCGGCTTGTCGACGCCGAGCCCGAACGCGTTGGTCGCGACCATCACGAGCTCGCTCGAGTCCATGAACGACTGCTGCGACTCGTCGCGCTCGCCCTTGTTCATGCGGCCGTGATATTTCGCGACCGGCACGCCCCAGCGGCCGAGCGCTTCGTAGAGCTCTTCGACCTTCTTGACGGTCGCGCAGTAGACGATGCCCGGTCGGGGCAGCTTCTTGAGCAGCGTGACCAGCGTCTTCATCTTCTCGTCTTCGTCGTGGAAGACGATCACTTCGTAATGCAGGTTCGGCCGATCGAACGTCGTCGTGACGATCGACGCGTTCTCGATCCCGAGCTGGAACAGGATGTCGTCGCGAACGTGCGGCGGCGCGGTCGCGGTGGTCGCGAGCACCGGCGGTCGGCCGACGTCGTCGATCGCCTTGCGCAGCGATAAATACGCCGGCCGAAAATCGTGGCCCCATTGCGAGACGCAGTGGGCTTCATCGACGACGAACCGCGACACGCCGACCCCCGCGCTGGCTTCGCGAAGGTAATTGCGGAACTCGGGATCGGCCATGCGCTCGGGCGTGGTGAGCAGCAGCTTGCCGCCGGGCGAGCGCACGAGCGCGTCGACTTCGCGGCGCTGGCGCACCGTCAACGTCGAGTCGATCTTCGCCGCCGAGACGCCCTTGGCGACCATCTTGTCGAGCTGATCTTTGATCAGCGCGATCAGCGGGCTGACCACCACGGTGACGCCGGGCACGACGAGCGACGTGAGCTGATAGAGCAGCGACTTGCCACTGCCGGTCGGCATCACGGCGAGTAGATCTTCGGAAGCGAGCAGGTGCTCGAACGCCTCGGCCTGACCGGGACGGAAGCTGCGAATGCCGAGCGCCTGTTGCGCGACGCCGAGCAGTGCACCGACCTTGTGCGGCAGCCCGGCGCCTTCCGACGGCACCGATCCCGCGAGGTCGTACGCCGGCTTGGCGACCGCCGGCGCCGGGGTCGACGCGGGCGCTCTGAGCTTCTTCGGCTTCGCCGCCGGCTTGGCCACTTTCGCAGCAGGCGCGCGACGAGGCTTCGCCGCCGCCTTTGCCGCGGGCTCTGCCGATTTCTTCTTCGGACTACTCTTGGTGGTTGGACGCTTGGTCAACGGACCACGTCTCCCTCAGATCCGCAGCTGGCTGCTCGTTCCACGAACGAACCCACCGCCGCGCTGGTCGATCAAGACCATACCACGAGCGGCATCTGCAAGGGCCCAGCGATGTGATCTTCCGGGTTGTGTTAGAGAAATCATATGGCGAGTGACCGGCCGGTCCGGGAAGCCGAAAACCGGCTCGAGCGGTTCAACACCGACCGCGAGCGACTCCTTGCCGAGGTCGAGCGCCGCGTCGTCGCGCGCGTCGTCGCGTCGTCGAAACCCGGGACGGACCAGTCGCTCGAATACGTGCTCAACGACGTCGCGTTCAACGAGATCAGGCGGCTCGAGGCGAGCAAGTCCAAGAATGGTGCACTCGATCGTTGGCGCGATCTGTCGCGGCGGTTGCTCGCGATGAGCGAAGCCGAAAAGGAATCGGAGCTGCGCGAGCTCGTCCGATTCTACGGCAAAGACGTCGTCGGCAACTTCGATCCGCGCGTGTACAAGTTCGCGACCGGGATCGGCCCGTCGATCTTGGGCGCGCTGTTCTCGCCGATGACGTCGTTCAAGGAGGGCCTGGCGGCGCTCGGCAACTTGGACGCGCGGATCCAGCCCGACGGCGAGATCGATCTGGCGCGCGCGTGCGCCGAGCGGGGCACGTTGATCGTCACGCCGACGCACTCGTCGAACATGGACTCGCCGGCGATCGGCTTCGGCCTGCTGCGCGCGCACCTGCCGCCGACCACGTACGGCGCCGGCAAGAATCTGTTCACGAACCCGTTCATCAGCTTCTTCATGCGCAACTTGGGCGCGTATCGCGTCGATCGCCGGCTCCGCTTCGAGCTCTACAAAGATGTGCTCAAGGAGTACTCGACCGTGCTGCTCGAGCACGGCTATCACTCGCTGTTCTTCCCCGGCGGCACGCGCAACCGATCGAACATCATCGAGAAGCACTTGAAGCTCGGCCTGCTCGGCACGAGCGTCACCGCGTACAAGAACCTCGTGCGCGAGGGCATGCCGAACAAGCGGCTCTACATCGTGCCGGCGACGATCAATTACCGGCTCGTGCTCGAGGCCGAGACGCTGATCGACGACTACCTCGCCGAGACCGGCAAGAGCCGCTTCATCATCACCGACGACGAATTCTCGCGCGTCGGCCGCATGGTCGAGTTCTTTCGCAAGATCCTCGCGCACGAAGGCTCCGTGATCGTGCGCTTCGGCCGGCCGTACGATCCGTTCGGCAACGACATCACCGACGACGGCGAGTCGATCGATCGCGCCGGCCGGATCGTCGATCCGGCGAGCTTCGTGCGCGGCGCGAACGGCGAAGTCTCCGACGACGATCAGCGCGACGCCGAGTACACGCGCGCACTCGGCCGCCGGCTCGCCGGCGTGTATCCGCGGCTCACCGTGTTTCACTCGACGCACTTGCTGGCGCGCGTGATCTACGACGAGCTGTGCCGGCGCGGGCATACGCGCGACATCTACAAGCTGCTGCGGCTCGCGCAAGGCGAGTGCACCGTGCCGGTCGCAGACGCGATCGCGGGCGTCGACCGGCTGCGCGCGCGGATCGCGGCGACGCCGGCGTACGGCGCGGAGCATCCCGGCTACGTGCAGCAGAGCTCGCAGGACAAAGTCGCCGATGCGGTGAAAGGGCTGTCGACGTTTCACACGCGCACGATCGTCGAGCGCACCGGCGACAACCTCCGCGTCGGCGACATCAAGCTGCTCTACTATTATCAAAACCGCACGGCGCACATTCCCGAGGAGGGCCACGCGTGAGCCGCGCAGATACGGTCGGCATCGTCGGCGCGGGTCGGTTCGGCACCGCGCTCGGCTCGGTGCTCGCGCGCGCCGGCCGCCGCGTGCTGATCTGGTCGCGCGACGCCGACGTCGTGCGCGCGATCGAGAGCGAGCGTGCGTGCCCGCGCTTGCCCGAGGCGCCGCTGCCAGCTCCGCTCGACGCGACGGGCGATCCGAAACGGCTCGCGACCGAAGCGCGCTTGCTCGTGATGGCGGTGAGCTCGACCAACGTGCGCGATCGCGCGCGCGAGCTGGGCGAGCACCTCGATGGCAGCCACATCGTCGTGCACGCGGTCGGCGCCCTGAGCTCGCCGAACAACTCACCCCGCTCGTCAGCGTCCGCTGACTCGCTCCACTTCGGGCGCGTCAGCGAGGTGTTGCAGGAGGGCCTGCCGACGCTGAAGATCGGCGTGATCGCGGGCCCGGCGCTGCCGGCGGATCTCGTGCTCGGCGAGTACTCGTCGATGGTCGTGGCGTCGGCGTTCGACGAGGTCGTCGCCGAATCGCGCCGCTTGCTCAACGCGCCGCCGGTGTTGCGCGTCTACGGCTCCAAAGATCTCGCCGGCGTCGAGCTCGCGTCGGCGCTCGTCGGCGCATACACCGTCGCGCTCGGGTTGTGCGACGGCCTGGGCATGGGCATAGGTCCACGCGCGGTCCTGATCACGCGCGCGGTCGCCGAGGCATCGCGCTTGGGAGCGGCCGGCGGTGCGCAGCCGCGGACGTTCGCGGGGCTCGCCGGCCTCGGCAATTTGCTCGTGCGTGCGACCGAGCGCAGCGCCGACTATCAGCTCGGCCGCCGGCTCGCCGAGGGCATCGTCACCGCCGACAACCAACGCACCGAGGGCGCGCGCGCCGCGATCGCGGGCGCCGAGCTCGCCAAGCAGCTGCGCGTGCGCACGCCGGTGTTGACCGGCGTCGCCGCCGTGCTCGCGGGCAAAGCCGAGCCGCGCGACACCGCGTCGCTCCTCGGCGATTCGGTCGCGACGGAAGAGTAGATGCGAATCCCGGTCGCGGTCGCGGTCGCGGTCGTCGCGTGCGGCGGCGCGACGCATCCGATCTCGCCGGCCACACCCGGGGTGACGATCGCGATCTACGGCAGCGCGTACGCGATCGTCGACGAGCGCCGCGAGCTCCACATCGACGGCGATCAACTGCTGCTCGATCACGTCGAGCTCGGCGCCGACCTCGCGTCACTGTGGATCGAGCCGCTCGATGCATCGCGCGTCGCGATCGATCACTGCGCGCGGCCGAGCTTGCCCGTGCCCGCCGGATCCGGCAGCGACGCGATCGACTACGTCATGCGCGCGCCCGTCGTGCAATGCCGTGCGAGCGGCCGCGGCACGCACCTGGTTCGCGTGCACTACGTCACCGCCGCGCTCGTGCCGCGCGTCGAGCACGCGATCGCGTTTTCCGGATCCGACGACCGCGCGCGCATCGAGTCGCGATTCGCGGTGACGACACCGCCGTGGCACGAGCGCGGCACGATCGTCGTGCTCGACCATTCGCCGGGCGATGCCGCACCGCGCGAGCTCGTGCGCCGCGAGGTCACGCTCGATGGCTCCGTCGCGATCGTCACGCCGCCGCCGCGCGACGTCGCCGCGCATCTGCGCAGCATCTTCACCGGCGCGCTGCCATCGCCGGCGGTCGAGCCCGGCGCCGCGAGCTGGCACGCCGAGTCGACGCACGAGGTCTGGGTCTGGCTCGAGCTCGAGCTCGATGCGCGGGGCGCGCTGTCGCCGGGCATGCTGCACGTCCGCATCGAGTCGCAGGGCGAACCGCGTGACATCGACGTGGCCAAGGCGTTCCCGAGCGACGGCGCTCGGCTGCGCGTGCCGCTGTGGCAGGACGTCGAGCTCGCGGGGACGCGGACGCGCATCGCCGGCAGCACGCCCGATGGCCGGCTCGTCGAGCAGTTCACGCAGTCGGTCGGCAACCTCGGCGCATCACCGCGCACCGTGTGGATCGAAGAGCAAGCGCGACCGGGCGCGCATCGCCGGCTCACCGGCGGCAAGCCGGCCGTGCCCACGATCGACGGCGACGTGCTGCGCTCGGAGGTGCAGCTCGCGCCGCGCTCGGTCGAAGCCGTGCGCTACACCGTCGAGTACGAAGGTCCACTCACCGGCGACTGACAACACCCGAACGTTCGCCTGCGTCGCGGACGGATGTCAGATCCGTCGAGAGCGCCGAGCACACCGCATTCCGGATCGGCGGCTCACTGAATCGCGAGTGAGAACGTGTAGTCGTTGATGTTGCCCGGCGTGGCCGGGCTGACCTCGAACGCGTACGACGCCGAGCCGAGCATGGGGCAGGCGATGCCATCGCTCGACGGGCACGTGATCGTCTTCGTCGTCAGCGAATCGTTCTCGGAGGCGATCAAGCTGTCGGTCGAATCGAACAGCGCGAGATCGAGCGCGCTCGATGGACCGCGGTCCTGATAGGTCAGCGTGATCGTCACCTGCGCCACGCCCGAGGTCGCCATCGTCGTCACCTGAAAGCGGTAGTAGTCGACGTCCTGCGTGGCGTCGCCGTTGGGACAGATCGCGGCCGGCCCCATGTCGGCGGTCGTGATGCTCGCGGCCGTGTCGAACGTGTCGTTCGGCTCGTCGTAGCTGCACTCGGCCTGCGTGTAGAACGCATCGGGCGGCGCGGCGTCTTTGGGGATCTGCGAGTCCGAGAAGTCCAAGATCAACGAGCACCCTGACAGCGCGACCGCGGCGAGCGAATACAGCGAAGCGCGCGGCATTTCTAGCTCTTCACGCTAGCCGCGCGATGGGCTGAACGTCAAGTATTCTGGCGCACTTAGGCCCGTTCGAGCGCTTGACTGCATCGCGTGCGAACGGTAGGGTCCGCCGTCTTTCCATGTACCTGCAAGACCTCATCTTCACGCTCGGCAAGTTCTGGGCGGAGCGCGGCTGCGTGATCGAGCAGCCGGTCGATGTCGAGGTCGGCGCGGGGACGTTCCATCCGGCGACCTTCTTGCGCGTGCTCGGTCCCGAGCCGTGGAATGCCGCGTTCGCGCAGTTTTGCCGCCGTCCGTCCGACGGCCGCTATGGCGAGAACCCGAATCGCGCCGGCGCGTATTACCAGTATCAAGTCGGGCTCAAGCCTTCGCCGCTGAACGTCCAAGAGCTCTATCTCGAGTCGCTGCGCGCGATCGGGCTCGATCCGAAAGTTCACGACATCCGATTCGTCGAGGACGATTGGGAATCGCCCACGCTCGGCGCATGGGGCCTCGGCTGGGAAGTCTGGTGCGATGGCATGGAGGTGACGCAGTTCACCTACTTCCAGCAAGCCGGCGGCATCGACCTGATGCCGGTGACCGCCGAGCTGACGTACGGCGTCGAGCGGCTCGCGATGTACCTGCAGAACGTCGACAGCATGTACGACGTGAAGTGGGACAAGCACGTCACGTACGGCCAGCTGCGCCAGCCGTGGGAACGCGAGTTCTCGACGTACCAGTTCGACCAGCTCGATCCGAAGATCGCGTTCCAGCTGTTCGACACGTACGAGGGCGAGTGCAAGCGCTTGCTCGCACCGGAGATCAACCTCGTGCTCCCGGCGTACGAGTTCTGCATGAAGTCGAGCCACCAGTTCAATTCGCTCGACGCGCTCGGCGCGATCAGCGTGACCGAGCGCCAGCGCTTCATCGGCCGCGTGCGCGCGATGGCGCGGGCGTGCGCGCACGCATACGTGCAGTCGCGCGCGCGGCTCGGCTTCCCGCTGTTGCCGCGCGAGCTCGGTGCGCAGGCCGCGGCCGCGTTCGACGCGGCGTCGCAAGATGGCGCGCAGGTCAACGCCGGCGCGCTCGCAGCGGCACGCATCGTCGCCCCGCACGCGAAAGAGCTGCCCAGTGCCGGCTGATCTGCTGTTCGAGATCGGCTGCGAAGAGATTCCGGCCAAGATGTTGGCGAAGGCGCTCGTCGATCTGCCGGTCGCCGCAGCCAAGAAGCTCGCCGATGCTCGTCTCGCGCACGGCGAGATCAAAGCGTATGGCACGCCGCGACGCCTCGCGCTGATCGTGCACGCGCTCGCCGATCGGCAACCCGAGCTCGACGAGCTCGTCGTCGGACCGCCGGTGTCGGCGGCGTTCGCGCCGGACGGCACGCTGACCAAAGCGGGCCAAGGCTTCGCCGCGAAGAACGGCGTCGATGCCTCGGCGATCGACAAACAAGAAGTCGCCGGCAAGAAGGGCTTGTACGCGGTCGCTCGGCGCCACGTCGCCGGCGAAGCAGCGCGCAAGCTGTTGCCGGCGCTGCTCGGCGAGCTCGCGAGCGGCATCGCGTGGCCCAAGTCGATGCGCTGGGGTTGGAGCGAGGACAAGTTCGTGCGTCCGGTGCAATGGCTCGTCGCGCTGTTCGGCGGCGAGGTCGTGCCGCTCGAGTGGGCCGGGCAAACCAGCGGTCGCAAGAGCCGCGGCCATCGCTTCCTGTCGCCGGGATGGCACGAGCTCGCCGGCGCGAGCGCGTACGTCCAGACGTTGCGCGCCGCGCACGTGATCGTCGATCCCGACGAGCGCCGCGCGATCGTCGTCAACGAGCTCGAGCGGCTCGCCGCCGAGGCGAAGCTACGCATGCGGCCCGACGATGCGCTCGTCGCCGAAGTGATCCACCTCGGCGAGTTTCCGGTCGGCATCGCCGGCGGCTTCGATCCGGCGTTCTTGGAAGTTCCCGAAGAGATGATCGTCACCGCGATGCGCACGCACCAGCGCTACTTCGCGTTCGAAGACGCGCACGGCAAGCTCGCGCCGAAGTTCGCGACGCTCGCCGCGACGATCGTCAACGATCCGGCGATCGTCTCGCACGGCAACGAAAAGGTTCTGGCGTCGCGGCTCTCCGACGCGAAGTTCTTCTTCGGCGAGGACAAAAAACATTCGTTCGAGGCGTGGAACAAGACGCTCGACGGCGTCGTGTTCCAGGCCAAGCTCGGCGACGGGGCGAAGACGATCGGCGACAAGCTTCGCCGCATCGAGGCAATCGCGGTCGCGTTCGGCGGCGCGAACCATTTGCGCGAAGCCGCGCGGTACTGCAAGTCGGATCTCGCCTCGAAGGCCGTGGGCGAGTTTCCCGAGCTGCAGGGCACGATGGGCAAGCACTACGCTCGGTTTCATCAGCTGCCCGGCGAGGTCGCCGACGCGATCGAGCAGCACTGGTGGCCCAAAGGGCAGGGCGCGGAGCTGCCGAAATCTGATGTCGCGGCGATCATCGCGCTCGCCGACAAGATGGACACGATCGTCGGCTGCTTCGCCGTCGGGCTCGAGCCGAGCGGCTCGGCGGATCCGTTCGGCTTGCGGCGCGCGGCGATCGGCGTGTGGCAGATCCTGCTCGATCGCGGCTGGCGCGATGGCTACACGAAGTTGTTCGATGCGACGCTGGCCGCACTCGGGTCGCACGGCGTGAAGCTCGCCGATCGCGTGAAGCTCGACGACTTCATGCGCACGCGCCTGCGCGGCATCTTCGTCGAGTCGGGGCTCCCTTCACAGGATGCCGATGCGGCCCTCGCGAACGGTTGGCACGACGCGATCGATGCGCGCGCACGCGCGCTCGCCTGCGCGAAGATCTCGAAAGAAGCGCGCGAGGTGTTCAAGCGCGTCGCGAATATTCTCGACGATGCGCGCGGCAAGAAGCTCGCGGTCACGAGCACGCCGAACCCGCAGCTGTTCACGAGCCCGGTCGAGCAAAACCTCTACGATGCCGTGCTCGCGGCCAACCTCGACGAGCAGGACGCGCGCAACAAGCAGGACTACGCGGCGGTGTTCGCGTCGCTCGAGAGCTTGCGACCGACCGTCGCGGCGTTCTTCGACAAAGGCGGCGTGATGGTGATGGATCCGGATCCGAAGCTGCGCGACAACCGGCTCGCGCTGCTCGAGCTGTTGATCGGCGGCTACGCGCAGATCGCGGACTTCCGAAACCTAGGAGCTCCTTCGTGACGTTCGTGAAATCGTTCGGCGGTGGCACGGCGGAAGGCCGCGCCAAAGACAAGGCGCTGCTCGGCGGCAAGGGCGCGAACCTCGCCGAGATGGCGTCGCTGGGCTTGCCGGTGCCACCGGGCTTCACGATCACGACCGAGGTCTGCCGCTACGTCATGCAACACGGGGTCGGCAACTATCCCGACGGGCTCGACGCCGAAGTGAAAACGGCGCTCGAAAAAGTCGAGCAGCTGGCCGAACGCAAATTCGGCGACGCGACGAACCCACTGCTCGTCAGCGTGCGCTCGGGCGCGCCGGCGTCGATGCCGGGCATGATGGACACGATCTTGAACCTCGGGCTCAACGACGCGACCGTCGACGCGCTCGCGAAGCAATCGGGCAACGCGCGGTTCGCGTGGGATTGCTATCGCCGCTTCGTCGCGATGTACGGCGAGGTCGTGATGGGTGTCGTCGCGCCGGCGGAAGATGCCGAACAGCCGTTCGACCAGGCGCTCGATGCGATCAAGCACAAGCACAAGGCGAACCGCGATCAAGATCTGTCGGAAGCCGCGCTGCGCGAGGCCGTGCAGGTCTTCAAAGATCTCGTGAAGAAGACCACGGGCAAGCCGTTCCCCGACGACGTTCGCGCGCAGCTGTGGGGCGCGATCGGTGCCGTGTTTGCGTCGTGGAATAACCCGCGCGCCGACGTGTATCGCAAGATGAACGGCATCCCGGCAGCGATGGGCACGGCCGTGAACGTCCAGGCGATGGTGTTTGGCAACCTGGGCGACGATTGCGCGACCGGCGTCGCGTTCACGCGCAACCCCGCGACCGGCGATGCGCACCTCTACGGCGAGTTCTTGATCAACGCGCAGGGCGAAGACGTCGTCGCCGGGATTCGCACGCCGGAGCCGATCGCCGAGCTCGCCAAGCGGCTGCCGGCGGCGCACGCCGAGCTCGTGCGCGTCGCGAAGCAGCTCGAGGATCACTTCCGCGACATGCAGGACCTCGAGTTCACGATCCAGAGCGGCAAGCTGTTCATGTTGCAGACGCGCAACGGCAAGCGGACCGGCAAGGCGATGGTGAAAATCGCCGTCGAGCTCGTCGCGGAAGGCAAGCTGTCGCAAAAAGAAGCCGTGCTGCGCATCGACGCCGCGAAGCTCGACGAGGTCTTGCACCCGACGATCGATCCGAAAGCGCGGCCGACGCCGATCGCGAAGGGCTTGCCGGCGTCGCCGGGCGCGGCGATCGGCCGCGTCGTGTTCACCGCGAAGACCGCCGAAGACTGGGCCGCGAAGGGCGAGACCGTGTTGCTCGTCCGCACCGATACGTCGCCCGAGGACATCCACGGCATGAAGGCTGCGGTCGGAATTCTCACGGCGCGCGGCGGGATGACGAGTCACTCCGCCGTCGTCGCGCGTGGCATGGGCAAGTGCTGCATCACCGCGTGTAGCTCGCTCCGCGTCGACGCGGCGAAAAAACAAGCGGCATTCCTCGGCGGCGGCAAAGAGCACAAGCTCAAAGAAGGCGACACGCTCACGCTCGACGGCTCGACCGGCGAGGTGTTCCTCGGCAAAGCGCCGCTCGTGCCCGCGGAAATGGGCGCCGAGCTCGGCACGCTGATGCAATGGGTCGATACGTTCCGCACGTTGAAGGTGCGGACCAACGCGGACACGCCGACCGACGCGCGCACGGCGCGTAGCTTCGGCGCCGAAGGCATCGGCCTGTGCCGCACCGAGCACATGTTCTTCCAGCCCGAGCGGATCTTGGCGGTGCGCGAGATGATCGTCGCGAACGACGAAGCCGGCCGCCGCGCCGCGCTCGAGAAGATCCTGCCGATGCAGCGCGGCGACTTCGCCGAGCTGTTCCGCGTGATGGCGGATCTGCCGGTGACGATCCGCTTGCTCGATCCACCGCTGCACGAGTTCCTGCCGCATCAGCAAGCCGAGATCGACGAGGTCGCGGCCGCGCTCGGCAAGACCTCGCAGGAGATCGCGCGCAAGGTCAGCGATCTCACCGAGGCGAACCCGATGCTCGGCCACCGCGGCTGCCGGCTCGCGATCACGTTCCCCGAGATCTATGAAGTGCAGGCGACCGCGATCGCGCAGGCCGCGGCAGACGTCGCGAAAGAGGGCATCAAGATCGAGCCCGAGATCATGATCCCGCTCGTGATGGTGCCTGAAGAGCTGCGCCGGCTCCGCGAGCTCGTCGCGAAGGCGTTCGAAGCCGCCGCGCCGGGGATCGCGTACACGATCGGCACGATGATCGAGCTGCCGCGCGCGTGCGTCGTGGCGGATCGCATCGCCGAGCACGCCGATTTTTTCTCGTTCGGGACGAACGACCTCACCCAAACGACGTTCGGGCTGTCGCGCGACGATGCCGGCCGGTTCTTGCCCAGCTACATCGATCAGGGCGTGCTCGCGAACGACCCGTTCGCGGTGCTCGACCCGGATGGCGTCGGCGCGCTGATCCAGCTCGGCGTGCGCGGCGGCAGAGCGACGAAACCAAAGCTGAAAGTCGGGATCTGCGGCGAGCACGGCGGCGAGCCGAGCTCCGTGGAGTTCTGCCACAACGCGGGCTTCGACTACGTGTCGTGCTCGCCGTTCCGCGTGCCGATCGCCCGGGTCGCCGCGGCCAAAGCGGCCCTCGCCAATGGAGCGCGCTGATGAGGTCGATCGTGACGCGGATCTCGCGGGCGATATCGCGGGCAACGGTTTGGCCGGTAGGCCCGTCCAAGCGACCGGTCATCTTGCGGACTTCGTATGTTTGGCTCCTCGCGCCGCTCGCGGCGTGCACCGCCTCGGCGAGCGCCGTCGAGCCTCCGGATACCCAATTTTTCTATCCGACCGCCGATGCGGTCGCGCCGGACGACTCCGTCCTGTTCGTGGCCAACGGCAACTCGGACCTGCGCTACGACTCCGGCACGGTGTCGGTCGTCGACTTGAGCATCGTCGACACGATCGCCGGCAACTGGACCGCGAGCGGCATCATCCCCGCGAACGCGGACGGCAACGACTGCTCGACCACGAACGCGACGGGCCAGACCGAGTGCTGCTTCCCGGATCCCACGAACGCGCTGTCGCTGATCTGCGACGAGACACAGTTCATGGTCGCCGATGCCGCGGCGCGCATCGGCAACTTCGCGACCGACATCGCGCTGCAGGACACCGAGAACGGCACGTACCGGCTGATCATTCCGACGCGTGGCGATCCGTCGATCACCTGGGTCGACTGGAGCGGTACGGGACTGAACTGCAACTCCGACGACAAGACGTTCGAAGAGTGCGACGACGATCACCGTATCTCGTACCTCGACAACAACCAGTACATCGGCATCCTGCCCGAAGAGCCGTTCTTCGCGTGGGCCTCGTCGGCCGGCCAGTTCGCGGTGGTCTCGCACTTCACGACCGGCGACGTCACGCTGATCAACTCGCCGATCGGCGCCAAGGCCGTCGCCGCGGATCTGTCGCAAGCGCTGTTCAACCCCGATCCGAACACCGGGCTCATCGGCGCCGCCGGCGTCGGCGGCCGGCCCACGCCGACCGGCGACATCGTCTATGTCGGCGCGAGCTCCGAGGATCGGATCCAGACGTACACGGTCGGCCATCCGGTCGACGACTCGAACCCGTTCCTGATCCCGGGGCCGTACTTCTTCTTGGACGCGGTCGGCGGCCAGGCCGGCGATTCGGAAGACACGCGCGGCATCTCGTTCTCGTCCGACAGCTCGCGGATGTACCTCATCAACCGCGACCCGCCGTCGCTGCAGATCTTCAACACGGCGATCGACGAACAAGGCACGCCGGCCAACGTCGCGATCGGCGCGGCCGACTTGTGCCGCGAAGCCAACCTCCTGCAAGACGTCGACAGCGGCGATGGCGATCGCATCTACGTCACGTGTTTTGAAGACGGCGTGATCGACGTGCTCGATCCGAACGGCGGCGGCGCGCTGATCGATCAGATCGAGACCGGCAGCGGCCCGTACGCGGTCGCCGCCTCGATCTCGCGCAAGAAGCTCTACGTCACGAACTTCCTCGACGACACCGTGTCGGTGATCGACATCGCACCTGGTTCGCCAACTCGCGATCGCGTCGTGCTACGCATCGGCACGCTCAAGCCGCCGGTCGCGCCGACCACGTCGTCGAGCCCGATCTTCACGTTCTGAACTGAAATGCGCAGCTTCTTAATCATCAGCCTCACGCTCGCTTCGGTGCTCGCCGGCTGCGACGACACCGACGACGTCGCGCCGACCGTGCTGAACTTCAACCGGCCGATCGACATGGCGTTTGCGTGCTACGGCTCGCTGCGCATCACCGGCGGCAGCGCGGCGACGGCGGACCAGACGATCGAGAACACCGCCCAGCCGACCGAGGCGTGCAACATCCGCTCGGGGGCCGCGGGCAGCGGCGGGATCACGCCGGTTCCGCCCGGTCAAGAGGACCTCGGCGGCAGCGCCGACGTCGGCACGAGCGCGTGGTACGCGTTCGTGTTGCAGTCGGTGCCGGGCACCGTCGGCATCGCGACGTTCGAGACCCAACCGGCGGCCAACTTCACGGGCATCGATGACGTCACCGTACTCGACGCCGATCCGCTGACGCCGGGCAAGAGCGGCTTCACGATGGGCGTGCAGCCGGTCGGCCTGGTCACCGATGCCGTCGGTTGCTACGAGGTAACCGCGAACGCCGGCTCGTGCGATCTGTCGGCGCTCGACATCACGCGCGCGCTCAGCTACCAGAGCGATCCGCAAGGCGCGCTCGACAGCAACGAGCCGGTGCGCATCAACAGCCTGCCGATCGTCAACGCGAATGGGATCCCGCTGCGCGCCAAGCCGGCGGCGATCGTCGCGCAGCCGCCGGGCGGCACGATCGGCGTGACGTGCGCGCAGACGCCGTCCGGGCTGGTCTACGTCGCGTATCCGAGCTGTCACCTCGTCGCCGGGATCGACCTGTCGACCGGCACGGTCACCAGCGCGATCGAGTTCGATACCAGCGGCACGCCGAGCATTCTGGCCGGCTCGGATCTGGCGAGCGTCACGTGTCCCGACGAGTGCTCGGGCGGTGGCCAGACTACGCCGGGTCCGCGGCCGACGTCGCTCGACCTCCAGCTCGATCCGCGCAGCAGCCGGCGCGCGCTCGCGATCGGCTCGGAGAACTCGAACATCGTCACGATCGCCGAGCTCGCGCGCAACTACTTGCCGACCTCGACGTCACCCGTGGTGCTCGAGAACACGACCGGCACGCTCGGCGTCAACCAGGTCAAGATCGGCCCGGAGATCGGCATGGGCGGCGATCTGCGCATGATCGACGATGGCATGTCGCCCGGCCCCGACATGCAGTTCCTCTACGCGATCGCGACCGACGCGTCGGTGCGCGTCGCGAACATCCTCAACTCGGTGAACACCGAATGCGACACCCAGGTCGACCCGCGGTTCTTGCGCAACAACAAGGACGTCGCGTTCCTGTCGTGCATGCCCGTCGGGGGCAGCGGTAGCGGTGCCCCCACGCCGCCGCGCCGCGCCGGTGCGATCGGTCCGGGCATCGTGCTCGTCAACCGCATGCCGGCGATCAACACCACGACCACCACGACGAGCACGTCGACCAACCCGGTGACGACGCTGCTCGGTGGCACCGCCGCGCTCACGCCGCCGATGGGCATCGACATCTTCCAGATCCCGGCCATCACCGGCGCCGCGCCCGGACCGACGACGATGATCGGCTACTTCGGCGTGATCAGCGGCGCGAACGGCCAGACGTACATCTTGAACGTCGACGACGACGGCCAGCCCGACTACGTCGGCGAGAGCAACAACGCCACCAACGGCGACGAGAACACGATCATCGGCAGCCAGATCCCACTCGACATCGCGAATCAGATCCGCGACTCGCTGCCGGATCGTGGCCAGGTCGCCGACGAAACGATCAACTCGACCGTGCAGCCGATCTGCGACACCGACGGCCCGGATCCCGATGACGCCGCCGGCAACCAAGGCGGCGCGCGCAGCTCCGGCGTGATCGGGACCGAGCTGCCGACGTTTCCGGAGACGGTTGTCGCGACCGACAAGATCCCCGAGCTACCGAGCATCCAGCAGGTGCTGTGCACGGGCGCCGACGCGGGCTCGGGCACGCCGGTCGCCGAGATCTCGTTCCCGGCAGCGATCAATATCCGCGATGCCGTGTATCCCGACATCATGGGCATGAGCGCCGACGAGACCTGGTACCTCACGTACGAAGGCGACGTCTCGGTCGACACGCTCGACACGGCCGCGAACGGCCCGCCGGTGCGCGAGGGCATGTGGACGACCGACGCGACCGGCATGTCCATCACCGATCAAGCGCTGCCGTTCTGCGCGGCCGGCACGCAGCCGTGGGACATCCTGCAGGTGCGCGGCTGCGACCCGACGCTCGGCAACGCCGACTGTCCGCCCGACTACGACTGCTTCGTTCACCCCGATAGCCAGGTCCAAGGCATCGGCCAATGCATGCTGTCGACCGAGGCCGACCGGCTCTCCGACGCGTGCAAGGAGTTCCTGGTGTCCGAACGCCGCTACACGATCGCGCAGGCGACCTCGGGCAAGATCACGCTGCTGCCGCGCAAGCACGTGCTGCGCACGTCGCCGATCGACGGCTGCACCAACGACGGGCAGTGCCAGATGCTCGCGGACTACGCGCTCCAGAACAACAGCCCGAACAACGCGATCGACGACACCACCGCGCCGGATACGCACAAGTGGACGTGCATCTTGGATCCGGATCGCGCGCCGGATCTCGACGGCTCGGGCAACGTGATCAAGCGCTGCGTCGAGAGCGGGCTGCTGACCGAGACGGCCGGCTGCGTCGCCGACAGCGATTGCGACGCCGGCACCGTGTGTCAGGCCGGCATCTGCATGGAAGGCATCGTGCCACCGCAGTCGTGCGTCAACGCGGCCGAGCGCTACGAGGTCGACGTCGGCGAGGCCTACGCGGTCGCCGGCTCGGTCTCCGGCTTCCACCACAACATCATCGCGGATGCCAACGGCAACTGCATCAACAACCCCAACGGCAGCCCGTTCAACATCGGCCGCATTCCGCTCCACGCGCCGGCGTGCGTCGCGGCGACAGGCTTGGGCTCCGGCGTGCCGGACCTCGGCATCAACGGCGACGGCACGCTCGCCGGCCCGAACCCGTGCGAGACCACGGTCGATCAATGGGAGCTCGAGAACCAGTACGAGCTCGGTACGTGCACGTTCGTGAAATCCGCGCTCGTCGATCGCAAGGCGGACGCGATCGTGTTCCGCGGTCCGGCGTTCACCTGGACGATCGTCGATCCGACGTATCCCGGCGACGCGACGTGCATCGGCGATCGCCTCGGCAACCTGGGCAAGATTCCGATCGTGCCGACGGGGACGCAGCTCTCGGTCCGCATCACCGGAGGCTTCCGGCCGCTGTTCCTCGACATCCAGCCGGCGTTGCCCGGCAAGGTCGTACGCGGTCCGACCGAGAGCATCTGGGTGATCGACCAGGGCGATTACCTGTCGCAGGACGTCGACATCGCGTCGACCGAGGGCAAAGTGTTCCGGGTCGAGTCGCAGGCCATCGGCGTCGTCAACGTGCTCGAGTAGGCTCGGCCAAAAACTGGCCGCCGGCCGGCCCGACCGCCAAGCTCGGACCATGTCGCGGGAGTCCGAGCTCTACAAAGACAAGATCGAGGTCAGCCTCGACGGTCGCCAGATCTTCTATTTGTTCTTCGGCGGCGCCGTCATCGTCGGCCTGGTGTTCGTGCTCGGCGTGATGGTCGGCAGGCGCGTCGAAGCGCGTGGCCATGTCGATCGCGCGAAGACCGCCGCGGCTGTCGATCCGCTGGCGGCCCTCGATCGGCTCGAGGGCGGTAACGGGCTGTCGTTCGAAGGCTCGCTGCGCGGCGCCGAGACGCCGAAGCCGGACGTCGAGAAACAGATCGAAGACCGCGCCGCGCACGACGAGCCGAAGCCCGCGAAGCCCGAGGCCAAGCTCGAAGCCAAAGCCGATGCGCCGAAAGCCGACGCACCGAAAGCGAAGCCCGACAAGGCCGACAAGGCCGAAGCGAAGCCGGAGCCAAAGCCGCGGTTCACGCTGCAGCTGTCGTCGTTTCAGGACAAGGGCGAAGCCGAGAGCTATCTGGCCCAGCTCAAGTCGAACGGGTCGGGGAGCGCGTATTTGACCGAGGCCGATGTCGACGGCAAGACGTTCTATCGGGTGCGGCTCGGCAACTACCACTCGCTCGACGCGGCGAACGACGCCAAGGCCGATTTCGAGAAGTCGTCGAAGAAGACCGCGTCGGTGATGAAGCTATAGCATCGGCACGTCGGCGACCCACGCCGATGCCGTGCGACCGTGCTCGATCACCAGCACGAGCCCGGCGCCGTCGGGCCACGGTCGCGGCGGCTCGCCGGGCGGCAGCATCGAGACCGCCGTCGCGCCGCGCAGCCGCGCTTCGAGCACGCCGGGGACGAGGTCGCGCTCGCCCGCGACGATCGCGATGCGCGCGAGCGAGCCGACGAGCGCCGACTCGATCTCGGCGTCGCCGCGGCGATCGCGATTGATGCGCCACACGCCGGCACGCGGCGCGATCTCCGATTCGCCGCCGGCGATGCGAACGTGGCGCGGCGGCGCGCCGTCGAGCACGTCGGTCACGGCCGCGTGGAGCGCGACGGTGCCGCGCGTGCGCTCGAGCATCGCGAGCGCGTGGAGGCGGCCGGAGCCGAGCGCTTCGGTCCAGTCGCCGAGCAGCCTGGCGGCGCGCGCGATCGCGATCGCGGGTTCGCCGACGAGGTAGCACGCGTAGAGCAGGGCGAGCGCCCCGCGCGCGCGCGCGTCGAGGCCGAGCCGGCTGGCGAGCGCCGCGACCGCCTCGGGATCGGGTCGCTCGACGGCATCGCCGGCGAGGGCGCGCGACGCGAAGTGGGCGAGGTGATCTCGCCACGTGCCGTCGATCGAAACGGTAACGGTAGGCGTCGGCGCCGGGTCTGGCGTCTGGGCGGTTGGCGGCGAAGGGCTCGGAGCTCGAGCGACGAACGTCGTCACTTCGGCGCCGCCGACGTTGAGCTGCAGCCCCTTCATCTGCCGCAGCTTCTCGCCCGCGGTCGCGAGCGTGCTGGTCGTGTCCTGCGCGATCGGCTCGGCGCTCGGTTGCGTCTGTCCGCCGATCAAGACCGACCACGGCTCGCTCGCGCCCGCGGGCCAGCCGAGCAAGGCGATGTCGTCGCCGCAGACCAGCTGCGCCATCGGCTCCGCGCTCTGCCACGGCGCGTCGACCGCGAACAAGCTATGCGCGAAGCAGTGCAAGCGCACCAAGCCGCGCCGCGTGACCAGCACGATCAGCGGCGACGCGAGGCTCGCGACGACGTCGTCGATCGGCGCGCCGACGTAGTGGCGGAACGGCCGCCCGTCGCTGAGCCGATACATGATGATCTCGTCCGTGCCCGGCCGCACGACCCAGAGATGACCGCTCGCCGCGCCGACGAGCCGCGGCGGCGACGGTAGCTCGAGCCCGAGCCGGCGCAGCGGCCGGCCGGAGACGCCGTCCCAGACCTCGAGCTTGCGCGGCTGGCCGATCACGAGCTGGTTGCGCTCGAGCGCGACCGCGAAGTCGACCGAGCTGTCGCCGAGCTCGACCGGATGCGGCGCGAGCCCGCGGCCGGCGGCGCGCACGAGCGTCATCTCCTTGCGATCGTCGGTGACCAGTGCAACGCGGCCACCGCCGACGGCCGCGACGTGCGCGCGCGCGCCGAGCTCGAGTCGCGCGGCCGCTTCGGTTTCGGGCGGCACGAACAACGAGATGCGCGTCGCATCTGCCGTGCGAACGATCGCGACGAGCAGGATCGGCGGCCCGCTGACGCACGCGAGCTCGGCGTCGTCGCCATCGAGCTGCCAGCGATACGTGTTGGTTTGCACGTCGTCGCTCGCCGGCACACGCGGACCGACGAGCGTGACGTCGCGGCCGTCGCGCAGCGCGAACCATTGCCCGTCGGGCGACGTGACGATTTCGCGCGACATCGTGCCCGAGCTACTTCTTGCCGAACCCGCGGATGATCTTGACGAGGTTATCGAGCACCTCGGGCTGATCCTTGAGCTGCGGCTGGCCGGGCATCATCGGGCTCTTGCCGACCGCTTGGCCGCCCTCGAGGATCGTCTTGCGGATCTGATCGTCGGTGACGCTCGCCTGCCACGCCGGGTCGGTGTAGTTACGCGGCTTCGGGGTGAGGTTCACCGCGGCCGGACCGTCGCCGGCGCCGCTGACGCCGTGGCACATCGCGCAGACGTTGCCGAACATGTCCTGCGCCTGTGCGACCGGATCCTTCGTCGCATGGCCGCGCGCATGCGACGGGCCCGATTCGGGTTGAGCGTTCGGCGAGCCGCTCGACGGCGGCGGCGGGTCATTGTTCTTGCCGCACGCGGCGGCGACGATCGCGAGGACGAGCAGCAACCTGCGCATGCCTTCGGTTATCACGAATTCACTCCGAGGTCTCACTGCGCGTCTTCAGGCGTTCGACCTGGGTGCCGTTGACGGTGAGTGAAATCTGGATGGTCTGCGGCGGAGCGTCGCAGTCGACCTGACCGACCGCGCGAACGATCGCCGACATCCCGCTCGGATCGGGCGCGTACTCGTACGAGAACCGAAACGGCCCGTCGACGGAAAACTCGAGCTCGCGCCACCCCGAGCCCGCCCAGGTCGCGGCTTCGGGCGCGCAGGTGCCGCCTTGCTCGCAACACGACGGCACCGGCGTCAGCGGCGCGGGCGTCGGTGGGACGCGGCCGGTCAGCGCGACGCGCTTGGCGACGCGGTCGGCGAGCGCATCGGTCAGCTGGTCGGCCTCGCGCATGCGATTTTGCGCGACGCACGATCGGCGCGCGGTCGGGCAGGTCGCGATCGCGCAGAGCGCGACGAGGCCGAGCACGTACCGGAGCCTGCGCCACATCGCGCGGACTCTACTACGGCAGCGTCGGCTTGGCCGTCGGAGTTTCGCCGCCCGAGAGCGCGCGCACGAGCTCGAGCACGTGGTCGCGGTCGGCGGCCGCCAGCGGCCTGGCCAGCGCCGGGTCGGCGCCGCTGCCGGCGAAGTGGGCATCGAGCGCCGCTTCGAGCGTCGCCGCGCGGCCGTCGTGCAAGAACGCGATGCGCTTGGCCGCGCCGCGCAGGCTCGGCGTCGCGAACGCGCCGGGCAGTTTTGGATCGATCTTGCCGCGGCCGGCGTCGCCGTTCGCCGGCACGATCGCGTGATAGCTCTCGTCGGCGTATAGCGGCGGCGTATGGCACACGCCGCAGCGTGCGGTGAACACGGCGTAGCCGGCCGCATTCGGATCGGCCGCATTCGCCGCGCCGCGCTCGAACCGATCCCACGGCGAATCGCCGTCGTAGCGGGTCAACGCATAGGCTTCGAGTGCGGCGAGCCCGGCTTCGCCCGGCGTGCCGCGATCGGAGATCCGCGCGATCTGCGCCGCGTACGTGGGGATCGCCGCGAGCTTGGTCATCGCAGGATCGAGGTCGACCCCGAGCTGACCTTTGACGTGGGCGCGCATGAAGTCGTCGAGCGCGGTGAAGCGGCCGTCCCAGCCGTATTCGCGCTTCCACGCCAGGTTCGCGAGCGATGGCGTGCGGCGCAGGTTCGGCTCGCCCGTGGCGGTCTTGCCGATCGCGCCGGCGAAGTCGGTCTTCGGATCGTGGCAGCTCGCGCACGACGTCTTGCCGTCGCTCGCAAGCCGGCCGTCCCAGAACAGCAGCTCGCCGAGCGCGACGCGCGCGGGCGTGATCGCGTCGAGCGCCGCCGACGACGGCAGCGCGGGCAAGCCGGTCGGCGGTAGCGGCACCGGCGGCGCGGCGGCGAGCGTCGGCATGGCGGCGGTCGCGTCCGTCGATGCCGGCGCCGCCATCGTCGCGTCGTGCTTGGTCTTGTCGTGATGTCCGCAGCCCGCCACGACGAGCACGATCGCGAGTCGCTTCACGCCGCCAACTTACCCCACGCCGGAACGCTGTCGAGCACGCGCAGCACGTTGTCGCCGAGGATCTTCGCGAGCACGCGCGGTGCGATCCCGCGGCGCGACAGCGCGACGGTAAGGTTCGGCAGCGCGGCGATGTCCTCGAGCCCGTGCGGCGGCACGACGAAGCCGTCGAAGTCGCTGCCGAGCGCGGGCGCATCTTCGCCCGCGACGTCGATCACGTGCGCGATGTGATCGACGACCGATTCGATCGACGCCGACCCGAGGTAGCGCTTCGAGAAGATGATCCCGATGCAGCCGCCGTTGTTCGCGACGGCTCGGATCTGATCGTCGTCGATGTTGCGCCAGTGCTCGTGCACGCCGAGCACGCCGGTGTGCGAGAC
>DATBAS010000020.1:0-19888 GCA_036271395.1 Kofleriaceae bacterium
CCGTGTTCGCGAGCGGCGAGTTCCCCGTGCCCGACGGCGGCCTCGATCCGCTCGGGCTCGTCGGCCGGCGCGTCGCCAAGCCCGTCGTGTGCGCGGTGCAGGGCATCTGCTTCACGATCGGCATCGAGCTCATGCTCGCGACCGATCTGCGGATCGCCGCGTCGACCGCGCGGTTCGGCCAGATCGAAGTCAAGCGCGGCATCTATCCGGTCGGCGGCGCGACGCTGCGCTTCCCGCGCGAGGTCGGCTGGGGCAACGCGATGCGGTGGTTGCTCACCGGCGACGAGTTCGATGCCGGCGAAGCGCATCGCATCGGGCTCGTGCAGGAGATCGTCGAGCACGGCTCGCAGCTCGAGCGCGCCGCGGCGCTCGCGGATGCGATCGCCCACCAGGCGCCGCTCGGCGTCTACGCGACGCTGGCGTCGTCGCGCGCGGCGATCCCGGGCGCCGAACGTGCGGCCGAGGCGAAGCTGATGCCGGATCTCGTGCCGATCATGAAGTCGAACGACGTGCAGGAAGGGCTGCGCGCGTTCATCGAGCGCCGGCCGGGCAAGTTCCGCGGCGATTGAGTCATGGCCGAGCCGCGTGTGTTGCGCGGCGTCGACACCAACACCGCTGGTTGCCACCGCGTGCCCGAGCCTGCAGACATTGTCGAGGCATCACCGATGCAACTCGCGGTGGCATGCCTATCCGTCGCGATCTGTGGCGTGTCGTCGTCTTCGTGCTGTTCGCCGCTGCGCTGTTCCTGCCCGCGATCCGCATCGATCGCCATCACTCGGCGGTCGGCCTGGTGTGCATCGAGCTCGGCTGGTGGACGGTGCCTTGGTACGCGAACCTCTTGCTCGTGCTCGGCCTGATCTCGCTCGGGATCGGTTGGAACGGCGTCGCGCTGACCCTCGGCGTATTCGCCGTCTTCGTCGCGCTCACGACGTTCATCTACGTACGCGTCGACGAGCTGCAAGCCGGCTTCTACGTCTGGCTCGCGAGCCTCGTCGCGTTCACGATCGCGTGCGCGCGGCGGTGCGTCAGAACTTGATCGTGCGATAGCCGAACAGGCGTACGCGCTTGGCGTAGAGGTCGAGCAAGAACAGCCCGACCACGCCGATCAGCACGTACGGCCACAAATCCTGCGTGTACGGCGTCTCTTCGCCGGCCGGATCCCACAGCTCCGCGGGCTTCGCCTGATCGTGGCCGCCCGAGACCTGCGCGGCGTGCTGCAGCGGCGCTTCGTCGGGCGTCGTGCGCAGATACTCGAGCGGATACGACAGCGCGACCGAGCCCAACGACTCGGCGACGGTCTTGCCGCCGCGCTGGTGCACCGCTTTGAGCAAGTAGCTGCCGTAGTGCTGGATCTTGAAGTCGGCGGTGTAGCGGCCGGCCGCGGTCTGCGCCATCGGTAAGCTCTGCGCGACTTTGTTCGTCGCCGGATCGATGACTTGAAGCTCGGTGTCGAGCTCGTTGACGAACTTGTCGCCGCTGTCGATCGCGTCGACGGTGACCTCGGCGCGGCCATCGGCGACTTTCGCCGTGAGATCGTAGCTGTCGTAGACCTTGTGGCGCATCGACGAGCGCACGACCTGCGCCCAGAACTTCGAGTAGCCGGCCCAGCGGATCCAGTCGACGCCCCACCGGTTCTTGACGTCGCTCGTCCACGCGACGCTCGTGCCGGCGCCGTAGCGCCAGCGCGCGAGCAGCGGCTCGCCGAGATCCGAGATCAAGATCGTCTCGGCGGTCGGCTTCGGCTTGGTCGACACGTAACCGTGCAGCGGCGGCGCGTTCTCGACGTTCGTGCCTTCGATCGCTTCGACCCTCTTTGCGATGCGCGCGTGGACCAGATCTTCGACGAGCTGGCTCTTCTGCGCTTCTTGCGTCTCTTTCATGAAGATGCGCGGCAACGCGCCGATGTCCTCGACCATGTAGAGCCGGCCTTCGCCGGCCTCGGAGATCATCTGCAACATGCCGCGATCGGCGCCTTGCACGCCGACGCACGACACCGTGATCCGCGACTGGCGCATCTCGCCGACGAGGTCGGTGAGCCCGTCGGTCGGCGCTTCGCCGTCGGTCATCAAGATGACGTGCTTCACCTTCGCGTTGATGCCCTGCAGGATGTCGAACGCCTCTTTGAGGCCGGGATAGATATTCGTGCCGCCGCCCGATTGCAGCCGCGCGATCTCGCGCGAGATCGCGGCGCGGTTGCCGGCGCGTTGTGGCCGCACCAGCACCATCGCCTCGGAGTCGAACGCGACCACCGAGATGAAGTCGTTCGGCGACAGCACTTCCGTCGTGACGCGCGCCGATTCCTTCGCGGCCTCGAGCTTGGCACCCTGCATCGAGCCCGAGCGATCCATCACGAGCACGAGCGCGATGTCGGGCTGCTCGTTCATCTTCTCGGAGTCGAACCGCACCGGCATCATGTTCTCGATCATCGTGCGCTCGTAGCCGCCGGAGCCGAACGAGTCCTCGCCGCCGCTCATGATCAGGCCGCCGCCCATCTGCTTGACATACGTATCGAGCGCCATCATCTGGCCGGCGCCCATCAAGTGCGCCGGCACGTCGGAGACCATCACGAGGTCGTACTTCTCGAGCTCTTTCGGGTTGCTCGGAATGCCGCTCGGGCCGCGCACCTCGACGTCGATGTTCTCGGTCTCGAGCGCGCGCTTGAGATACGTCGCGCTGCTCGGCTCGCGCTGCAGGCTGCCTTCGACGTAGAGGACACTGGGCCGGCCCTTGACCGGCGTGGTCATCACCGCCGCGTTGTTCGCGAGCTCGGTGTCGTGCTCGTACTTGACGAGCTTCAAGTGATACGTCGTGTAGCCGGCGCGCTTCGCGTCGCTCTTGAACTTGACGAGGTTCTTGCCCTCGCGCAGCGGGACCGTCTTCGACGGCTCGAGCCCGTTCGGAAACTCGTCCTGCTGCAGCGCGAGCGTGACGGTCTGCGGTTCGGTCGTCCACACTTCGGCGGTGACGTCGTAGGGCTGGCCGACCTTGATGTCGTCGGGCGTGGTCACGCCGACGACGCGGACCTCGGACGTTTGATCGGCCGCGAACGTCTTCCACGACACTTTGACGCCGAGCTCCTTCGCGCGATAGCTCTCGATCGAGACATCACCTTGGGTCTGGTTGCCATCCGAGATGATCGCGATGTGCGGCAGATAGCCCTGCGGGAACATGCCGTACGCGAGCTGCATCGCGGCTTGAATGTCGGTGCCGGCGCCGCCGTTGGCGTGACGCTCGATCGCGCTCGACACTGCTTTACCGTCGGGCTTCTTCACGACGATCGGCTTCTCGGCGAACGCGATGACCTGAAAGCTGCCGTCGCCCTTCGCCTTGTCGAGCTCGTCGACGTATTGCTTCGCGGCGGCGAGCTGCTTGTCGGAGATCGAATCCGAAACATCGACGAGCGCGATCGTCGCGACCTTGCTCGTGGTCGTGACCCACGATGGGCGGGCGAGCGCGAGCGCGATGCCGGCGATCACCAGCGACCGTAGTGTCGACTGCACCAGCTGTTGCGCGAGCGACAGATCGGTCAGCGACAGCACGCGCAGCGCGAAGAACGCCGGCACGACCGCGACCAAGTGCAGCCACTCGGGCGCGAGCAGATCGATCGGCTTTTGCGTGACGTGCAGCGCGATACTCGTGCGGCCGGCGATCCAATCGTCGACGAGCAGCCAGATCACGATCGCCGCGGCGATCGCGGCCGCGAGCTTGAGCAGCGGCATCGGCTTCATCAGATCGCGCAACACACGGCCGCTACTCATACGGTGATCCGCCGGTGATAGGTGATCCACTCGAGCACGATGAAGCCGAGCGCGAGCAGCACGAGATAGATCCACAGCTTCTGGCTGTGCGTGATCGCGAATGCCTCGGGCTCGGCGAGCTGTTTGCCGGCGAGCGTGAGCTTGGTGCTCGGCGCGATGTTGCTCTCGCTCGGCGAAGCCAGGTTTGCGGCCAACGTGATGCCCGGCAACGGCTTGCCGTCGCTGCCGACCGGCGTCAGCGAGTAGTAGCCGACGTGCATCGCGTAGAACGTGGCGAGCCCGTCGAGCACCGGCGTCTTCGTGGTCGTGCCGTCGGGATCCGAGACGATCGCTTCGGTCGCGCCGACCGCGCCCCCTGCCGAAACGCTATCGAGTGGCACGCGCTCGCGCTGGCCGGTCGCGTACGTGGTCAGCAGATCGGCCTGGTCGCCGGCGAACCAGTCGAGCGCGTTGACGAGCAGCATCGGGAACGCGACGCGCATCGGCAAATCAGTGGCGGCGTCGCGGCCCTGCGACGGCAGCGAGAACCCGAACGCGACGATCTTGCGCTTGCCGTCGCGCTTGGCCGCGATGATCGAGTCGGTGACCGAGTACGCGAGCGTGGTCTCGCCCTTCTTGCTGTCGGGCGTGAACGCTTCGCTCTTGTCCATGTAGACGTCCGACATCGAGACCCAGCGCATCACCGGATGTTGCTCGTCGATTTCGGTGATGCGCGGGTTCATCACGTCGGCGCCGGCGCGCACCGCGATCGGCGAGCTCGGCCCGGTCGGGTGAAAGAAGATCAAGCTCGCAGGCGCCGGCGGAAGTTGATCGGGCGTGTAGTCGTCGAACACGACCACGTCCATGCCATCGGCGAGGCTCGGCTTCGCCGCGTACTCGGTGGGCGACACCTTGAACGGCTCGATGTTGTCGTAGACGAGCAGGGCGCCCTCGAGGAACAGGTTGTCCGAGGTCACCATCAAGACTTTCTGTTTCTTGCGCGACGGCAACAGCGCGTACGCGTCGTCGTCGAGCGCGAACGGATCGGTGCCTTCGATCGGCCGGATCGTCGCCGACAGCCGGTTGTCCTCGCCGCCGGGAATCTTCGGATAGATCTGGCGCAGCTTCTGGCCGGGCGCGAGATCCAACGTCCGCGTGTCGACGGCGGTCGTGCCGTTGTAGAGCGTCAGCTTGCGATGCGTCGCTTCTTGGCCGAAGTTCTCGATCTCGATGTAGACCTCGTACGCGGCCTTGTTCGCGATGTAGCGCCGCACGTTGAACGCGACGATGCCGACGTTGTCGCTGCGCTTGCCGACCGCGACAAAGCGCACGTCGATGTTGCTGAGATCGATCGCCGCCAGGTTCTTGGGGTCGGGCTGCCACGTGACCTGGCCGAGCTGCGTCGCGGGGAACGCGCCATCCGACACGATGACGATGAGCGGATTCGGCCGATCGCGCAGCGCATCCGCGGCGGCGCCGAGCGCGCGCGGCAGATCCGCCGGCGTGTCGGACGCGGCAACGCCATCGATGATCTTGTCGAGCATCGGCGCGTCGCTGGTGAATCGCGACATCGGCGTTGCCTGGCCGTCGACGCGCATCACCATCGCGAGGTCGCCGCCGCCCATGCCGTCGACGAGCCGCTTGGCTTTCGCCTTCGCCGCATCGAGCCGCGTCTCATCGCCCTTGTCGTTACCGTCGGTCGCCTTCATCGACGCCGATGCGTCGAGCAAGATGACAACGCTCCGCGCCTTGCGATCGACGGCGCCCAACGTCGGATCCAGCGCCGCGAACAGCACGAGGCCCAGGATCGCGAGCACGAACAGCAGCGAGATGAGCCGCTTGAGCTGCTTCCACAGCGCGTTCGCATCTTTTTGCTCGAGCACGCGCTTCCACAGCTGCGAGAACGGCACCTCGAAGCGGCGCCGCCGCATCTTGATGATGTAGGCGCTGACCGCGAGCAGCGCCGCGCCGATCACGAGGTAGCCCCACGTGCCGAGCGCGATGGGCCCGAGCAAGCTCATCGCAGGAAGCCGCCCGATCGGAAGATGCGCAGCACGAGCTCGTCGAACGGGATGCTCGTGTGCGTCCTGAAGAACGGCAGCGCGTACTTCGTGCAGTACGCCTCGAGCTCCTTGCAGTACTTCTCGTGCTCGCGCTCGTAGGCTTCGAGCAGCGACTTCGAGACCGTGACTTCTTTCGTGTCGCCGGTCTCGCAATCGACCAATGTCAGATCGCCGGCGAGCTTCGGACTGGCTTCACGCAGGTCGTAGACTTGCAGCACGAACGGCTCGAACTTGTAGTAGCGCAGCGTGTTGATGCCCTGCTCGAAGCCGGCGGGGTCGTAGAAATCGCTGATCACGACGGCGAGGCCGCGCCGTTTGTTCTGCGTGACGAAGTCTTTCATGCACTCGGCGAGCTCGGTTCGGCCGCCGATCGGACAGTGCTGCAGGAAATCGAACACGCGGAAGATGCGGTTCTTGCCGCGCGACAGCGGCAGGCGGTCGGTGAGTCGATCGCCGAATGGAATGATGGACACGCGATCCAGATTCGCTAGTCCGACGTACGTCAGCGCGGCCGCGACCTGCATCGCGTAGTGCAGCTTCGGCAGCGGCGTGCCGATCGACATCGAGTCGCTGACGTCGACGAGGATATAGATGTGGAGATCTTCTTCTTCTTCGAACAACCGCAACAGCAGCTTGTCGAGCCGGCCGTAGAGGTTCCAGTCAATGTAGCGGAAGTCGTCGCCGCGCGTGTACGTGCGGTGATCGGCGAACTCGATCCCGGAGCCGACCTTGCGCGTGCGGCGCTCGGCGCGCAGGTTTCCGGCGAAGACCTTGCGCGACACCATGTGGAGGTGCTCGAGCGTCTTCAAGAACCGCTCGTCGAACAGACCCGAGCGATCCGCAGCGCGATTGGGCGCCGCTGGCCGGGGCGTGACGAGCTTCGGCGCGACCACAGCCACTACGTCTCCTTCGTCGCCTTCAAGATCTCGTCGATGATCGCGTCGGCTTTGACGCCTTCGGCTTCGCCTTCGAAGTTCAAGATCATCCGGTGGCGCAGCGCCGGCGGCGCGACGTGCTTGATGTCATCGATGGCGACCGCGTAGCGGCCCTCGAGCAGCGCGCGGATCTTCGCGGCCAAGATCACGGACTGCAGGCCGCGCGGTGATGCGCCGTAGCGCATGAACTGCTTGCTCTTCGGTGTGGCCTCGGGGTTTTCGGGGTGCGTCGCCAGCACGACGCGCACGGCGTAGTCCTGGATCTGGCGGGCGAGCGGCACGCGGCGCACGAGCTCGCGCATCTCCATGATCCGCTCTTTCTGGATCACGGCCTGCGGCTTGGGAACCTCGTCGGAGGTCGTGCGATCGATGATCGTGTGGAGCGACGCCTTGTCGGGATACGTGACGACGAGCTTGAAGAAGAAGCGGTCGAGCTGCGCCTCGGGCAGCGGATACGTGCCTTCCATCTCGAGCGGGTTCTGCGTCGCGAGCACGAAGAACGGCTTCTCGAGCTTGTACGTCTGCTTCGCGACGGTGACCGAGCCTTCGCTCATCGCCTCGAGCAGCGCCGACTGGGTCTTCGGCGTCGCGCGGTTGATCTCGTCGGCGAGCACGATGTGCGCGAAGATCGGACCCTTCGAGAACTCGAAGCGCTTGCCGCCCTGATCCTCGACGATGACGTTGGTGCCGACGATGTCGGCCGGCATCAGATCCGGCGTGAACTGGATGCGCGAGAACGTCGCGTGGATCGTCTCGGCGAGCGTGCGGACGAGCATCGTCTTGCCCAAGCCGGGCACGCCTTCGAGCAGCGCGTGACCGCCGCCGAGCAGGCACATCAGCACGCCCTCGACGATCTCCTCTTGGCCGACGATCATCGTGCCGATCTCGGTGCGCAAGCGGCGCAGGTCGGCGGTGAAGTCGGAGACGTTCGCTTCGACGGTCTGTGCAGCAGTCGCGGTGGTCATCTCATTGTTCTTTCGGATTCGGATTCGTCGCCGGCTGCGCCGGCTCCGTCACGTCGACGAGGTTCGGATGGATCTTCGCGAAGTAACGCTTCACGTAGTACTTGTAGCTCGACGGCAGCTTCTCGTTGCGCATCACCTCTTCGACGACCTTTTGATAGTCGGCGTAGACCTTCTTGTAGCCGGTGCTCGCGAAGCCTTTTTGCGCCGCGGCCAAGATCGTCTCGCGCACCGAGCCGCCGTTGCTCGACTGCTGGCCTTGGAGCTCTTGATCGTGGTCGTTGCCGGTCTTCTGCGTTGGATCGCCGGTCAGGTTGTCGTCGTGGCCGGTGCCCCAGTCGTCGCCGCCGTTGCCGCTGCCGTTGCCGTGCTGACCGTTCTGGCCTTGGCCCTGACCTTGATCCTGACCCTGGCCCTGCTGGCCCGGTTTCCAGCCTTGACCCTGGCCTTTGCCGCCGTTCGCGCGCTGCGCGAAGTCTTGGTTCTTGCCCTGACGGTTGAACGGATCCTCGGGACCTTTATTTCCCTTTTGCTTGGCGCGCCGCATCGCCTCGCGCAGATCGTCCATCTGCGATGACATCTTCTTCTGCGCGGCTTGCTTGCGCTTGTCGTGATCGACTTTGCCGGTCTCGCGCGCGGCGTCGTGCAACTTCTGCGACGCCTGCTTTTCGTTCTGTTCCTGTTGCTCTTGTGAGTCCTTGTCCTGCTGCTGGCCGTCTTTTTGCGGCTTCTGCTCGAGGTTCTCCGCGGCCTTCTCCATATCTTTTTGCAGCCGCTGCAACGCGCGGCGCTGCTCGGACTGTTGCTTCTGCTCTTGCTCGCGCTGGAGCTTCTGCAGCTCGCGCTGCTTCTCTTCGAGCCGCGGCTGGAGCTGCTGGCGCTCTTGCTCGGTCTTCGCGTTCTTCTGCTGCTCCTCGAGCTTCTCGATCTCTTTCTGGAGCTGCTGCTGCTTGTCCTGCTGCTGCTTGTCGGCTTTCTGATCCTGCTTCTCCATCTGCTTGGAGACCTGATCGAGCTGCTTGGCGAGCTCGTCTTTCTGCTGCTTGTCGAGCTCCTTCTTGTCGAGCTTGTCGGCGAGCTTTTCGAGCTCTTGCTGCGCCTTCTCGAGGTCCTGCTTCTGCAGCGCGTCGCCGAGCTCCTTGGTCAGCGGATCTTTAGAGAGCTCCTTGCCCATGTCCTCGAGCTTCTTGTCGACCTCGTCCTGCTTCGGCTCGCCGTTCTTGGCGAGCGCGTCCTCGGCCTTGGCGAGCGCGTCGAGCAGCTGTTCTTTCGTGATCTCGCCGTTCTCGGCTTTCTTGAGCAGCTCTTCGATCTTCTTCGCGAACTCGTCGAGGTCGGGCACCTTGTCGCGCTTCGCGGTGTCGCGCAGCTGCGCGAGCAGATCCTCGACGTACCTGCGCTCGTCGGGATCGAGCACGACCGAGTCGGCTTTGTGGTAGCGCGGATCTCTTCGATCGACGACGACGATCTCGACGCTGCCGATGCGGCCGAGCGAGTCGCCGACGATCAGCGATTGCTTGCCGAGCGCGGCGTCGTCGGGGATCAGCACGTCGATCGAGGTAACGACCCAATCGAGCACGACGACGGGCCGCGTCGCGCCGGCCGCGCCGAGCTCCACGTTCGCGCCCGCCGGCGGCAGCACGCCGCGCGTGAGGTGAGCGCCGGTGATCGCGACGTGCGCGCCCGGCGGTACGTAGTGCGGTTCGGCGCCGTACAGCGTCGGTACGTAATCGCGCGAGCCGAGCGCCAAGCCCGACACCAGCGCGGCGACGGCCAAGAAGCCGAGCGCGCCCCAGAGATCACGCGGCTTGTGGAACGGCGTCGCGGCGCGCAGGTTCGCGCGCGGCACGGCGCGAATGCCGTCCTTGATCGCCGCGCCCATCATGTCTTCGGTGACGCCGTCTTCCGATGACGTGTGGCCCGCGGCGAGCTCGCGCGAGAACGCGATCGAGGTCGACAGCCGATCGGCGAGGTTCGACGCGCGATCGATGCGACGCGCGACGAGCTCGTCGTCGAGCCGCTTGGCCGCACCGAGGATCGCGCCGAGCACGACGATCGCGCCCGAGCCGACGAGCATCGCGATGCCGGCGTCGGGCCAGACCACGCCAGTGCGCACCAAGAACACCGAAATCGCGGCGCTCGCCGCGGCCAAGACGGTCGCCGTCGTCGCGCCTTCGAGCGCGCTCTGCAGCCGGATGCGCACCCGGGCTCGACGGATCAGCTGGTGGATCGCCGAGGTATCAGAGAGTTGGGGCATGTTCCGCCGACTTTCCAACGGCTAACGATAGCATCAACATTCCACGCGCCAGCCCGTACCAAGATCTAAGGCAGTGACAACGCTACCGGCGCGTTGGTTGCCATCAGCATGGCCCGACATGTAGGCCGGCGCTACAGCGTAAACCCGACGAGCGAGAACTTGTTCGAGGTCTGATCGATCACTTCGAACGAGTCTTTCGCGCGCTGGGTGGGCAGCACGTTGCGCACGCTGGTCGCGCGACCCGCTTCGGTGATGATGAAGTACTTGCGGCCGAGCGGCGCGCGGCTGCGATCGTTCAGGTACTTCATGAAATCGGTGTTGTCGGGGTTCTCGAACCCGGTCTTCTCTTCGGGAGCCCAGCCGTAGATCTCGTCGCCGGACCAGAAATTCTCGCCGCGCCAGTACAGCTGCCAGGCGAGCAGGCGATCGGCATCGACGAAGTGGATCGGCGGCCGCCCGCGCGCCGGCGCTTGCTTGTCGGCCTTCGCGAGCATCGCCTTCGCCTCGGCGACGAACGCCTGCTCTTTGCCGCGCTCGCCTTGGGCCAGCGTCACGGTGACATCGTGATCGCCGATGCGCGTCGCGGTGCCGACGAGCTCGATCGTGCGATCGATCTTTTCGGACGTCGCCGCGGCCAGCTCGAGCGTGATCGTCATCGGCTGGCCGACTTGCAGCGCATCGGGCACGAACGTCTCGAAGTCGAACGACGTCGGTGCGTCGCCGACGTCGTCGACGAGCTCGCCGGGCCCGAAGTAGATGCGCTTCTCGCCGTAGATGTTGCGCTGCTCGTAGTAGCTGCGCATCGCCTCGCGCATGCCCCAGTGCGTGCCGGCGATCGGCATGTAGATCTGGAGCGCCCAGATGCCGATCGCGAGCCCTGCGAGACAGATCAGCGCGACGCCGAGCCGGCGGAAGATCGCGGTGACTGCGATCGCGATCGCCGCGATCACGCCCAGCGCGAGGAAGCCATCGGACGGGTCGACGATATACGGCTCGGCGGTCGGCCACGGCCGGTCGTAGCGGAACGTGAACATCTCGATCCAACGATCCGGCTCCCACATCAGATCGCGGCACACGAGCAGCACGATGCCGATGCCGATCAGCGCGTAGACCGGATGCAGCCGCTCGCGGCCGTCGAGCAAGTCGCGCAGGAAGAACGCGACGACGATCCCGATCGCCGGCACGACCGGCAGGACGTAGTGGTGGAACTTGGTCTGGACGATCGCGAAGAAGAAGAAGCCGCAGATCGCCCACAGCGTGGCCACGAACCGCACGCGGCCTTCGCGCGTGTCGGTGCGTGACTTGATGATCGCGATCGCGAGCGCCGCCGGCACCAGCGCGATCCACAGCCACATGCCGTGGCCGAGCTGCGCGGTGTAGTACTCGAACGAGAAGTTCGCGCCCTTGTCGACATCGCCGACGAGCCCGCGATTGACGATGTGCGACATCAAGTACTCGTTGATGAAGCCGGGCCCGTCCTTGAGCCACATGCCGATGTGCCACGGCAAGAAGATGACGATCATCAACATCACGCCGCGCTTGATCTCGAACGCGCCGTCGTAGAGCGCGCGCCACTTGCCGAACAAGACCACATACGCGATGCCGGTGAGCCCGACCACGCCGATGCCGGGCGGGCCTTTGTCGAGGATCGAGATGCCGAGGAACGTGTAGCACCACAGCAAATAGACCTGGCGCATCGTCGTGATCGGCTTCATGTCGAGCACGTGATCGGCGACCGAGTCGGTCTCGCGCCAACCGCCGCCTTGCGCCCACGCGATCGGGAACGCGATCACGCGGATCGCGAAGCGATCGGCCGCGTAGTGATCCCAATCGTCGACCGCGGGCCACACCGGCCGGCGTTTCACCAGCGCGACGGCGATCGCGATCGCCGAGCCGACCACGACCGGCACGAACCGCACGATCATCCAGCCCGAGCGCCACATGCCCGCGTAGAGCAGGGCGGCGAACACCGGGAAGAAGATCACGGGCGTGGGGAAGCCACGGATCGCGAGTCCGGGCGAGATCGCGAAGTACGCGGTGAAGTAGACGGCCTGCACGCCGACGAGCGCGGCGATCGCTGCGAGCACGAGCTCGCGTTGCGTGACCGGGATGCCGCGGATCCGAAACCCGGCGGTGACCGGGCGGTCGCCGTCTTCCATCGCGAGCACGAACATCGCCATCGCGCCCATCACGCACGCGACGAGCGGCATGTCCGGAATCGCCTGGCGCGCGATCAAACAGAAGAACGGCGAGCTACCGACGACAAGCAAAGACAGCCACGCGAGCTTGCGATCGACGAGCGTCGCGAGCATCAGCCACATCATCACGAGCCCGATCACGGCCGACACCACGAACGGCAGCCGGATCGCGAGCATCGTGCGCGCGTCGTGGACCATCTCGCCCGAGTAGCCGCCGTCCTTGGCGAGCCCGAGCATGCGCATCGACCCGGCCATCATCCAGAACTGCAGCACCGGCTTGGAGCGAAAGCCTTCGTTGTCGGTCGGGTGATGCTCGCCGCCGACCCACGACATGTGCACGAGGTCGTGGTCCTGCAGCATCTCGCGCGCGACCTCGCCGTAATGGCATTCCCACGGATCGACGAGCGAGTAGCTCCAGATACCGGGGAGCAGCACCGCGAGCGCGACTAACGTCACGAGCGCGAGCTCGAGCGCCATGGGACGACGTGGCGTGACCATCTACGCCGGCGAACGTATCACTACTGCCAGCCGTAATAGATCGTGAGCACGGTGTCGAGCTCGCGCGCTTGATCGGCGGGCACGTCGCTTCGCGGCCGGATCATCGCGCCGCCTTCCCAACCGAAGCGGTTGCCGTGCGCGAGCGTCAGATACTCGCCCGCGACGAATTCGGCGGCGCCGTCTTGGTGCGCACCGATCGCGATCGCGCGTGCCGCGACATACATCGCGACGCGCATCGACGCGTTGCGATGGACCGCGAGCTGTAATTCGCCGCGCAAGCCGGCGCCGGCGAAACCTTCGGCATGCACGCTATCGGCGACGAAGCCGGCGAGCAGCTCGGGAACCAAACGGAGCTCGTGCGCGAGCCCGCCGGGCGGCGGGATCGCGAGCGGCGCGCGCTCGAACCCGACGACGAGCTGGAGGCCCGCGAGCGTCGCGAGGTCGTTGCTCGCGCCCGCCTGCGAAAAGCTCGAGCCTTGCGCGCGCACATCGCCGGTGACGCCGAGCTCGAACGTCGCCGACCGATCTGCGATCGCGAGCGAGGGGAACAACACCGCGACGACGATCAGCGACGAGCGCACGCCGGCGAGCATAGGTGCTACCGTCGAGCTCTGCCAGCGTTTCCTTCGATCTCGTCATCTGCAGCGGCGGTGACCGCGTCGATCTTCGCGCGGCTGCGCGAACATCTCGCACGCTTCCGCGGCGATATCGTGCCGTTCCATATCGGCGACACGCACTTGCCGCCCGCCGTCGCGCTCGACGCCTTCGACTGGCAAACCTTGCCGGCCGCCGAGCTCTACGCGTACGGCGCGCCGCCCGGCTGGCAACCGCTGCTCGACGCGATCGTGACCAAGCTCGCGCGCAAGAACGGCATCGACGTCACGGCCGCGCAGCTGCAAGTCACGGCCGGCGCGACGCACGCGCTGGCGTGCGCGGTGCAGGCGCTGTGCGAGCCCGGCGACGAGCTGATCCTCGTCACGCCACACTGGCCGCTGATCCGCGGCATCGCGATCGCGCATCACGCGCGGCCGATCGAAGTCGCGCTCGCGGCGATCGAGAGCGCGATCACCGCGAAGACGGCAGGCATCTACGTCGCGAGCCCGAACAACCCGGACGGCTCGATGCTGTCGGCCGCCGACGTCGAGCGCATCGTCGCGCTCGCCCGCGCGCGCGACCTGTGGATCTTCTCCGACGAGGTTTACGAGGACTTCGTCTACGCCGGCGTGCACTGCTCGATCGCGCCGCGCGCGCCCGAACGCACGGTCACGGTGTTCTCGTGCTCGAAGGGCTACGCGCAGGCCGGCTTGCGCGTCGGCTACGTCGTCGGCCCGGCGCCGGTGATCGACGCCGTGCGCAAGCTCGCGAACCACAGCGTGTTCAACGTGCCGGTCGCGATGCAGCGCGCGGCGCACGCGGCGATCACCGGTGGCGATGCCTTCTTGGCGATGGCGCGCGAGCGCTATCGCGCGGCTCGCGATCGCGCGAAGGCTCGGTTGCGCGCGCCGTGCGAGCTGCCGCCGGGCGCGGCGTATCTGTGGGTCGACTTCGGCGCCTACTGCGACGGCGGTGACTGCATGCCGATCTTGGAGAAGATCGCGGCGGCCGGCGTGCTCGTCGCGCCGGGCAGCGCGTTCGGCGACGCGTGTGGCCGCTACGCGCGGCTGTGCTTCACCGGCGTCGACGAGGCGCGGCTCGACGACGGCATCGATCGGATCAACCGAGTGCTCGAGACGTGAGCCTGGATCGCGTCGCGTGCATCGAGCTGTTCGAGCGCGCGGTCGAACGTTGCGACCCGGAGCGGCTGGTCGCGCGCGCGAAGCACGACGTCGTCGGGCCGCTCGCAAATCGCACGACCTACGGGCTCGCGCTCGGCAAAGCTGCGCTGAAGATGGCGCGCGGCGCGGGGCCGGTTGCCCGCGGCGTCGTGGTCACGAACGCCGACGACGGCCGCGGCGTGCCCGAAGGTTGGAGCGTGATCGTCAGCTCGCATCCGCAGCCCGACGAGCGGAGCGTGTTCGCGGGTGAAGCCGTCGTCGATCTGGTCGCCGGCTGCACGCGCGATGATCTATGCCTCGCGCTGATCTCGGGTGGCGCCAGCGCGCTCGTCGAGCTGCCGGAGCCGGGCATCTCGCTCGAGCAGCTGCGCGACCGCGTCGCTGCGTGCATGGCGAGCGGCGCCGACATTCACGCGATCAATCGCCTGCGCGGCGAGCTGTCGCGGCTCAAAGGCGGCAAGCTAGCGCGGATGTGCGACGCGCCGATCGCGACGCTGGCGGTCAGCGACGTCTACGATGACGATCTCGCGGTGATCGGATCGGGACCGACGTACGCGAATCGGCCCGGCGACCGCGCTTCGGTCATCGCGCCGATGCGGAGCTTCGCCAAGGCGATGGTGCGGCCAGGGCCGGACCACGGCCATATGTTTTGGGATGCAGAGCCGTATCGCGCCGGCGTCGACGTCGTCGCACCGGCGCTCGCGCGGAACTGGAGAGGCGGTGCACGCGTGAGCTGGGGCGAGCCGACCGTCCGCATTCCGGACGACCACGGCGAAGGTGGTCGCGCACAACAGCTTGCGCTTTTGCTGGCGCGGGAGCTGCGTGATCATCCGCGCTGCGATATTCTTTCGGCGTTCGTGATCGCGAGCGACGGCATGGACGGCCCCGCACCCGCTCACCGCAAGAGCCCCGCCGGTGCGATCGTCGACGGCAAGAGCTGGGACAAGATCGCCGACGAAGGCATCGATCCCGAGCAAGCGTTGCTTCACTGCGATGCCGGCACCGCGCTCGACGCGATCGGCGCGCTCGTCGTCACCGGGCCAACCGGGATCAACCATGGCGACGTGATGGTCATCGGCTAGCTCGTGCTATATGCGACTCGCGTGGCGCAGACTTGGACTCCGCTGACCGTCCTCGATTGGACGACGAAGCGCTTCACCGACGCCGGCATCGGCGCGGCTCGGCTCGAGGCGCAGCTGTTGCTCGCGCACGCGCTCGGCTGCACGCGGATGCAGCTCTACACCGGCTTCGACAAGCCGCTCGGCGAACCCGAGCTCGCGAGCTATCGCGAGCTGATCAAGCGCCGGCTCGCCGGCGAGCCCGTCGCGTATCTGGTCGGCGAGCACGAGTTCTGGGGCTTGCCGCTCGTCGTCGATCGCCACGTGCTGGTGCCGCGACCCGATACCGAGACGCTGATCGAGGTCGCGCGCACGCTCGCGCCGAGTGCGACGCGCGTGCTGGATCTGTGCACCGGCTCCGGTGCGATCGCGCTCGCGCTCGCGAAGGAGCTGCCGAACGCGCGCGTGATCGCGACGGAGATCTCGCCCGATGCCGCGAAGGTCGCGCGCGCCAATGTCGCCAAGCACGGCGCGAATATCGAGGTCCGCGAAGGCGACCTGTTCGCACCGGTGCGCGGCGAACGCTTCGAGCTGATCGTCTCCAATCCGCCGTACATCGCGACCGCGGTGATCGACACGCTGTCGGCCGAAGTTCGCCGCGAGCCGCGCATCGCGCTCGACGGCGGTGTCGACGGCCTGTCGTTCTACGATCGGATCTGCGCGCAGGCGCGCGAGCATCTCGAGCCCGGCGGCGCGCTCGCGGTCGAGCACGGCTTCGATCAAGCCGATGCCGTGCGCGCGCGTTTCGAAGCCGCCGGTTTTCAGCGCGTGACGGTGGTCAACGATCTGGGCAAGAACCCCCGCGTCACGTCCGGTTTCGCTCCGTAGCTCGTGTACGATCGCCGACGAGTTGGCTGAGATTCGCCGCGCGCTGCTCTTCGTCTGCATGATCAGCGCGCGCGCGTTTGCTCAGGCGCCGCCATCACCGACGCCGATTCCGGTCGAGCCGGCGCCGGCAACACCCGGCGAGCCGGCGCCACCGCGCGATCAGACGCCGCCGCCGAGCACGCCGCCGGCCGCGCCGCAGCAGCCGCAGCCGCCGACGAGTGCGCCGGTGCCGGAGGGCCAGCCACTGGTGACCCACGACTCGCGCACGGCGGCCGACCAGCGTCATGCCGCCGAAGCGATCTGTCGCGCGCACGATCCGGCGTGCGATTGGATCGCGACGTTCAGCTCGCTCGAGCAGCGCAGCATCGCGCGCGTGATCGGCGAGCGCGGCTACGTCGTCGATCCGCTGCCGTGGGGCAAGCAGATCGGCCACGTCGTCGTGGTCGACGAGGATGTGTTCGCCGAAAAGAACTGGCTGCAGTTCTTCAACATCTTTCACTATCGGTCGCGGCCGAATCGCGTGCGCGAAGAGCTCACGATCCAGGCCGGCGAGGTGTGGGATCAAACGCGCGTCGAAGAGAGTGCGCGGCGCCTGCACGATCCGCTGTACTCGTCGGTCGTCGCGCTGCTGCCGATCCAGACCGCAGATCCGGCGCAGGTCGACCTGCTCGTCGTCACGCGCGACCTGTGGAGCCTGCGGCTCAACACGCAATACACGTTTCAAGAAGGCGCGCTGACCAACCTCGCGCTGTCGATTTCGGAGAACAACTTCCTCGGCACGCGCGACGTGCTCGCGGTCGGCTTCACGATGGATCAGGGCGCGATCGCGATCGGCCCGACGTTCCTCGACAAGGACGTGCTCGGATCGCACATCAACCTCAACATCTCGGCGAGCGAGATCATCACGCGCACGGCCGACAAGATCTTCGACCCGGCGACGAATTCGCTCGTGCTCGACACCGCCGACCCCGCGGGCATCGAGGACGCGCACAAGCTGCACTCCGAGGGCTCGGCGGCGACGATCTCGCTGTCGCGCCCGCTGTGGTCGCTCGCGACCGATTGGGGCGCGGGCACGAGCGCGTCGTACTCGAACCAGATCGCGCGCTCGTTCACCGGCGTGCACGGCGACGCGTTCGAGCTGTTCACCGATCCCGGCTCGGGCCTGCCGTACGAGTTCCGCTACCAGACCTGGTCGGTCAACGCGAACGCCGTGCGGCAATGGGGCCACGCCTACAAGCAAGCGCTGACGCTCGGCTACACGGTGTCGGATCAACGACCATCGCTGTTGCCGAGCTTCGCGCAGATCGATCCGTCGCTGACCTCGCAGTTCATCGCCGACGTGTTCCCGCGCACCGAGCTGATCTCGCAGCCGTACCTCACGTATTCGATCTATCAGCCGCGCTATCGGATCTTGCGCAACGTCCAGACCTACGACCTCGCCGAAGATCTGCAGGTCGGCCCGAGCGCAAGCGCGACGCTCGCGCAGGGCCTGAGCGCGCTCGGCGGCGACTTCACGTTCACGCGTCCGACGCTGTCTGCGGGCTGGACGTTCTTGCTCGGCCGCGATGGCTTCATCACGCCGAGCGCGGGCGCATCGATGCGATTCGAGCAAGCGGCGCCGAACGGCTGGAATTCGATCGACGATAGCGCCGACGTCGCGCTGCACGTCGCGACGCCGAACTTTCCGCGCTTCCGCGTCGTCGGCTACGCCGAGCTCGACACCGAGTGGCACAACACGCAAAACCAATACTACTCGGTCGGCTCCGACAGCGGCCTACGCGGCTACAACGTCGCCGAGTTCCGCAGCGACCGCGATTCCAACGCACGGCGCTTCATCGGTCAGATCGAGATGCGCACGACGCCGTTCGCGCTGTGGGTGTTGCGCTACGGCGTGGTCGCGTTTTACGAGGTCGGCGGCGCCGCGAACACGCTGTCGACCGTGGCGCTGTACAACGACGTCGGCGCCGGCGTGCGCGTGCTGGTCCCGCAGCTCAACCGCGACGTGTTTCGCCTCGATGTCGCGCTGCCGCTGCAATCGGCGGCGGACAACCCGGCGTTCCATCCGCACGTCATCGCGGGATTCGCGTCGTACTTCTAGTCGCCCGCAAGAACCGCACGAGCAAGAACGTGCCGGTCGCGGCGAGCCCGCACGATAGGCCCCACCACACGCCGGTGATGCCGAGCCCGGCCGTGAAGCCGAGCAGCAATATCGCGGGCAAGCCGATGGCGTAGTGGCCGACGAGGTTGCCGTAGAACGTCTCGCGCGTGTGGCCGAGCCCGCGCAGCGCGCCTGCGACGACCGACTGCGTGCCGTCGAACAGCTGGAACGCGGCGGCGACGTAGAGCAGCGGCACGGTCGCCGCGATCACGGTCGCATCGCCGGTGAACGCGCGCGCGATCGTGCCGGGAATCAGCGCGAACACGGCCGCGAAGCACGCCATCACCACGAGGCCGAGCTGGAGGCCGGCGAGCCCGCGGCGCCGCGCGAGCGCGAGATCGCCCGCACCGGTCGCGTGACCGACGCGCACCGACGTCGCGGCCGCGATGCCGACCGTGAACGAGAACGTGAAGCTCGCGATGCCGAGCGCGATGCTGTGCGCGGCGGCGGGCAGCTCGCCCATGTGCGCGGCGATCACCGTCGCGACGCCGAAGATGCCGACCTCGGCGAAGATCTGGCCGCCGACCGGCGCGCCGACCTTCACGATCGCTTTGAGATCGGCGGTGGTCGACGGCGGCCGCGGCGATGTTCCGTCGAGCGCGCGCACGCCGACGGCGTAGACCACGACGGTGAGCGCGAGCACGGCGGTCGTCGCGAGTGCGGCGCCGAGCACGCCCATCGGCGGGACGTGCAGCGCCGGTACGCCGAAGATCAGCGCGATGTCCAGCGCGAAGTTGAGGACGTTGCCGGCGACGACCGCGACGATCAGCGGCCGCGTCACGTGGTGCGCGGCGAGATACGAGCGCAGCGCGACCGTGATCAAGAACGGCACGATGCCGACCGCGCGGAGGTACAAGTACGGCTTGGCCTCCGCGATCAGGGCCGGATCGACGTGCGCCAGATCGAGGATGATCGGCGTGCCGAACGTGACCAGCGTGAGCACGAGCCCGACGAGCACGGCGAGCCGCACGCCCGCGCCGACCGCGCGGCGCGCATCGTCGAGCCGGCCGGCGCCGAGCGCCTGCGGCACGACCGTATCCATGCCCATCACGACGCCGAGGCCGAGCGAGCTGATCCCGAACAGCAAGTTGTTGCCGACGCCGGCGCCGGCGAGCGCCGCGTCGTTGTAGCGGCCGAGCAGGGCGGCGTCGACGTTGCCCATCAGCTGCACGCCGACTTGCTGCGCGGCGAGTGGCGCGGCGAGCATCACGAGAGAGCGCAGCTCCGATTGCTTCAAGGGAACGGACGCGGCGTCATCGGCGCGTTCGCGAACGTCAGGTTCTTCGCGATCACGCGGGCGAGCGCGAGCCGGTGCTGCGCATCGGGCCCGACGACGCGGACGTAGCACGGCGCATCGTC
>DATBAS010000021.1:0-5443 GCA_036271395.1 Kofleriaceae bacterium
CGAGCTCGACGGTGACCGGCTTGCCGATCGCGCCGGCGAGCGAGTGCCGCGTCGCCGCGTAGCCAAACGCGGCTGCCACGGCGAGCATCAAGCCGAGCGCGATCGAATCGCGATAGGCCTGCGTCGAGCCCTGCGGTCGCAGCGCGTCGGCGATGCGCGCCGCGACTTGCTCGATGCCCCGGTGTTGCAGCGACAGCGCGTGCGCACTATCCGGACTCTCGACCGCGATCAAGTGGTTCATCAAGCGCAGGTGCACCGGATCTTGATAGACATCGAACAGCATGTCGACGAGCGTCTCCGGCTTCGTCAGGTTCGCCGGATCTTGCAGCGCGACGAACACGCGCTCGCGCAGCGCGGTCGTGCGCCGGATCAGCGCGGCTGCGATCAAGCCGTCGTACGTGCCGAAGTAGTGCGTGATCAGGCCATGGCTCGTGCCGGCGGCCTTCGCGACGTCCTTGAGCCCGACCTGATCCGGCGGCGACTTGGCGAACACGCGCTCGGCGGCATCGAGCAGCTCGGTGCGCGCGACCTCCGGAGCACGGCGGCGACGCCTTAGATGTCGCGGCATTACGAGACCCACCCTCGCACACTATTGGCGCCTTGACAATAACCGTCTCGGTCACTATTATCACCGTGACAGTAACGAGGAGCATGACGATGCAAACCATCACGACCGACGCCTACTCGATGCCCGCTCACATTCGCTGGACCCGCGCCGTTCGCGCGCTCGCCCGCGTGCTCGCGCATCCCGACGAGACCGATCAGGTGCTCGTGTTCTCGACCTACGCGAACGCGGGCACGGCGGCGAATCGGCTCGACCGTTTCTACGACGACCCGCGGGGCCAAGACTTGTTCGCGCGCCGCCGCGCGATCGATTCGCACACGGTCGATCTCGACAGGCTCGCCGCGCTGCCGGACGACACGCTCGGCCACGCGTACGCGCGGTTCATGAAATCGCACGGCCTGACTCCGGACGTGTTCGACGGCCCGCCCGCCGACGTCGCCGATCCGCGCGCCGCGTACGTGATCCAACGCATGCGCCAGACGCACGATCTCTGGCACGTCGTTACCCACGCCGAGACCGATCCGGCCGGCGAGGTCGCGCTGCAGGCGTTCACGTACGCACAGGTCGGCGCGCCGAGCTCGGCGATCCTCGCCGCGCTCGGGACGCTCAAGACCATTCGCCACGACGCGCGCATCGTGCGCGACGTCGCCGCGATGTTGCGGCTCGGCAACCGCGCGAATCGGCTCGTGCTGTTCGCGTGGGAAGATCACTGGCAGACGCCGCTCGCCGAAGTTCGCCGCCTGCTCGGCCTGCCCGAGAGTCCGCGCACGATCGGCGGCTACACGGATCTCAAGTTCCAAGCCGCGTGATCGCGTAAGATCGCCCCGGGTGGTGGACGACGACGCGAGCACGCTGGCGATGACGACGACGACGACGCTCGCCGAGCGTGGCGCGCGGTCGTCGCACCCGAGCTTCGCACCGTCGTCGGATCGCGATCGCTACACGCTCGGCGAGCAGCTCGGCCGCGGCGGTATGGGCGAAGTCCGGCTCGCGCACGACGTGCGAATCGATCGCGACGTCGCCGTCAAGCTGATGCGGACCGACACGCGCGACGAGACCTCGACCGCGCGGTTCTTCCGCGAAGCACGCGTGCAAGGCCGGCTCGACCATCCGGCGATCCCGCCGGTCTACGACCTCGGCGTCGACGACCATGGCAGCCCGTACTTCGTGATGAAGCGGCTGACCGGCACGACGCTCTACGACGTGCTCGCCGGTCATCCCGATGCCGCGAAGTGGCCGCGCCGCCAGCTGCTCGCGAAGCTCGTCGACGTCTGCCTCGCCGTCGAGCTCGCGCACAGCCGCTCGATCGTGCACCGCGATCTCAAGCCGTCGAACATCATGCTCGGCGACTTCGGTGAGGTCTACGTGCTCGATTGGGGCCTCGCGCGCGTGATCGACGGCTCGTGGTTCGCACAGCCGATCGTGTCGGTCGATGGTCATGCACATACCGCGAGCGGCGAGACCGCGGTCGGCGACGTGCTCGGCACGCCGGGTTACATGGCGCCCGAGCAGATCCGCGATCCCGCGGTCACGCCCGCCGCAGACGTGTTCGCGCTCGGCTGCATCTTGTACGAGCTCGCGATCGGCCAGCCCGCCCTGCCGCGCGGCATGCCGGCGCTCGAAATGACGCTCGATTCGCCATGCCATCGTCCGAGCCAACGCGTCGCCGACGTGCCGCCCGAGCTCGACGATCTGTGTGCCCGCGCGACCGCCGCGTCCCCGCTCCTGCGCCCGACCGCACGCGAGCTCGCCGACGGCATCCAGGCGTACCTCGAGGGCGATCGCGATCTCGCGCGCCGCACCGAGCTCGCCGCACAACACGCCGCCCGCGCACGCGTCTCCGCGACCGGCCGCGGCGACGACGCGCGCGCCGATGCCGTGCGCGAAGCCGGCCGCGCGCTCGCGCTCGACGCCAACAACGCCGAGGCACAAGCCGTGCTCGGCCGCCTGCTGCTCGACGCGCCCGGCGAGGTGCCGCGCGGTGCAGTCGACGAGATCGAGCGCGATCGCGCGCAAACGCGGCTCGGGATCCTGCGCTCGCTCGGCCGCGGCTACGCCGTCGTCACGATCATCTTCGCGACGGTGTTCGTCCTGAAGGTCAACCACCCGATCGTGTTGATGATCGGCGTCGTCGCGTGCGCCATCACGTCCATGATCGCGATCGTCGGCGGCAGTCGCGGTGCGCCGCGGATCGGCAGCCCGCTCGTCGCCGGGTTGATCTTGCTCAACAGCGGCACGTTATGGCTCGGCTCGATCATCTTCGGCCCGTTGCTCGTGATGCCCGTGTTCTTGGTCGGCTCGATCGGCGTCGCGCTCACGCAGCCGACTGGATTTCGCTGGCCGACGATCGTGCTGCCGCAGCTGACCGGCGTCCTCGGCCCGCTCGCGCTCGAATGGCTCGGCGTGCTGCCATCGACGTATCACGTCGGACCCGACGGCCTGACGCTGACGCCGTGGGTCGTGTCGCTCACGCCGATGCTCACGCTATCCCTCGTGCTGGTCGCGATCGGCTCGCAGCTCGTGGTCACGACGATGGTGCAGCTCGCACGCGTGGAGATGCAAAACCGGACCGAGGATCGGCTGTACGCGATTCGCTGGCACCTCGAGCAGCTGCTGCCGAGGCGAGGCGACTACACGGACCGCGTGAAGAAGAGCTAGCGAAACACGCCATCGGGCGCGTGCTCGCGTGCCCACGCGGCGATCTGCGGATCGGGGTCATTGCTCGCGGCGCGATAGACGCGCAGCACGTGCCAGTCGCGCGCGACGAGCCAGCGGTAGTTGTCGGCGCGAACGTTCACGTTCGGTTCGCGTGCCGTGTTGTCGAACACGCGCTCGAGCACATCGCCGTCGAGGTCGGGCAGTAAATGCGTGAGCTCGACGCACCGGTCGAGCATCGGCTGGACTGCACGTTGATCGCGAATCGTGACGACTAGCTTTTGGTCTTCGAGTGCCACGTCGCCGCCCGCAAGGATCGCAACGAGGCGTTCGCGAACCTCGGCGCTCAAGAGCACACGTCGCAACGATTCGTCGCCGCGCACGCGCAGCGCCGAGTCAAATGCGTCGTCCCCCGTAAGTTCGCCTCGATCGCTCTTAACTAACGCGACGCCGGCTGGCCAACGCCCCTGCGCCACGCGGATCACCATTGCGTCGGCTTCGGCGCGCATCCACACACGCGTTCCATTCCACAGCCCGGTGCTCCACACCAGGTCGGCGTCATCTGCGTTCGATACCCGTTCGCGCCAATCGCTCGCATCGGTGAGCTGTGTGCGAATCCGTTTCTCGACGCGAGACCACGCAAGACCTCGAACACTACTGCGAACCAAGAACAGCCCGAGACTGGCGCCCGCGATCGAGTAACCGAACGCACCGCCAACACAGAGTCCCGCGATAGCCGCAACTACAACCGCGAGCGTCGCGACGTCGTACGCCGAACGCAATCGTGGCGCAGGCCTCCGCCATATCCGTGCGCTCGTCGCGAGTGCTAGCAGGCCATCAATCGCGAGACCGATTTGGGCGCCGCGAGCGACTGGGTCGGCCGACGAGATGAGCGCAATCAACAACCAGCACGTCGCGCACACGACGAGCTCGCTGGCGATGACGACGGTGCGTGGGACACCGAACAGCTCGTAGGCAAGGTGGCCAAGTATGACGACCACGAGGCCGCCTGAGAGCGCTTGCAGCGTTCCTTCGATCATCATCTCACCATCGAATACGGCTCGAAGGTCAATCCATTCGCCATCGCGCCCAACCCGCTCGGTCTCGTATCCGTAGTCACAGAGAACGCCTGAGAGACAGTCTCGCGGCTATCGAACATGAACACGATCTTCAGATCCCAACCAGAATCGCGTGCCGTCACGGAAGTGTCGACCCCACTGAGCAGATGACCTCGAACGCGAGCCTTGCCCACGTTCTGAACCTTCCAATTCTCTCCTTGCGCGGTCACATGTAGCTGGCCATCGACAAGCTCGAACCACGTCGCGATTACAGAAACGGCGCCGGCCTGGATGACGTCAGAAGCAGTCTCCAACTGGCTCGGTGAAGTGATCGGCCCATCTGCCGGCAGACCAACGACCGGACCAGCAACTCCGTCGACCGTGATCGAACTATCTGCATTTTGGACGTCTCGAACTGCCTTGCTGATCGCGTCAAACACTTGCTCGGAGGTCGTCGCCTTCGGACCGGTCCGCAGGGTGTCGAGTATCACCTTCACTTGCGTGTTTGAGAGAGTCTCGGGGATGAGCGCATCTAGCATGTTCAATTGAATGGCTGTAAGGGCCGGGCCTGAGATATCGCGTGTAGCACCGTCGACGATCTCGCGAGCTACGCGCGACAGAGATGCTTTTGCGCCTCGAGGGTCAGCGCTCGAGCCCTCGCCCACCGGGCCATTGGCGATCGGTGCGTTCGATTCGATGCCGGCGGGGCTTGGAATCGCTGCGCTCGGAGGCGCGTCGATCGGAGCATCTGGACTACCGATCCTATCGCCGCCGTCCCCCGGGGCATCGCCGATCACGACGTGCCAGTGCACCTTGATCAGCGACGAGATGAGCTTGATCGCGTCGCGTACGTCAAGAACGACGCTCACAACTGTCAGGATCGTCACTGCGTGTCTTGCAATGCGCGCCATCGCCTTGATCGACTGATGCTCGATCAACGGCGCGAGTTTCTTGGCGAGCTGGCCGCGCAACCGAGAGATCGCCCCGCCGGTACGTTGTGAAGCCTCCTGCAACGTCGGCACGAGCTTCTCGAGCTTCTGAACGTCGCTGGAGATCTGAAGCCGACGCCGAAATATGTCCTCTTCGACTGCTCGCAGCTCGCTTCTCCTCGCCTCTACTGACGATTCCATCATCTCGAGCCTCGCCTGTAGCTCTCGAACATCGT
>DATBAS010000022.1:0-60851 GCA_036271395.1 Kofleriaceae bacterium
GATCGTGCGGCCTTCAAACGTCCTCGGAGCCGGCGCCGCCGACGAGCTACACGCGAGCAGCGCGATCAGATAGACGGCGCGCACGCGCAATCCGCCACCGTCTCGATCGCGATCGCCGTGAGCGCCGCGCAGTAATCGAGATCGATGTTCTCCATCGTGTCGTGCGTGTCGTGATAGCCCTTGCGCGAGATGTCGTAGTTCTCCATGAACAGCACGACGGGAATGCCGACGTCGGAGAACACCTGGCCGTCGGTGTTGTAGAGCGCGCTGCGCGGCTCCCATTCGACGCGGATCTCGCCGTGCAGCGGCAGGTGCGCGAACGGCGGCGGCGCCGATGGCAACCGCTGTTTCGGGTCGAACGGCATGCGCCTCGCGCGGTCGAGCCCTTTGCGATCGCGGTCGTTCCACTCGTTCGCGAGCCGATTCCACGCGAGGTTCGCGCGATTCGCGCGCCGCGCGAGCTTCGCCGAGCCTTCGCCTTCGCCGGGCGCGATCTGGAACACGTCGCGATCGCGGTCGGCGTTGTGACCGACCATGTCGAGCACGAACGCGCCGACCACGTCGACGTGCCCGACGTCGCGCTTCGTGCCGTCCTCGGCGGTGAACTGCAATGATTTCTCGACGAGGCCCTGGCACAGCGCGCGCGCGCCGAGGCAATCGGGTGGGAACTCTTCGCCGGTGAGATGAATCAGCCAGACATCGCGTTCGAGCTTGCCGGCTTTGGCGAGCGGCAACAGCTGCTCGGCGCACAGCAACAGCGCGGTCGTCGCCGAGTGATTGTCGTCGGCGCCGCACGCGGGTGCGCGCAACAAATCGCCGCCGCTCTCCTTGTAATAGACGTCTTCCATGTACGCGGTGTCGTAGTGATCGCCCATCACGATCGCCTCGCCGCGGTTCTTGCCCGGGATCATCATCACGATGTTGCGCTCGGCGGGCGCGGTTTGATTCTTTGCCCAGCCTTCCATCCACGCGAACTCGAAATCGGTCTCCCACTTGAACGCGTGATCGACGACCTCGCCGATGCCGTGCTTCGCGATCAGCGCGCGATACCGCGCGTGCAGGTGATCGCCGAGCGCTTCGAGATCGCGGCGTTCGTGCGTGACCACGTGCGCGGCTTTCGCCGCCGGTCCGCCGTGCTTGCCCTTGTTGACGGTGATGCCGTCGCTGTCGTTCTTCTGGATGAACTCGCCGTGCGCGAGATCGACGATCGACTTCCAGATCGCGTCCTCGAACTCGCGCGTGCCGAGCTTCGCGAGTACGTGCGCGACCGGCGGCGATGGCTCCTCACCGATACACGACGTCAACGCGTCGCCGACGCGCTGGCCGGTATCGGGATGCGCCGCGAGCTTCGGCAGCGATGCGAGCCAGTGCTCGAGCGAATCGTGCTTCGCGCAGTGCAACAGCGACCGCGCGTGCGACGGCGCGAGCGGCTTGCCCAACAGCGCGCGCGCCTCGAGCAGCTTGCGGATGTTGTGCGCGGTGGTGTGGCGCGAGCGGCCCGGATCCTTCGCGAATTCGCGCGCGGCCGCGACGTGTGCGCTGCGCGCAAGCAGATTCGGCTCGAGCACGAGCTCGCTGCTGCCCTCGCGCTCGGCGCCGATGTAGCCGCGCGGCCCGGCGTGGTAGCGGCCCTTCGCGTTCGCGATCACCGGCACGTGCCAGAACAGCTCGCGCACGCCGGCACGCATCGGCGGGTAGTACATGCGATAGCCGAAGCGACCGCCGCGGTCGACGATCGCCGCGGCGCGTGCGAGCTGCGCGCGGTCGGCGGGCCAGCCGTCGAGCACGAGCTCGTAGCGCTCGTTCCAGATCTGCGAGTTGCGTGCGAGTGGCTTGTCGTAGAGATCGACGGCGACCGGCTCGGTCGAGAACAGCGCGACCGAAACCTTGTCGGTGTACGCGCCGTCGCCGTGGATGTCCTCGTCGCGCGCGATGCGCTGCCAGCGGTGCGTGCGCACCAGATCGCCGACGACTTTGTGATGGCTGGTTGCCGGATCGACCTCGTCGAGCCAGCCCGACTGCGGGATGCGGATCGCGTACGCCTGCTCGATGCGCGGGAACAAGTGCAACAGCGGCACCTGCATCGCGCGCGGCAGCTGTGCCGCCAGCCTGCGATACTGCGGGTGCTCGAAGAACACCAAGCTCGCCGGCGTCGGCACGATGATCGTCTTGCCGGCGAGATAGCGCGCGCGCAACTCGTCGGGCAGCTTCGCGAACGGCTCGAACGTCACGACGACATCGCCGATGCCTTCGCGCGACTCGAACGGTCCGCCGAACGTCTTCCACTCGCGTTTGATGCCGGCCCACGCGAGCATCTGCGTGACGCCGGCTTCGGTCATGCCGTGCCAGAACGCGCGCGCCGGACCGTCGTGGCTGCCGCCGAATAGCGTCCAGCGCTCGTTACCTTTGTCGTCTTGCGTGCGCGACAGCGCGACCGACGCGATCACGAGCAACGGATCATGCGCGAGCTTGCCGTGTTTCGCGGCAACCGCGAGCTCGGCCGGCCACGCCGGGTTGCCGTCGAGCAGCGTCTTCGACAGCGCGTGGGGCTGGCCGTGCACGAGCTTCGCGAGCTCGTCGACGAGGTGCTTGCCGATGCGGTCCAAGCCGGGCTCGAGATCGAACGCCTGCTCGTACTCGTCGATGTCGAGCGCGTGACCGAGCGAGCAGCCAAACGTCGAGCAGTTCTTCGCGCGCTGCGGCGCGTACGGCTTGAACCCGACGTACGGCGGCGGCATCGCCTCGGAGTAAGCGCGCAGTGGGAACTTGCCCGCGCCGTGAAAGGCCCCGCGCGTCTCGTCCTCGATCTGGTCCCAAGGCTCGCTCATGATGCGAACACTACGCTACGCTCGTTCGCCATGGTCGCGACGCGATACCGGATCGTCTGGACCACGCCGGCCGGCGTGATTTCCGCCATCGAGCCGACGCCCGACGAGATTCGCGCGCACGCCGCCGAGCTCGCGCGCGGCTACAACGATCCCGCGAACGCCGCACTGATGGGCCACACGGCCGCGATGGACGACGACGACGTGATCGAGAGCTACGCCGATCTCATCGCCGACGGCGGCCGCGCGTTCATCGCGTTTTGCGACGGCGCGTTCATCGGCGATGCCGACTTGCGCGGCTTGCACGGCGGCGGCGCCGAGTTCGCGTTCATGATCGGCGCGACGCACACGCAGGGCAAAGGGCTCGGCACCAAGCTCGCGACGATGATCGCGAAGTTCGGCTTCGAGACGATCGGCCTCGCCACGATCTACGCGTCGATCGTTCCCGCCAACGTCGCGTCGCGACGCGTGTTCGAGAAGCTCGGCTACTGGTTCGACGACTCGCCGGCGGCGCGCGAGTTCGCCGACGAGCCCGGCGATCTGGTGATGGCGATCGACCGGCCGACGTTCGGCAAGCTGCCGGGCGTAGCGGACATCTCGATCGCGCCGCGGTAGGCTCGCGGCATGGGTGCAGCCAGCTCGGTGCTCGTCGGCGTCGTCGCCGCGCTGCACGTCTACTTTCTCGTGCTCGAGATGTTCTTGTGGACGACGCCGTTCGGCCAGAAGACCTTCGCGAAGAGCGCAGACGAGATGATTCAGACGAAAGTGCTCGCCGGCAATCAGGGCCTCTACAATGGCTTTCTTGCGGCGGGGCTCGTGTGGTCGTTGACCGCGGCCGAGCCGACGGCGTATGCGCTGAAATTATTCTTCCTCGGCTGCGTGGTGATCGCCGGGCTCTACGGCGCGGCAACCGCGTCGAAGAAGATCTTGTTCGTGCAGGCGGTGCCGGCACTTGCGGCAATCGTCGCCACGCTGCTCGCGCACCGTTAGCTTTTCACCGCTCGGCGACTGGCAAACGCGCACTTGCGGCCGGGCACGCCGGTCGCACTCTCGACGAGCATGCTGTTTCTCCTCGCGCCGCTTTTGCCGGCAGTTGCAGGTGGACTCGGTTATCTCGCGTGTTACGGCGGGTTCGAAGGGCCCGTCGACTGGGCGATGGACACCGCCGTGCACGGCTCGCGCGATCGTCGCGTGCTCGCGCTGACGTTCGACGATGGCCCCGATCCTGACCGCACGCCGGCGTTGCTCGACGCGCTCGCCGAGCTCGGCGTGGCCGCGACATTCTTCGTGCTCGGCGAGCACGCCGATCAGCACCCGGAGCTGTGCGCGCGGATCGCACGCGAAGGCCACGAGCTCGGCAACCACACGTACACGCATCCGTACTTGCCGCTGCGCCGCTCGCGGGACGTCGCCGACGAGCTCGCGCGCACCGACGCCGCGATCGCGCGTGCGACCGGCATCGTGCCGACGCTCGCACGGCCGCCGTACGGCGGTCGCTCCCCGCGCAACGTGAAGGCGTTTCGCGCCGCCGGCAAGCAGCTCGTACTGTGGGACGTCAACAGCTACGACTGGAAGGGCGCACCCGGCGTCGAAGTCGCGGAGCGCATCGTCGAGCGCGCACGCCCCGGCAGCATCATCTTGATGCACGACGGCGGCCGCGATCACAAAGGCACGCTCGACGCCGTCAAGCTCGCGGTGCCCGCGTTGCGCGAACGCGGCTATACGTTCGAAACCGTCTCGCGGGCTATTTCGCCGCCGAGTCAGCCGAGCCTGTAGCCGCCGGCATCGGCGCGAGCCCGAGCTCGACCGGCACGATCCCGCTGTTCGCGATCACCCACGCGTGCTTGATCTTGCCGCCGTCGAGCTGATCGACCTCGAGGAACGGCAGCGTGACCTGCTTCTTCGTCGCGGTCTTGATGCCCATCTCGGGTGCCGGCGCGTCGTTGGTGCCTTGCATCGTCGCCTGCACGACGACGTAGTTGCCGGCGCCCCAGATCGAATCCGCCGTCAGCTTCATGTCGGAGAACGATTTCCAGCTCGATCGCGCGTCGGCGAGCGCCTCGGCCTTCGTCCAATCTTTCGGATTCTGCTGCTCGGACCACACGACGTCGTCGGCGAGCACCGCGCCCATCGCCTTCGTGTCGTGCTTGTTGAAGCCGTCGATCAACGACTGCACGGCTGCGACGTTCGCTTTCTCGGCGTCATCGTGCTTCGCGACGACGATCTCCTTCGGCACGTCGGGAGCCGCGCTGCGCACCGGATGCGTCGCGTCGGGCTTGAGCTGGTGTCTCGTCGTCGCCGTGTCTTCGTAATCGGTCTCTTGGATCTCGCGGCCGGCGTCGTCCATCACGTCGACGTTGCCTTCGAGATCGGCGATCTTCTGGTTCATGCCGGTGATGCCGTCGATCGGCCCGGTATGCGTGCCCGTGGCCGCCGCGATCGTCGCGACGTCGTGATCGTGGACCAGCACGAGCCGCACGTCGCCGCGGAGGTCGGGAACGCCGACTTTGCTCTTTTGATTGCCCGCGAGGATCAAATCGATCCCTTTCGAGATCCCGGTGCCGGCGCCGACCGCGAGCGTCGATGGCTCGATCAGCCTCGCGTCGGGCGTGTAGCAACCTTTGAGGTCGTCCCACTTGCTGTCGCTGTAGAAGCCCCAGCACGCGATCGCGCGCTGCGCGAGCTCTTCGCCGGTCAGCGGCTTCGCAGCTTCAGGCTGCGACGAAATCGCCGGCATCGGCTCGATCGCTTCGGCTTCCTTCTTCTTCTGGCAGCCGTTGAAACAGCCGCCGGAGGTCGTGAGCACGAGCGCGGCGATCGCGAGCTTGTTCATCGCGATGCTGTATCACGGCTCCAGCAGATGCGCGATCACGGGCGCGTGGTCGCTCGTGCCGACCTCGCGATACGATTTACACGCGACCGATGCGTCGACGAGCGAGTGATGCGCGGCGATGTAGTCGAGCCGCCAGCCGATGTTGCGCTGGCGCAAGTTGCGCCACGGCGCCCACCACGTGAACAACCGATCGTTGTCGGGATCGACGTAGCGTCCGACATCGACGAGCCCGTGCGAGAACACGCGATCGATCAGCGTGCGCTCTTCGCTCGATTGCCCGATCATGGCTTTGCGCAGCATCGGGTGCACGTCGATCGGCGCACGCGCGACGTTGTAGTCGCCGCACAACACGAGCCGCTTGCCGGCTCGCTCGAGCTCGCCGCACCACACCTCGAGCCCTTCGAGAAACGTGATCTTCGCGGCGTAGTCTTTGCCGCCGTTGGGGCCGTACATCGAGCCGAACACGACGTCGTCGACGTGCGTGACGACGATCCGAAATTCGTGATCGAACGTTGGATGTTCGAACTTCGGAACCTTTGGAAACCGCGCCGAACGTAGCAGCAGCGCGACGCCGGAGTAACCGCCGCTGCCGTGCCAGCACGCGTGATAGCCGGCCAAGCTCGCGAGCGGCTCCGGAATTTGCTCGACGCCGGCCTTGATCTCCTGCAGGCAGATCACGTCGGGCTCTTCGCCGTCGATCCAGTGCGAGACCTGCGACGATCTCGCCCGAATCCCGTTGACGTTCCAGGTCGCGACTTTCACGCGCGTAGCTTACGGTTTTTTACCGATCTCGCCCGCCACTTGCTCGAGCTCCGTGCGCGGCGGCGGGGTTTGCTCCGCCCACGGCAACACGCGGCCGAGATCATCGAGCCCGATCAACTCGGCGATCGGCGCACGCGCGCGCGGCACGAGCGCACCGCGATAGGAGATCGCGAGCGCGACCGCGACGACCTCGCTGGCGCGGCCGAGCACCGGATCCGGCGGCATCCACGCGAACAACGGTGCGCCGTCGACGTTGCCTGCATTGTCCTCGGAGGCCGGGGTCGCGAGCCAGATCGGATCCTCGCCGGCGGGATCGCCGTTGTCGACGTGCACGCCGACGAGGCGGCGCGTGAAGCCCGCGTCGAACACGACGAGCCCCGACGGTGCGCCGCGCGTGTCGAGCGATGCGTGCACGCTCGCGAGGTAGAGCGGATGCACGTCGGTGGAGAACGCCGTGCCCGGCGGGATCTCGATGATGCCGATGCTCCCGCTGAGCCCGAGCTTCCACGCCTTGACCGGGATCGTCGAGCTGCCGTCGAGGCGCGTATAGATCGCGAGTGGCTCGGCGGCCTTCCGCAACAGCTCGGCGCTGGAGAACGCGATCGCGCGATCGCCGTTCGTCACGAGCGTGCACGACCCGACGAGCACCGGGGCATCGCCGATCGTGACCAACGGCGCCACGCAGCGCAGCTCGCTCGCCGAGACGCGTGGATCACCCATCGAGCACCACGATGCCACGGCTTCGTGCCATCGTGAAGAGATGCTCGCCGAACCGGACGTGCCCGAGCTGCCGCTCCGGCGCGCGCTCATCGCGACATTCCGCAAGATCGTGCGGTTGTACTTTCGCGAGGTCGAGCGCGTCGGCGTCGCGCCGGCCGCGGAGACACGCGGGCGCGTGTTCGTCGCGAACCATCACAACGCGCTGATCGATCCGATCCTCGTGCTGACCGATGCCGCGTGCGAGATCTCGCCGGTCGCGAAGTCGACGCTGTGGAACGTGCCCGGCTTGCGCTGGCTGCTCGACCGCGCCGGCGCGGTGCCGATCGTGCGCCGCAAAGACGAGCCCGGCAAAGCCGATGGCGCGAACGACGACACGTTCGTAAAGATCGCTGCTCACCTCGCGCGCGGCGGCAACATCCTGATTTTTCCGGAGGGCACGAGCCACAGCGAGCCGCGGCTCGCACCGCTGCGCAGCGGTGCCGCGCGCATGCTCGCCGCCGCCGAAGCGCGCGGTGGTGTCGCGCCGACGTTTCAAGCGGTCGCGCTCGAGTTCGACGCGCGCGACGATTTTCGCTCGCGCTCGCTGGTGTTGTGGGGTCCCGTGCGCGCGCTCGCCGAGATCCGCGGCGCCGGCGAAGCTCGCGTTCGCACGATCACCGAGCAGATGGACGCCGATCTGCGCGAGCTGCTCGTCGAAGGCGAGACCCACGACGATCGTCTGCTCGTCGCACGCGTCGCCGAAATGCTCGCGAACGATTCGGGCGACTCGTCGTTGTCGGGCTGGAATTCGATCGGTCGCCAGGTCGAGCACGCCGGCCGCGTGCTGCGCGATGCATCGCCGAGCATCGTCGACCACGTGCGGCGCCACATCGCCGCGTATTACGCCGAGCTCGCGCGCTTCGGGCTCGCCGACGCGCAGCTCTCGGCGCCGCGATCGGCCGTGCACGAGCCGCCGCGGCGATGGCTCCGTCGCGCCGCGCTCGCGCCGCTCGCCGTGCCGGGCTTCGCGCTCTACGCGATCCCGTACTTCATTCCGCGCATGATCGCGCGGCGCTCCGATGCCGACGCGGTCTCGACGGTGAAGCTCGGCGCCGCGCTCGTGGTCTATCCGCTGTGGGCGGCCGGGCTGGTCTCGCTGTCGTTCGTGCTGCTGCCGCCGCCGCTGTCGTTCGGAGCGGCCGCGGTCGCGCTCGCATCGCCGTTCGCGGCGCTGCACTGGCTCGACGCGTACTGGAATCGCACGCCGGAGCACGACGCGACGCCCGAGGACCTCGCGCAGCTCGCCCGCCTGCGCATCGCCGCGCGCACCGCGATCGACGAAGCGCGCGCGCGGCTACCTGCGTAACGGCGGGATGAGCGGCAGCTGCAAGACTTCGGCATCGTCGTTCGCCGCGCGATTCGTGGTCGCGCGACGGCCGAGCACGCGCAGCGTCCGCAGGATCTCGTTCGCCGCCGGCCAGTCCGGGCTCGCCGATCGGACCGTGACGAGCACGCCGCCGTCGACGCCGAGATCATCGGGCGCCACCGCGAACAAGTAGACGTACGGCAGCTGCTGCATGCCGCGCACGACCTCGGCGCGAAATCCGCTCGCGCCGGGCAGCGTCACCGGCACCGGCGGCGTCACGCGGCCGTGTTCGGCGTTCGCCGCGTCGTGCGCTTTCTCTTCCAAGATGCCGTCGCGATCGATCACCAGCGCCGCACGAAACACTTCGACCGCGAGCTCGCCGACCAACTTGCCGTCGTGCTCTTCGCTGCAACGCACGACCATCGCGCCGGAGTCGACCGGCTGCACGCCGATCGGCGATTCGAGCTCGATCCCGATCGCCGCGAGCCCGCGCTGGCGCGACGTGCTCGGTGACAGCTTGTACGCAGACGGACGCAACCCTCCGAGCTTATTGCGGGAGCGGGCCGTCCGGAGTGACACATTCTGACTGCTGCTACGCCTCGATGATCACGGGGCTTTGTAGCCGCTTGCCCAGCTCGGCCGGAACATCAACGCGATACGAGGCTCGGCCCGCGCGACCTTCGGAATCGCATGGCGATGCGTGCGCTGGCACGTCCCGCCCATCACGACGAGGTCGCCGCCGCCGAGCTGAAACGACCGCGAAGTGCCGCCCTCCATGGGTTTGACCAGAAACTTTCGCGCGCCGCCGAGCGACACGGTCGCCACGATCGCCTCGTTCATGGTGCGCGCCGTGGTGTCGCCGTGAAACGCGACGCTGTCACGGCCGTCGCGATACAGCGCCGCGGTGACGTGCACGAAGTCTTCGCCATAGCGCTGCGACAGCGCCGCGCGCATCGCTTCGACCAGACCGCGGCTCGGCACGCTCGCGAGCAACCGCGGCACGACGACGACGCGCGTGTACATCGCGCGCTTCTCGCTGCGCCAGTCGAGCTCGCGCTCGAGCTCGCGAAACAATGCCGCGTCGTGCTCGACCCAATTGGGCGCACGCTCGATCCACGCGCCGAGGCCGAGCTGCGTGCGCTCGAGCGCGCGAAACTGCGGATCGAACGCCGCCTGCCCGTTTGGTTGGGCGAACAGCGGAAGCTGCACGTGCGAGGTTAGCGTTAAGCTGCACGCATGCAAACTCGTGCTTACGCGGCGTCCGCTGCGACTTCTCCGCTCGCGCCATCGACCGTCGAGCGCCGCGCCGTCGGTCCGAACGACGTCCAGATGGACGTGCTGTTCTGCGGGATCTGCCACAGCGACATTCACGCCGCACGCAACGAATGGGCGCGCTCGAAATATCCGCTCGTGCCGGGTCACGAGATCGTCGGCCGCGTCACCGCCGTCGGCAACGCCGTCACGCGCTTCAAGCTCGGCGACATCGGCGGCGTCGGGTGCCTCGTCGACTCGTGCCGCGATTGCCACTACTGCCGCGAAGATCACGAGCAGATGTGCGAGCGCGGCGCGGCGCCGACGTACGGCGGCACCGAGATGGATCGCACGACGATCACGCACGGCGGCTACACGCAGCAGATCGTCGTCACCGAGCACTTCGTGCTCAACGTGCCGAAGCAGCTCGAGCCGTCGGCCGCCGCGCCGTTGCTCTGCGCGGGCATCACGACGTACTCGCCGCTCAAGCAGTGGAGCTGTCGTGCCGGCAGCCGCGTCGGCGTGGTCGGGCTCGGCGGGCTCGGCCACATGGCCGTCAAGATCGCGGCCGCGATGGGCGCCGAGGTCACGATGCTGTCGACGTCGGCGAAGAAGCAAGCCGACGCCAAGCGGCTCGGCGCGACCGACTTCGCGCTGACGACCGATCCCGACGCGCTCAAGAAGCTGACCGGCCGCTTCGACATCATCATCGACACGGTTTCGGCGACGCACGATTACAACGCGTACTTGCGCATGGTCCGCCCGTACGGCGCGATGGTGTGCGTCGGCGCGCCGCCGGAGCCACAGGCGATCAGCGCGTTCGCGTTGATCGGCGGCAACAAGCGGCTCGCCGGGTCGATGATCGGCGGCATCCGCGAGACGCAGGAGATGCTCGATTTCTGCGGCGAGCGCAACATCGTCTCCGACGTCGAGGTGATCGACGCGAAGCAGATCAACGAAGCGTACGAGCGCACCGTCAAAGGCGACGTGCGCTATCGATTCTCGATCGACGCGCGCACGCTGTGACGCCGCTTCCCGTCAAGCTCGGGCTCAAACCAGACTCGCGCGTCGCGATCCTCGGCGCGCCGAGCGACTTCTCGATTCGTGGCAGCAATCGCCTGGCCGGCACGTACGACGTGATCGTCGCGTTCGTGACCGAGCGCGCGGTGCTCGCCGAGCGCATCGCGAAGTCGCGCGCGCACATGAGCCCGGCGTGCGGGTTGTGGATCGCGTTTCCCAAACGGGCATCGGGCGTGCCCACGGAAGTCAGCGAGCACGTCGTGCGCGAGCTCGCGCTGCCCACCGGGCTCGTCGACAACAAGATCTGCGCGATCGACGACGTCTACACTGGACTACGGCTCGTGATTCGCAAGGCGCTTCGCTGACTCGAACACCGCATCGAGCATGGCTTCCGTGAGCCGGCCGGTGAACGTGTTCTGCTGGCTGACGTGGTACGAGCCGATCAGCGCGTACGGCCCGACGTGCGCGACCGCGCCGTGACCGAACTTCGGCCGCGGCTTGACGTCGTGGTCGATCGCGCGGAGCACGCCGTCCCACGCGAACGCACCGAGCGCGACGATCGCGCGCACGCTCGGCATCAGCTCGAGCTCGCGCGCGAGAAACGGCAGGCAGCGATCGCGCTCCTTCGGCGTCGGCCTGTTGCCAGGCGGCGCGCAGCGCACCACGCCCGTGACGTACGCGCCGTCGAGCACGAGGCCATCGTCCGCATCGCGCGAGGTCGGTTGATTCGCGAAGCCCGCGCGGTGCAGCGCGCGATACAGCCAATCGCCCGAGCGATCGCCGGTGAACACGCGGCCGGTGCGATTCGCACCGTGGGCGGCCGGTGCGAGCCCGACCACGAGCAACCGCGCGCGGCGATCGCCGAACCCCGGCACGCCGCGGCCCCAGTAGCTCGCGCCGATAAATCGCTTCGGCGGCTCTCGGACGGCGCGATCGCGGCAGCGCACCAAGCGCGCACAGCGATCGCACGCGGCGATCTCGTGTGCGACCTGCGCGAGCTGCGTGCTCGTTGCCATCGCGTGCGACTATACGCGCGTGGCGCGCTATTTCACCGCCGACTACGTCGAGCGCGCGGTGTTGCGCGATGGCTCCGTGGTGCGCCTGCGCCTCGTCGCTCCCGAAGATCGCGAGCTCTTGCGCTCGAGCTTCGATCGGTGGTCGCCCGAGTCGCGTTACGCGCGTTTCTTGGCACCGAAAGACGCGCTCAGCGACGACGAGCTCACCTATCTGTGCGACCTCGATCAAGAGACGCACTTCGCACTCGGCGCGGTGCTCGAAGCCGGCGACGGCACGGGCGAGCCGATCGGCGCCGGCATCGCGCGATTCATCCGGCTGCCGTTCCAGCTCGGCGAGCCTGCCACCGCCGAGGCGGCCATCGCAGTCGCCGATGCGCTGCAGGGCAAAGGGCTCGGCAAGTTGCTGCTCTTGCGCTTGTGCGCCGCCGCCGCCGAGCGCGACGTCGAAGAGTTTCGCTGCGAGGTGCTCGCCGACAACACGTCGATGCGCGCGTTGATCGCGACGATCGCGCACGATCACACGGTCGTGAATGCAAACGGCGTCGCGACGATCGACTTCGCGATCGGCGCGATCGCGCCCGATGCGTCACCGGACGCGTCGACCACGCTCGGTCCCTTGTACGCGATGCTGCGCGCGGCGGCCGAGAATGTCGTCGACTGGACCGACTCGGTGCGCCGACTGTGGCGGCGCTAAGCCACCGTCACGCGATCGAGTAGCGCGATAGCGTCATCGAGCGAAAACGGTTTCTCGATCCACGCGGTGACGTGCGGCGACATCCGATGCGCCGCATTGCCCGACATCAGCACCACCGGCAGCTTCGGCCAGCGCTCGTGAATGTCGGTGGCGAGCTCGAGGCCCGATCGATCCGGCATCGACACGTCGCTGAGCACGACGTCGAGCTGGCCGTCGAGCTCGACGAGCAGCGCGAGCGCCTCCCGCGCGCTGCCGGCGGCGCGGACCGCGAGGCCGGCAACCTCGAGCGCGCTCGCCAGCGCGCCGCGGACGTCGGGCCGGTCATCGACGACGAGCACGCTGCGTGCGCTGCGCGTGCTCGGCGTGCTCGGCGGCGTGAACCGCCGCGGCGATTCGATCGGCCCACTGATCGGCAGCAAGAGATGCACGCGCGTACCGGCATTCGGCGCGCTGTCGATCCAGATCTTGCCGTCCGATTGCGAGATCAAGCCGTACACCGTCGCGAGGCCCAAGCCGGTGCCGACGCCCGCCGGCTTCGTCGAGAAGAACGGCTCGAACGCGCGGGCACGCGTTTCGGCGTCCATGCCTTGGCCGGTATCTGCGACGACGACGTGGACGTGGTCGCCTTCGCGATTCGCGCGCAGCGCGAGCGATCCGCCGGTCGTCATCGCGTCGCGCGCGTTGAGCGCGAGGTTGATCAGCGCGAGCTCGAGCTGCCCCGGATCGACGCGGATCATCGGCAGCTCGTCGCCGACCTCGGTGCCGACGTGAATGTGCTCGCCGAGCACGCGCTGCAGCATCCCGGCGACGCGCTTGAGCAGCGCCGCGAGATCGGTCGGCTGTGGCGACAGCGCTTGCTCGCGGGCGAACGCGAGCATCTGTTGCGTCAGCGTGGCGCCTTGCTGCATCGTGCGCTTGACGTCTGCGAGATCGTTGCGCACGTCGTGATCGAACGGCAGCTTGCGCTCGGCGCGCTCGACCGACGTCAGCGCGATCGTCAGCAAATTATTGAAGTCGTGCGCGACGCCGGCTGCCAGGTGGCCGATCGCATCGAGGCGATGCGCCCTGCGAACCTGCTCTTCGAGCGCCACCCGCGCGCTGACGTCGTGCACGATCGACAGCAGCAGGTCGCGGCGGCGCAACCGCACCGGTCCGCTGTAGACGTCGACGTCGCGAACCGCCCCGCTCGCGGTGCGGTGGCGAAAATGGAACGCGGTCGACTGCGCGGTTCGCGCACGCTCGAGCTCGGCGTGGAGCTCCTGCGCGTCGAGCACGTTGATGTCGGCGATGTTCATCGTGCGCAACTGCGCGAGCGGCCAGCCGTAGAACATTTCGGCGGCCGGGTTCGCATCCACGATGATGCCGTCCGCGGGGTCGATCAGCAGCTTGATCGCCGTGTTGACCTCGAACATCGCGCGATAGAACTCCTCGCGCTCGCGAAGCTCCTCGAGTTCCGAACCCACCGGGACCAACTCTACCCGGTTGTCTCCTCGGGTAGTCGAGCTGGGGCGCCAGTCGTGACCCGAAGTAGCCAAGGTGTTGATCGATCAAGACGTCTCCCGTGGCACGCGTTCTGCTCATCCGGGAAGGCAGCGCAAACCCTCCAGCACCCAAGGAAGTCCCATGTCGACCAAATCCAACGACGAGCTCCCCACTCTCGACTCCGCTCAGCTCGCCGCGGTTACCGGCGGCGTGACCACCGATTCGAGCAGCACCGACGCGATGACGACGATGATGCAGCAGGTCGTCGCGTCACTGCAGGATCTCACGCAGAACCAAGGCTCCAGCTCCAGCAGCATGTTGATGGAGATGTTGCCGATGATGATGATGATGAGGGGCGAGCAGTCCGCTGCTGCTCCCGCCATCGAGTATCCGGAACAGATCGCGCCGCCGATCGGCAACGGCTCGGGCTGGACGCTGGTCTAAGCCACGCAGGCGGCGGTATACCGTCGCGCATGGCACTCAAGCGCACCAGCACCGCCGTCTGGCACGGCAACGGACCACAAGGCAAGGGCGCGATCTCGACGCTGTCGGGCGCGCTCAAAGATCAAGCGTACGGTTTCAACACGCGCTTCGCGTCGGAAGACGGCAAGGCGGGCACGAACCCCGAGGAGCTCTTGGGGGCCGCGCACGCGAGCTGCTTCACGATGGCCGTGGCATTCGCGCTGACGGCCGAGAAGCTCGAGGCAACCGAGCTTCGCACCGTCGCGACGGTCACGATGGACAAACAAGACGCGGGATGGGCGATCACGCAGATCGACCTCGCGCTCGAAGGTTCCGTGCCGAACATCGACGCCGCCAAGTTCCAGGCGATCGCCGACGGTGCGAAAAAGAACTGTCCGATCTCTCGCGCGCTAGCGGCGACGCCGATCTCGATGACTGCAAAGTTGCACTGATCCCACCCACGGGTTCGTGACGCCGTTCTGCACGCGAGCGGCCTCGAGATCGCCTGGTGGCGAACCGCCGCGTCCGAGCCGAGTGACACGAACCGCAACCATCACTGTTCAATCGAGATCGACATCCACGGAAACTGCTTTGCCTTTCGGCGGCGGTGGCGGTCCCTTGCGGACCTGCTGGAACGTTTGCTTGAGCTCTTCGGTTTCGACGTCGACGGTCAAGCCGTCGAGCGCGGAAGCGGGGAGCGCGAGTGCGTTGGCGAGAGCGCGGAGATAGTCGTCTTCGGCCAGGTCGATTTCGTCGTCGGACTCGATCACGGCGCTGGCGAGGAACAACAGCTTCTTGCGATCTTCTTCGGAGTCGGCGGCAAACGCTTTGGCGGTCGCCGCGACGTCGAACGCTTCCGGGTCGAAGCTGGCGATACGTAGCTCGACTTCGGTGGGCAGATCGCCCGCGAGATCCTCGAGGAGAGCTCGGACCTCGTCGCGTTCGGCGTCGCGGACCTCGCGGTCGGCGTACGCAGCTCCGAGCAACACGTCACACAGCGGCAGGATCCGGTCGGCGATCGCCATCGCCGCGGAGCATAGCGCGGTGCTACCAGCCGTGGTGGCAACCGCCGCCGTAGCCGCCGTAGCCGCCGTAGCCACCGCCGCCGCCGCCGTACACCAAGACCGGCTCGGCCGGGCGCGACATCATCATCGCCATGCCGAACATCAGCATGTCGGTGCTGTTGAAGCCGCCGTTGTTGTTGTTCTTGAGTTGCGCGAGCTCGTTGTTGAGGCTGCTGAACGCGCCGCCGAGGCCGCCGCAGCTGCCGGTGCCCAAGCCGGTACCGAGCGTGCCGCCCGTCGTGCTGCCCGTCGTCGCGCCGGCGGTCGCAGAGCCGCCAGCGATCGTCGAGCCAGTGCCGCCAGTAACCGATTCGAGAGAGGTTTTCGTGATGGTCTGCATGGTGGGATGCTCCTTCGTAATTGGCTACTAAAGCAGACGGCATGCCACGCGTATGTATACGTAATGATACGGGAAGGTATGCCTCGATCTGTCTGGCGCCGGTTGACAGTCGAATACTCGGGGCGACAGACCGCCGCGTTCGCCGCGGCGATCGGTATACGCTGCGCGCCGTATGCGAGCCCTCGTTGCTGCGACCTTGCTCGTGACCGCATCGGTCGCCCATGCCGACGGCAACCTGGAGCTCGCGGGAGGCATTTCGATACCCACGGGCGACAACAACTGGAAGAACATCGCCGACGTCAGCCCGAAGCTCGGCGTGCGCATCGGCGATTTCTTCAGGCCCGATTACGGCGTGATGCTGCAAGCCGACTGGACGCCGGTGAGCCTCAACAACTCCGGCGCATCGTTCGGCATCGGCGACGCCGCCGCCAGCGCGCACGTGTTTCGCATCCTGATCGACTTTGCCGCGCAGCATCACGTCACCGAGCACATCGTGATCAGCGGCCGCGCCGGCATCGGTATCGACCTCGCGCACGCGAGCGCCACCGTGACGATCCCCGGCGTCTTCACCGGCTCGCGCTCGGACACCGACGCCGGGCTCGCCGTCGAATTCGGCGGCGGTGTCTGGTACGACTTCGGCGGCACGCAGGTCGGCGGCGAGATCGCGCTGCCGATCGGCAACCACTCGGCCGCGTCGGAGAACGGCAGCATCGCGTTCCAGTACGCGATGTACGACATCGATCTGCTCGCGGGGGTTCGGCTGCGCGGCTTCTAACAATGAGGGCTGCGGTCGCCCTCGCGCTGGTCGCGTGCAGCGCACCGACGGCGCCGGTGGTCGCGCCGAAACCTGCGCTACCGCCGCTCGAGCGAGCTCGTGCGTTCGAGCTGCCGCCGCACCGCGACTACGCGCGCGCCGCCGAGATCTACGCCGACGCGTGCCGCGATGGCCAAGCGGATCAGCTCGCGTGCCGCAAGCTGATCGCCGCGATCCTGCACGGGCGCGGCACCGAATTCGACGACCAGCGGCTCGCGCGAATCGCCGATGCGATGTGCCGGAACCACGACTTGTACGGCTGCATCGCGCTGAGCTACGCGCTCGATGCGCCGCGCGACGCGCCGCTGCGCACCGAAGCCGAGCGAGCGCGCATCGATCCGGGGCCCGCGTGCGAGCGCGGCGACGCGGCGGCGTGCGAGGTCGTGCTCGAGCTGCAAGGCCCGAACGTTTCAGGCGGTGCGACGGTGAACGCCGAGCATCGCCGCGAAGCGATCTCCGCGTGCAAGGCCGGCGTCCTGCGTGGCTGCGCGCAGCTGATCGCGGACGTCACCGCGTGCCCGCCGAACAACGTCGCGCGCTGCTCGCTCGCCCTCGAGCTCGCGTGGAAGGCCGATGACGAGCACGCCGAGCTCGATGCACTCGCGCACGTGCGCGCCGAATGCGATCGCGGCGACGCCGATGCGTGCGCACTACTGCCCGGCCGCGAGGTCGCACCTGCCAAGCTCTGCGCCGCACACGACTACACCGCATGTGCCGCGGCGGCGTGCGGCGGCGATGCGACCGCCGATGCGATCGCCAAGGCGCATCGCGCCGATGCGAACTGCGCGGTCATCGCCGAACGCGATGCACGCCGGCGCCAGCCTCCGCCGAGCACGCGCGAGCCGATGCCGGCCGAGCCGCCGATCAAGTCGGCCGCGCCGCAGGTACTGCCGCCGTTTCACGCGATCGCGTTTCGCCGGCTCGCGACCGCGATGGACGACTGGAGCTGGCCGCGGTTCGAGATCCGCAACCAGAGCGTCGTGAAGATCGTGCGGTTGCGCGCGTTCCTGTACGCGTACGACGCCAGCGGCGCGCAGGTCGCGAGATCGCGGCCGATCGAGACCGGACCGATCCTGCTCGCACCCGGCGCGGTCGCGACGATCGCCGCCGACCCGACCGATCGCATCCCCGACGCGGCCGTCGCGTTCGGCCTGTGTTACGACCAGATCGCCATCGACGGCTTCACGTTCGCGGGCGTCGGCGGCACCACCGATGCGGTCGGCTGCCCGGCGCAGCTGCCGCGCGGCAGCTCGGGTTTGATCTTCGATGCCGGCGGCTCGCTGACGCAACGCCGCGTGCACGCCGCCGCGCGCGATCACGCGGTCGCGCGCTACGAGACGACCGAAGGCACGCCCGCCGGCGCGAGCATCGATGGGCTCGGCGCGCTGGTCAACGGCGCGTTCGTGTTCGCCGGCAGCGACGTGCGCGGCCCGGCGGGCACGACGACCGTGCCGATCGCGGTCGCCGGCATCGGCGTGATCTACAACCTCGGCTCGACGCCGGCGCTGCGGCTCACACCCGAAGCGCTCGCGAAGATCCTGCAGGGCGACATCACGCGATGGAACGACCGCGAGCTCGCGCGCGACAACCCGCTCGTGACGCTGCCCGAGGAGCCGATCGTGGTGATGCGCGAGGTCGGCTGGAACCCGTCGACCGATCGCGACCCCGACATGTCGCGAACCTTGGTCGCGTACCTCGTGCACGCGGCAAAGCGCGTGTGGCACTTCGGCGCCGGCTTCACGTGGCCGATCGAGATCCGCCGCGTGCAAGGGCTGGTTTCGCTCGTCGGCATGACCGAAGGCACGATCGCGTTCGTCGAGCTCTCGGAGGCTCACGCGCAAGGCGATGCGCAGTTCGCGAGCATCCGCAACGCCGCCGGCACGTTCGTCGCGCCGGATGCGGCTTCGCTCGCCGCCGCCGCCGTCGATCTCGGCGACGCCGCGCCGGCGGGGATCATCGATGCGAAACGCCGCGACGCGTATCCGCTCGCGTTCCCGACGTTCGTCGTGCTGCCGCAGCACGCCGATCCTCACGTGCTCGACTACGTGCGCTACTTGCTCGGCGATGGCCAGGCGCTGCTCGAGTCGGCCGGCTTCGCGCGGCTACCGGCGCGCGTGATCGCGAAAGCCCGCGTGCAGCTCTAGGCCATCGCCGCCGCGCAATTCGGCGACGACCTCGCTCGGCAGTGGGAACCAGCGCAGCTCCTCGAAGTCGGTCGTGCGCTCGGGATCGACGAGCTGCAGCGCGCGGCATTCGTCGGTCGCTTCATTGATGATGCGGCGTGCGTCGTCGATGTAGCTCGGCAGCGCCCACTCGGGCTCGGTCGAGTGCCGCGAGCGATACTCGAGCTTGCCGGCGCGATACGAGATGTCGTCGAGCCGCATCACGCCGGCGCGGCTGTGACCGCGATGGCGCCACTCACCGGTATCGGGATTGAACGAATAATGCGGCAGCAATCGCCAGCCGTCGGTCGCGACCAGGTGGATCGCGTCGATGATGAACTGGAACTGGGTCTCCGACAGAAAGTAATTGAAGTTGACGCGCACCCAACCGGGCTTGATGCCTTCGCAGCCACGGACGATCTCGCGCTCGAACTCCTTGCTCGTGTCGATGTCGATGCCGAGCAGGCGATGCCCGTACGGGCCGGCGCAACCGCAACCACCGCGCGATTGGATGCCGAACAGATCGTTGAGCAACGCGACCACGAAGTTGTGGTGCAGGTACGCGTTGCGGTGCCGCACGATGAACGACACGATCGACAGCCGCCACGCCTCGCGGTTGCCGAGGATCGCGAGGTTCTCGTTTTGCGACCACGATGCGATCGCGCGCTGGATGAAATCGACCTCGCGCTCGCGGATCGCTTCGGCGCCGACTGCATCCTTGAGCTGGAACACCAGGCCGGCGCGGATCGATTCGATGATCGCCGGCGTGCCGGCTTCTTCGCGCATCACCGGATCGTCGACATAGCGGTGGCCGTCTTCGTTGACGTACGCGACCGTGCCGCCGCCCGGATGCGCGGGCACGTGATTGACGACCAGCGCGCGCTTGACGACGAGCACGCCCGGCGTTTGCGGGCCACCGATGAACTTGTGCGGTGACATGAACACGGCATCTTTGCCGGCCATGTCGATCTGCACGTAGGGCCCGGCCGCGGCGTAGTCCCAGAACGACAGCGCACCGTGATCGTGCAAGAGCTGCGAGGTCGCCTGCGTGTCCGACGCGATGCCGGTGACGTTCGACGCCGCCGAGAAGCTGCCGATCTTGAGCGGCCGCGACGCGAACCGCGCGAGCTCCGCTTCGAGGTGCGCGCGATCGATGTGGCCGTCGGCGTCTTCGTGGATGACGATGACGTCGGCGATCGATTCGCGCCACGGCAGCTCGTTCGAATGATGCTCGAATGGACCGATGAACACGACCGGTCGCTGCGCTTCGGGGATGCGTTCGCACAGCTGATAGCGCTCGTCGAGCTCCGACGGGATGCGGAGGTTCATCACCGCGATCAGCTTGTTGATCGCGCCGGTCGCGCCCGAGCCACAGAAGATCACGAGGTCGTCGGGGCCGCCGCCGACCGCGCGATGAATGATCGCGCGCGCGTCGTCGCGAAATTGCGTGGTCTGCAGGCCGGTGCCGCTGGTCTCGGTGTGCGTGTTCGCGTAGAGCGGCATCACCTCGTCACGGATGAAGTCTTCGATAAACGTCAGCGACCGGCCCGAAGCCGTGTAGTCGGCGTACGTCACGCGGCGCGCGCCGTATGGTCCATCGAGCGCGCAGTCATCGCCGATGATCGAAGTGCGGATGGTCTCGATCAGACGAGCGCTGGCGGGATGCACGCGTACAGATTACGCCAGTCGCTTGAAGAACTGCACTGGCGTGATCGTGCCAGCGACCGGCTCCGTGCCAGGTACGCCAAAGGCGATCCAGCCCGCATTGAAACTGTCGTCCATCTCCTCGAACCCTTTGGTGCCCCCGCGGGGTAACCCCATGGTTTCGAGCACGGCGGCCCACTGATCGCGCGGAATCGTGCGCGCGACGATCGTGCGGCCGGCTGCCTCGCTCATCGCGCGTGCGAGATCATCGGGCGAGTACTGCGTGCCGAGCTCGACCACACCGGCGAAGCTGTCCGTCAACCGCCGAGCAACTTCGTTGCCGATGTCTTCACTCGCGATCATCCCGAACGTGCGATCGGTTGGAGCCAGGAACGTCTCGAACACGCCGCTCGCGCTCGCGGCTTTGAACGGGCCCACGAAGTTCTCGAGAAACGATCCGGCGCGCACGTGCACGACCGGCATCGCGAGCTCGGCGAGCGCGCGCTCGAGGATCGACGTCGCCGTGATCAATCCAAGCCCACTCGTCTTCTCGGAGCCGACCGACGAGAGCGTGACAAGCCGCTTCGGCTTCGCCTGCTTCGCAGCCGCGACGAAGCTCGCCGCCAGCTCGCGCGCATCGGCGTAGTCCGGCTTCGGCGACCTGATCGGCGGGATCAGCAGGAACGCGGCCTCGGCGCCCGCCATCGCGTCGGCGAGCGTCGCAGCATCGCGCAAATCACCGCTCCGCAGCTCGACGCCGCGGTTGGCCCAGTCGGCCGCTTTGTCTGGATCGCGGACGAGCGCACGAACCGCATGGCCTTGTTGCAACAAGCGGCGCGCCGCGGCACCGCCGACGTTGCCGGTGATTCCAGCGAGAAAGATCTGCATGTCGCAGTTGTAGGCGCTCGGCGGCGATCGCACTAGTATCGAGATTGGAAAGCGATTGTTATCGTGGACGCACTAATCGATCTCAACGACGTCGCGCTGCTCGTGCGCGTCGTGCAACGCCAGAGCTTTTCGGCTGCCGCTCGCGAGCGCGGTGTGCCGGTTTCGACCGTCAGCCGGCGGATCGCGCGGCTGGAAGAGTCGCTCGGCACACGCTTACTCGAGCGCACGACTCGTCGCCTGCGCCTTACCGACGCCGGCCGCGCCTACTTCGATCACGCCGTGCGCGCCGTCGACGATCTTGCGGTCGGTGGCGATCGCGTGCGCGAGCTCCAGACCGAGCCGCGCGGTCGCGTGCGAATCGTCGCACCGCCGCCGCTTGGCGCTGCGGTCGCGAACGCGGTGTGCACGTATCTCGTGAAGCACCCGCACGTCGCGATCGAGCTCGAGCTCGCGGGACGCCGCGTCGAGCTACTCGATGAAGGCTTCGACCTCGCGATCGTGACCGGCCGTGTCGACGACACCGGCGACTTCGTCGCGCGCGAGCTATGGCAATCATCGCGCAAGCTGCTGTATGCGAGCCCGCGGTATCTCGACGCGCGTCGTGCGCCTCGACGCGTCGAAGATCTCGCTCGCCACGACTGCATCGCCGGCCGCACCGTCGGTGGAATCGCGACGTGGACGCTCGTCGCGAACCACCGCCGCAAACGCTTCTCGTTCCAGCCTCGGTTCAGCGTCAACGAGTCTGCCGCGGTGCAACGCGCCGTGGTCGCCGGCCTGGGCATCGCGATGATGCCCGAAGTGTATTGCGTCGCCGATGTCGCCGCGAAGCGCCTCGTCCGCGTGCTCGATCGCTATCAAGGCGAGGTCGGCGGCGTGTCGCTGCTCTATCGCGCACGTCGCTCGCTCACCGCCGCCGTCCGGAGCTGCATCGAGCACTTCGTCGCCGAGTTGCCGGCGAGTGATCCGTCGCATTCAGCTCGCCGGCGTTGAGATCGCCGCGTCGATCAAGCGCGCCGCGATTGCCTTCGCGCGGATCGGCGCCTCGGGATCGTCGTCCATGCGAGCAGTCGCCATCGCGCCGTCGTAAAGCAACACCAGATCGGCCGCGAGCGCGACCGGATCCGCTGCAGCCGCCTCGCGCGTGAGCGAGATAAACAGGCTGTGTGTCCAGGCGCGCATCTCGTCGCACGCGCGCACGACCGCGCTGCCCTTCGGCGCTTCTGCGCGTGCGTTGACGAACGCGCAGCCGCGAAAGCTCGGATTCGCCGCGAGCTCCGCGACGATGTCGTAGATACCGAGAATTTTCGCGCGCGGCGTGTCGCGCGTCGCGAGCATCTCGGCGATCCGGATCTGACGCAGCTCGTGCCGGCGTGCGAGGTACGCGCGCGCGAGCTCGTCTTTGCTGCCGAACGCGCTGTATAGCGACGCCTTCGCGACACCTGCGCGGTCGATCACGCGATCGATGCCGACGGTCTGGATGCCTTCTTTGTAGAACAGCTCGTTCGCGGCATCGAGCAATCGTTCGCGCGGTGACTTCATGGCCTTGACAATACCAGACCGGTCTGTCTAGTCTATAGCCATGTTAGACAGAACGTTCTGTCCGGCGATTTGCCGCAGCGACGGACAGACAGAACGTTCTGGATTTCTGACTATCTGATAAAATCTAATCATTTGACGTCGCTGTCGATCAACTAAACAGAACGTTCTGCCCATCGAGTAAAGGTAAGAAACCGATGCAAGACCAAACAATTGCTCTCGTAACCGGCGCGACCGCGGGGCTCGGCAAGGCGATCGCCGAAAAGCTCGCGAGCGACGGCTTGCTCGTGATCGTCCTGGGCCGTGATGCCGATCGCGGCGGCGATGTCGTGCGCGGGATCGAAGCTCGCGGCGGTCACGCGCGCTTCGTGCGAGCCGACCTCGCCGATCCGAAATCGATCGAGCGGATCGTTGCCGAGGTCGCGGCGATCGGTCCGGTCGACGTGCTCGTCAACAACGCCGGCTACGCGTGGTACGGGCCGACCGCGACGCTCGATGCCGCCGCCTTCGATGCGTTGTTCGCGATCAACGTGCGCGCGACGTATCTCATGGTCTCGGCGTTTGCACCGGCGATGGCCGAGCGCAAGCGCGGCAGCATCGTCAACATCGGCAGCGTGCTCGGCGCGATCACGACGCCGCATTCCGCCGCGTACGGCGCGACGAAGGCAGCGATCGCATCGCTGACGCGATCGTGGGCGGCCGAGTTCGCGCCGTCGGGCGTGCGCGTCAACAACGTCGCGCCCGGACCGATCGAAGCCCAAGGCGCGAAGGGCGAGCGCACCGCCGCGCTCGGCAAGGGCACGTTGCTCGGCCGCGCCGCGACGAACGCCGAGATCGCCGAGGCCGTCGCGTTCTTGGCGTCGCCGAAGGCCAGCTACATCACCGGCACCACGCTGCTCGCCGACGGCGGCCTATCGGTGATTTGAAGGAGATGTCATGCAACCGCTAAGTGCAATCTCGTCCACGCGCGCGATGCGATCGCTCTCGCCGACCGCCGCGTTTTATCTGCAGGCGTCGCTGATCGTGTCGTTCCTCGCGGGGTCGAGCGCACCGACGCCGCTCTATGCGGCGTATCAACACGCGTGGGGATTCTCGCCGATCACGATCACGGTCGTCTTCGGCGTCTACGCGATCGCCGTCTTGGTCGCGCTGTTGACGACCGGCTCGCTATCGGATCACCTCGGCCGCAAGCCGGTGTTGTTCGGCGCCATCGCGACGCAGATCGCCGCAATGATCGTCTTTGCGACCGCCGCCGGCGTGCCCGCGCTGATCGGCGCGCGCGTGCTGCAAGGCCTCGCGACCGGTGCCGCGGCGAGCGCGCTCGGCGCGGGCATGCTCGACATCGACCGCGTGAAAGGCACGCTCGCGAACGCGGTGTCGCCGATGCTGGGTGTCGCGACCGGCGCGCTCGGCGCGAGCTTGCTCGTACAATTCCTGCCGTCGCCGACCGTGCTGGTCTACATGGTGCTGCTCGGCGTGTTCGTCGCACAGGCGTTCGGCGTCGCGTTCATGACCGAGACGATCACGCCGAAGCCGGGCGCGCTCGCATCGCTCAAGCCGCACGTCGCGTTGCCGCCGCAAGCGCGCGCCGCGATGATCGCGGTCGTACCCGCGCTGATCGCCGTGTGGTCGCTGTTCGGGTTCTACGGCTCGCTCGGACCGGCGCTCGCGCGTTCGATCGCTCACTCGCATTCGTCGCTGCTCGGCGGTGTCGCACTCGCCGTGCTCGCCGCGAGCGGCGGTGGTGCGGTGTTCGCGTTCGGTCACGCCGATCCCGGCGCGCTGCAACGCCGCGGCGGGCTCGCGCTGATCAGCGGCGTCTCGATCATTCTCGCGTCGATCGCGTTCGGCTCGCTCGCGCTCTATTTCATCGGCACGATCGCTGCCGGCGCCGGCTTCGGCGTCGCGTTTCAAGGCGGGCTGCGCAGCGTGCTGCCGCTCGCACGCGCACACGAACGCGCCGGGCTGATCGCGATCGTTTACGTCGTGTGTTACGCGTCGATGGGCATCCCCGCGGTGATCGCCGGCATCGCGGTGGTCTCGAGCGGCAGCATCACGCTCGCCGCGTACGGCTACGGCGGCGTCGTGATCGCGTTGTCGGCGCTCGCGTTGTCGTTGATCCCGCGGCGCGCTTAACAGGTCAGCACGATCTTGCCCATGCCGGCGTTGCTCGCCATGCGCTCGTGCGCTTTCGCCGCATCGGCGAGCGGCATCACGGCATCGACGATCGGCGCGATCGCGCCCTTCGCGAGCAGCGGCCCGACATTGGTCTCGAACGTGCGCATCGCTTCGATTTTTTGCTCGAGCGGCCGCGCGCGTAGCATCGTGCCGACGATCGTCGCGCGCTTGTGCATGAGCAGGCCGAGCTCGAGCTCGGTCTTCGCACCCGCGAGCAAGCCGACGAGCGCGATGCGGCCGAGCGTCTGGATCGCACGCAGATCTTCGTTCACGTAGCCGCCGCCGACGAGCTCGACGATCACTTTCGGCGCCGGCATCTTGTGCGCGAACCGGCCGCCTTCGTCGGGGACGACGCCGACGTCGAGCCCGAGCGGCTTGCAGCGATCGAGCTTGTCCTGCGACCGCGCCGTACCGATGACGATCGCGCCGAGCGCGCGGCCGAGCTGGATCGCGGCGGTGCCGACGCCGCTGCCACACGCGCTGATCAGCAGCGCATCGCCGCCGATGAAGCCCCCGCGCTCGACGATCGCGTCGTACGCCGTGATGAACGCTTCGGGCACGGCCGCCGCCTGCTCGAACGACAGGTTTTCGGGGATCTTCGCGAGTGCGCGCTCGTGTGACACCACCGCCTCGGCGTACGCGCCGCCGCCGACGAGCCCGAACACGCGATCGCCAATCGCGAGCCGCTCGACGCCGTTGCCCAGCGCCTCGACTTCGCCCGAGAATTCCAGGCCCGGAATGTCGCGCGGCGAATCGGCGGGCGCCGGATACGCGCCCATGCGCTGGAGCAGATCCGCGCGGTTGACCGCGGTCGCGCGCACCCGCACTCGGACTTCGCCGCGCGACGGCTCGGGGAGCGGCCGCTCGACGAGAACTAATGTTTCTGGACCGCCGGGCTTGGTGATCGCGATGGCTCGCATGCTGGGCGAGTAGTAGCATCGAGTCATGAGGACCGTCGCTATCCTGCTCGGTCTCGGTCTCGCCGCCTGCGGCGCGGCGACCAATCAACCGCTGTTGTCGGGCGTGCCGCGCGTGAATCCAGCGGGCGTGGCCGGCGTTGCTGCAGCAGCCGCTGCCGCGATCACGCTTGCGAGCCCGGGAAACGCGCAGCAAAAACCCGAAGACAAGATCAACGAGAACACGAAGCCGCAAAAAGTCGACGAGAGCGTGCCCTCCGACGTGCTCGATCGCCTCGACGAACAACAGGCCACGACCGGCTCGGCTACCGGTTCCGCGACGCCGCCGACCATCGCGAAAAAGAAGTCCAAGGCGACCACGCCGCGTCTCCCATCGCCGAAAGAGGCCGTCGAAGAGACGCAGCCCTCGGCAGCCGACCATCCTTAGCTATCGAATTTACTAGATTATCAAGGATTGGTTGAACCAGTAAACCAATTCGTGATACGCGGCGCGTCATGAAATCGACGTGCATGTTCGTCCTGCTCGCCGCCTGCGCGGCAACTCCTCCATCGAGCGATTCGCCGAGCTTCGCCTCGGTCCACGCGCGACTCGCGGCTGCGCCGACGCAGCTGTTCGTGGCGACGACGCTCGACGCCGGCACGCTCGGCGCCGAGCACTACACCGGATCGGGTTGGCAGAGCGGCTCGGCGTCGCTGTCGATCTCGAGCGGCGCATTCGTCGCGTCGCTCGATGGCAGCGGCGAGCTCGTCGTATCGACGTTCGACGTGTCATTCGATCCGATCGACGTGCCCGAATCCGTGTTCGGCTCGCCGGCGCAGCTCACCGGCGTGCGGCTGCAGCTGCCGGCACCCGCGAGCGCCGCGGCGACGTGGAGCGATGCCGATGATGCAACGGCGAGCGTGCCGGTCGAGCTGTCGCTGTCGTGGGCGCTGAGCGTGAACGGCGGCACGTTGCCGCTCGGCGCGCAAACGCTGCCTGCGATGCCGCTCGACGTCGCGTTGTCGGGAGATGGCGCAACGGTAGCTGCTGCGCTGGCGCTGCATGCGAATGGCGAGCTGTGGCAATGGGCCGATCTGTTGAAGCTCACCGAGCTCGATCTGACGGCGAGCGCCGAAACGACCGAGTAAACTAGCGCCGTGGCGATTCCCTGCGATGTCTGCGGCGAACCGGTGCACGAGCAAGCCGTGAAGTGTCCGCACTGCGGCGACTTCACCGGCGTACCGGTCGATCCGATCGCCGCGGCAGAAATCTCGACGCAACCGATCGTGAAGCCCGACATCGATCTGCAAGTCGCGTTCGGCGAGACGCTGGTCTCGATCGTCGATGCCGTCACGAGCGAGCGAGACAACGCAGAGCTGCCGCGCGCGGTCGCACGCATCAAGCGATGACTACCGCACTGCTCGCTCAGATCTGGGAGACGCCGACCGACCGCGACCTCTTGCGCGTCGACGCCGATTGGCCCGCAACCAACGGCGAGCCGGCGCGCGGCGAGTTCATCCAGCTATCGCTGCTCGACGAGCTGACGCCGCGCAAGATCGTCGCCGCGGCGCGTTGCTAGCGAAACATCGCGGCGCGTGGCTCGGTGCCGCGCGACCGTTCATCTACACGTGGGAAGACAGCGACGATTCGCCCGGGTTCATCGCGCGCGCGCAATGCTCGTTCGCGAAGCTGACCGCCGGCTTCGCGCACATCCGCGCGCTCGGGCCGCGGCTGATCGTCAGCGCGACCGAGCCGAGAACGAAGCGCGAGACGGTCGCGGTCGCGACGTTGCCGCTCGGCACGCTGTACGGCCTCGCGCCTACGAGCACGACAAGCAATCCGACGATCTACTCGCGACGCTCGCGCCCGCGCTCGACGGTTTGCGCGCACTCGAGCTGAGCGCCGGCGAAGCGCGAGCGAGCGAACACGGCTGGAGGGCGATGTTGCCGCACCTGCGCGCACTCGAGCATCTCGAGCTGAGGCCCGGCGAAAATCCCGAACGCTGGGTCGAGCTCTTGCTCGACGCCAAGCTCAAGCTCACGTCGCTGTCGCTGCCGGGTTGGCTCGAAGCACCGCTGCGCGCTCGCGTCGCTCGCAAGTATCCGCGCGTGACGTTTCGCGACGAGCGGCGCCGCCGATTCAATCGCGCGACCGGCTACTACGAGTAGCTGACGTCACCACCACCGCCGCCGCCGCCGAGCGCGCTCGCCGCACCGGCGCCCGATGCGACCGAAACCGACACGCTCGGATGATGCGGCGGCGGCGCGCTGGCGAAGCTGCTGCTGGAGCTGCCACCGTAGCTGTAGCTGTAGGCGCCCGAGCTGCCGGCGCTGCCGGGATCGCCCGCCTGTTGCGGCGCTTGCTGCATCGGTTGCTGCGCCTGCTTGTGACAACCGCCGATGACGACTGCGAGCTGCTGTTTGCTGATGGTACGCATGCAGCGACGTAGAGCACCGAACATGCCAGCGCGTCCCGCGAGTAACGTCGCCGAGTTACGCCATTTGATTTGCCTACTGCGGGCTGCGTTCGAACGTAGCCATCAGCTCGGGGTAGCCCGACTCGAACCAGCGCTCGAGCTCGCGAGCGCGCTGCATCGCGAATGGATGCGTGCGCGGGATCGTGAGCAGCAGCTTGTACGCTTTGTCGAGCGTCGAGTGATCGACGTCCTCGTAGGCGCGGACCTGGCGCAAGAACTCGTCGCGATCCATCTCGGCAGCGAGGCGCGTCGTCCCGCCCGCGAGCTTCATGAACGTGTCGCGGCCGGGCTCGAGGTCTTGCACGCACAACAGCGCGGCGCGATCGCACGTCAGCTCGGCGCAGCGATACCACTCGTAGAGCGCGACCACGAGACCCTGGCCGATCCACGCGCCGATGCCGAGCGTCGCTTGGCCGATCAGCTCGACCAGCGCGGCGATGTTGCGCGCCATCGTGCCGTACAGCACGTGGCCCGCTTTGATGTGGCCGACCTCGTGACCGATCACGAAGAACAGCTCCTCGTCCGTCATCATGTCGATGAGGCCCGAGGTCACCGTGACGAACGGCTTGGTGTGGCCGTACGTCCACGCATTCGGCACCGGATCGAGCGTGACGTACATCTCGGGCTCGGCGACATCGAGGATCTTGCAAGCCCAGGTCAACGACCGGTGCAACCGGCCGAACATCTTCGGAGTCACCCGCAAGTTCGACGCGACGTTCTCGACGTAGTAGACCCGCTCGAGCCCGAGCTCGAGGATCTTGGCCATCGCCTTGTCGAGGCCTGGGATCTTCTTGAGGGCGTCGGTCGCCCGCGCGTCGGAGGGATGGCGGATTCGCTCGACATCGAGGCCGGTGAGCGTACGCAGCTTACGTTTTCTGGTGGCGTCGTCGGCCATGCGTGCAGAAGTTACACCTTGCCAGACTCGTCCCGATCCGAAACACTTGGATCATGTATCGCGACACGGCCACGGCGCTCGACGAGCACGACCGGGCAGTCGGCGCGATCTTGATCGGCGAAGCGCTGGTCGAGGACTGCGAGCGCGCGGCGATCAAGGTCAAGCGGCCGCAGACCGCAAGCGATCACGAGCGATGGCGCGCGGTGCACGAGATGCACGACGCGTATCCCGAAGTGTGGCGCCACTTGGATCGCGCGCGGCGCGTGCTCGCCAAGCGCGGCGCGAACACGGTCGGCTACGACGAGCTGCGCCCGCACGTCCAGCGCGCGGCGACCGATGTCGAAGCGCAGCATATCGACGACCTCGCGCTCGATGACGCCAAGCGCGCGATCGCCGAGCTCAAGCTCGCGGTGCCCGGCGCCGATTGGCGCGCGATCGCGGCGCGCACCGACGGCTTGGTTCACGCACCGCTCGGCCACAAGAACGATCGCGCACGCTATGCGGTCGGTGCGGTGATCGTCGCGTTCGTGTTCGCGATCGTCGCGTGGTTCTTGTCGATCGTGCCGGAGCACAAGCCGTCGCACGTCGAGAAGATGCGGCGCGAGCTGACCAGCGTCGCGCACGAGCGCAAGGCGCGCATCGAGTTCCTGCAAGCCGAGCTCGGCGACCGCTGCCTGATGCCGACGGCGCGCGACCTCGTGCAGCAGCTCGCGCAGGACGGCCGCACCCAAGACGCACGCGCGCTCGGCGAAGCGTATCTCGCGCGTTGCGGCTACGACCGCTCGATCGATAACTGGGCGCACGCCCCGACGCCCGGCCACTAGCTCGGCGCGAGCTCGGCGACGAACCGCGCAAACAGCTCGGCAAAGCCGTCGCGCTCGCTCGGTCGCCAGCCGGCGATCGCGTGCGCGATGCGAGTTCGCGTGAGGTCGCTGCCGCGGGTCTGAACCGCACGACCGCGGCCGGTGACGTCGAGCACGACCTTGCGCGCATCGCTCTGCTCGGCGCGCCGGCGAAGCAGCCCGCGGCGGACTGCTCGCGCTACCTGGCGGCTCGCGCGCGACGGGTCGATGCCGAGCCGGCGCGCGACGTCGCCGACCGTGGCGGGCTCTGCGACTCGAACCGCGTCGAGCAGCCGGAGCTCGCCGTAATCGAGCGGCTCGCCCCACAGCGCGGGCAACTCGCTGCGTTGAAACAGCCGGCGCAGCTCGACCAGCGAGCACCTGATGATCTCGGCGCGATCGTTGTGTGCCTTGCGCATGTATATGCTGGCAGCATATATATCACCCGATGAACGCGCTCGACAATCCACTCTGGAGCGCGCTGACGACCGCGCATCGCGAGCTCGCGCTGACCTCCGGCGGCCTCGCGCGCTATCCCGCCGAAGTCGCGCCGTTTCTCGCGACCGATCGCGATCGCGCGAGCGACGAATCTCTCGCAGAGCTCGTCGGACCCGACGAGACCGTGTTCTTGCTCGGTCCGGCGCCCGCGGTGTCCGATACGTGGCATCTCGAGTCGCTCGGCGAGATCGTGCAGATGGTGTTCGAGGGGCCGCAGCCGGCTGCGCCCGACGTCGCGATCGTGCAGCTGCGCGACCGCGCGCCCGTGAACGAGCTCGCCGCGCTCGTGTATCCGCACTACTTCCGGCCGCGTACCAACGAGCTCGGCCGCTACTTCGGCGTGATCGAGGCGGGCCGGCTCGTCGCGATGATCGGCGAGCGCATGGCGATGCCCGGGCTGCGCGAGCTCAGCGCGGTGTGCACGCACCCCGACGCGGTCGGCCGCGGCCTCGCGCGTGCATTGCTCGCATTTCTCACCGGCGATCTCGGATCGCGCGGCACGCAGGCGTTTCTCCACGTCAGCCCATCGAACGAGCGCGCGCGTCGCTTGTACGAGCAGAACGGCTATCGCACGCGCCGGATGATCGCGTTCACGGCGCTACGACGCGCGACCACATCATCATGAGGTTGCGCACGACGGTGCCATCGGGTGTCTCGGCGGCAGGCGGGACATCCACGGTGATCCCATCCGCGGCGAGCCGCGTGAACGGATTCTGTGGATCCTGCGTGACGATCGGCACCGACGTATCTGCCGGGCGAAAGCCGAAGTCGAGCGCGCGTTGTTGCGCGGGCTTGCTGCGCAAGAACGCGACGAGCTGGCGCGCCGCCTTTTGCTGCGCCGGCGTCACCCACGCGCCGGCCAGCACCGCGATCGGATGGTCGCTCCAGATCGTCGTCGCCGGGTAATAGACCTTGAGCTTGCCCCAGCGGCCGGCGGCATTCGCGAGCTCGCTGATCGCGAGCGACTCGTAGACGACCGCGACATCGTACTTCGACGGGCCAAACCGAACCATGTCGGTCATGAACGTGCCGGTCGATGCCTCGAACTTGGTCACACCCTTTTCGATGCCCTTGACGAAGTCTTGATACTTCGCGTCGAGCAAGTCCTCGATCGCGAGCTTCGGCTTGCCGAAGTACTCGAGCGACATCAAGTAGAGGGCCTCGAGCCCCGAGTTCGACTTCGTCGGATCGGTGTGACCGAGCTTGACGAAGCCCCACTTGCCGGGTCCGCCGATCGCCGGCCAACCCTGCGGCGACGTGACGGCCTTGCTGATCGCCTTCCACGACACCGCGCCGTTCGACGCCTTGAGCAGCACCTGCGCGCGATCTTCCCAGCACACGAACACGAGCGGCGTGAGCACGAGCGGCTGCGGAGCATCGTCGCCGGATGCGGCCACGATCGGCGTGTGGTTCTTGGTCTGCCAGTCGCTCGCGAGCAGGTTCATCGCCATCGAATCGGCGGGCGACCACAACGTCGGCTGTAGCGTGCCGTCGAGGATCTCCTGCGCGGCATCGAGCGAGCCCTTGCCGACGAGCGTCACTTTGACGTCGGGGTGCACCTTCGCGAAGTCGGCGGTCGCGGCGTCGATCCAGTCCTTCTTCTCCGTCGAGTACACGAACGTGATCTCGGTCTGCGCCACGCCCGGTTCTGGCTTCGTCGTGGATGTCGCGTCGTGCGACTTGCCCTTGGCGACAAACACGATCGCGATCGCCGCGATCACGAACACGCCGACGATGGCGAGCTTTGCAGTTGGCTTCATCGGATTTCTCCCAGCAGCTTCATCACGTCCTCCGAGCTGCGGAGCTCCTGGCCGACGGTCTCGAGCTCCGCGTTGAGATCTCCGGTCAGGCGATCCGCGGCCTGGTTGTCGAGCGCGCGCAGATGCACGACCTTCGTCGGCATGCCGCTGATGACGGCGACGAGACGCAAGAGATTCGCGTCGATCCGATCTTTCGCGGCGACGAGCTCGTCGAGCGTGTCGAGCTCGAGCGCGCGGGCTTCGCGGGCGTCGTTGAAATTCTGCCGCGCGTCGGGATCCGGCGTGTTGCCGGCGCGCATGGCGAGGTGCGCGATCTCGGCGCGAACGGCATCGACGTCGATTGTCGCGAGGTGCCGCGCGATGTCCTCGGCGCGAGCGACGAGCCGCGCGGCATGGGCTTCGAGCTCGTCGAGCGACGCGAGCGCGCCGGCGAGCTGCGAGATCACATCGGCCTGCGTGTCTTTCAACGTCCGGTCGAGCTCGTCGCGCGCCGACTCGAGCTTCGCGATCGCCGTGCGCGTGCCCGGATCGTCTCGTGACGACTCGAAGCGCTACGAGGCCGGCGTGACGCTATCTTCGCGCACGAAAACGACGAGGCGTTGCTCGTTTCCTGCAACGTCCATCACCGCGCGTGCATCGTCGTTGCGCTCGCGCCAGCCGATCAAGCGGCCGCGCGAGCCGGCCGCGAGGTAGCGCCACGTCGGCGGCGCACCGGGCCGCGGCGACGCGACCTCGACCAACGCGTCGCGAGACAGCCGGATCTCGTCGCCGACGTGCGGTTCACGCACGAGCTCTCGAGTGACCTCGTTCATGCCGGCAACGCTAACGCGCGGATCTGACATGCTCGCGGTCATGGCGCTGCTCGGGTTCGGCTGCATGCGCGCGACCGAGCCGGTGATCCGCGCCGCGCTCGATGCCGGCATCACGCTGCTCGATACCGCCGACGCGTACGGCGACAACGAGCTCGCGGTCGCCGCCGCTATCGTCGGGCGCGACGTCGAGGTCGTCAGCAAAGGCGGGCTCGTCCAGCCCGGCTGGCGCGCCGACGGCCGCGCGTCGCATTTGCTCGAAGCCGCGAAAGCGAGCCGCGATCGCTTGGGCCGGCTCGACGCGTACTTGCTGCACGCCGTCGATCCGCGCGTGGCGCTCGCGACGAGCGTGCGCGCGCTCGCGAAGCTGCGCGACGCCGGCATCACCGCGAAGATCGGCGTGTCGAACGTGTCCCTATACCAGCTCGATCAAGCGTGCGCGGTGACCTCGATCGATTTGGTGGAGACCGAGCTATCGCCGTGGAAGCTCGATCTGGCGTTCGTGCGCGCGTGCGAGGCGCGCGGGATTCGCGTGCTCGCCTATCGCCCGCTCGGCGGACCGCAAGGCGCGAAACGGCTCGAACGCGGATTCGGGGCGATCGCGAAGCGGCTCGACGCATCGCCGGCCGAAGTCGCGCTCGCGTGGTTGCGCTCGCTGTCGCCGGTGATCGTGCCGATTCCCGGCGCTTCGCGCGTCGAGACCGCGCGAAGCTGTGCGCGCGTGATCGAGCTCGACGACGATGCGAAGCGCGAGCTCGCCGCGCGCTTCGTCGCACGAACCGATCGCGCTACGTCGCGCGACGGCGAGGTCGTGATGATCCTCGGCATTCCCGGCGCCGGCAAATCCACGCTCGCCGCCGACTACGTCGCGCGCGGCTATACGCGGCTCAACCGCGACGATCGCGGCGGCACGTTGCGCGAGCTGGCGAAGGCGCTCGACGCCGTGCTCGCCGCGGGCACGTCGCGGGTCGTGGTCGACAATACCTATGCGACGCGGACGTCGCGCGCGCCGGTGATCGCGGCCGCGCACCGCCACGGTTTGTCGATCCGCTGCGCGGTCGTGACAACGTCGCTCGAAGACGCGCAGCACAACGCGGCGGCACGTGCGATCGCGAAATACGGCCGCTTGCCCGAGCCCGTCGAGCTCGCACGCGATGGTCAGGTTCCACCGGGCGCGCAGTTTCGGTTTCGCCGCCAGTACGAGCCACCGCGCATCGAAGACGACTTCGACGCGATCGACGAGCTCCCGTTCGTGCGGCGGCCGACGACCGGCAAGCGCGCGCTGATCGTGGAGCTCGATCACGTGGTGTGGCGCGGTCGGCCGCGCTCGCCCGATGGCATCGAGCTGTGCGGCTTCGATTTCGCGCCGTACGCCGATCGCGTGATCTGCGCGACGACGTGGCAGCCCGAGCCGTTCGATCCGGCGATCGATGCCGCGCTCGCCGAGCGCCTCGGCCGACCGATTCACGTCGCGCGCTGCACGCATGCCGCCGGTCCGCCCGTGTGCTGGTGCCGCAAGCCGCTGCCCGGGCTCGCGATCTGGCTCGCGACCGCGCACGGCCTCGCGTTGGAAGACAGCGTTCATGTCGGGCGAGGCTCCGCAGATCGCGGCTTCGCGATGCGCGCCGGGATGCGATTCGTATCAGTGGACGACTCTCCGTGACGCACGCGTCGCACCCGTTCGGCGTCGCGATCGCTCCAGGCGTTTGATACACGAGCGCATGCGCTCTTTCTTGCTCGCCGCTACTGCGCTGCCGTTCGCGCTCGCCGTTGTCGCGATCGCACAACCGTCGAAGCCGGCTCCCGCCGCGATCCCCGCGCACGTACCCGGCCTCGAGACGCGCTTCATCGATACCGGCGCCGATCCGTGTACCGACTTCTTCAAGTACGCGTGCGGAAACTTCGCGAAGTACTACCCGATCCCGAACGATCTGCCGGCGTACAGCAGCGGCGCGATCGTGTTCGACCACAACGAGGCCGTGCTGCACGCGATGCTCGAGAAAGTCGCGGCACCGAACGCGAGCCGCAGCGCGAGCGAACAGAAGATCGGCGACTTCTACGCCGCGTGCATGGACACGGCGACGATCGATCGCAAAGGCCTGCAGCCGTTCCACGACGAGCTCGCGAAGATCGACGCGGTGAAGACCAAGGCCGACCTCGCGCCGCTGATCGGCCACGATCAAGTTGCGAACGTCGCCGCGTTCGTCGCCGTCGGCGAGCAGCAGGATTTCAAGACCGCGACGCAGCAGATCGCGGTGATCGATCAGGGCGGCCTCGGCTTGCCCGAGCGCGACTATTACGTGCGCACCGGCGCCGATGCCGACAAGACGCGCAAGCAGTACGTCGCGCACGTCGGCAACGTGCTGAAGCTGCTCGGCGAGCCCGCCGCACAGGCGAGCAAGGATGCGACCGCGATCTTCGCGCTCGAGACGGCGCTCGCGAAAGCGTCGATGGATGTGACGTCGCGCCGCGATCCGCACAACGTGTACCACCTGATGTCGGTCGATGATGCCGCGAAGCTGATGCCGTCGCTGCCACTCAAGCAACTGCTCGAAGGCGCGGGCATCGGCTCGGTCACGCAGCTCAACGTGGCGAACCCGGATTTCATGAAGGGCGCGTCGGCGGTGATCGACGCGACCGACGTGGCGACGATCAAAGCGTACTTGCGCTGGCAGCTCGTCGCGGCGACGAACCCGATCGCGCTGCCGAAGACGCTCGACGACGAACACTTCGCGTTTTACGGCAAGGCGCTGCGCGGTCAGCCCGAGCAACGCGCGCGCTGGAAGCGTTGCGTGCAGGCGACCGACGGCGCGCTCGGCGAAGCGCTCGGCCAGGTCTACGTCGCGCAGGAATTCCCGCCGTCGAGCAAAGCCGCGACGCTGCAGATGGTGCACGACATCGAAGGCGCGATGTCGGCCGACATCGACACGCTCGACTGGATGAGCCCGATGACGAAGCAGCGCGCGAAGCAAAAGCTCAAGCTCGTCGCCGAAAAGATCGGCTATCCCGATCACTTCCGCGATTACACCAAGATCACGGTCGCGCGCGACGACGCGTTCGGTGACTCGCTTCGCGCGGTGATGTTCGAGAACGATCGCCAGTTCGCTAAGATCGGCAAACCACTCGATCGCGGCGAATGGCTGATGAGCCCGCCGACCGTCGACGCCTACTACAACCCGAGCATGAACGACATCAACTTCCCCGCCGGGATTTTGCAGTCGCCGCTCTACGATCCGCAGGCGAGCGACGCGGTCAACTACGGCCACGTCGGCGCGATCGTCGGTCACGAGCTCACGCACGGCTTCGACGACGAAGGTCGCCAGTTCGACGGCAACGGCAATCTCGCCGATTGGTGGGCCGGCACCGACGGTGCGAAGTTCGACGCCAAGGCGAAGTGCACGGTCGACGAGTACTCGAGCTTCGTCGCCGTCGGCGACGTTCACATCAACGGCAAGCTCACGCTCGGCGAGAACACCGCCGACAACGGCGGCCTGCGGCTGGCATATCAGGCGTTCCTGACCGACGCACAGCGCAAGCACATCGATCTCGCCGCCAAAGGCGCGAACGGGTACACGCCGGTGCAGGAGCTCTTCATCGGCTTCGGCCAGAACTGGTGCGGTCAAACGCGACCGGAGCAGCAACGGCTGCAGGTCCAGACCGATCCGCACTCGCCACGCGAATTCCGCGCGAACGGCGTCGCGCGCAACATGCCGGAGCTCGCCAAAGCGTTCGGCTGCAAGGTCGGCCAGCCGATGATGCCGAAGACCGTCTGCCGCACCTGGTGATCAGCTCGCGTACGCGAACGCGCGCAGCTGCTCGAACCATGGCAGTTTCGCTTCGAACGTCGGGAAGCTCGCATTGAGCCCGCTCGGGTTCGGCACGACGAACACGCGCGCGCCTTCGAGCAGCTGCGGCTTCGCACCCGGCCCCGGCGGCAGCTCCGGCATCGGGCTCTTGCGATCCTCGCGCGCGAACACGATGGGATAGAGCGTCACGCCGACCAGCGCGACGACTTTCGGCCGCATCGCGTGCACTTTCTTGACGAGCGCACGCCGGCCCGCGTGCAGCTCCTCGCGCGTGAGCTCGGACGCGACCTTCGTGGGTCGCGCGCACAGGTTCACGAGCGCGAGCTTCCACTCGACGAGCCGCTGATCTTGCGCGGCGACCAGCTCGATCGGCGTGATCCCGGCGACGTGCAGCAGCTTGAAGAACGGGTTCGCCGGGCCGGCGAAGTGATGGCCGACCTTGCCCGACGTCGCGCCCGGATTGATCCCGACGAACAAGATGTCAGGCTTGGGCGTGACGACATCTCTGGGCCGGGGCACGCTCGCATGGGTATCATGCGGCCTCGCCGCGCTGGCGAGCTGCGCGACGCAACCGTCCGCGGCGGCGCCGTCGAACGCCGCACGCGCGACCGCGCCGCCATCCGCGGCCGCCGCATCGGTGTGTTACGCGAACGCCGTGAACATCACGTTGACGATGCGGCGCACGCTCGATCCCGGGCGCCGCACCATCAAAGTCGAATGGTTCGATCATGGCGAGCGATCGATTCCGACCGAGCTCTACACCGTCGATGGCAATCGCTTCAGCGACGCCGAGCACGCGACCGGCAGGCTCCGCGGGCCCGCGTGGCACTGGACGGCGTGGACCACGACGGTGGCGACGCGCACCGTGACGATGGTCATCACCGAGACCGTCACGCCACTCGGCTTGACGTCGCACGTCGAGCGACGGTTCAAGGCGGGCACCGCGGACATCCACGACACGATCTGGCATGTCACCGAGTGCCGCGAGCCGCACGAGCCCGATCCCAAGGGCCTCGTCGATATCTAGGATAAACGCAGCGTTTCTCGTGGTCGTGCTCGTGTCACCAGCACGTCGGATCGACCCGAGCCGAGCTCTGGGGTTATTTAGATCGACTGCACGACTCTGAGCCGCTCGGGCAACGCGAAGCCGAACGTCGCGCCCACATCGGGTCGGCCATCTGCCCAAACGCGACCACCATGTCGCGTCACGATGCGCTGCACGAGCGCGAGGCCGACACCGGTTCCTTCGAACTCCGAGTCGTTGTGCAGGCGCTGAAACACGCCGAACAGCTTGTCGGCGTATTGCGGATCGAACCCGGTGCCGTTGTCGGTCACCGTGTAACGATTCTCGCCGTTCTCGCGCGTGCCGGCGACGCCGATCCGTGCGATCGGCCGGCGCTGTGAATATTTGACCGCATTGTCGAGCAGGTTGATCCAGACCTGGCGCAGCAAGTCGGCGTTGCCGTTCGCCGTGGGTAGCTCGCCGAGCGAGAGCTCGATGGCGATCTCGGGATGCGCTTCGGCGATGGTCGTCATCGCGCTCGTGACCACGTCGTTCATGTCGACCTCGATGACCGGGTGCAACGCGCGGTGCCCGAGCCGCGATAGCCGGAGCAGATCGTCGACGAGCTGATGCAGCCGCTCGGCGTTCTTGCGAATGCTGCCGAGCATGCCGCGGGCATCTCCGTGCAGCTCCGAGCCGTGCTCTTCGGCGAGGATTTGCGAGAACGTGGCGATCGAGCGCAGCGGCGAGCGTAGGTCGTGCGACACGGAATGCGCGAACGCTTCGAGCTCGAGATTCGCCGACTGCAGCGCCGACGTGCGCTCGGCGACGCGACGCTCGAGCCCATCGAGCAAGCGGCTGTTGTCGATCGCGAGCGCGGCTCGATCCGCGAGGTCGCGCACGAGGTGAAGATCGTCGAGGTCGTACGGCGGTCGCGTGGTGCCGGTGCGAAACAGCGACACGTAGCCGAGGTTGACGCCGCGTGCACGCAGCCGCGCCACGATCATGCCGGTGATGCCGATCTGCTCGAAGATCGGTACGAACCGCGGCGAGATCCGCTGCTTGAGCGCTTCGAGATCGAGCTCGGGCTCGTAGTACGGCTGCCCGGTCTCGAGCACTTGCCCCGAGATACCCTCGCCGACGCGCAGGAATGTCTCGTCGTGAAACTCGCGCAGGTAGCGCTGGATGTCGGGGTCGGCGTGATACGTCGCGACCGGGACGAGCTCGTCGCCGTCGATCAGCCGGATGTTCGTCGCCTCGCCGATCAGCTCCGAGAAGCGGCGCGCGACCAAGTTGAGCACGCGATCGAGATCGGTCGTCGCCTCGGCGAACAGCTGCGCCGACTCCGCAAGAGCTTGCATGCGATTCGCATGTCGCGACGCATCGCTCACCACCGCGCAATTCTAGCATCAGTGGCAGTCGTCGCCGCTCGCGTACGCGAAGCCGACATCCCGGCCGAGCGCGTTCTCGAGCAAGTAAAACCCCCACGGCTCGAGCTCGTAGGGTGTACACACCTGCTTGCCGCGCGTGACCTGGCACACGGCGCCCGGATAGCCGCAATCGACGTGCTTGGGCAGCGCGAACGCGAGCACGATCGCGACGACGAACGCCATGCGGCGCCCGCTGCTCGTCATGCGCTCCATGCCCACGCTCCGATGATAGCGTGGGGGCGATGAAGCGGCCGTTCTACACGACGCTGTACTTTCGCGTGCTCGTCGCGATCGCGATCGGCGTGGTGATCGCCCGGATCTCGCCGGCCGCCGGCGTCGCGCTCAAGCCGCTCGGCGATTGCTTCATCAAGCTGATCAAGATGACGATCGCGCCGCTGATCTTCTGCTCGGTCGTGACCGGCATCGCCGGCATGAAGAGCAAGGCCGAAGTCGGCAAAGCCGGCGGCCTCGCGATCGTCTACTTCGAGCTGATGAGCACGCTCGCGCTCGGGATCGGGCTCGTGATCGTCAACGTCGTCGGCCCGGGCCGCGGCATGACCATCGACACCAACGCGATCGATCCGAGCGCCGCCGACAAGCTGCTCGGCACCGCGCACGCCGGTGGCACCGTCGACTGGTTGCTCGGCATCATCCCCGACACGTTCGTCGGCGCGTTCGCGCACGGCGACCTGCTGCCCGTCCTGCTCGTCGCGCTGCTGTTCGGCTTCGCGCTGCACGGGATGGGCGAGCGCGGCGCGCCGGTCGCCGATCTCGTCGATCGGATCGGCCACGTGATCTACGGCGTCATCGCGATCATCATGCAGCTCGCGCCATTCGGCGCCGGCGGCGCGATCGCCGCGACGATCGGCCAATATGGCTTTCGCTCGCTCGGTGCGCTCGGCGCGCTGATGGGCTGCTTCTACCTCACGTGCGCGATCTTCATCTTCGGCGTGCTCGGCATCGTCGCGCGGCTGCACGGCTTCTCGATCGTGCGGTTCGTGAGCTACATCCGCGAGGAGCTGTTCATCGTGCTCGGCACATCATCGTCGGAGTCGGTGCTGCCGCGGATGATGGACAAGCTCGAGCAGCTCGGCGCGGGCCGCAAGACGGTCGGGCTCGTCATTCCCGCCGGCTACTCGTTCAACCTCGACGGCACGGCGATCTACGTGACGATGGCCGCCGTGTTCATCGGCCAGGCGACGGGCACGCCGTTCGGGCTCGGTCACCAGCTCGCGCTGCTCGGCATCGCATTGCTGACGTCCAAGGGCGCAGCCGGCGTGACCGGCAGCGGGTTCGTCACGCTCGCGGCGACGATCGACGTGGTCGGCACGTTGCCCGCGACCGGCCTGCGCATGATCGCCGGCATCGATCGCTTCATGTCGGAGGCGCGCGCGCTCACGAACGTGATCGGCAACGGCGTCGCGACGCTCGTCGTCGCGCGCTGGTGCCGCGACCTGGATGTCGAAACGCTACGCCGCGAGCTCGGTCAGAAGCAGCACGAATCCCGGTAGCCGCACTTCGGGCACTTGTAATGCGCGTGCTCCGGCTGCATCTCGATCATGCAGGTCGGGCACGTGGTGGTCAGATCGCACTGCGCCGGCTCGGCCTCGATCGCGACCGGCTCTGAGGCCTCACGCGCGATCGCGACCGGTGCCACCGTCGCGACGGCATTGAACGCATACGGCGGCAGGCTTCCGCGGGGAAATCGCTCCATCCTGAAAGCCAACCACGAGGGTCTGACAATTCCCCGCGGGCTTCGCTTTGCTTCGCGCGATTTACTTCGCGGCGCTGCCCGCGGCAGCCGGCTTCGGCGCGACGTCGACCGCGTCGACGATGTCGCCTTCGACGAGCGTCGGCACGGCGATCTTGACGACTCGGTCGTGGCTCGTCACGCCGGTGCCGACCCACAGCGTGCCGCCGGTGTCGCGCTCGATCGTGATCGGCGAGAAGTGGATCTTGTTGTGCGCGTCGACCATGGCGACGCGAATGCCCTGCGCGTCGCTGTAGAGCGCCGTCGCCGGGATCTCGGTGACCTCATGCGGCACCGGCAACAGGATCGACGTGTTCACGTACATGCCGGGCAACAGCGCACCGTCGGCATTTGGGACCTGGATCTCGGCGGTCATCAGGTGAAGGTCGGGATCGAGCGCGCCCGCCGACCGCATGACCGTGCCGACGAACGTGCGGCCGGGATACTCGCGCACGGTCACTTTCGCTTCGGTGCCGTCGCGGACGCTCGGCGCGACCGTCTGTGGAATGTCGACGAAGATGCGAATCGGATCGGTCGCCGCGATCGTGAACATCGGCGTGGTGCCGGTATCGCTGACGAGCGCGCCGCGATCGATCGTGCGCGCGGTGATCGTGCCGGAGAACGGCGCATAGACTTTCGAGAACGCGGTGAGCTGGACGAGGCGTTGGACGTTCGCTTCTTGCGCGACGACGTTCGCCTGGTTCGCCGCGACGGTCGCCTTGTCGGCGCCGGCTTGCGCGTTGTTCTGGTCGACGGTCTGCTCGGCGACGAGCTTCTGATCGGCGAGGCCCTGATAGCGCGTCGCATTCGAGCTCGAGTACACGCTCTGCGCCTGCGCCTGCGCGACCGATGCCTTCGCCTGCAGCAGCTGCGCGCGCGCTTGAGCGAGCTGCGCGTCGAGATCGGGCACGTCGATCTCCGCGAGCAGTTGGCCCTCTTTGACTTTGTCGCCGATGTCGACGAGCCACTTGCGCACGTAGCCCGGCGCGCGCGGGTAGATCTTGGTCTGCTCGAGCGCGTTCGCGGTGCCGGGCAGCTCGAGCGCGTGATCGCTCGACAGCTCGGTCGGATGGACGACGTCGACCCGCACGATGTTCGTATCGCCGTTCACCGCCGCGACCTCAGCGTGGGCGTGCGTGTGGCGGATGTAGCCGAACGCGAACGCACCGCCGACCACGACGCAAAACGCGGCGATCACCGTCGCGCGCGAGCTCTTCGCAGGCGCGGGCAGCTCGAATCCGAGATCATCGCTGGGTTCGTCGGTCATCACTTGAGCTCCTCCTCGATCGTCCGGGGAGGCTGCTTGCGGAGCAGGCTGTACATCACCGGTACAAAGAATAACGTGGTCACCGTGGCGAGACCCAGCCCGCCGATCACCGCACGGCCGAGTGGCGCGTTTTGCTCGCCGCCTTCACCGAGACCGGTCGCCATCGGCAGCATGCCGATGATCATCGCGAGCGCCGTCATGATCACGGGCCGCAGGCGCGTCATTCCCGATGCCAGCGCCGCGGCGCGCGCGTCGCGACCGTGCTTGCGCTGATCGTTCGCGAACGACACGACCAAGATGCTGTTCGAGGTCGCGACACCGACGCACATGATCGAGCCGATCAGCGCGGGCACCGACAGCGTCGTGCCGGTCAGGAACAAGATCCACACGATGCCGGCGAGCGCGCCGGGCAGCGCCATCAAGATGATGAACGGGTCCAGCCACGACTGGAAGTTCACGACCATGATCAGATAGACGAGCAGGATCGCGAACACGAGGCCCGAGCGCAGCCCGCCGAACGAAGAGTTCATGCTCTCGGCCTGGCCCTTGACACGGATCGTCGTGCCCTTCGGTGCGATCTTGCGCATGTCGCTGACGATCTCGTCGACGCGATCGGAGACCGCGCCGAGATCGCTGTCGTCGATGTTCATCTGCACGTCGAACGTGCGAGCGATGTTGTAGTGCGTGATGTTCGCGACGCCTTGTGTGCGCGAGAACGTTGCGAGGTTGCCGAGCGTCTGCGGTGTGGTCGCCGTCGAGATCGGCGTCGCGCGTAACGCGTCGACCGAGTCGATCGCGTACTGCGGCGTCTGCACGGCGACGAGGTACTGTACGCCGCGCTTGTCGATCCAGAAGCTCGGCGCGACCTGGCCGCTCGACGACAACGACACCAGCACGTCGTTCGCGACGTCTTTCTCGGCGAGCCCCGATTGCTGCGCCATCGTGCGGTTGATCTCGATCTTGAGCTCGGGCACGCGCGACTCCTGCGCGAAGTGCACGTCGACCGCGCCGCGAACTTTGCGGATGCGGCTCGCGAGCTGCTCGGCGAATGCCTGCGTGCGATCTTCGCTGCCGATCGGCCCGACGACCTGCAAGTCGATCGGTGCGGCCAGGCCGAAGTTGAGCACCTGTGTCGAGATGTCGGGCGCCAGGAAGAAGAAGTCGGTGTCGGGATACTTCGGGAACAGCGTCTTGCGGAGCCCGCGCATGTACGCGTCGGTCGGCTTGTGGCCCTCCTTGAGCGCGATCAAGATCTGCGCGTTCGACGGCGAGATCAGCGCGCCTTCGCTCAGCGACAAGTTGATGCTCGAGTACGGGGTGCCGATGATGTCGAGCATCGTGTCGATCTCGTCGGGCGGGATCACCGTGCGGACGACCCGCTCCATCTCGAGGACCTGCTTTTCGGTCTCCTCGATGCGCTGGCCGGGCGTCGCGCGCACGTGCAGCTTGATGAGGCCGGCATCGACGCTCGGAAAGAAGTCGCGGCCGAGGATCGGAAACAGCGCGAACGAGCCGGCGACAAACGCCGCGAACAGCATCACCGCGAACCGGCGGTGCTGCAGCGCCCATGCGAGGTACTGGCCGTAGCGATCGCGAAGCCGGTCGAAGCCGCGGTCGAACGCGGCGGTGAAGCGATTCGGCGTGTGCGTCTTCTCGGCTTCGAGCAGGTAACGAACCATCGTGGGCACGACGGTCCGCGACAAGCCGTACGACATCGCCATCGCGAAAATGACCGCGAGCCCGAGCGGCACGAACAGCGACTTCGCGGCGCCGGTCAAGAACGAGATCGGCGCGAACACGATGCAGATGCACAGCGTCGACACGAATGCCGGCACCGCGACTTGCTCGGCGCCGTGCAAGATCGAGCGCACGAGCCTGTGCTCGGGATCGAGATGTCGGTTGCGATTGATGTTCTCGATCTCGACGGTCGCGTCGTCGACGAGCACGCCGACCGCGAGCGCGAGCCCGCCGAGCGTCATCGCGTTCATCGTCTCGCCGAGCACGTGCAGCGAGATGATCGCGAACAAGATCGACAGCGGAATGCTGACGATCACGACGAGCGTCGACCGCCAGCTGCCGATGAAGAGCAGGATCATCACGCCGGTGAGCAGCGCGGCGACGATCGCTTCGTGCAGCACGTTGTCGATCGACGCGCGCACGAACACCGACTGATCGAACAGCATCTTGACGTTGACGTGGCCCTGCGCTTCTTTCGGCAAGCGCTCGAGCGCGCCGGGCAGGCGCTCGCGAACCGCCGCGACCACGTCGAGCGTCGACGCATCGCCGTTCTTCAAGATCACCATCAGCACCGAGCGGCGGCCCGACACGTGAACCATGTTGGTCTGCGGGATCGCGCCGTCGCGCACGTTCGCGACGTCGCGGATGTAGACGGTGCGATCGCCGACGGATTTGATCGGCAGATCGCCGATTTCGCCCACCGTCTCCGGCGTCGCCGACATGATGATCGGGTACTCGTTCGCGCCGAGCTTCGCGGTGCCCGACGGCAGGATGATGTTCTGGTTCGACAGCGCGTTGTTGACGTCGCGCGGCGAGATGCCGAGCGCGTGCATCCGGCTCGCATCGATGTCGATCAGCACCTCGCGCTGCTTGCCGCCGTACGGATACGGGATCTCCGCGCCGGGGATCGTGGCGAAGTCGGCACGCAGGAACTGATAGCCGTCGTCGAACAACTGCGTCTCGCTCAGCGTGTCGGTCTCGAGCGCGAGCATCATGATCGGCACGCTGCTCGCGCTGTATTTCATGATCAGCGGTGGCACCGTGCCGGGCGGCATCGAGCGCACCGCGGTCTGCGCGATCGCGGTCGTCTGCGCGATCGCCTGCGCGATGTCGGCGCCCGGCTGCAGGTAGATCTTGATGATCGAGTTGCCGGTGATCGTCTGGCTCTCGATGTGGTCGATGTCGCTGACGATCGTGGTGAGAAAGCGCTCGAAGTTATTCGTGATGCGCTTCTCCATGTCCTCCGGCGGCAAACCGCCGTAGTTCCAGATCACGTTGATGACCGGGATGTTGATGTTCGGAAAAATGTCCGTCGGGGTCGTCTCGATCGAGAACACACCGCCGAGCGCGATCAGCACCGCCATCACGACGAACGTGTAAGGCCGTCGTAACGCGAGCCGGACGATCCACATCGGCCCCCAGTGTGCCCCGATCCCCGCGAACGGGAAGCGTTAGCTTGTCGATTAACAATTCGTCATCGCCTCGGGTACAGTCCGCCCACTTCCGTGAGCGCTCGAGATCCGCGAATTGCTGTTTTGATCCCCTGTTACAACGAGGAAGTCGCGATCGCCGACACCGTTGCAGGGTTCAAGAAAGCGCTGCCCGAAGCGGCGATCTACGTCTACGACAACAACTCCAAAGATCGAACCATCGAGCGTGCCCGCGAGGCGGGCGCGATCGTGCGGCGCGAGACGATGCAGGGCAAAGGCAACGTCGTGCGGCGCATGTTCGCCGACATCGAAGCCGACGTGTATCTGATGACGGACGGCGACACGACGTACGACCCGACCGCGGCGCGCACGATGATCGATTTGCTCGTCGAGGAGAACCTCGACATGGTCGTCGGCAAACGCATTCACAAGGCAAAAGAGGCGTACCGCCCCGGCCACGTGATCGGGAACAAGATGCTGACCGGGTTTCTCGCGCGGTTGTTCGGCACGCGGTTCACCGACATCTTGTCGGGCTATCGCGCGTTCTCGCGCCGCTTCGCGAAGTCGTTTCCCGCGTCATCGGCTGGCTTCGAGATCGAGACCGAGCTCAGCGTGCACGCGCTCACGCTCGACCTGCCGGTCGCCGAGATCGACACCGACTACTTCGAGCGCCCGGCGGGATCGACGAGCAAGCTCAACACCTATCGCGACGGCGTGCGGATCCTGCGCGTGATGATCCGGCTGTTCAAGAACGAGCGCCCGCTCGCGTTCTTCTCGCTCGCCGCGCTGATCTTGGCGCTCGTCTCGCTCGCGCTCGCGACGCCCGTGATCATCACCTGGTTTCAAACCGGGCTCGTGCCGCGGTTCCCGACCGCGATCCTCAGCGCATCGATCATGCTGCTCGCGTTCCTGTCGCTCGCCGTCGGGTTCAATCTCGATACCGTCACGCACGGCCGGCGAGAGCTCAAGCGGCTCATGTACCTCCAAGTCCCAGGGACGGTGTCCACTAAGACAACTTACGCGACGGAAGTCCGCGATCTTGTTGAGTCGCGAGATCCGGACGTCAAGTTGCGACACGGCTGACGCGCGCGCACCGCGCCGCTTGATCGGTCGTGAGCGCGCTCGCATGGCCCGCACCGCGCGCGGCTCGCACCATTGATCGTGTGAAGCCGATCGCGATCTCGATCGCCGTGCACGTCGCGCTGATCGCGATCGCGCTGCCGCGCCCACCCAGGGCGCTCGTCGATCAGCCGCTCGGCATGCCCGACGCGCGCGGCGGCGCCGAACCGACGCCCGCGATGCGCCTGATCGACGTCACGATGCTCGACGAGCCACATCCACAAGCTCGCGCGCACGGCGGCGGCGGTGGCGGCGGCCATCATGCCGCGGCGACGTCGCGTCGCGCGTGGGACGACGTCGCGATCAGCACCGACGGCGACGGCACCGGCGACGGCGACGGCCTCGGCGGACACGGTCACGGCATCGGGCTCGGTGACGGCGCGTCGATCGGCGATGCGCCGCGCGATCTGCCGGCGCCGCCGCGGCCCGCGGTTTCGCGCGCGCGACCGGCGCACTTGCTCAGCCCGTCGCGACAAGCTCGGGTCGATGACTCCGAGCTCTTCGGAGCTCGCATCACCGTCGATGCCGATGGCGACGTCACGGCCGCATACATGACGCGCGTGCACCCCGGCTCGCGCGAAGACACCGCCGAATCGGCGATCTGGCGGTTTCGCTACGATCCGGCGCGCGATTTCGACGGCAATCCCGTGCGCTCGACGTTCGAGCAAACGTTCGCGGTCCGGTAAGTTGACGTCCGGATCTCGCGACTCAACAAAGTCGCGAGCTTTGCCGCCACAAGTTGTCTTAGTGGACACCGTCCCCGATAGTGCACGCATGGACGCCGAGCTCGCGCGCTTCGGATTCGACGAGGCGCTGCTCGCGACGTTCGCCGAGCGCTGCGCGAAACCAGAGACGACCGCGATCACCGGCGCGATCGCGCCGCTCGAGCCTGGCGACGCGACGGCGTTACCGCCGCCGGGCACACCCGAGCACGATCGGCTGACCACGCTCGGCAAGCAGGCGCTCGCGCGCGGCGAGGTCGGCATCGTGATCCTCGCCGGCGGCATGGCGACGCGGTTCGGCGGCGTCGTCAAAGCCGCGGTGCCAGTCGTCGCGAACGAGTCGTTTCTCGCGGTCAAAGTCGCCGATGCGCGGCTCGCCGGGCCGCTGCCGATCTACGTGATGACGAGCGCCGCGACGCACGATCGCATCGAGCAGCAACTGCGCGACGAGCGACTCGACGGCGTCGAGTGCTTCGCGCAATTCGTGTCGCTGCGGCTGATGCCGACCGGCGAGCTGTTTCGCGAGGACGACAAACCCGCACCGTACGCGACCGGCCACGGCGACCTGACGTTCGCGCTGCGCCGCAGCGGCGTGCTCGCGCGATTCCGAGCCGCGGGCGGCAAGGTGCTGTACATGTCCAACGTCGACAACGTCGCCGCGACGCTCGAGCCTGCGGTGATCGGCGCGCATCTCGCGAGCGGCGCCGCGGTCACGGCCGAGGTCGTGCGCAAAGTGCCCGGCGATCGCGGCGGCGCGCCTGCACGCGTCGATGATAAGTCACAGATCGTCGAGAGCTTTCGGTTTCCGAAAGCGTTCGATCAGGATCGGCTCGCGCTGTTCAACACGAATACGTTCGCATTCGACGCGGCCGCGATCGATCGCGACTTCGACCTGACGTACTTCCGCGTCGAAAAAACCGTCGGCGATCGCACGGCGATCCAATTCGAACGACTCGTCGGCCAGCTGACCGCGTTCTTGCCGAGTCACTTCCTCGAGGTGACGCGCGAGCGATTCATGCCGGTCAAAGATCCCGAGGAGCTCGATGCACGGCGCGCCGATATCGAAGCGCTGCTCCGCGGTCGCGGCTTACTGTGAGTGCACGTTGCTGTTGACCGCCGGCGGGCTCACGGCGCCGGAGAGGGTCGCGCCACCGACGCTGCGAATGAAGATGCGGCCGACACTGCCGCCGCCGGCACCCGAGTTGACGTCGGTCGAATCGCCACCGTTGCCCGGCGCGGCCTGGCGCGAGCCGCCGTTACCGCCGTTGCCGGTGCCGCCGTTGGCCGCGGCGCCGCCGGTCGCGGGCGCGGTGCTCGCCTGGCCGGGTTGGCCCGTGCCGCCGGCGATGAGGTGATCGGTCGCGCCGCCGCCACCGCCGCCGTTCGCCGCGAGCACGCCGCCGGATGCCAGCGTCACGCTCGGCGATTCGAGCAGGATCGCGCCGCCCGCGCCGCCGCCGCCGGGCGCACCGCCGTTGTCGACGTTCGTCGGTCCGGTGTCACCGCCGCCACCGCCCGCGTTGATCGTGCCGCTGATCGTGATCGATCCGAGCGCGCTGATCTGCAGGCCGCCGCCGCCGCCGCCGCCCGATGTCGGTGTCCCGCTGCCGGGTCCACCACCGCCGCCGCCACCGCCGCCGATCAGCGGAACGAGATCGAACGGCGCGCACGCGGCGCCGCCGCCGCCGCCGTCGAAGCCGACGCCCGACGCGGTCTCGGTGCCGCCGGTGCCGCCGGTGCCGCCGAACGCCCCGCCGCCGCCGCCGGTGTCGGCGCCCGTCGAGTCGTCGGAGATGCCGGGCGCGCCCGGCCCGCAACCGCCGGGCGTTGCCGTGTCGATCGCGCCGGCGCCGCCACCCGGGCCCGCGCAGCTGATCTGCTTGCCGTAGCAGCCGCCCGAAAGATCGACCGTGCCCGCGACGATCGCTTGACCGCCGACGAGGAATACCGCGGCGCGGACGCCGTTGAAGTGGATCGTCGCGCCGCTCGCGACGGTGAGCGCTTCGAACGCGAACACGCCGAGCGAGTGACCGCCCGACATCGCCTGGCCGTACGCGACGCCGGCGATCACGCCCGATCCCGCCGCACGCACGAGTCCTCCCGTGACCGCGCCGGTGTCGGTGTTGAACACGGTGAAGTTGCTGATCGCGAGCGCGGCGGTGCCGGTGAGGAGATCGGTCGAGACGTTGTTGCTCGGCGTCAGCGTCGTGCAGTGTGCCGGGCCTGCGCTGCCGGCGTCGGCACACGAGATGTCGCACGGCGTCGTCGAGCCATCGCTGCACGCGAGCGTCGCGCTGCCGCTGCACTCGCACGTCAGGTCCGACGGCGCGTCGGCGGGCGGCGCAGCGTCGTCGTACGTCACTTGTCCAGCATCGACGCCATTCGCCGTGCACGTGCTCGCGACGCACACCAACGGCGTCGGGCATTCGCCGTCCGCGCTGCACGGTGCGCCCGCCGGTGCGTTCGCCCGATAGCAGCTCGCGACCACCACGACGACGAGCGCGGCGCGAGACATCGCACCCATGCTCTCACGATTGTGCGATGCGCACCACGCCGTCGACGATGTCGGACGAAAGCGCACGCGCGGTCAGCTGCGTCGCCAGCTCGAGCGCGCGACGGCCCGCGTCGAGCTTGAACGGCCCGGAGCGCGGCAGATCGTCGAGCACGAGCGTCACCATGTCGGCGCGTCGCGGCAGCTCGAGCGCCTTCGCACGCCACGGCGAGCGCGAGGCGATATGATGGAACAGCACGCGCTCGCCGGGGGCGATGCCGGCGAGCCCCGGCCGATCCAAGATGCCGCCGTCCCAATATGCCCGCGGCCCGACGCGCACCGGATGAAACATGCCCGGCACCGCGCACGACGCGCGGATCGCGTGCGCGAGATCGGCGTCGCGCAGCACGTGGGTCGCGCGCTCGGCGATCGCGAACGCGCTGATCGCGATCGGCACGCGGCACGCGCGCATCGAGGTCACCGGCAACATGGCTCGCAAGATCGCATCGAACTTACGGCCGGCGAGCAGCCCCGCGCCCGGCGCCGGATCCCAGAACTCGTCGCGGCGTAGCGTCATCAAGCGGTCGGCGAGCCGCGGCACGGGCATGCCCGCAGCCCACGCGCCGCCGACGAGCGCGCCGGCGCTCGAGCCGGCCACCGAGCTCGGCGCGAAGCCGCCGTCGGTGAGCGCGGCGAGCATGCCGGTGTGCGCGAAGAACGAAAAGAACCCGCTCGACATCGCGAGCGCGAACGGGCGCTCGTCGAGCCAATCAGCGAGGCGCATCGAGCTTCGCCGCGAGCGCTTGCTCGTCGGCGATCGACCGGACTTTCCAGTCTTTCTTCGTGCGGTAGTGCTTCACGCCGCGCGACACGCCGCTGAGGTCCATGCAGTAGTCGAAGCCGTCTTCGCGGCACGTGGTGATGCGGATGAACGGCTTGTCGAGGTCGCCGTTGCTCGGCCACCGCCAGCCGTCTTTCGCCCACACGAACATCTCGTCGCTGCCCTTGTAGGCGGTCATGTTGCGCATCACCCCGACCTTTTGATCAGAGAACACGACCATGAAGTTGATCGGATCGCGCTCGTTCGTCGGCGCGTGATCGATCCAGAACTGATCGACGAGCACGTTCCGGCCGTCCTGCGCATCGACACTCTTGTGCGAGCGCAGCTTCCAACCGACCACTGCGAGACCTGCAATTGCCGCCGCCACGATGATCTTCTTCATGACGATCGATCTACCATGACCGTCATGAAGTGCCCGGGCTGCGCCAATGAAATGACGCTCGCCACGATCGGCGGCGTCGAGATCGACCGCTGCAAATCGTGCGGCGGAATCGTGCTCGACAAGGGCGAGCAGGACGACCTCGAGGCGCTCGGCGTCTCGCACGTCGTCGACGGCGGCATGGTCGCGACCCATCAGCACCGCACCACATCGGCGCACTGCCACGCATGCGACAAGGACATGGTCGCGCTGCGCGGCGCCGGCGACGTCGAGTACGACTGGTGCGAAGGCTGCGAGCGCTTGTTCTTCGATCCGGGCGAGCTCACCGCGCTCGCGAGCTTCAACGACGCCTGAACGGGGATGTCGCTCGAATACGTCTTCGGTGACATCACGGTCGCGACGACGCACGTCGATCGCGTGGTGTTTCCGACCGACGGCATCACGAAGGGCGACGTGCTCGCGTACTACCACCGCGTCGCCGATCACATGCTGCCCGAGCTGCACGATCGCGCGCTGTCGATGGAGCGCTTCACGAAGGGCATCGACGCCGGCGGCTTCTTTCAGAAGCACGTGCAAAAACATTATCCGGCGTGGATCGAGCGCGCGACGCTCGGCGTCAAGACCAAGGTCACGTACCCGATCTGCAACACCGCCGCGGCGCTGGTCTACTTCGCGAACCAGGGCGGCGTCGCGTTTCACATCTGGACGAGCCGCACGCAGACGCCGAACCGGCCCGATCTGCTCGTCTTCGATCTCGATCCGCCCGAGGGCAAGTTCGAGCTCGCGCGCGACGTCGCGAAACGCTTGCACGACGAGCTCGACGAGCTCGAGTTACCGAGCTTCATCAAGACCACCGGCAGCAAGGGCCTGCACGTCGTCGTGCCCACCGACGGCAACGCGACGTTCGACGCCGTGCACGCGCTGTGCGGCAAGATCTCGGCGCGGATGGTCGCGAAGCATCCCGAGCTCGTGACGAGCGAGTTCCACAAAGTCGATCGCAAAGGCCGGCTCTACTTCGACGTGATGCGCAACGCGCTCGGCGCGACGTTCGTGGCGCCGTACTCGCTGCGCGGCAAGCCGGGCGCGCCGATCTCGATGCCGATCACGTGGCAGGAGCTCGACGATCCGACGCTGCGCGCCGACACTTTCAAGCTGCGCGACCTCAAGCAGCGCTTGGCCGAGGCCGGCGATCCGTGGGCGAAGCTGCGCGCGAAGCCGGCGTCGATCGAAGCCGCGCTCAATCGAGCGTGATCGGCTCCGACGAGTCGCCCCAGATCTTCTCGATGTCGGTCTGCAGGCTGAAGTTGCCCAGATCGACGGCGGCGCCGAGTCCCTGGGCCTTTGCGGTCAACGTGCCGGTGCTCGGCAGCGCGACGAGCGCCGGCACGGTCGCGGTCGTATTCGTCGCGTCGAACATCGTGATGTCGAGGAGCACGCCGGTGTCGTCGCTCCATTGCACGGAATGAATATTCGCGCCCGTCACCGGATCGAGCGAGGCATCGGTGCGCGTCGCCGCGAAGCCGGTCGGCGGCTCGAGCCACGTGCCCGACGTCAACGCGGTGCTAGTTTGGCCGCGTGCGATCGTCGCGCTCTCCGCGCCGGCATCTTGTGATGACGTCTCGGCGATCACCGTGAGCCGATACGTCGAGCTCGGCGCGTAGATGCTGGTGAGCGGAACCAGCACGCTCGACGCATCGGTTTGCGCGAACGTCGGCAGCTGGACGACTTCGTTGCCGCCGAGCTCGATGCCGACCACGCCCTCGACCGTCGGCAGCGCCGCCGGTGGTGTGCCGGTCGCGAGCGTCACGGCTTGCATGTTCCCGGCCTCGACGAGGGCCAGCGCGATGCCCGATTGGTCGACGCTCGGATCGACCTGCACGCTCGGCGTGGTCGCGTAGCCGATGATCGTCGTGTCGCCGCTGCCGTCGCGATCGATGATCGTCGCGGTGATCGTCACCGAGCCGGTCCGCGATGCGAGCGTCCAGTTGCACTGATCCGGCGTGACGCAGACGTTGCCGCTGTTCGCCGTCTGGATGTTGTTCTCGCTGTCGTCGAGGCTGTCGTCTTGCGAGTACGACAGCACCGCCGCTTTGATGTGGCCCGGCGGGACGGACACGGCGTCGTAACCCGTGATCGAGCCCGCCAGCGTCGCCTGCTGCGGCGCGAGCGAGCCGAGCTGCGTCACCGGCACCGTCATGTTCGCGCCGTTGGCATCCTGCCAGACCTCGCCGCGATAGCCGGCCGCCTGCACCGCGACCGTCTGTGGGCCATCGAGCCCGTGAGCCACGGCGAGGCCGGTCGAATCGGTCGTCAGGTCTTTGCCGCCGATCTCGACGGTCGCGCCGACGATCGGCTTGTAGCTAAGGTTGTCGATCACGTAGACATTCGCGACGTCGTCGATCGCGCCATCGCCAATGCCGCCACCGGCGATCACACGAGGGCTCGGATCGTTGCCGCCGCACGCGGCAAGCAGCAGCGCGGAAATGAGAATGCGCATGGATTTTCCCTCCCAGGAAAATGCCCATGCGCGAATTGCACCGGCCGTGCCGCGGGCAACCCCGCGATGCCACGTCGAGCGATGTGGAAGGATTCGACGCCCGGACGACGCCAGGACGACGAACTACGCTTCGGCGTCGTCTTTAGCGTCGCCGGCGTCGCCGCCAGCTGCGCCGCCGTTCTTGATCGATTGCACCTCGGTGCGAATCATCTGCGCGAACGTCTTGAGCTCTTGCATTGCATTGCGCACGCGCGTGCCCGCCGCCTTGTTGTTGTCCTTGTAGAACTTCTCGAAGTCAGGAGCCATCTTGGCGACCAGCGCCTGGAGCTCGGTGAAGCGCGAGGTGCCGCTATGGCCCTCACCGGTGTGATGAATCTCGTTGCTCTCCATGGGGGGGACCGTAGGCCGACCGTCTGACATCGGCAAGAGTTCTGGAAATTTCTTATATGGCGCACACTTGCACGCGCGGTAAGGTCGAACCGCCATGGTGGTGCGTCGTGCGGCGGTCGCTGGGAGCTTTTATCCGGCCTCGAAAACGGAGCTTTCGAGGCTGCTCGATCGCCTGCTGGCAGAGGCGAAACCAGGCCCGCCCCCCAAAGTTCTGGTCACGCCGCACGCCGGCTACGCGTACTCGGGGCCGGTTGCCGCTTCCGCGTTCGCGCGCGTGACCACGCCGATCGAGCGCGTCGTGTTGATCGGCCCGGCGCACCGCGTGTTCGTGCGCGGCATGGTCTCGCCGGGCGCCGACCGGCTCGCAACACCGCTGGGCGAGGTCGTGGTCGACCTCGAAGCGCTCGCACGCGTGCCGTACATCACCGCGCACGCCGACGTTCACGCGCAAGAGCACTCGCTCGAGGTCGAGCTGCCATTCATCCAAAAGGTCGCACCGGATGCGCGCGTAGTGCCGATCGCGGTCTCACATGCGAATGCTTCCGACGTCGGCCTCGCGATCGAAGCGCTGTGGGGCGGTCCCGAGACGTTGATCGTTCTCAGCTCGGATCTGTCGCACTATCATCCGTACGCGGAGGGCCGCGCCCGCGACGAGCGCAGCGTGGCGAAGATCTTGGCATTCGATCCGACGCTGCTCGGCGAGGACGCGTGCGGTTGCACCGGGCTCAACGGGCTCGCATCGCTCGCGCAACGCAAGCCGCTACGTGGCGAGCTGATCGACCTGCGCAGCTCGGGCGACACGGCCGGCTCGCGCGATGCGGTCGTCGGCTATGCGGCGATCGCGTTCACGGAGGCGGCGTGATGACCGGCGAGCACGGTGCCGTGTTGATCGCGTGGGCGCGCGCATCGATCGCGCAAGCGCTCGGCGGTCCGGCCGCGACGCCGCCCGATGACGCCTGGCTCCGCGAGCATCGCGGCACGTTCGTGACGTTGCGCTGGAAGACCGGCGGTGATCTGCAGGGCTGCATCGGCAACCTGGGCGGCGATCGCAAGCTCGTCGACGACGTCGCGTCGAATGCGGTCGCGGCGGCGACGCGCGATCCGCGCAGCGAGCCGATCGCGCTCGCCGATCTGGCCGAGCTCGACATCGAAGTCTCGGTGCTCACACCGCTCGAGCCGATCGAAGGCATCGCCGCGATCGAGCCCGGCGATGGCGTCGTGATCGAGTGGCACGGCCGGCGCGCGACGTTCTTGCCGATCATGTGGGAGACGTTCCCCGACAAGGCGACGTTCGTCGCGCAGCTCGCGCGCAAAGCGGGCATCCCGCGGACCGCCGAGCCCGCGCTCAACGTCTGGCGCTACACCGCCGATCGGTTCGAGTCATGACACCCGCGAAGTGGTTTCATCCGCTGGCCGACGGCCGCGTGCAGTGCGACCTGTGCCCGCGCGAGTGCAAGCTCGGCGACGGCCAGCGCGGGATGTGTTTCGTGCGCATGCGACAAGGCGATCGCGTCGAGCTCACCACGCACGGCCGATCGTCCGGCTTCGCGCTCGATCCGATCGAGAAGAAGCCACTCGCGCACTTCTATCCCGGCACGAGCGTGCTGTCGTTCGGCACCGCCGGCTGCAACCTCGCGTGCAAGTTCTGCCAGAACTGGGACATCTCGAAGTCGCGCGAGCTCGATCGGCTCACCGACGAGGCGAGCCCGGAAGCGATCGCGCGCGCGGCCAAGCGCAGCGGCGCGAAGAGCGTGGCGTTCACGTACAACGACCCGACGATCTTCGCGGAGTACGCGATGGATACGGCCGACGCGTGCCACGCGCTCGACCTCAAGACGGTCGCGGTGACGGCCGGCTACATCCACGCCGAGCCGCGCGCCGAGCTCTACGCGAAGATCGATGCCGCGAACGTCGATCTCAAGGCGTTCACCGACGAGTTCTACTGGAAGCAGGCCGCAGCGCATCTCGAGCCGGTGAAACAGACGCTGCAGTACTTGGTGCGCGAGACGAGCGTGTGGACCGAGATCACGACGCTCCTGATCCCGGGCCTGAACGATTCCGATCGCGAGCTTCACGAGCTCGCGCAATGGGTCGCGAGCGAGCTGTCGCCCGACGTGCCGCTGCACTTCAGCGCGTTCCATCCCGACTACAAGCTCAAGGACATCGCGGCGACGCCGCCCGCGACGTTGCGCCGCGCGCGCGCGATCGCGATGCGCGAAGGCCTGCGGTTCGTGTACACCGGCAACGTCCACGACCGCGAAGGCGACACCACGAGCTGCCCCGGGTGCGGCACGCCGGTGATCGTGCGCGACTGGTACCAGATCGTCGAAGCGCACCTCGATCGGGGCACCTGCGAAGCGTGCAAAACGCCGATTCCGGGCCATTTCGAGGCTCACGTAGGCAACTTCGGCCGGCGGCGGATGCGCGTGGTGGTCTGATTGCGATAGCTTTTGGCGATGGCCAAAGCGAAGAAAAAAGCCGCTCCCAAGGCAAAGCAGGCGAAGAAGCCCGCGAAGGCCGTCAAGAAGTCGGCGGCCAAGAAAGCAGCCAAACCGGCGCCTAAAAAGCCGGCGAAGCCGGTGAAGGCGGCGAAGAAACAGCCGCCGAAACAAGCGGCGAAGCCCGCGAAGGCCGCGCCCAAGAAGCCGGCGCAGCCGGCGAAGAAAGCCGCCGCCAAGCCGAGGGCGGTCGCTGCCTCGCACGAGCCGTCGGAGCGCGCCAAGGCGGCGATCGCCGGCGACCTCGCCGTGCTCGGCAAGCTGGTCGACGGCGAGCGCGAAACCTATCGCTGGTTCTCGGTCGCGTCTGACTTCGGGCACGCCGATGCCGACGAGCGGCTCGCCGAGCTGCGCGAGGAGCTCGGCGACGACGAACGGCTCGGCGAGACCCATTTCGACCTCGGCGTCGGGTATCTGACGGGCAGCGACGGCTTGCCGGTCGATCACGACAAGGCGCGGTCGCAGCTCGCGAGCGCGAAAGAACGCGGCTTCGGCGACGCGTCGACGCTGCAGCGCGCGCGCGGCCGGCTCAAGGGCGACGCGCTCACCGTCTTCGACGCGGTGTACGAGCTGAGCTCCGATGCCTCGGCCGACGCAGCGTGGGGCAACGAGCACACACACAACGATCCAAAACCGACCGTTGTATACGACACCGATGCCGACGACGGCGATCACGGCGACGACAGCCACGACGACGAGTAACTAAGCTGGTACGCTGGGCCACTTCGTGTTGCGTTCGACGCGTCCACCGTTCACCGATGCTGCAATTCGGAAGGTGATCGACGAGCGCGAAGTGCGCGTCGTCTATCAGCCCGTCGTCGATCTGAAGACCCACGCGATCTTCGCGTACGAAGCGCTCGCGCGGCCGACCTCTCCGGAGTTCGATGGCCCGCTCGCGCTGTTCGCCGCCGCCGTCGAGCATTCGTGTACGGGCGAGCTCGGTCGCTTGCTGCGCGAGATGGCGATCGACGACTGCCCGAACCACAAGCTGTTCGTCAACATTCACCCCGCCGAGCTCAACGAGAAGTGGCTCGTCCAGCCGAACGATCCGATCTTCCAGCACAACCACGACATCTATCTCGAGATCACCGAGAGCATTCCGCTCTCGCACTTCCAGCTGTGCCAGAGCATCTTGACCGAGGTGCGCGGCCGCGGCGTGCACCTGGTCGTCGACGATCTCGGCGCCGGCTACTCGAACCTCAAGTACATCGTCGACCTCAATCCGCGCGTCGTGAAGCTCGACCGCGGCCTGATCGCCGGGCTGTCACAGGGCTCGCGGCTGTTCACGCTGGTGTCGTCGGTGGTGTCGCTGTGCCGCGCGCTCGGCGCACTCGTCGTCGCCGAAGGCATCGAGACGGAAGAAGAGCTCGACGCGGTGATCGAAGCCGGCGCGCACTTCGGCCAGGGTTATTTGCTCGCGCGGCCGGCGTCGCCGCTGCCCGCGGTGACGTGGCCGAGCGGCAACACGCATCAACGCACCGATCGGATCGAGCGTCCGCGAAAAAAGGAGACGCTGCGACCGCGGACGACGACGAAGCGGAACAAGAGCACGCGCTAACGCGGCGCGGTCAAGCGTTCCCACGCGACGAGCGTCGCCATCGCCTGCTCCGCCGACGCGCCGCACATTTCGAGCTGCGGTTTGAGCGAGACACACGTCTTCGGCCGTTCGGGTTTGCCGAACAGCGCGCAGCCGAGCTCGATCGTCAGGTGCGGGCAGCGCTCGCCCGCAGCCTTGCCGTTCGGCAGTGCGACCGTCGGCGAGATCGACGGCGCGATACAGCATGCGCCGCAGTTAGGCCGACAATCCAGGTCAGTCGCTCCAGCGCCAGCGCACGCGCGTGTGCGAGCCGAGCTCGAGCTCGGTGCCGTCGCCGAGCGTGAACAGCCGGTTGTCGGCGGCGCCGTGCGTGCGCGTGCCGTTGCGGCTCGCGGTGTCGATCAGCAGCAGCACGTCGTCGACGTGGAGCAGGAGCGCGTGGACGCGGGAGAGCGATTTATCGTCGAGCAGCTGCGATGCGTCGCATCGCGCGTAGCGGCCGATCAGCACGCCGTCGTGCAGCGCGTCGTGGCGGAGCGACAGCGAGCCGCGATGGGTCTTGCCGATCAGCTCGAGCGTGCCGGCGTGGTCGCCGACCGATGCGAACGAGCTCGCGGTATCGCGCGGACCGTGCGTGCGCATCACGACGCTGGAGCGCGAGCGCGAGCCCGTGATGCCGGGCCCGGTGCCGTCGGCGATGTTGCGAACCTGCTGCGCGACCAGCGGCATCGAGCCTTTCGGGCTGCGATCGAGCTCGTCGAAGTAGACGCGCTCGGGGATCATCGACCACGCGTCGCTCGCCGACTCCGGCCAATCCGCGGGATCGCCGAGCGGCAGTACGAACAGCACGAAGCCGCCGCAGCGCACGATCGCGGGACCTTCGCAGCGCAGCCCGCGCAACGGCCGGCCGTTCTCGTCGTAGAAGCCGTTCGACGTGCGTAGGTCGAGCACGCGGTAGCGGATCTGCGTCGAGCGCGGCGCCCAGTTGTGCACCGGATCGAGCACGATCGCGAGCTGGCGGAGCGCGAGGTCGGCGTTGCCGTGCAAGTACAAGTCGCACGCGTCGTGGCGGCCGGCGATCCCGGCGACGTAGCGCTGTACCCGCGCGAGCAGCGTCAGCACGCCGGCCGGCCGACCGGTCGAATCGTCGACGCCGATCACCGCGAGCCCGGGCTCGTCGATCGCGCGGCAACGCGCGGCGAACATGCCGTACGCGCCGATGAACAGGTCGCGCAGCTCCCGGCCGACTCGAACCGAAGAGCGCGCCAGCGTGCAGTGGTTTTCTACACGTGGAAGCGGTCCCCAAAGCTCGGCCGCCAGGGTCTTCACTCCTCGACCCTAGCAGGAACCGGCGTACCGCTGGGGTATGGAATGGATAACAGCTGTGCTACCAGGTGCGCGTGAGCGACCATCCGACCGACTTCAAAGGCGACGTACGCGAGGCGATCTCGACTTCGATCAAGGCGGTGCTGGCCGATGCCACCGTCGAGGTTTCAGGTGGCGGCGGCCACTACAACATCGCCGTGGTTTCGACGGGCTTCGCCGGCAAGAGCATGCTCGAGAGCCAGCGGCTCGTGCTCGGCGCGATCAAGCACCTGATCAACGGCGCGGCGCCGCCGGTCCACGCCGTCGACTCGCTGATCACAAAAACGCCCCAATAAACAACGGGCCCGGCTGCTCGTCGCAACCGGGCCCTGGTCAGCTCGTGACCGCCGTGACCACGCCCGCACCGACCGTGCGACCGCCTTCACGGACGGCAAAGCGCACTCCGGCCTCCAGCGCGATCGCGCGATCGAGCGCGAGCTCGACTTCAGCCCGCCCGCCGGGCTCGATGGGATCGATCACGCCGAGCGTCGCGGTCACGTCGGTCGCGCCGACGAACAGCTGCGGCCGGTAGCCCGCACGGATCGGCTTGGCCCGACCACCCTCACGCGCGGTGAGGAGATAGAGCTCGGCCTTCGCCGTGCGATGCGACGTGATCGAGCCGGGAGCGGCGAGCACCTGACCGCGCGCGATCTCGCCGCGCGGCACGTTGCGCAAGCGCAGGCCGACGTTCTCGCCTGCACGCGCGCTCGTCTGCTCGCGGTGGAACGACTCGATCCCGGTGATCACGATCGGCCGGCCGCTGTCGATCAGCTCGGCGGTATCACCGACGTTGACGACGCCGCGACCGACGCGACCGGTGACGACGGTGCCGATGCCCTCGATCGTGTGGACGCCCTCGACCGTCATCAAGAACGGCGAGGTCACGTCGCGCACGGGCGTGGGAATCGCGCGATCCATCGTCGCGAGCAACTCGTCGATCGTGGCGATCCATTTCGGATCACCTTCGAGCGCACGCAACGCCGAGCCGCGAACGATCGGCGCGCCGGCGTAGCCGTGTTGCGCGAGCAACTCGGCGACGTCGAGCACGACCAGGTCGACCAGCTCCGGATCGGCCACGTCGAGCTTGTTGACGAACACGACGAGGTGCTTCACGCCGACCTGGCGCGCGAGCAACACGTGCTCGCGCGTCTGCGCCTGGCTACCTTGCGTGCCGTCGACGAGCAGGATCGCGCCATCCATCTGAGACGCACCCGCGATCATGTTCTTGACGTAGTCGGCGTGGCCCGGACAATCGACGTGGACGTAGCGACGCTCCGCCGACTCGTACTCGACGTGAGCGAGGTTGATCGTCACGCCCTTACGGCGCTCTTCCGGTGCGCTGTCGATCTGATCGAACTGCAGCGGGTTCGCGCCGT
>DATBAS010000023.1:0-1898 GCA_036271395.1 Kofleriaceae bacterium
GCCGCCAGCGGCAGCGTCACGGTCGCGAGCACGCGCAGCGGCGACGCGCCCAACGTGCGCGCGGCGGCCAGCAGATTTGGCTCGATCGCGTCGAGCCCGACCCGCACGGCGCCGACGACGAGCGGCAACGAGCCGACCGTCGCGGCGATCACCGCCGCCGTGAACGTGAACGCGATGTCGCTGCCGAACACCGCATGCCACGCGCGGCCGATGAAGCTGTTCGGGCCGAGCGAGACCAGCAAGTAGTAGCCGAGCACGGTCGGCGGCAGCACGAGCGGCGTCGACACCAGCGCCGAGAATAGATCCGGAATCGGCAACCGCTTCCACGCCAGCACCACCGCGAGCGCGGTGCCGACGATCACCGAGATGATCATCGCGATCGTCGCGATCTGCAGCGACAAGACGAGCGGCGCCCACGACACGAGCTACGCCGCCGGCAATCGGGTAACGAACACGGTGCCGAGATCGCCGCGTTCTTCGACGTGAATCGATCCACCGTGCGCTTCGACCGCGAGCTTGCAGAAGTACAGCCCGAGCCCGCGGTTCGCGCGCGCCGATGCGCGGCGGCGCTCGACTTGAAAAAACCGCCCGAAGATCTGCTCGCGATCGGCCGCCGGCACGGCGGGCCCGTCGTTGCCGATCGCGATCTCGTAGCCGTCGGCATCGCGCTTCGCGCTGATCGCGCAGCGGCCGCCGCGCGGCGCGTAACGCGTGGCGTTGTCGAGCATGTTCTCGATCACGCGCGCGAACAGCTCGCGATCCAGCGGCACCATCATCTCGGGATCGACGTCGATGTCGCAGCGCAGCTGGCGCACCTCGAAGTGCGCGCGATTGCCCTGGCGCGCGCGTTCGACGAGCTCGACCAAGCGGACCGGCGCGATCTGCGCGCGCAGCATGCCGTCCTCGAGCTCGTCGACGTCCAAGATCGTCGCGACCAGGCCGAGCGCCTTGCCGATCAGCAGCTCGGTATCGTCGAGGTAGCTCTTCACCGCCCCCGATTGCTCGCCGAGCTCTTCGCGCAACAAGCCGATGTAACCGATCGCCGCGGCGAGGGGGCTGCGCAGGTCGTGGACGACCAACGCGGCGAGCACGCGCTTCTTCTCGCGCAGCTCGCGAACGCTATCGTCATCCACCGGCACCGACACCGACACGCCTCAGCTCAGCCTTTGACCGCGTTCCGGCCGCCTTCTTTGGCGGCAAACAGCTGGGTGTCGGCTTGTTTGATGAACTCGAGCGCGTCTTCGATCTCGCCGCGCAGGCTCGCCACGCCGATCGACACCGTCACCGGAATCAGCGCGTCCTCGAACTTGAACTCGGCGATCTCGACGAGCTTGCGGATCTTCTCGGCGAACGCCATCGCGTTGTAGTGATCGATCTCGGGCAGCACGATCGCGAACTCTTCGCCACCATAGCGCGCGAGCACGTCCTCGCGCCGGATCCGCGTCTTGATCACGCTCGCGAGATGTTTCAGCACGTGATCGCCGGCGAGGTGGCCGAACGTGTCGTTGACGCCTTTGAACCGATCGATGTCGAACATGATCAGCGACAGATCGCGGCGATAGCGCAGCGCGCGGCCGATCTCGCGCTCGAGCGTCTCGACGAAGTAGCGGCGGTTGAAGATCTGGGTGAGCCCGTCGACCGTGGTGAGCCGATAAATCTCTTCGTGATACGCGTTCTCGATGTTGTTGCCCGAGAGAAACTTGAAGATGCAGCGGCCGACCTTGATGAAGTCGCCGTCGCGCAGCACGTACTCGTCGATCATCTCGTCGTTGACATAGGTGCCGTTCGTCGAGCCCATGTCGCGCAGCATGATCGCGTTGCCGGTGTTGATGATCTTGCAGTGGTTGCGCGAGACCGCTTCCTGATCGATCTGGATGTCGGCTTTGCTCGACCGGCCG
>DATBAS010000024.1:0-16535 GCA_036271395.1 Kofleriaceae bacterium
TCGCTCACGGTGCCGCAGGGCCTGTTGATCCTGTTCACGTTGAACCTGGCGATCACGGCGCCGTCGACGCCGGCCGGCGTCGGTGCGCTCGAGGTCGGCGTGCTGCTCGCGACGCGCTTGCTCGGCATTCCCGACGAGCCGGCGGCCGCGCTCGCCCTGCTCTATCACGGCTTGCAGATCTTGCCGCTGCTCGTGGTCGGGCTCGTGCTCGAGTGGCGACTCGTGCTGGGAAAAGACGCGACGGTGCCACTCGAACCCGATAAGGTCGCCGCGCCGTGAAGTCGCCCGAGCACCAGGCCACCCGCTACGTCGCGTGGCTCGAGCGCCACGTCGTCGCCGTGATCGTCGCGCACCTCGCCGTGCTCGCGCTCGCCGGCTACCTGATCGCGTTTCACCTGCCGCTGTTCGCGGACTTCTCGTACCTGCTGCCGCAAGACGCGCCGGCGGTCACCGATCTGCGCCGGCTCGAGGGCCGGATCAAAGCAACCGACACGATGCTCGTCGTCGTGCAGGCGAGCACGCCCGATGATCGCGCGGCCTCGGTGCGCGAGCTCGCGCGCGCGTTCCGGCAATTTCCGAAAGATCTCGTCGGCGACGTCGAGGACGACGACGTCGAGACGCGCGAGTTCTTGCGCGACAACAAGTACCTGTTCATCCCACTCGCCGACCTGCAGCGATCGCGCGACGCGCTCGTCAAGCGAATCGCCGCCGCCAAGCTCGCCGCGAACCCGCTCTACGTCGACCTCGACAGCGACGACAGCAACAGCGACGCGAAGACGGCGCAAAAAGACCTCGACGACCTGCGCAAGCAACGCAAGGACGCCGAGGCCAAGCTCGACAAGTCGAGCCACGTCAGCGCCGATGGCAAGACCGCGATGATCGAGGTGCGCATCGCGTTCCGCACGACCGACATCGATCGCGGCCACGAGCTGATCGCGCGGCTCGATGCGGTTCGCCGCACGGTCACGGCCGCGCATTCCGGCGTGGTGATCGGCTTCACCGGCAGCATCATCACCGCGGTCTCCGAGCACGCCGCGATCTTCAACGGCATCGTGCTGTCGAGCTTGATCACCGCGCTGCTCGTCGCACTCGTGCTCGCGCTGTACTTCCGCAGCGCGCGGTTGCTCGTGCTGCTCGTCGTCACGATCGTGATCGCGACCGCGGCGGCATTCGGCGTGGCCGCGCTCACCGTCGGTCATCTCAACGCCGCGACCGCGTTCTTGGGCGCGATCATCGCCGGCAACGGCGTCAACTACGGCATCCTGCTGATCGCGCGATTCCTCGAGGAGCGTCGCGAGCATCCCGTCGAAGCCGCGCTCGCGCACGCCATCGCGGGCACGATCCGGCCGACCGCGGTCGCGTCGCTCGGCGCTTCGATCGCATATGGCTCGCTCGCCGCGACGAGCTTCAAGGGCTTCGCCGACTTCGCCATCATCGGTGCGATCGGCATGTTGTTGTGCTGGATCGCGAGCTACGCGCTGCTCCCCGCGCTGGTGTTGGTGTTCGGCCGGCGCGTGCGCGTGCGGCCGCGCGATCCGTGGCTCGGCCACATCCTCGTCAAGCTGCTCGGCTTCGAGCGTCCGCGCGTCGTGCTCGCGTGCGCGGCGTTGCTCGCCGTCGGCGCAGGCGTCGTCGTCGCGGGCTACGTCGCCGACGATCCGTTCGAGTACGACATGAAGCAGCTGCGCTCCGAAGGCCCCGAGGCGGTCCAGTCGCGGCACTGGATGAAAGTCTCCGACGATAACTTCGGTCGCGGCTACGCCGGCCGCACGTTCATCGCAGCGGACCGGGCGGAGCAAGTGCCGCAGATCGTCGCCGCGCTGCGTGCCAAAGACGCCGGCAAGCCGGCGCAGCAGCAACTGATCGGATCGATCTCGTCGATCCTCGACGCGATTCCGCCGGACCAAGAAGCGAAGCTCGAGCTGCTCGACGAGATCCGCGCGATGCTCGACAAGAACCTGGACGCGCTTGGCGATGCCGATCGCGCCGAGCTCGCGGATCTACGGCCGCCCGACCGGCTCCACGCGATCACGCGCGAGTCGCTGCCCAAGCAGATCCGCGACAAGCCCGAAGTCACCGAGGCCGACGGCCGCATCGGCCTGATGCTGTCGATCCATTCGGCGAACCGCATCGACGAATGGAACGGCCACGATCTGATCGAGTTCTCGAACGCCGTGCGCCGGCTCGACCTCGCCGACGGCGAGACCGTGACCACGTCGGGCGCGAGCGTGATCTTCGCGGATATCATCTCGGCCATCGAGCACGACGGGCCGACCGTGACCTTGGTCGCCGGCATCGGGCTCGTCGTGATGGTGCTCGGGCTGGTCGGGCTCAATCGCCGCGCGTTCGCCGTGCTCGCCGCGACGACCGGCGGCGCGCTGTTCATGGTCGCGCTGTGTGCGCTGCTCGACCTCAAGGTGAACTTCCTCGATTTCATCGCGCTGCCGATCACGCTCGGCATCGGCATCGACTACGCGATCAACGTCGCGCACCGCTACGTCGCCGAGGATGTCCCCGATGTCGCGACGACCCTGCGCACCAGCGGCAGCGCGGTGTTCGTGTGCTCGCTGACCACGATGATCGGCTACGGCTCGCTGTTGGTCAGCGACAACCTCGCGATCCGCGGCTTCGGCGCCGCATCGCTGCTCGGCGAGGTGACCTGCGTGACGAGCGCGCTCGTGATCGTGCCGGCGCTGCTCGGCGTGCACCGGCGCAAGGGCCGCATGCCGACCGCCGTCGCGCGGGGCCGCGCCGCGTGAAGTCGTTCACGCGCAGCGTCGTCACGTCGATCTTCTCGACCGCCGTCGATTTCGCCACGCTCACCGTGCTGATCGAGGTCGTCCACGCCAACGACGTACTCTCGGCGTTCCTCGGCACGGTCGTCGGCTTTCTCACCAACTTCACGATCAACCGATACTGGGCGTTCGACGCCGCCGAGGGTCACCTCGGCTGGCAATTCGTGCGCGTATTGCCGGTGCAGGGCGGCTCGACCGGCCTGCAGACGCTCGGGTTCTGGGCGTTCACGCGGTTCCTCGGGTTTCGCTTTTGGAGCGCTAAGATCGTCGTGTCGGTGCTGGTCTATCTGATCTGGAACTACCCGATGAATCGGTTCTGGGTGTTCCGCGCGCACGCCGGCGAGCCGACCACCCCCGTCCAGCTGTAGAACACGATCGACCGCGTCCGCTTCCCGCAACCACGGAGCTGCAGCATGGAGATGGCCTATCGAGAGCGGTGCGCAAGGATCCGCGGTTCAAGCGCGCGTTCGAGGCGCTCACGCCGGGTCGGCGACGGGGATATCTGTTTCACTTCGCCGGCGCGAAACAGCCGGCGACACGGGCCGCGCGGATCGCGAAGGCCATGCCTGCGATCTTTGCAGGACGAGGGTTCCTGGAGCGGCGGTAGCAACCGCGCGGGGGAAGCGCCGATAACGCGCCTGGAGGTCACATGAGGCACGCAGTTACGTTGGTCATTTGTCTTGGCGCGATCGGCACCGCGTCGGCTGCGCCACCGCCGTGGTGCGGCAAGCTGTTGTCCGACAGCACGATCTCGAACGTCGGCGGCGTCGAGCGCAACCCCGGCCAGTTTCGCTACAACAGCGACGCCGACGATCTCGTCGCCGACGACGCGCTGAAGAACATCGCCGAGGCGGAGTGCTCGCCGCCCGTCGACGCGAAGTACCACGCGCAGCTCGAAGCCGCGCGCGCGCGGTTTTCCAAGCGGCTGCATATGACCGAAGCGGACTGGGCCGACGTGCCCGAGTTCTTGACCAACTCGAGCGGCAACTTCAACGGCGATTTTCCCGCGACGCCGCCGAAGCTCGCGATCGGCGACCGCGGTCCGTTCGCGCAGTTCTTGTCGTTCACCGCGCTGCTCAACCCGAAAGCCGGCGGCGGCAACGAGACCAACGAAGATCACTTCGACTTCTTGGCTGACGAATACGGCGACAGGCTCACGCAAGCGGGCCGGCTCGGCTACCTGATGGACTGCTACGAGCGAATGGGCTCGGTGCCCACGACCTGGGCGTTGTGCCTGCCCGAGGTCGACCAGCTCGATCTCGACAAGCTCGCCGACGAGCTCCGCCGCGACAAATCGTACGGCGCGGTGCAACGCATGTTCGTGCGCCGCGCAGCGGGGCAGCTCGTCAGCACGACGATTCCGGACCGCCGCGCGAAGCTCGCGAAAGCTGATCCGGTGCTCGAGAAGCTGCCCGACATCGCGATCGGCGCGCGCAAGGACTGGCTCGCACACCCGCCGAGCAGCGAGCTCGTGCAGTTGCTCGGCTCGCTCGACGACGAGTGGGCAAAGGGCACGCGCAAGGCGTCGCTCGACTGCGCCGGCCCGACGCGCAAAGCGTTCGATGACGTGGTGGCGAAGATTCCGGCGGCCGACTTCAAAGATCTGCAGTGGCAACCCAAGCCGGGCCAGAAGGACTTCGTGCCCTATCCGCGGCGCCTGATGAACCGCGCGATCTCGACGCCGCAGGGCTACTTCGCGGCGCTCGCGATGGTGCGTTGCGGCGCGGTCACCGAACAGTTCACGATGCTGACGCGCGGCCTGCACGGCGTGCTCGATCGAGCGCCCGGCTTGCGCGGCGTGCACACCGCAGCGCTGACCGCCGCCGAAGCTGTCGGGCTGCAGCCGTTGAACGGCCACATCCAGTTCATGTCGATCTGGTACCACTTCCGCAGCCTCAACCCGAAGAAGGAATACGCGAACGTGCGCGGCGAGATCGCGAAGATCACGCCGAAGGGCGACGTCGTCCATGTCGAGTTCGTACAGAAGGCGGCGACCGAGGATTACTGCGACGACTGGCAAGAGACCAACCACCAGCTCGGCTGGAAAGGCGACGGCTCGCCGCAATACGAGATGAAGTGCGCATCGACGAAGACCGCGAGCTTCACGCGAGGCGCGAAGCCGACCGATCTCGACGCCGCCGACGCCGCCGGGCTCGCACCGGGCATGTACATCGCGTACACGAACGGCGTGCTCGTGGGCTTCAACCACGAGAGCGATCACGTGCCCGCCATCGCGTTCGGCGTGAAGCTCGCGAAGTAATCGCGCAACCGCCGACGCGACGCGCCGATACGCGGCTCATGGAGGCTCGATTCACCATGAAGCTCGCGTTTGCTCTCGCAACTACACTCGTCGCCGCATCTGCCGGCCGCGCATTCGCGGCACCGGCGCCCTGGTGCGGCCAAGGCGTCGACGAGCAGTTCAACGTCACCGAGCCAAACGGCCGGTTCAAGTACAACACCGACGTCGACGACCTCGCCGACGAGCGAGGGCTCGACGCGATCGTCGGCGCGTCGTGCTCGACGATGATGAGGGATGATCAAGCGCGCTACCACGCTCAGCTCGAAGCCGCGCGTGCGCGGTGGAGCAAGCGGATGCACATGACCGACGCCGACTGGGCCGATGCCGGAGAGTGGATTCGCGAGAACGCGAGCATGCGCTATTTCGCCGGTATGGTGATGAAGCTCGACGCTCGCGCGACGTTCAGCCGACTCGGACCGGTCGCGCAGTTCGCCGCGCTCGATCCGCCGATGATCGCGACCGACAAAGACCCGCGTTACAAATCCGACTACGCCGCCGACGCACTCGGTTCGAGGCTGACACAGGCCGGAATCGCCGGCTACGTGTCGAGCTGTCTCGAGCAGGATCCGGCCGGCGGCATCGATGCTCCGCGCTGGGCGATGTGCTGGCCCGACGTCGACGCGATCGATCTCGACAAGCTTGCGGTCGAGCTGCGGAGCTCGAAAGACTCGACCGGCGGCGATCGCATGCGGCTGCGCTTGGTCGCGGCCGACCTCGTCGACAAGCGGCTCCCTGAAGCGCGCAAGGAGCTCGCCGATGCAGAGCAGCATGACGCGTCGATCGCGAAGCTGTTCGAGGTCGCCGCGAACGCGCGCAAAGCGTGGCGCGCCCAAGCGACGGCGCTGCAAGCGGCGCTCGAGCTGCAAGATCGCCTCGACGACGCCGTGATCGAAAATTCGCGCAGTGGCGTCGCCGGCTGTGCGATCACGGCGCGCGCCGAATTCGATGCGGTCGTGAAGGCGACGCCGGTCGCGAGCTTCGGTGACCTCGGGCTGAAAAAGCAGGACGACGGCCGCTTCGCGCCGAACTACGGCAACGCGATCGCGGCGGTGACGCACACGCCGGCGGGTTACCTCGCGGCACTGTCGATGCTGTCGTGCGCATGGATCAGCAACGCGAAGCTCGCGGTCGCACCCGCGCTGTTTGCCGGCATCGGCCACGTCTCGCTGCGCGGCGAGCGCACGGCGGCGATGATGGCCATGAAGTTGTCTGGCATCGTGTCCGACGAGCGCGGCAAGACGTTCGAGTTTCACCTTGACGCGGCGCCGACCTGGCTGCGGATCGATGACGAGGCGGAAGACGGCGGTGGCAGGATCACCAGGCTGACCAAGTCCGGCGACCGCGTTCACGTCGAGTTCGCCGCCGTCATGGAGAAACAGACCGACTGCATGAAACCGGTGCGCACCAATCACATCACGGCGATTCGCGACGACGGCACGCTCGTCTACGAGTACACGTGCGCGCAGTATCAATCGCAGATGGTCAACGTCGCGTCGGGACCGATCGATGTCGACGCGACCGACGCCGCGACGCTCAAGGTCGGCATGATCATGCACTACGGCGATGGCGTGCTGCTCGCCTGGAACAAGGCCGGCGACAAAGCGCCCGCGCTCGTGTTCGGCGTTCCCGTGAAGTGACGCTAGCCGCGCAGGACCGGCAGCAGCTGGCCGACGCGGCGCTTCACTTCGAGTAAGGCGACATCGGCGCGGTTCGAGAACGGCAGCGACGTGTGAATCACGCAGTCCACGCCGCAGTTCTCTTCGCAGCCCTTCTTGCCGCGATAGCCCGCGATCTCTTCGCGCGTCACGTCGGCTAGCTTGCGGCGCGACGGCACGTGGTAGCAGAACTGGAAGTTGCCCTCGGCCGACACGTAAAAGCACTTGTTGCCGGCCTGGCAGGTCCACTCCATCGGCTTACCCGACAGCGCGCGCTCGTAGTAGTCGATCAGATAGAACGGCGTCGAGATCGGCTTGCCGTTCTGCTTCTGGTTCTTGAGCCACTCGACGCGCTCGAGGAAGCGCGGCGTGTTCGCCATCTTCACGAGCCGGCCGTGGTCGTGGACGACCGAGAAGTTGATCGCGACGCCGAGGTCCCAGCACGCCTTCGCGACCTCTTCGACCTCGTCGATCGTCTCGTCGCAGATCACGGTGTTGACGCGGAACCAGATCGGATGGCGCGACACCATCTCGATCTTCTTGCGCAGCGTCTTGAGCGACTTCGGGACGCCGTCTTTGGGCTTGAGCGCGTCGACCGACATCTGGATGCGGCCCATGCCGGCATCCATCAGCTCGAGCAGCTTGTCTTCGGTGAGCAAGAAGCCGTTTGTGGTCATGCCGGTCGTCATGCCGTGACTGGTGACGTACTTCATCAGCGGGATCAGATCGGGGTGGAGCAGCGGCTCGCCGCCGATCAGATCGGTGTGCAGCGCGCCCAGCGACTTGATCTTGTCGATGCGCGACGTCAGATCAGCGTACGGGACGTGGTCCTTCGAGTTGTCGTACTCGCTGCAGTACGCGCAATCGAGGTTGCACTTGTACGTGATGTTGAGCTGCGCCCAGATCGGCAGATCGTCGAATGCACGCGGAAGAGACTTGAGGATCACTCCCGCGGATACAGGATCGTTGACGCGTGCCATCGGTCTGCTGGTTTTTCATTCCTACCCAATATTGTCAAGTGGATAGGGTCGGCACGACCGAACCATTACCAAGAGCGTTTGGTCTTGGACTTGCCTTGGCCGTATTGCGCGAACCGCTCGCGTACAGAGGCCAATTCTTGGCGATCGAGGACGTGCGGCGTACCGAGCTGCGCTGCGTGCCAGTACTGACTCGCGAGCGTCTCGACCTCGGCCGCGAGGCGCAGCGCCTGGGGCAGCGACGACCCGAGCGCGACCATGCCGTGGTTCGCGAGCAGGCACGCGTTGCCGCCGGCGAGCGCGCTGACCGCATTCAGCGCCAGCTTCGCGCTGCCGAACGTCGCGTACTCGGCGCACGGAATCGCATCGGAGCCGGCGAGCACGACCATGTAGTGCACGGCCGGAATGTCGCGGCGAAGCATCGACAGCGTCGTGCAGAACAGCGAGTGCGTGTGCACGATCGCCTGGACATCGGTTCGCGAGCCCAAGATATCGCGATGCAGCTGCCACTCCGAGGTCGGAGTCTTCTGGCCGGGCCGCGAGTTGCCGTCCATCTTCATGTCGACGCAGTCGTCGGCGACCATCGCGCCGTACGGCATGCCCGACGGCGTGACCAGCATGCCGATCGGGCTACGAACCGAGATGTTGCCGGACATGCCAGGCGTCAGGCCGAGCTCGCTCATGCGCCGTGCGGTCACGACCAGCTCGTCGCGCAGCCGCTGCGTCATTTTGGTTTTTCGCTCGCTACGCGCTCGCTCACGTCGGCGAACAGCTCCCGCAACGTCGCCGGCGTCGCGATGCCGCGCTCGGTGATGAGGCCGCTGACGAGCCGCCGCGGCGTGACGTCGAACGCCGGGTTCGCGACGCGCGTCTCGGGCGGAGCGATCTCGATCGTGCCGCCTTTGCCGCGGATGATGCGCACTTCGTCGCCGCTGCGCTCCTCGATCGGAATTTCATTCGGCTCGCCGACGGTCCAGTCGATCGAGCTCGACGGCACGGCGGCGTAGAACGGCACGGCGTTGTCGTCGGCCGCGAGCGCCTTCAAGTAGGTGCCGATCTTGTTGCACACGTCGCCGTTTCGCGTCGTGCGATCGGTGCCGACGATGCACAGATCGATCTTGCCTGCTTGCATCAAGTGGCCACCCGCATTGTCGGCGATGAGTGTAAACGGCACGCCGTGCTGCGCGAGCTCCCACGCGGTCAACAAGCCCTGGTTGCGCGGCCGTGTCTCCTCGACCCAGACGTGGACGGCGACGCCGGCTTCGTGCGCTTTGTAGACCGGCGCGAGCGCGGTGCCCCAATCGACGGTCGCGAGCCAGCCGGCGTTGCAGTGGGTGAGCACGTTCACGGAAGCCCGGTTCAACAGCGGCGCGCCGTGCATGCCGATCGCCTCGCACGTGGCGACGTCGGCGTCGGCGAGCTCGGCCGCGCGTGCGAACGCCGCGTCGGCGTCGCGAATCCCGTCCATTTGGCCCAACGCCCAGCGCAGGTTGATCGCGGTCGGCCGCGTCGCGGCGAGCACGCGGCATGCCTCGTCGAACGAGATCTTGTCGCGCAGCGCGAGCGCGACGCCATATGCGGCGGTCACGCCGATCAGCGGCGCGCCGCGGATGTGCATGGCTGCGATCGCGGTTGCGGCGTCGGCGAGCGTGCGCAGCGGCAGCCACTCGATCGAATGCGGCAGCTTGGCCTGGTCGAGCACGATCACGTGATCGCGTTCGACCTCGATCGTGCGCCGCCACTTGCCTTCGACGTTCATTCGGATTCTGAAAAGCTACACAGCGCGTGCACGGCCGTGCCCTGCGCTTCGAGTCGCGCGCGGCCGGGCAGATCGGACAGCTCGATCACGAACGCGCACTCGATGACCTGTGCCCCGATTCGGCCGAGCAGCGCCATCGCGGCGAGCGCCGTGCCGCCGGTCGCGAGCAGATCGTCGATCACGAGCGCGCGCTCGCCCTTCTGCATGCCGTCGACGTGGACGTTCAGGCTGTTCGTGCCGTACTCGAGGTCGTAGTCGTGGCGATAGAACTGGCCCGGCAGCTTGCCGGGCTTGCGGATCGGCACGAAGCCGGCGTTGAGCTGGTACGCGAGCGCGGCGCCGAAGATGAAGCCGCGCGCCTCGATGCCGACCACCTTGTCGACCTTGCCGCGATAGCGCTCGGCGAACAGGTCGATCACGTGGCGAAACCCGATCTCGCTGGCGAGCAGCGGCGTGATATCGCGAAAGCGAATGCCGGGCTTTGGAAAGTCCGGCACGGTGCGAACGAGCGACTTGAAGTTCACGTGGTCCGTCCCAACACGCGGCCTGCGACCGCGTCGAGCTGTTTGCAGAGCTCCGGATCGGCCGCCGACGGCGCGGTCATGATCGCGTGCTCGAGCGCGCGATCGCAGCCGAACTCGCACTCGACGGCTTGCGCGCCGAACGTCGGGATCACGGCCTTCAGCAGCGCCTTCGCGTTCGCGCCGTTGCCCTGCATCACGCGGACGACTTGCGCGACGTCGACGTGGTCGTGATCGGGATGCCAGACGTCGAAGTCCGTCACCATCGCGACGGTGGCGTAACACAGCTCCGCTTCGCGGGCGAGCTTGGCCTCGGGCATGTTGGTCATGCCGATCACGTCGGCGTGCCAGCTGCGATGCAGCCTGCTCTCGGCCATTGTCGAGAATTGCGGGCCTTCCATCACGACGTACGTGCCGCCGTAGACGGTCGGGATGCGCAAGCCCTGCCCGGTCTCGGCGAGCTGGCGCGCGAGCCGGCGGCACGTCGGATGGCCCATCGAGACGTGCGCGACCAGCCCGGTCGAGAAGAACGACTTCGGCCCGCGCAACGTGCGATCGATGAACTGATCGACGATCACGAACGTGCCGGGCGGCCGATCCTCGCGCAGCGAGCCGACCGCCGACAGCGACAGCACCGAGGTCGCGCCCGCGCGTTTGAGCGCGTCGATGTTCGCGCGGTAGTTGATCTCGTGCGGCGGGATCCTGTGCCCGCGGCCGTGGCGCGGCAGGAACACCACCTGGACGCCGTCGAGCGTGCCGAACAACAGCTCGTCCGACGGTCGCCCGAACGGCGAATCGATTCGCTTCCACGCTGTATCGGTAAGCCCTTCGAGCTCGTAGAGCCCGCTGCCCCCGACGATCCCGATCACGGCCATGGGCTTCCCGATACCACGCGCGCCAGATCCGGCGCTACACTGAGGTCGTGAAGGTGGTGCTCAGCTACCTGCTCGCGCTCGGCGGTGCCGGCCTGGTCGGCTACGCCGCGATGCTCGTAGCGGCGATCAACTGCGACTATCCGTCGGTGCGGTTCCGCATCATCCAGGCGTTGCGTACGCAGCCATGGCAAGCCGAGGTCATGACGAAGACCAAGCCCGGCTCGTTCTTCGACGGCATTCACGCCGCGATGAAGACCGCCGGCCAGCTCGGCATCCGCGACGTCGAGCTCCTGCAAAAGGCGACGTTGCCGTCGTACGACGGCGCGATCAGCCTCATCCCGATGGCGTGGAAGAACATCCTCGGCAAGCTCAAGATGGGCGGCGCCGCGGTGGTCGCCGGCTTGGCGCTCGCGATTTCGGCGTCGGCGATGCCGGTGCTGCACATCATCCTGCTCGTCGGCGTTGCCGTCGCCGTGATCTACGCGTTCTCGGTGAAGCGCGACAGCGAGCGCTACGTCGTGCTCGCGCGGCACGAGATCTTGCCCGAGGTCGAAGCGTGCATCGCGGCCGGTCGCTACGGCGCACCGCCGAGGATGTAGCGATCTACTGCCACCAGCGTTCGCGCTCGACGAGGTCGAAGACCTCTTTCAAGATCGCGAGGCCGTTCATCGCGGTGGCTTCGTCGGTCGTGAGCGGAGGCTGGATCCGGAAGTGCGCCGAGTACGCCATCGTCAGCAGGCCGCGCCGCACGCACTCGTGGAAGATCCGATCGGTGACCTTGCCGGTCAGCGGCGTCTTCGCAACCTTGTCGCTGACGAGCTCGAGCGCCATGAACATGCCCGAGCCGCGCGCGCAGCCGACGAACGAATACTTGTCGACCCACGTCTCGAGCTCGCGCAGCATCAGCGCGCCGACGCGCTTGGAGTTCTCGACGAGGTTCTCGTCTTCGATGACCTTCAACGACGCCGCGCCGGCTGCGGCAGCGAGCGGGTTGCCGCCGTAGCTCGACGAGCTTCCCGAGCGATTCGACCATGGCTTGGCCTGGCCGATCTCGTCGGTCGTCGCGAGCGCCGACAGCGGAAAGCCGCCGCCGACCGCCTTGCCGATCGTCACGATGTGCGGCGTGACGCCCGTGTGGTCGATGCCCCACCACGTGCCCGTGCGACCGAGCCCGGTGATCATCTCGTCGGCGATGAACAGCGCGCCGACCTCATCGGCGATCGACTTCATCGCGGGTAAGAACTCTTTCGGCGGCACGATGTTGCCGGCCGTGCCCTGCATCGGCTCGACGATCATGCCGGCGACCTCGCCCGCCGTCGCGACCTTCACGTACTGGCGGCCGACCTCGGCGCACGCGATGCCGCACGACGGGTATTTCAGGCCGATCGGGCAGCGGTAGCAATCGGCGTACGGAATCTGGTGGCTGCCGGGAACCATCGGGCCGAGCTTGTCCTTGAACGTCGAGCCCATGAGCGACAGCGCACCCATCGTCTTGCCGTGGAAGCCGCCCCAACAGCTGACGAACTCGTACTTGCCGGTGTAGCTCTTCGCGAGACGCAGCGCGCTCTCGACGGCTTCGGCGCCGCCCGAGTACAGCTGCAGGCGATGCACGCCGTTCGCCGGCGCGTGCTTCGCGAATCGCTCGAACAGCTCGACGCGGGCTTCGCTGGTCAGCGAGCCGACCGCGGCCTTCGCGGCCTGATTCTGGATCGCCTTGACCCACGTCGGGTGCGAGTGACCGAGCGCGCCGACCGCGATGCCGCCGATGAAATCGAGGAACGTGTTGCCGTCGACGTCGGTGACCGTCGTGCCTTCGGCGTGATCGACGACGACGCCGGCGGCGAGCGCGTAGCCCTGAGCGCCGGGCGCGATGTGCGCGTCTTCGCGCGCGCGCATCGCCAAGCTCTTCGGGCCTGGAACTTCGGTGACGAGCGACCGGTTCTGGTTCGCTGGCTGCGGCATGAAAGGCCGATCTCTTACCGCAAAGCGCGGCCGATTCGTACCAGTCTGAGCACCGCAGCGGCGTTACCGACGACGGCCACGATCGCGAGCGCGACGATCATGAGCACGTTGCTAGGTACGGGATCGTGGAAATGCGGACCTAGCAAGCCGGTGAAGCCGGCCGCGCCGATCAGGTACGTCGCGCGCTCGTGCCGGCGCATCAGGCCGCGCGGCGGCTTGACCTGCATCGCCTCGGCTTTCGCGCTCGCGTACGAGACCATGAAGCACGCGAGCAATGCGCCCATCACGAGGCCGAGCTCCCAGGCGCTGTCGCGCAGCGCGAACGCGAGCCCTGCCAGGTACGCGAACTCGGTGTAGCGGTCGACGGCGGCATCGAGCAGCTCGCCGACGTTCGAGCCGGTGTTGGTGAAGCGCGCGATCTGACCGTCGAGGATGTCGAGCAGCGTCGACACCGTCGCGAGCATGCACGCCAGGCCGTACCACTGAAACCCGATCGCGACACCGGCACCGAGCCCGAACCCGAGCGCGAGCCAGGTCGCCCCGTTCGCGGTGATGCCGATCGATACGAGCCCGCGCACGAACGGATCGACCGCCCAATACGTCGTGCGCATCGCGCCCTGACCGACGAGCGCGGTGCCGCCGATCGCCTCGACGCGGTCGCTGCGCATCGGCCCGCGGATCGCGACCCGGATGCCGTAGCCGGCGGTGACGAGCACCAACAGCCCGAACATGAAGTACGCGAAGTAGACGTCTCTCAACGGATCACAGCTTCAGCCGGCGATCGCCGTGCGCGACGGCGCCAGCTCGAGCTCGCGGCCATCGGCGCGCGCCGAAGCGTATGCGGTCTCGATCAGCTGCACGCACAGCGCCGCGTCGTGCGCCTCGCGGCCGACCCATTCGCCGCTCGCGATCTGATTCGCGAAGTCGACGTGCAGATGCTTGAACCACTCGGCGTGCGACGCATCCATCCAGTTCGAAGCCGCCGAAAGCTTCTCGACGTTCACCTTGCCGCCCGCAGCTTTGCGGTGGATCTCGATGTCGTCGTCCTCGACCTTGATCGCGCCGTTCGCGCCGTGGATCGTATAGATGACCTTGCGAAAGCCGGCGTTCCACGTCAGCTGCGCGACCGCGATGCCGGTCGGGAACGTCACGGTGCAGTTGAAGTTGTCCTCGGTGTCGTACGCCGACAGGTTCGACATCTTCGCGGCAATGCTCGTCGGCTGCGCGGCGAGCCAATCGAACGCGAGATAGAACGTGTGGCTACCGTGATCCATCGCGATGCCGCCGCCGCTGGTCTTGCGCGTCCGGCGCCAGTCGGGCTGCCATTCGGCGACGCCCTTGGCGTGCGTGGTGCGGAACGTATCCAAGGTGACGAGGTGGATCGCGCCGAGCTCGCCCGACTCGAGCACGTTGCGGATCGCCTTGATCACCGGCGCGTGCTTGTAGTTGTGCGAGGGGAAGAAAACCTTCTTCACTTTTTGCGCGTGGTCGAGCATCGACTTCGCGTCGGCTCCCGAGGTCGCGATCGGCTTCTCACAGAACACGTGCAAACCGTGCTCGAACGCCGCGTGTGCGATCGCAGCGTGGTCACAAGGCGGCGTGGCGATGTCGATGAAGTCGAGGTTCTTCGCCTCTGCGGTCAGCAGCGTCTTGGTGTCGGCGTAGATCCGCGCATTCGGCAGAATCTGACGGGCTTTTTCGCGCCGCGCGGCACAGATGTCGGCAACAGCGGCGATCTCGAACGAGCCCGGCGCAGCTAGATACGCGGGCACGTGGCCCTTCTCGGCGATGAAGCCAAACCCGATCAGAGCACCCTGGAGAGGACGGGGCATCAGGAAACCTCGGCAGTGGAGTAGGTCAATTCGGTGACAGAAGCAAGAACCGGCGCCATCGTTGGAACGCGCTCTGGACTAGCGATATCCGGTTTCAGATCACGGTGTTGACTTCCTGACGACAGAACCTGTTCAACCGCGTCAGGTTTTTGCCGCATCGATGTCAATGACCGGGGCGTTTTGCCCTGTACAGTGAGTGACGCTGATTGTCGTGACCTCCGACAGAGATCGTTCCAGGCGCGATGCCGGGATGATCGAAGTCGCCGGCCAGAGCACGCGTCATGCCGATGCGCTCGGCCACCGCGGCCGACCGCTGATTGCTCGGTACGAGAAACGCGATGATCTGATCGAGGCCGAGCTGCCAGCCGAATGCCATCGCCGCTCGCGCGGCCTCGGTCGCGAAGCCTTGGCCCCACGCGTCGCGGCGCAGGCGCCAGCCGATCTCGACCGCGGGCGTGAAGTGCGCGTCGAACCAGACCCGGCTGATCCCGCAAAACCCGATCAGCTCACCCGCGTGCTCGAGCGCCCAAAACCCGAAACCATCGCGCTCGATGATCCCGTTGATCTTGACGACCATCGCGGCGACCTCGTCGCGCCCTAACAAGCGCGGGAAGAACTCCATCACGATCGGATCCGACGAGATCGCGGTGAACGGATCGATATCGGACTCGCGCCACGTCCGCAGGATCAACCGCTCGGTGGTCAACACGGCCGCACGCTACCATCGCGGCGTGCTGTTTCTCGCGACGGTCGACGGCCAAGGCGGCGTGCACTTCGTCGTGCTCTCGCCGGTGCGATACCGCTTCGAGGTCAACACGCGGCCGCGCCCCGCGCTCGGCACGCGGCTCGCGATCACACTGCCGGCACTCGCGGCGCCGACCCGCGCGGCACTCGACGACTGGCGCGCGCGCAACGCGCCGACCGGGGAGCTCGTGCCGCCGTATTATCGCGAGGCCGCGCTCGCCGATCTGATGGGCGCGGTCAACGCCGATCTCCACCTCGATCTTGCACGTGCGGCGAGCGCCGACGAGCTCGCCGCGTTCGCGCTCGATCGCGGCGGGGCGCTGCTCGCCGATCTGCGCGCCGCGCTCGCCGCCGGCACGCTCGATGCCGCGCCGATATTCGCCGCGCGGGTCGCGCGGTTCGCGCAGATCTGCGGCATCGCGACCGCCGCCGAGACGCTGGCCGAGCTCGCCACGATGCATCCGGTCGAGCAACTCCACGCGTTCGAGCACGCGGTCGTGCAGTGGATGCAAGCGACGACCGAGCCGCCCGCCGACGAGCTGGCCGCGCTCGCCAAGCAACTGCCCGACGATCGCGCGAGTGCCGGCGCATCGCGAGCGTGGTTTCGCTGGTGGTGGCGGCTCGCGTATCGCGCGCCGCGCGGCGATCTGCGCGACGCCGTCGTCGCGTGCGTCGAGCTCGCGCGCCGCGAGTGTGGTGCCGCGCCGATCGCGGCCGATGCGCTCGCCGAAGCAACGCGCCTGATCGATCACCTGCGGATCGCACGGGCGACGCGGCTGTGGGCCGAGCCGCCGGATACCGCGAACGCGTTTCCGCCGGCGACCGATCTCGACGACGCGCATTACTGCGCGTACATGGCACTGACGCATGCCGCGCATGCGATCGCGGCGGTGCTGATCGGCGACCACGACGCCGGCAATGCCAATCGCGCTGCGATGCAGCTGCTCGCCGTCCGCGCGCTCGAAACGCTTCGTCATGGTGAATAGCTGCTAGCGTCGCGCGCATGAAGCAGATCGCGATCAAGACCGACGACGGCGATGCGCGCGCGTTCGAGCTCGGCGACGGCCCGAGCGTGTTGTTCTTCATCGATGGCATCGGCATGCGCCCGGCAATGCA
>DATBAS010000025.1:0-44262 GCA_036271395.1 Kofleriaceae bacterium
GTGCCCGGCAAGCAGATCGGAGTCGGCATGATCGAAAGACGAACGAGCTCGCCGGAAATAGCGCGCTTGTAGGCCGCACCCTGCAAGTGCCACATCGGTTGCGCAGACGTCGAGTTGCAGTTCGCGCGCGCGAACCGTGAATTCGCGTGATTGCGCGGGCACACCGGTTGCTGAGGCGCGCCGGTACGATGAAGAAAATCTGCTTCGCATGGCTCGCCGTCGCGGCCGGCTGCACGACCGGCGGCACCACCGACACCGTCGATCCATCCGCCCCGGTCGCCGACACCGACGCGACGACGATCCCCGCCGCCGCCGAAACCCGCGCCGACTTCGTGCTCACGCCGTCGGGCTACTACCACAAGGACTGCGTGGTCGACGTCGGCGACGATGCGGTGCTCGAGGGCGACGGCAGCGTGACCAAGAGCGACGGCACGCGTGTCGCGCTGCCCGCCTGCGCGCACGGCCACTACGCATCGCTCGACGAGATCGGCGCGAACGCCGTCGCCGAGCCCGAAGCCGTGGTGCCCGCGGTCAACGGTTGGGTCGAGGATCTCAACAAGTGGGCCGCCGATTGGTACAAGAAGGTCACGGCGACGTGGAGCGTGCCGACGAGCCCGTCGCACTACGCGAAGCAGACCGTGTTCTTTTTCCCCGGCTTCCAGCCCGGCGATGCATCGACGATCGTGCAGCCCGTGCTGCAGTACGGTCCGTCGGCCGCCGGCGGCGGCGAATACTGGGCGATCTCGAGCTGGGACTGCAACAAGAGCTGCCCGCACAGCACGCTCAAGCGGGTCGCGGTCGGCGACGTGATCGAAGGCACCGCGGCGGGCTCGAGCTGCACCAACGGCGGCGCGTGCACGTGGACGATCACGACGAAGGACAAGACGTCGGGCGCGTCGACGACACTCACGCGCAAGGCGGCGAAGATGGAATGGGCGGCGGTCTCGCTCGAGGCCTACAACATCACCTCGTGCAGCGAGTATCCGTCGTCCGGCGCCGAGAGCTTCGACATCTCCGTCGAGAACGGCAATGGCACGACGTCGACCGCGGCATGGACGAAGTGGTCGCCGGCGCACGTGCCACACTGCGATTACACCGTAGGGTCTCCGGATCACTCGCACGCATATCTCTACTGGAATCATTGATTCCGCGGCGGAATGGCATTTGCTCCTGTATTTATCAGGAGGCAACTCATGCGACGCCGAGATCCCGATCACTACGAACCGCGGCACAACAAAGCCAAACCTCGGGCGCGCGACGACGGCCCGAAGTTCGGCCCGCCGCGTCCCGATGAAGATCGCGGCATGCGCGGTGGCACTCCGACTGGCCAGGCCGGCGCGTTCGGGCCGCGCAGCGACATGATGGAGTACGGCGGGTTCGAGCGCACAGCGTACGATCGCCATCGCAATTACTACGACGGCTATCAGAGCAGCGAGAATCCCGATCCTCCGAAGGCGGAGGGCGACAAAGTCGACGAGGAGATCGACGAGGAACCGACCGAGCGCTACGCGTTCTCGCCGCGCTTCATCAGCCACATGCATCCGCAAACCGACGACAAGCCGAAACGTTAAGGCACGTACGGCCCTGCGAGATCCCGCGTGCCGACGTCGGCGACGACCCCGAGCACGAGCAGCACGATGAACGCGACCGCCGTGATCAGCACGATGCGATGCACCGGGCGACTACCCCACAAGTGCATGAAGAACGCGGCGACGAGCGCGGCCTTGAGCGCGGCGATCGCGAGCGAGAGCGCGATGCTCGAGCCGGACACGAACAGGCTCACGGTCGCGAGCGCGACCAGTGCCAGCCAAGTGAGCAGATAACGCATCATCGCAATAGATAGAGAATGGGCCACAAGAAGATCCACACGAGATCGACGAGGTGCCAGTACAGCGTCCCGCACTCGAGTGCGATGTGCGACGTCGGCGTGAAGTCGCCGCGCCGCGCGCGGAGCGCGAGCCAGCCGAGCACGATCACGCCGGCCGTGACGTGCAAGGCGTGCAAGCCGGTGAGCAGGTAATACAGCGTGAAGTACAGCACGCTCGACGGCGGCAACGATGTCGCCGTGTAGTAGTGGCCCGGCGCGAAGCCGTCGTGCAGGTGCTGCGCATACTCGACGAGCTTGAGCACGTCGAACGCGACGCCGAACGCGATCGACACGAGCAACCAGGCGACGGTGGCGCGCCGGCGGCCGTGTTCCGTCGCGCGTAGCGCGAGCGCGACGGTGAGGCTCGACGTCAACAGGATGTACGTGTTGATCGTGCCGAGCGCGACATTCGCGTGCTCGGCGGCGTCATGAAACGCGGTCGGATACATCACGCGATACGCGGCGAAGAGCGCGAGCAACCCGGCGAACAGCAGCGACTCGCTGCCGAGGAACAGCCACATCCCGAGCCGCGCCGTCGCTTGGCGGCGCGCGAGCGATTCGTATTGGCTATGCGCGGTCATAGTCGTAACAACCGATCGTGGGATCGAGCGGCTCGTCGAAGTTCTCGGTCGGCGGCGGCGACGGCACGCGCCACTCGAACCCACGGGAGCCCCACGGGTTCGCGCTCGTGCGCTTCCCGGTGAACACCGCGACGATCAGATAGCCGAGCGTGAACACCATCACCGCACCGAGCAGATAGGCGCCCAGCGTCGAGCAGACGTTCAGCACGTGAAACTGATCGGGATAGCTGTAATAGCGCCTCGGCATGCCCGCATTGCCGAGCAGGAACTGCGGCACGAACGTCAGATTGAACCCGACGAACACGCCGATCGCCGACAGCACGCCGCACTTCTCGGGATACTCGCGGCCAAACATCTTAGGAAACCAGTAGTGGATCGCGCCGAGAAAGGCAGTCAGCGTGCCGCCGATCATGATGAAGTGAAAGTGCGCGACGACGAAGTACGTGTCGTGCCAGTGCACGTCCAGCGACGTCGTGGCGACCGCAATGCCGGTCATGCCGCCGAACGCGAACAGATAGATGAACGCGAAGAAGTAGAGCATCGGCGTCGTCAGCGCGATCGAGCCGCGATACAGCGTGCCGATCCACGTGAACACTTTCACCGCCGAGAAGATCGCGACGAACATCGACATCACGCCGAACAGCGCGGCGTCGAGTTGAGAGATGCCGGCGACGAACATGTGGTGCCCCCACGTCAAGAACCCGACGAATGCGATACCGAGCGACGAAAACGCGATCGCGCGATACGACAAGATGTTCTTGCGCGCGAACGTCGGCGCGATCTCGGTGACCACGCCCATCGCCGGCAAGATCATGATGTAGACCGCCGGGTGCGAATAGAACCAGAACAGGTGTTGGAACAACACCGGATCTCCGCCGAGCGCCGGATCGAACAATCCCATGCCGAGCGCGTGATCGAGCGCGACGAGCGTGACCGAGAGGCCGAGCACCGGCGTCGCGATGACCTGGATGATGCTGGTCGCGTAGATCGCCCACACGAACAGCGGCAGCTGCATCCAGCCGAGCTTCTCGACCCGCAACATGTGCACCGTCGCGATGAAGTTGAGCCCGGTCATGATCGACGACACGCCGAGGATGAACACGCCGATCGCGATCGGCGCGACGTCGGTCGGCGACGTCGTCGCGTAAGGCGCGTAGAACGTCCAGCCGGTATCGGCGCCGCCGTGAACCATGCCCCAAAGCATCAGCGCCGCGCCCGCGCAGTAGACGTAGAAGCTCGCGAGGTTGATCCGCGGGAAGGCGAGATCTTTGGCGCCCACCATGATCGGCAACATGAAGTTTCCGAACACGGCGGGAATCGCCGGAATCATGAACATGAACACCATCGTCAGTCCGTGCCACGTGAACAGCCGGTTGTACGTGAGCGGCTCCATGATGCCGGGCCCAGAGATCAACAGCTTCGTGCGCAGCAGCATCGCGAATGCGCCGCCGAGCATCATCGCGATCGTGACCGCGCACAGATACATGATCGCGATGCGCTTGTGATCGGTCGTGCCGAGCCATGAACGAATTCCCGATTCGGCACGCAGATAGTCGGTCACGGCGCGCCTCGCTGGATCACGTCGTGTGTCGGCCGTGGCTCGTCGTGCGATGGCGCGGCGTCGCGCAGCGAACGAATCAGCTCGACGATCGCCGCGACATCGGCGGGCTCGAGCTGACTGCGATACGTCGGCATCACCGGCTGGAACCCGGCCGCGATCTGCGAGTTCGGCTCCATCATCGATTCCGTGAGGTATTGCTCGTCGATCAGCACGTCGGTGCCATCGGCGAGTCGCCGCGTGCGCCCGAACGACGCGAGCCAGGTCGGACCGATCGAAGGCGTGCCGTCGAGCGTGTGGCAGCGCAAGCAGCCATGGTCGGCGGCGACGACGCGGCCGTATGCCGCGAGCCCGCTGCCGTCGCCCTTGCCGCCGAAGTGATCCGGCTCGGCGTTCGCGCGCCAGAGCTCGAACTGAGCTGCCGGCAGCACGACCACCTGGCCGCGCATCAGCGAGTGGCGTGTACCGCAGTATTGCGCGCACTCGATATCGTACGTGCCCGGCGCGATCGCCTCGAACCACGCGGTCGTCGCCCTGCCCGGCACGACATCCTGCTTGATCCGGAACGCCGGCACGAAGAAGCTGTGGATCACGTCGCGCGACTGCATGATCAGCTTGATCGGCTGATTCACCGGCACGACGAGCACGTCTGTCGAGCTCGGGCCATCGGCATACTGGAACTTCCACATCCATTGTTTGGCGGTGACGTAGACGGGAATCGCGTTACTCGGTGCGGTCTCGAGCTCGCGATACTGCTGAAACCCGACGACCCACCAGCCGACGAACAGCACGAGCAGGACGACGATCACGCCGCCTTCGAGCCAGCCCGGCGCGACGATCCGCGGCGTCGGTCCATCGTCGCGGCGGCGATAGCGAATCACGAAGTACGCGGCGATGACCGCGACGAGCGCGACGCCGGCGAACGTCGTGAGGATGACCGAGTAGTGCAGCCAATCGATTCCCTTGGCGACCGACGATGCCTGCGGCGGCAGGTTCAACAGCCAGTTCATCGCCGCCTCCGGGCGAAGCTCGCGATCACGGTGATCGCGACCAGAAAGATCAATGCGCCGCCGATCTGCATGAACCGCGCGACGAACAGGCCATAACGGTGTGTCGCGGCGTCGTAGTGAAAGCAGCGCAGCAAGATCTTGTCGCCGATCGAGCCGGTCTTACCGTCCGATGCCTCGAGCAACGCGAGCCGCAGATCGCGCGGCGGCACGTCGATGCCGTAGAGATAGCGGCTGATCGTGCCGTCGGGCGCGATCGCGAACGTCACCGCGGCATGCGCGATCGCGCCGGTCTTGGCGTCGCGCAGAAAATGGAAGCCGAGTCGCTGCGTGAGTGCCTCGATGCTCGCGGCATCGCCGACGAGGAATGGCCAGCTCGCCGCCATCATCCGCTTCTTGCGTGCGGCTTGATCGGTGCCCTCCGTCGCGTCGAAGCTGATCGTCAACGCTCGGAATTGCTCGCCGTCGTGCCAGCCCCAGCGATCGAGCTGCTGCATCGCCGACCGCGCGGCGTCGAGCACGAGCGAGCACAGCTGCGGGCATTCGTAGTACGCGAGGATCAAGTAGACCGGATGCGTGCCGTCGAAGTAGCTGCGCAGCGTGACTCGCTCGCCGGTGGAATCGCGAAACGGCAGGTCGAGCGGCAGCTTCGTCCCGAGGTGCTCGACGACGTCGGCGTCGTCCGCCCACTCGGGCGTGTTCGGCACCGCGGCCAAGCACGCGAGCGCCAGCGCGACCGCGAGCGCCCTCACTTGTGACCGCCGATCAACGATGGGTCAGCGACCACCGCGTCGATCGCCGCTTCGATCGCGCGATCGCGATCGAGCACCGCGCTGCCGAGTTGGTGGTCGCCGTACGGATCGAATGTGCCGTGCTCGAGTGTGGTCGGCGGCAGCGTCATGTACGCGGGCGTCGGCGCGACGAGCTCCCAGGTGACCGCGATGCTCGCGACGATCACCGCGACGATCGCGAGCGCGACCACGCCGATCGCGCGGGCGGGCACCTGTTCGGGTTCCTGTCTCATACGTCGTTCCCCGCGTAGGTGTTCGCGGCGATCACGCGGGGATCGTCGGCGGCAAATGGCGCGGGCGCGCGGACGATCGCGGCGACGCTCGCGAGCCCGAGCACGGCACACGGCGCGGCGAGATCGAGCCAGTGCAGCGCGGGCTCGGCGTGCAACACCGGCATGACGAGCCAGTACACGTCGAGGTAGTGCAGCGCGACGATCCACACGCCGACGCCGGCGACGAACCGCGGCGAGCGCGACGGCCCGCGGCCGAGCAGCGCGAAGAACGGCAGCACGAAGCCGCCGATCGCGATCGCGATCAGCACGTCGCCCCACCCGCCCGCAGAGCGCGTGACGTACCACGGCACCTCGGCGGGCTTGTTCGCGATCCAGATAATAAAGCCCTGCGCGAACTCGACGTAGACCCAGAAGATCAGAAACCCATGGGTGAGCCGCGACAGCGCACCGGTCGCGCCGGGACGCGCGCGCGAGGTCGCCGCGAGGAGCGCGAGCGCGGCGACGAAGCCGCCGGAGAAGTAGATCAGGCCGTATACCGTCGAGATCCAATCGGGCTCCAGCGACATCAGCCAGTCAAACGCGGCGGACGTGACCGTGAGCCCGAGCGGCATGAACAGCGCGCACGCGATCGCCGGGCTCGGCCGGCGCCGCATCAGCTCGCCGGCGATGACCCAGAACACGAGACAGATCACCGCGCGCACGGTCCAGAACGGCAGGTTCAGCCAGGCGGCGCGGTGGAGCTGCGCCGGAGTCGAGCCGGCGTGCGCGAGCCAGGGATAGATCGATGGGGCGAACACCGCGATCGGCACGAACAGGATCGCGAGCACCGGCAGCGCACCGACCATCGCTTCGGCGCGGCGTTGAAACGCGACCGTCCACCGCGCGCCCATCGCGTGGCCGATCATCACGAAGATCAGCGCACCGAGCGCGATCGACATCGCGAACGCCCACGCGGTGAGATACGCGAATCCGGCCTGCACCGGCGCGATCGAGAATCCGATCGCGACGGCGACCGCGCCGGCGATGCCGATGACCGCGGCGAGCTTCACCGCGACCTCGCGAGCTGAGCGCCCTGTGCGAGCTGGAGCGTGCGCACGTACGCGACGACGGCCCAACGATCGGCATCGTCGAGCATCGCCGCGTAGCCGGGCATGAAGCCATTGCCATCGCGGATGATGATGTAGAGCTCGCCGACCGTCTTCTCGACCGGATCGCGCTCGGCGAACGATGGCGGGCGCCGCCGCTGCATCGCGTGCGCGACCGGCGAGTCGCCATCGCCGCGGGTGCCGTGACACGCTGCGCAGACGATCGCGAAACGATCGCGGCCGCGCTCGAGCAACGCGCGCGTGATCGGCACCGGGATCGCCGTCAGCGTCGCGGCGATGGCCGGTACGTGCTCGCCGCGCGCGATCGTGCCGCGCGGCGGCGTGCGCATCGGCGTCTCGCCGAACGGCAGGACCTTCGGCTGATCGATCATGCGCGACCAATCGGGCAACGGGCCGCCGTTGTCGCAGGCGACGAGCGCCGCCAAGACCAGCAACGCCTTCACGCGCGATCTCCGAGCCAGACCACGCGGACGGCGCCGGCGGTCTCGAGGGCAGCAGTGTCGCGCACGCGGTCGAGCTCGCGATCGCCCGCACCGATCGCGAGCCAGAAGCGATCGATCGTCGCGCGCTCGAAGCCATCGACCTCGAACATCGGTTGCCACAGCGCCGGCAAGCCGCCGAGCATGATCGCCGCGATCAGCGCCGCGAACCCGGCACAGAGGATCGTCATCTCGAACGTGATCGGCACGAAGGCGAGCGCCGAGTGATACGGCCGGCCGCCGATGTCGAGCGGGTAATCGACGACATTGATCCACCACTGCAGCAGATATGCGGCCCCGCCTCCGAGGAGGCCGGCCGCGAGCACGATCCAGCGCAGCTTCGATCGCGGCACGCCGATCAGCTCCTGGAGGCCTTCGACCTGATACGGCGTCCACGTGTCGAGCTCGGTGATGCCGGCGGCGGCGAGCGCGCGCACGCCCGCGCATAGCTCGTCGGCGGTCGCGAACTCGGCGGCGAGCACGGGCGTCATCCGGCGACCTCGCGCTCGAGCTCTTTGAGCTCGGCGACCGGGACGAACGGCACCAGGCGCAGAAACGCGAGGAACAGCAGCCCGAAGAAGCAGAACGTGCCGAGCAGGATGCCGAGGTCGACATACGTCGGCGCGTACTGATGCCACGACGACGGCAAGAAATCGCGCGTGAGTGACACGACGATGATCTCGAATCGCTCGAGCCACATTCCGATGTTGATGAAGATCGCGAGCACGAACAGCGCGGTCGCACTCCGCCTCACGCGGCGCGACCACAGCAGTTGCGTGATCAGGCAATTGCACGTGATCATGATCCAGAATCCGATCGCGTAAAATCCGAACGGCCGCTCGCGCAGTTGCTCGAACATCTCGAATCGATCCCCAGACCACCACGCGAGGAACAGCTCGCAAATGTACGAGTACGCCAGGATCGAGCTGGTGACGAGCAGCAGCTTGCCGATCATGTCGAGGTGACGCGGCGTGATCACGTTGTAGAGGTTGAACACTCTACGCGCCGGCACGATGAGGGTGACCACCAACGCGAAGCCTGAAAAGATCGCGCCGGCGACGAAGAACGGCGGAAAGATCGTCGAGTGCCAACCCGGCAGTCCCGCTTCGGCGAAATCGAGACTGACGATCGAGTGCACCGAGACCACGAGTGGCGTCGCCAAGCCGGCGAGCGTGAGATACGCGATCTTGTAGTGCCGCCATTGCTGCATCGAGCCCGACCACCCGAGCGCGAAGATGCCGTAGATGCGGCGGCGCAACTTCGTCGGTGCCCGGTCGCGGACACCCGCGAGATCTGGAATCAAGCCGAGGTACCAGAACATGATCGAGACGAGCAGGTACGTCGACACGGCCGCGGCGTCCCATGGCAGCGCACTGCGCACCTGCGGCCAAACACCCATCACGCTCGGATACGGAAACAGCCAGTACGCGTACCAAGGCCGGCCGAGGTGGAGCAGCGGGAACATGCCGGCTTGCACGACCGCGAACAACGTCATGCCCTCGGTGAAGCGGTTGATCGAGGTGCGGACGTGTTGCTGCTCGAGCACGAGCAGGATCGCGGAGATGAACGTGCCGGCGTGGCCGATACCGATCCACCACACGAAGTTGATGATGCCGAAGCCCCACGCCGTCGGGATGTTGTTGCCCCACATCCCGATGCCGCGCATGACGGTCAACGTGACCATCGAGAACAACATCACGGTGCCGATGCCCGTGATCGCGAACGCGAGCTTCCAGTTGCGCTTGACCCACGTCGTCGATAGCAATTGATCTGACAGCGCGGCGTCGGTCGGATTGCCGATGATGACGGGGTCGCTCACTCCGCGATCTCCGGGTTGGGATTGCGAATGCGAGCCAGATACTGCGTGCGCGGCCGCGTCCCTTGGTCGTGCAGCTCGGCGTAACTGTGTGGGCGCGCGCGGAGCTCCGCGAGCTCGGCGAGCGTGCCGAACGCGATCGCGCCCGAAGGGCACGCCTGCTGACACGCGGTCTGCGGCGAGACCAGCGGGCGATGCTCGACCGCGGCATCGATCTCGGCGCGGCGCAGGCGCTGCACGCAGTACGTGCACTTTTCCATCACGCCGCGGTCGCGCACCGTGACGTTCGGGTTCTTGCCGAGCACGCGCAGCGGCTCGTGCGTCTTGAAGTCGAACCAGTTGAAGCGGCGAACCTTGTACGGGCAGTTGTTCGAGCAGAACCGCGTGCCGACGCAGCGGTTGTAGGCCATCTCGTTGAGCCCCTCGGGGCTGTGCGTCGTCGCGCCGACCGGGCAGACGTACTCGCACGGTGCATCTTCGCAGTGCTGGCACGTCATCGGTTCCACGACGGTGGTTCCGGACTCGTCGACGTAGCGATCGATGCGGATCCAGTGCATGTCGCGGCCCTCGATCACGTGGCGCTTGCCGATGGCCGGCGTGTTGTTCTCCGCGGCGCACGCCATCACGCACGCGCTGCATCCGGTGCACGTGGTCAGATCGATCTGCATCGCCCACTGCGGCCCGCTGCGCGGCAGCTTGCCGAGCTGCGTCGGCTGCTCGCCGCGGTAGGCGGCCAGATCGAGCGCACCGGACGTCAGCTGCGCGAGCGTGCCGCCGAGCGCGACCGGCCGGCCATGCTCGCTCGGCGATTCCATCGTGACCGCGAGCGTGGCGCTACGATCTGTGCGCGCCACGGTGACCGCGGTCGCGCCGGCGAGCACGAATGCGTTGGCCCCGATGCCGCGCGCGATCGTCTCGGCGCCGCCGCGGCCGTAGCCGGCGTGCAGCGTGATCGCAGCGTCGGCGTGGCCAGGCACGACGATCGCGGGCACGTCGATCCCGTGCTCGCCGCTCGCGAGCTCGATGATGTCACCGGTCGCGATCCCGAACAGCGCTGCGGTTGCCGGCGACAGTTGCGCGGCGTGATCCCACGCCAGCTTGGAGATCGGCTCGGCGAGCTCCTGCAGCCACGGGTTGTTCGCGTAGCGGCCGTCGTGGACGAACGGATGCGGCCGCACGGCGAGCTCGATACCGGTCGAGGCCGGTGACGTCACCTCGGCCGCTCGGGGCGCGACATCGACCCGGGGCGCCGCCGAATCGCCAACGGCACCGCGTGCGAGTGCGTCGTCGAACGGCATCGCGCTCCATGCCGGCCACGCCGCCGCGAGCTCGTCGCGCGGATCGATCGGCCGATCGCGCAAGATCGCATGCAGCACCTGCGCGACCGACCGGCCTTCGAAGATCGGCTCGATCAGCGGCTGGATCGGCCCGAGTGTGCCATCGGCGGCACGCGCCGCGTCCCAGCGCTCGAGATCGTGCGCGAGCGGCGCCGCGAACCGGCACGATGCCGCCGTCTCGTTTGCATAGAGCCCGACGTAGACCGCGGCATCGACGTTCGCGAGCGCGTCGGCGAACGCCGGCGACGCGTAGACCGGATTGCCGCCGACGACCACCACTGTACGTACGTCCGTACCGCGTGGAAGCTCGTGACTCGCCGTTCCTGCCTCGAAGACGACGGGCTCGATGTATTTCACGCACGCGCTCGCCGCATTGATCTGCGCGACCAGCGCGTGGACCTCGGCGCTCTGGCGCTCGCCGGCGACCACGACGCCGCGTGATCCGGCGCGTCGCAGATCGCGCGCGACCGGACCTTCGCCACGCAACAGCTGCCGCGCGACGTCCGCGAGCTGCGACGGGCGCACCGCCCAGCGATGATCGGCGACGACGCCGGTCGTCGAGTACCCCGTTTCGTAGACATACAGCCGGCTCATCGCGCTCGAGCCATCGACGACGCGCCGATGGCCGGCGAGCGCGCGTGCGTGCCTCGGATCGTTCGCGAGCTCGGCGTCGAGCGAGATGATCACATCGGCGGTCGCGAGGTCGACCTGGGTCTGGAGCAATCGATTGTGTACAGTTGAATTGCCCACAATCGATTCGCGGCGCTCGAACGGCGCGTAGAACGACACCGCGACGCCGGCCGCGCGCAGCCGGCCGACGAGCGCGATCACGAGCGGCGACGTCGTCGGCTCGAGCACCACGTGCATCGATTTCGGATCGAGCGCGCGGTCGATCGCGTGCCACGTCGTAGGCGCGCCGCGATCGGTCGGTTCGGCGAGCCGATCCGGATCGTAGAGCCCCAAGATCGCGGCCTGCTCGATCGCGCGGGTGCCGCCGGCGCTCGCGGGATGATCCGGGTTGCCTTCGAGCTTGGTCGGCCTGCCCTCGTGGGTCTCGACGATCACGCCGGTCGCGAAGCCGTCCTCAACGAGAGCCGTCGCGTAGTACCGCGGAACGCCGGGAATCACCTCGGGCGGCTGCTTGACGTACGGCAAGATCGCGCGCGCCGGCCGCGACGAGCACGCGGTCAGGCTCGCCGCACCAGCGAGCTTGAACAGCGAGCGGCGGCTGAGCTTTAGCGATGACATACGCTGCACGTGGTTCGAGTCGGCGCCAGTCGACGGTGGCAATCGAGGCACCAGTCCATGGTCAGCGACTCGGCTTGATAGACGGCCGCCATCTCGTCGACCCGGCCGTGACACTGCGAGCAATCGAGGCCGCGCGCGACGTGGATCGAGTGATCGAAATAGACGAAGTCGGGCAGCGAGTGCACGCGCTGCCACCGAATCGGCGTGCCCGTGCGCCAGCTCGCCACGAGCGGCGCGATCGCCGCGCTGTCGTTCCACACCTGCGAGTGACAGCCCATGCAGCGCTCGGTCGGTGGGATTCCCGCGTACGGCGAGCGCTCGGCGCCGTCGTGGCAATACAGGCACGCGATGCCATCGTCGCGAACGTGGTGGCGATGATCGAACGCGATCGGCTGGATCAGCGGCTGGGCCTGGTTCGTCGCGTACGGCGAACGCGCGAGCAGCATCGGCAGCGCGAGTGCTCCCGCACCGGCGAGCACGGCGCCGATCAGGACGACGCGCGTCGCGGTGTTCGTCCAGGGTGGGAACAGCGCGGGCACGCGCGCCAACGACTGCACGCGTCATGCCCGCAGTTTTCGGACACGCACGGGTTCGAACCGCGCGGGCACGCACGCTGTGGCGCGACAACACCTCAGCGACGCGGCCGACTCGGTCCCTTGTGGCTGCGCTGACCGCCGCGCTTGCTCGCCGCGTGATTGCTCGTTTTGCCGCGGCCACCGCCGCTCTTCTTGCCGCCGTGATCTTGCTTGTTGACGGTCGCCCACGCGATCTGCTTCGCGCGCTTCGCCGATGTGCCGTGCTTCTTCGCGCCCGCCTCGATGTGCCCGGCGGTCCGCTTCTGCTTGCTCGTATACGTCGCTTTGCTACCTCGCATGTCGCGATGACTTGCAGCCGGAATACCAAACGTCACCGTGGCATCCACGCACGGTCGCCGGGCATGCGCGCTGCACTGCATCGAAGTAATGGCGAGTAAATCTCGTAAGCGCGAGACATCGGAACCGTCGGCGGGATCGCGGTCGATCGCGAGCGCGAGCATTTCGTTTGGCCTGGTTTCGATCCCCGTGCGGATCGTCTCCACCGGCGAGCCGTCGCACGAGGTTCATTTCCACATGATCCATGCGGGCTGCGGCGAGCGGGTCAAGCAGCAGTACGTCTGCCCCAAGCACGGCCCGGTCGAGCGCGCCGACATCGCGAAGGGCTACGAGGTGAACAAGCGTTCGATGATCGAGCTGTCGGCCGAGGAGCTCGACGCGCTCGACGCCGTCGCCGACGAGACGATCGCGCTCGCCGAGTTCGTGCCGGCGGCGGCTGTCGATCCGATCTTCGTCGATCGCACGTATTACCTCGGGCCCGGCAAAGGCGGCGCGCGGCCGTATCGCCTGCTCCGGGACGCGCTCGCCGCCGCGCAGCTCGTCGGCATCGCGCGCTATGCCGCGCGCGGCAAGAGCTACGTCGTGATGGTGCGCCCGTTCGAGACCGGGCTCGCGTTGCACCAGCTTCGCTACGCCGACGAGATCAAGCCGTGGAGCGCTGCCGGCGTCGCCGACCTACCCGCCCCGACCGCGAGCGAGCTGACACTCGCGCGCCAGCTCATCGGCCAACTCGAGCACGCGAAGCTCGACATGAGCGCCTATCGCGACGACGTCAAGGACCGCGTGCGCGAGCTGCTCGCGACGAAGGCGAAGACCGGCGAGGCGATCACGTCGCCCGAAGCTCCCGCGCCGACCAACATTCCAGATCTGATGGCTGCGCTCAAAGCGTCGCTCGGTGGACCGAAGGCGTCGGCTTCCGAGGCGAATGCGCGCAGCGAGCGCGCGCCGTCGCGGTCGACCGCGCGATCGCAACACGGCCGCCGCGCATCGCACGCGGCGAAGCGCACGCCGTCGCACGCGCGCGCACGAGGCACGAGCGATGCACGCCCGCGCCGGCATGGCGAATCAACGGGCACGTAATCAATTCTTTGGCGGCGAGCGCCGCCCGTCGCACGAACCGCATCGCGACCATGACGTGGGCCGAGATCGCGAGATGCGAGATTGGCGCGGGCGAGACACGCGCGATTGGCACGAGCGCGACTTCGCTTCGGACACCGAGCGCGACGATCGCTTCATGCCCGACTACACCTACAACGATGGCTCGAGCGATCGCGACGTCGCGCATCACGATGCTCGCTTCGCCCGCGACCACCGCGCGGACGCGCCGTACTATGGCGACCGCGATCTACAGCGCCGGTCGTCATCGCGCGAGCGCGGGCCGCACTACGGCAAGGGTCCGCAGGGCTTCACGCGCTCCGACGAGCGCATCAAGGAGCTGGTCTCCGAGGCGCTGCACGACGACGAGCACGTCGACGCGACGGGGATCACCGTCGAAGTGAAGAGCGCTGAGGTCATGCTGAGCGGCACGGTCGACGATCGCCGCACGAAGCGCATGGCGGAAGACTGCGCGCTGCGCGTGTCGGGCGTCAAAGACGTGCAGAACCAGCTCCGCGTGCGCGATCAGCGAGCGTCGGGCACACAGGACAAGACGAGCAGCACGACGCCGGCGCTCGAGAATTCGCCGTCGAATGGCTCGAAACACCTGCGCAGCTGACGGTTCTCTGACGGCATGACGCCTGCACCACATCGGGACATGGCGTCGACCGAAGCAAAAGCTGGATTTGGCATCGCGTGGCTCCTGGGCATCCCGCTGCCGATCTTGTTGATCGTGTACCTGATCACGCGCTGCTAACCCGGCGCGAGCGGTAGCCCGAGCTCTTGCCAGCGCACCATGCCGCCCGCGAGGCTCGCGCACCGCGCGATGCCGGCCTTGCGCAGGATCACGGTCCCCAAGCACGACCGCCGCCCGGTCTGGCAGACGACGACGACGGGTTTGTCGTGCGCGATCTCGTCGACGCGTGCGCGTAGCTCGTCGAGCGGAATCGCGATCGCATCTTGTAAATAGCCGAGCTCGCCGGCGAGCTCGGTGGCGTTGCGCACGTCGAGGATCTGAACATCGCGCCGGCGCTGCGCCAACCACTCGGGCGCGATCTCGGCGATGCCGGCGTAGGTCAGGACGATCGGCCCCCAATCCGCGTCGGTCGCGACCACATCGACCTCGGGCTTGCCCGCACGCAGGTTCGCCGGCACCGCGACCGCGAGCTGCTTCGGATGAGGCAAGCCCAGGTTCGTCATGTAGCCGACGAAGTCTTCTTCGCGCGCGCCGCCGCCGATTCGCGCGTTGAACCGGCGCTCCTCGCCGATCGTGCTCGACGTGCGGCCCTCGTAGTCGTGGCCGGGATACACGACGCAATCGTCGGGCAGCGTGAACAGTTGACCGCGGATCGAGCGAAACAGCTGATGTGCGTCGCCCTGTTGGAAGTCGGTGCGTCCGGCACCGCGCACGAGCAACGCGTCGCCGGTGAACACCGCGCGGCGATCGGCCGTGACGACCGCGAGGCAACCGGCGGTGTGGCCCGGCACTGCACGAACCTCGAGCGCGCAAGCACCGAACGCGAGCACGTCGCCGTGCACGAGCGCGCGATCGATCTCGGCCGCGCCATACACGGCGGCGAGCCCGATCTGCGCGCCGAACGCGCGCTTCATCAGCCATGCGCCGGTCACGTGGTCGGCGTGGCAGTGCGTGTCGAGCGCATAGCGCAACGTCACGCCGAGCTCGCGCACCAACGCGGCGTCGCGCGCGTGCTGCTCGAACACGCTATCGATCACGACCGCGTCGCGCGTGCGCTCGTCGACGAGCAAGTACGTGTGCGTGAACGACGTCAGATCGAAGAGCTGGCGGATGATCATCGCGGCGCCATCGTACGCGAGCTCGCTCATCGTGGGCACGCGGCTGCGCAACGCGCGGTACGCGAATTCATTCGGCGACAGCGCGCGATCGGATCGCTAGATTGCTCGCATGCGATCGTCGACGGCGTGGTGGTTCGGTGTCGTGGTCGCGTGCAGCTCGCCCGCGCACGTCGCACCGGATAGCAACAGCGGCGGTGGTCACGATGCGGGCGGCGACGCCGCGACCGCGCCGCTCGCGCTCGGTGCGTTGATGCCGCAAGCAGTCGCGGGCGACGCGCACGCGATCATGGCGACACCAACCGTCGTCGCGATCACGTACGACAACGATCCGCAGCGCGGCGACGTCGAAGCGTTCTTCCCGCAGCTGGCCGCGTCGTCCGCGTGGCTGGCGGAGACTGCCGAGTACGGCATCGGCCCGCTCACCGTCGGCACGCCGATCCATTTGAGCGGCTCGGCGGCGCCGACCGACGGCGCGATCCGCCAGCTGCTCGCCACGAACCTCGGCGGCGCTTCACCGGCGTGGGGCGCGCCGAGCGAGAACACGCTGTACTCGTTCACGCTGCCGATCGACTCCACGTTCACCGACGATCTCGGCCAATCGTGCTGCGGCGGCTATCACGACGACGTCACGATCGGCACGACCGACGTCGCGTACTCGCTGCAGTGCCCGTGCACGAACGCGTTTCCGCCGCCGACGACCGCGTTGCAGGCGCTGACGTTCGCGCTATCGCACGAGCTGGTCGAAGGCGTGACCGATCCGCGCTACGAGCACGACTACGCGTGGGGCGGCGTCGACGACGCGCATCAGGTGTGGTCGTACGTCACCGACGGCGAGCTCGCCGATCTCTGCGAGCTCAACGACACGACGCTGTGGAGCGACGCGCCGAACATGGCGTATACGATCTCGCGCGCGTGGTCGAACGCGGCCGCGCTCGCCGGCACCGATCCATGCGTCGGCGCACCGACGGCACCGTATTATCAGACCGTGCCCGACCAGCCCGATTCGCTCGAGATCTCGCTGTTCGGCGGAACGGTGGCGACGAAGGGCACCAAGATCCCGCTGTCGACGACCGGCACGGTGACGTTGCACGTCGCGGGCGCCGCCGGCGCCGGGCCGTTCCAGGTCAGCGCCGCCGACGTCGCGACATTCTTCGGCGCGCCGATGCCGTACTTGGTGTTCACCCAGCCGGCCGGCACGTACGCGCTCGGCGACACGATCGAGCTCCAGGTCACGCCGAAAGGCGCCGACGCCGGCCTCGGCGGCAGCGGCGCTGAAGCGTTCGAGCTCGCAACGCGGCCGGTGAACGGCGGCCCGACGACGTACTTCTACGGCCTGATCGGCCAATAGCTAACGCTTCGGCGAGATCCACATCGCCGGCTTGGTGTAGCGCTCGACCCCGCGCCACGTCTTGTCGCCGTCGAGCACTCGGATCGGCACGCGCGCCATCGCCGCGTGATCGAACAGCCGCATGTTGACGCCCATGCGTGCGTCGGCGGTGCGCTCGTGCTCCCACGACGCGATGCAGCCGCAAGTCGCGCAGTGGCGAAACCGCAGCGCGCCGCCCCGCAGCGTGAAGTCGCGGAGCTGGCCGCGCGCGGCTTTGATCGCGACCGCGCGTCGCGAGTAATACGCCCACAACGCGCCGTAGCGCCGGCACGTCGAGCAGTTGCATTGCGTGACCGATTTCGGCACGCGCGCCACGGTCAGCGCCACCGCGCCACACAGACACGAGCCAGCGATCGACGCCATGCGAGGTTCTACATCGGCTACTATCGCCGCGCGATCCGATGACGAACGATCCTGCGCGCACGCGAACGCTCGCGCTCATGAAGAAGGGCAGCGTTCGGCCGATCCGCCGGGTCATGGCCGATCTCGCGACGCCGGCCGACCTCGATACCACCGCCCTACGCCTCGCCGAGTTCATCACGCATCGCCCACTGTGGCGGTTGCGCGGGGCGTTGCATCAAGACTCGGTCCTGCTGCGGATCAAGTCGAAGTACGCCGCGACGAACGACTCGGGCTTTCTCAACGACCTCACCGTCAAGCCCGTCGTGCCCGGCACGCTGCGCTATCACGTGCTGCTGCTGCTGCAAGACGAGTACGGCGACTCGGTCGAGGTATTCGAGTTCTTGGCCGGCCAGACCGGCATGAACGGCGTCGCGTACTTCGACAAGCTGGTGAACGCGATGGCGCGCATCGCGAATCGGCCCGATTGGATCGACGATCCGAAAACGATGTTCGACGGATCGTTCTTGAGCGCGGTGCAGGCGCACATCGCCGCCGGAAATCTGTTGAAGGAGATCAGCGGGCTGACCTGGACGCTGCTCGAGGTCTACGAGTGGGCGTTTCAGGAGCCGGATCTGTCGCGCTCCGGTTTCGGCGACGTCCAGCGCGAGCGCTACGATGTTTGCTACGACCTCGGCGGTGGGTTCACGACGCAATACTGCGCGCTCCGCTTCGGCCAGCCGCTGATCTGCCTCGACCTGTTCGATCCGTCGACGCGCAGCGCGCACGAGGCCAAGCCGGCCGCGAAGCAGTACGAGAAGCTGGGCATCAAGTTCGACACCGCGGCCTGTCCGTTCCAAGAATTCAACGTCTACACCGACCGCTATCCGCAGAACTTCTCGAAGTATCTGATCACCTCGTTCGGCTTCTTGGGCTCGACGCCCGGCGACGTGGTCGGTGGCCGCGACGAAGACGAGCCGGCGTCGTTCGCGACGCTGCACGCCGCGATCGCTGGGATCTGCGAGCTCATCGTCGCCGGCAAAGACGTCACGGTCGCGGTGTACGGCCGACCGTCGGCGACGCGGTACTCGAACATCTGCTGGACGCTGCGCTTCGATCAGAGCCGGCTCGTCAGCGGCAAGACGATGACCGCCGACTTCTACGTCGACAAGTACCTCTATAAGGACTTCGCGGGCCGGCGGTGGAGCGAGTACTCGCCGATCGCGTTTCCGTGAGTCATTCGCCGTCGGCGCTGTCGCCGTCGGGCAGTTGCTCGCTCGCCGGCTGATCGCCGACCCAGCAACTCTGCATGCACTGCGTGCGCTCGCGGCGGCAGCCCATCGACGACACGCGGCACTGATGGCGGTCGTCATCGCCGCTCGCGGTCGCGAGGCAAGCGTCGCGTTGCTTCGCGCACGCGTTGAACGGCGTCTTCGCCCAGCAGCCTTTGCGGCACGACTTCACCTCGGGCGTCATCTGCATGCCGAGGTGCTTCTCGGCGCTCGTCAGGCGCGTGGTCTCCTGCTCGGCGAGCGGATTCGTCGACGGAACTTTGCCGAGCCAGCAGCCCTGCATGCACTCGCGGCGGAGCTGGCCGCACGCGAGCGACATCTGGCGGCAGTGATGCTTCTCGCCCTTGGACGTCGCGGTATCGAGACACGCGTCGCGCTGCTTCGCGCACTCGTTGAACGGAATCTGCGCCCAACACGTCTCGCGACACGTGCGCACCGCCGGCGTCATCGTCATGCCGAGGTGCGGTCCGAGATGCGCGGTGACGATCGACTGCGGCGTCGCGACCGCGCCGCCATCGGGCGAAACACTCGCTTCGTTCGTGCACGCCGCGACCGCGCACACCAACACCAAGATGCGAATCCCGCGCAACATCCTCACCTCCAGAGTTCCATTGGTTTCGGCGAGAATCAAGGTGCAGTCGCGATGCGCAGGTTGTGCAAGCTCCCGCACCGCCGCTGCTGCCACACCCACGTTAGAATACGTCTATCGCTGCCGACCAATCACGAGGGCCGGCCGACCCGCTCGGGAGGGCCAAGCAAATCCGGGCGCGTCGGCTGCGCGGACTTGCGTCGTTCGGGCTACTCGCCACGCTGCTCGCCGCGCTGGTCGCGCTCGATCGGCTGGGCCTGGCACCCTCGCCGTACCGGATCGCGCCGAGCTTCACCGGGATCGCCGTTTACGCGACGATCGCGGCCGCCGGGCTCGCGATCGCCCTGACGGCGGCGGAGCGGCGCCGCGCGATCTTGCTGGCGGCCGGTGCGGTCGCGTTGCCGATCGCGCTCGGTGGCTGGGCGCTGGTGCTGGTCGGCTACGTCGCGCTCGCGATCGCGCTCGCCCGGCTGCGCCTGCCGATCCTCGTGCGGTTCGTGATCGCGCTCGCGGCGTGGCTCGTCGTGCCCGTGCTGCGCGTCGTGACGTTTCGGCGCAACGCCGAGCTCCAGGCGCAGACGATCCTGCTCGCGCAGCTGTGGATCGGCATGCTGTATGCGGCCCTGTACCTCATCGTCGAGCGCGCGCGCGCGTTGCCGGACGAGAAGACGACCCTCGTCGACGACGCGTTCTACTTGCTCGCGCCGCCGCGGCTCGTGATGCCGTTCTTCCAGCCGATCTCGCCGCGCGAGCTCGTGCTCGCACAGCGCAACCAATTTCCGATGCGCCTGTTGCGCCGCGGCGCCGGGCTCGCCGGCTACGCGCTCGTGCTCGCCGTCGCTTCGCACGAGCTCGAGAGCTATGCGCGCTATTTCCCGCACGGCTTTGCGCTGCCGATCAAGTTCGTCGCGCACTACGCGCGCGCGGCGCACGCGATCATGCTCGCGATGGCGGCGTTCCGCCTGCTCGGCTACGACGTCGCGGCCGGCTTTAACTTTCCATTCTTGTCGCGCACGTTCGCGGACTTCTTCCGCCGCTACAACCACTACGTCCGCGATGCCGTGGTCTCGCTGTTCTTCCTGCCCGCGCTCGGCCATTTGCGCCATCGCATGTCGCGCCGCGCCGCGTCGATCGCCGCGGCGTACTTCGGCATCTTCATCGGCTCGCTGGCGCTGCAGGATCTGTTGATCCCCGCCGGGATCAGCTTGCGGCCGCTCGCCACGGTCCATGCCCTGCTCCGCCCGCATCGGATCGCAGGGATGTTGATCATGTGGGCGCTGATCGTCGTGCCGAACGCCGGGCTCGCACCGAGACGCCGCGCCGTGGTTCCGCGCTGGCGCGCCGTGCTGCAAGTCGTGCTCGTCGATGCGATCTACGCGGGGCTTTGGTACCTCCAGCTGCGCTGACGTTTGCACAACCGCGCGGCCCGCGGCCGTGAGACGATCCGACGAGCGACGATGCTCCGCGTGACCTTCGCCACCGTCGTTGTGATCGTTGCATGCTCGCCGAGCACGCCGCCGCCGGCGCAATCGGGCGACGACGCGCCGGTGCTGCCGAGCGACGCGGTCGTCGACGGCGTCGACGCATTGCTCGCGAACGATGCCTGCACCGCGCTGGCGACCGCGCGCTGCACGCAATTGATGACGTGCTCGGTCGCCGACCTCGACAAGGCGTACGGCACGATGGGCGAGTGCCTCGCGCGCGAGTTGCTCGCGTGCGACGACGCGCTCGCGGTTTCCGATACCGGCGCGACGTCGGGCGGTCAGCTGGCGTGCGGCAGCGCGATCGCGGCCGAAACGTGTGCGGTCTTTCTCAGCGGCGACGTGCCCGCCGCGTGCGACGCGGTCGGGCCCGGCACCGGCACGTGCTCGTTCGCCGCGCAATGCGCGACGGGGTTTTGTGCGATCGGCGCGAACGCGTTGTGCGGGTTGTGCCAGGCCGAGCCCGTGGCCGGCGCGTCGTGCGCCGCGAACAGCTGCGGTCAAGCGCTCGTGTGCAACAGCAAGCTGGTCTGCACCACGCCCGCGCAGCTCAACGGGACGTGCAACGCGACCACGCCGTGCGACGGAGGCATGGCATGCGTCGGCACCGGCGGCACCGGCACCTGCAAGGCGCTGCTGACGACGCTCGGCGCGTCGTGCGATCCGACCCACAAGACCGCGCCGCCGTGCAACGGCGACTTCGGGCTGACGTGCAGCGAAGCGACGGACAAGTGCGTCGCGCAGCCGATCGTCGGCGCCGGCTCGGCGTGCGGGCTCGTCAGTAACGTCGACACCGCGTGCGGCTCCGGCGCGAACTGCGTGATCCCGACGAGCCAGACCAAGGGCACGTGCGTCGCGCCCGCCGCGGACGGCAGCGCGTGCGACACCAAGAACGGCCCCGAGTGCTTGTTCCCGGCGCGCTGCATTCCGACCGCGCCGCCCGCGACGGTGGGCACGTGCCAGCTCGCCGGCTCGATCAGCTGTTAGCAGCGGCGGCTCAGTTGGCGGCGGCCGGCACGATCAGCCGCGCGAGCGCCAGGCCGAGCAAGCCGGCCACGAAGCACGCGACGAGCGTCGCGCCGATGTTCGCGAGCGCGCTTGCCGGCAAGCCGTCTTGAAAAAATCGCGTCGTCTCGTAATCGAACGTCGAGTAGGTCGTCAGCCCGCCCATCATCCCGGTCGTGAGGAACAACCGCATGCCCGGCGACATCGTGGTCGCCGATGCGATCGTCACGATCAGCATGATCAGGAAACAGCCGATGACGTTGACGATCAGCGTCGCCCACGGAAACGCGGTCCAGCCGCGCGCGGCGGTCCACAACGCGGTCAGGTAGCGCAGCCCGCTGCCGAGCGCGCCGCCCAGACACACCATCAACAAGCCGGTGACGCGATCCATGCGGGCTGCGAGCGTAACATCGCCGCTATCTTCTCGGCCCCGAGGTTCGTCTTTCGATCATGAAGCTCACGCTCCACTACCATCCGCTGTCGTCGTTTTGCTGGAAAGTGCTCGTCGGCCTGTACGAGCTCGACGTGCCGTTCGAGCCGCACCTCGTCGATCTGTCGAACCCCGACGAGCGCGCCGCGCTCGCGCGGCTGTGGCCGCTGGCGAAGTTTCCGGTGCTGCAGGACGGCGATCGCGCGATTCCGGAATCGACGATCATCCTCGAGTACGTCGATCGCGGGCACCGGCTGATCCCGGCCGATCCGGCGCGCGCGCTGGAGTGCCGGCTGCGCGACCGCATCTACGACGCGTACATTCACGCGCCGATGCAGGCGATCGTCGGCGACCGATTGCGCCCTGCGGAGGCGCGCGATGCGTTCGGCGTCGACCACGCACGCGAGCGACTCGAGACCGCATACGCGATCGCCGACGACCACGTGCGCACCGGAATATGGGCGATGGGCGATGACTTCACGCTCGCCGATTGCGCGGCATTCCCGGCGCTGTATTACGCGAACCGGGTCGCGCCGCTCGGCCGCTGGAAGCACCTGAGCGCGTACCTCGCCCGCCTCACCGCACGGCCCTCGGTCGCGCGCGTGCTGCACGAAGCCCAACCGTACTTGCAGATGTTCCCGACATAGTACCGTCCGCGCATGACCGATCTCATCGTCGTTGGATTCAAGCAGGATCGCGAGCGCGCGGGCGTGGTGCTGACCGAGTTACGCGAACGCGATGCCGCGTGGACGAGCGCGTTGCACGGCGCGATCGCGGTGACCAGCAACGCGCCCGGTGAGCTGCGGATCGATCAGAGCTTCGAAGCGACCAAGGGCGAAGGCGCGATCGTTCACGCGATGCTCGGGTCGCTGCTCGGCATCGCGCTCGCGACGCTGGCGTTGCCGCTCACCGCGATCGCGGGTGCGACCGTCGCGGCCGGCTCGCTGGTCGCAGGCGCGCTCGGCGGCACGATCGTCGGCGCGCACGGCCACAAGACCGACGAGCAGTGGTGGCGCGAGGACATCGGCATCCCCGATGCGTTCTTCGCGCGCGTCGGCGAGCTGGTCCAGCCCGGCGACTCCGCGATCTGTCTCTTGCGCGAGGCCACCGCGACCGACGATCTCGCCGCGCGCTTCGGCGCGTACGGCGGGACCGTGATCCGCGCGGAGCTCACCGCGGAACAGTCCGCCAAGGTCCGCAAGCGCCTCGTCAGCGCCTGAACCGCGTGACGGTCACGCGTCGACGAGCCGGCCGTGGCAGGCGTACGCGGCGTAGATGCTCAGCCCCACGATCGCGACGATGATCGCGATCGGCGCGATCGCCTTCGTGCGCCGCCACGCATCCGGGTTCGGTGCGCGACCGCGGAGGATCGACACCAGCATCGGGATCGGGATCAGCAGCTGCACCGTCGCCGAGACCATGAACAGCTCGCGCAGCGGGCTCGGCAGCGCCACGATGCGCTTGCCGACGAGCACGATGATCGCGGCGTTGGTGAGCGCGTTCACGATCAGGCCCCACGTCCGTAGGCGGACCAAGCCGATCACGCCGATGATCATCGGCACCGCGATGCACGGCACCCAGTACTTGTGATCGAACGTCGCCTCGCCGACTCCGAACCAGGTGATCGCGCCGGTGTCGGCGATCGCGAGCACCAGCGAGATCAAGAGCGTGCTGCGAAACGCGACCGGCGCGAACCGGCCGCGGCTCGCGAGCCCGGCGCCGCCCGCTGCGAGCAACGCGCCGGCCGAGCACGACGCGACGAAGACGCCGAATCCGGCATCGCGCCGGCCGGTCATCGCGGCGAGCATGCCGAGCAACAACATCGACCACCACGCGCCGCGCGCGAGTAGCTGCGCGGTGAGCCGATTCGTCCACAGCAGCGCCGCGGCGACGAACGGCACGGCGAGCGTCGCACCGCCGAACAGGATCTCGCGCGCATGGTGCGCCTCCGTGATCGGGATGACCAGCAAGAGCCTCACGCCGATCGCCATCGAGGCTAGGCAGGCGACGAGGCGGCGTACATTCGCGGTGGTGGTGCTCACGGATCGATGTAACGCACGACCGCGCGAGATGTTTCATGACGACGCAGCGCGGCAACACCGCGTGCCGCTGTGGAGTTATGCTCGCTGCATGCATCGCCTCGCGTTCGTCATCGCGATCGGGCTCGCCGCTCCCGCGTCCGCGGACGGCGTGTTCGACGTCTGCAAGCACGAGTCGAAGACCGTCGTGCCCGGCACCGGTCAAATGTCGATCGCGGTCATCTACCCAGCCGACTTTCCGGGGCGCACGACGCGGCAGGTGCTCTATCCGATCGGCGTGCGCGTCGCGATCGCGGAGCACGCGAAGATCCTCCTCGGCGCCGAGGTCGACGTCGCGCTCAAGCTCGTCGCCGACGGCCACTGGAGCGAGGCCGGCAACGCGTGCACGACCGCGCCTTCGCTCGAAGCCGTGTTGGGCCAGAAGCATGCAAACCTGACGACCGCGCGGGCGTCGATCGCGTGCGACGACGCCGGCAAGTGCGAGCTCCACGTCGATCTCGAGCGCCACGGTCGCCCGGCGGCCGAGCGGTTCGTGCGCTACGCGGCGCCGATCGCCGGCAAGCGCGACGACCTCGCGGCGATCGCAGCGGCGGCGCCGAAGCTGGTCGCGACCGGGCCGTGGCCGGATGCGCCGAAGACCGGGCTCGCCGTGACCGAGCTGACCGCGGGGATCGTGACCACGCGCAGCGACGCCGACGGCGCGCTCGAGCTCGATCGCGCGATGGATGCGAGTGCCGCGTTCGCCGCGTGTGCGCCGAAGAACCGCAAGCCACACGATGTTCGCGGCTACTGGGCCGATTGGAAGCTGTCGGCGCTCGGCACGCCGATGTCGGTGTTCGTGCAGCCGTTCGGCGGCGCCGATCCCGCCGATGCACAAGCCGCCGACTGCTTGAAGAAGGCGATGCAGCACATGCAGCTCACCTGCCCTCGCGACGGCAAGGTCACGGCCGTGCGCACCGCGATCTGTTTGTAGCGTCGTGCGCCCGGCATTCGCTACGCGAACGGGTGCATGTCCAAGCGCGCGCCGCGCCGCGCCGCAAACCACGCCAGCTCGATCGCGAGCGCGATCGCGACGTAGGCCGCCGTGCACGCGGCGGCGAGCTCGAGCGCCGGCAGCGTCGCGAGCCACGTCGGTCCCGGCAAGCACGCACCACGCATCGGGAACGCGACCCACACGGCCGTGGCCGGCACGAGCGCCGCGCCGAGCGTGATGCTCGAGGTCGCGATCGCGGACGACAGCCGCGCGCCATCGCGAAGCCCGCGCAGACCGACGGCCGACATCAGGTGCAGCGACGCGAACGCGAGCAGGCCGTAACGGATCAACGCGCTCGTCGCTTCGCCGCGAGATGCCATGAGCGGGCCGCCCCAGCCGGCGAGCGCGACGACGAGCGCGAGCTCGATCGCCACACTCGCGGCGATCGCGAGAACGAGCCGCGGCGGTGCCAGCTTCACCACGCGGCGCCGCACCAGCACGACGGCGATCGCGATCGCGAGCAGCGCCGCCGCGACCGCGCCGGTCCCTCGCCTCGCGCGCGCCCGATCGCGGTCGGCGATCGAGCCGGCGGCGGCGGTCGCGACGGCCGCTTCGGTGACGGCCAGCCGCGCGCGGTCCGCGGCGATTCTGCGATCGCGCGCATCGCGATCGAGCTCGAGCCCGTCGACGAGCGTGCGGCCGAGCCCGTGCCCCGGTGCCGCGATTCCGAGCAGCGCGGCGACGGTCGGAGCGACGTCGATCAGGCGCGGGTGCTCGAGCGCCGCGCCGCGGCGAATTCCCGCGCCGGCCATCACGAGCGGGACCTGGATCACCTCGGGCGCGGTTCCGCCGTGACCGCCGCGATCGGTGTGGCCGTGATCGGCGGTCACGATGATCGCATCGCGATCGAGATCGATGCGCTCGGCGATCTCGGCGAGCGCGCGGTCGGCGTCGCGCGCGGCGGCCGCATACTCCGCGCTCGCGCCACCGTGGTCGTGCCCCGCCGAGTCGACGGTGCCGACCAACATCACGACGAGGTCGGCGCTGCTGCGCGCCGCGGCGGTGCCCGCGTCGACGAACCCGCCCGGCCACGGGGCGTAGCGTGCATCGTCGAACGCCGATTCGTAGTCCGCGGCCGGCGCCTGTGCCTCGCGCTCGAAGATCTCGGCATTGCCGCCGATGTCGACATCGAGCACGGCCGGCATCGCATCGCGCGGCGCGCCGCGGCGGCGCAAGAACAACCTCGGCAACACCTCGTAGTCGGTCGCGAGCGCGACTTCGAGCCCGGCGTCGCGCGCGCGATCCATCAGCGAGTCGAGCGCGACCGGTGTGCGGTGGCGATTCGTGCGCACGCCGCTCGCGACCGGCGGCACACCGCTCAAGATCGAGACGTAGTTCGGCCGCGACCACGTCGGATAGTGCGAGCTCGCCGTCGCGCTCGTGCCGAGGCCGCGCAGCCGCTCGAGCTCCGGCAGCTCGTGCGAGCTCGCGTCGCGCAGGCCGTCGATGATGATCAGGAACACGCGTCGCGCGAGCCGCGGCGTCGGCGATGATGCGATCACCGGGCGGATCGACGCCAACGGCGGGCGAGCGAGCTCGAGATCGATTGTCGCGCACGACACGGCGATCGCGATCGCGGTGGCCGCCGCGGCGACGATCACGCCGAGCGCGACGACGATCCGTCCGAGGCTCGTCGGTTCCGGCAGGGCCACGCGGTGCCGCAGCACGATCTCAACCTCGTCGATCGCCGAGACGGTGCCACGACGCGCGTGTTACGGGACGGCACCATCTGCTACACCTCCGGCATGCGCATCGCGATGCTCGTGACGTTGGCCCTGTTCGGCGCTTGTACGAAAGCCGCCTCCGACAAACCGGCTCCGGCGCCTGCGACGCCCGCAACGGCGACATCGCTCGGCGCGCCGATCGCCGCGGGCGTACCCGTCGTCGGGCTCGCCGCGATCGCGAAAGATCCCGCCGCGTACAAGGGCAAGTCGTTCATCACGACCGGCACGGTGACGGCGGTGTGCCAGGAGATGGGCTGCTGGATGGAGATCAAGGACGACGCGACCGACGCGCACATCAAGATGGCGGGCGAGAAGTTCTTCGTGCCGAAGACCAGCGCCGGTCACAAAGCGCGCGTCCAGGGCACGCTCGTCGAGGCCGCCGGCGGCGACGTCGAATGCAACGACAAGCCGGCCGGCAAGTCGCAGGTCGCGAAGCTCGAGCTCGAGGCGACCGGCGTCGAGCTCGACTAAGCGCCGGCTGCCGTCGGCGGCAGCGTCACCGCGGCGAACCAGTAATCGCCGAGTGCCTGGATCATCTTCGCGAACGCTTCGAACTTGATCGGCTTGACCAGATACGAGCTGCACCGGAGCTGGTAGGCGCGCAGCACGTCCTCGTCGGCATCCGACGAGGTCAGCACGACAATGACGAGGTGTTTGAGCCGATCGTCCTTGCTGATCGCTTCCATCACCTCGATGCCGTCCATGCGCGGCATGTTGAGGTCGAGCATGATGATGTCGGGCACCGGTGCTGCGGCGTGGCGGCCTTGTTTGCGCAAGAACGCCATGCACTCCTCGCCATTGGGAACGTGATGCAGGTCGACCGCGAGCTTGGCGCGCGAGAAGCCGAGCTTGGTGATCTCGACATCGTTGTCGTTGTCTTCGGCAAGCAAGATCACGGCGGGTCGTCCGCGGACGAGCACTTCGTTCATCGATGAGCCCCCATGCGTTTCGCGAGCGTGAAGAAGAACGCGCTGCCGTCCCCCGGCTTCGACTCTACCCAGATCATGCCGCCGTGGCGATCGACGACGCGCCGGCAGATCGCCAGGCCGATGCCGGTGCCGGGATACGCCTTCTGATCGTGTAGGCGTTTGAAGATCTCGAAGATCTGCTGGTGGTGATTCGGCGCGATGCCGATCCCGTTGTCGCGCACCGCGAACAGCCAATCGTCGCCGCGATCCTCCGCCGTGACGTGGACCTGCGGCGCCGCGTCACTGCGATACTTGATCGCGTTGCCCAGGAGATTCAGCAACAGCTGAACGAGCTGCGAGCGATCGCCGGTGACCTCGGGCAGCTCGCCGGCGGTGATCGTGGCGTCCGCGAGCTCGAGCAGCGACGTCGCGCGATCGAGCACCTCGCGCATCGCGATCGGCTCGAATGCCCGCGGCTCGGCATCGACTCGCGAATACTCGAGCAGATCGCGGATCAACGTCTGCAGATGGTCGACCGAGCGGCCGATGCGCGCGAGCCAATCGTTCGCCTGCGTGTCGAGCCCGTCGCCGTACGTCGAGCGCAACAAGTCGACGAAGCTCGCGATGCCGCGCAGCGGCGTCTGCAGATCGTGCGACGCGACGTACGCGAAGCGCTGCAGATCGAGGTTACTGCGGGCGAGCGCCTCGTTCGTGCGCTTGAGCTCCGCGGCCCGCTGCTTGCGCTCGGTGACCTCTTCGATCGTGACGAGCCGCTGCGCGCGCCTGCCGTGACTGAACGATTTGCCGCGGAGCTCGAGCTCGATCGGTGTGCCATCGCCGCGCACGAACTGCAGCTCGACGGGCCACGAGGTCGCGTGCTCGTCGGCGCGCACGAGCGCGAGCGCGTCGCGATCGCCGCCGAGAATGCGAACGAGCGCGTCGTTGACCTGCACGATCGCGCCGGCTTCGTGGATCAACACGCCCTCGAACGTCGAGTCGAACAGCAGCTGGAAGTGCGCGTTGCTCGCCGCGAGATCGCGCACGACGCGAAGCCGCGAGCTCATGCCGATGTTCGCCTGCAGCAGCACCGTCATGATGCCAGGTACGAACACCGAATGGCGAAGCTCGGGCAGCGCGATCACCATGCCGATCGACAGCGCGGTCGCGAACGCCGAGTACGCGAGCAGCGACGCGCGTGACAACATGCCGAGCGTCACGGCCGTGACCGTGACGAACGAGCCAACGATCCAGTTGAGGTCGCCGGTGTTTTCGTAGAACAGATAGAAGTAGTGCGCGGTCAGGAGCCACAGGCTGCACGTCCACAACACCGCGATGTGCCGAGCGACCCACGCGCTCGCATAGCTCGCCGCCGCGATCGCCCAGATCGCTGCGACGACGGCGAGCCGGCCGAGCAGCGGGTTGTACGCGTGCGGCAACAGCAGCTCCACGCCCGCCCACCACACCAGATAAACCGCGCCGACGAACGCGCCGAGCCTCCGGTACAACCAAAGCTCGCGCGCGGCGTGTTCCACCATCGTGGGCATAGCCGCTGGGCGGGATGCGGCGCAAGCCGACCGTGCGCCGATCAACCGCGCGTGAGCTCGTGACCGACCCGGCGAAAGTGCCAGGCGCGCACGTGCAACCGCGCCTGCGCGTCGGTCAGGTCCCCACGCATGCGCGCGATGAACACGCTCGGCACGAGCATGACGCAGATGTCGATGCCGACGAGCAACACCAGCGTGCCGAGCCGCGGCAACGCGAGCAAGTGCGACCGGCGTCGAACACGTACGACCCGGGCAGCCAACCCGTGAGCTCGAGCAGCGCGGGCAACACCATCGCGACGAGCGACATCACCGCGCTCACGCGACGCACGTTGCGATGCGGATGCGCCTGCGCGACGATCGAATGGATCGCGACGAACGTCGGCATCATGATCAGCGGGCCGTAGATCCGGCTCATGCCGGCGATCGAGACCAGCGACAAGCCGATCGCGATGTCCTGCTCGCGGCTCGTGATCCGCGGTACGCGAAGCGCGCGCACGCGCGTCGTCGGTCGGGTCGAGCGCGCGCGCGCGCGCGAGCTCGCGCATCGCGACGCCGCGGTGCACCTCGGAATCCGGTCCCGGCGCGTCCGATTTCGCGAGTGCGTCGCGCGCCGCGCCGGCGTGCTCGGCGGCACGCGCACGGCGCTGTGCGAGCTCGCGATCGCCCTCGGGGTAGCGCCACACGGCTTGATGCAGCGCGCGCGGCGCCAAGAACCGACGCGCGGGATCGAGCACGGTCGCCTGCGCGCAGATCGCATCGAGCTCGGGCGCGATCACGCGGTCGGGCGCACGTCGCGGCGGCCGCGCGTCGAACGGCACGAACGCCGCGCGAGGATCGCGCAGCGGCTCGAGCGCGAGCACCTCGAACAGGATCGCACCGAGCGCGAACACGTCGGCGCTCGGCCCGACCTCCGAATCGACGAACTGCTCCGGCGCCATGTAGAGCGGCGTGCCGAGCAGCTCGCCCGGCTTCGAGTTCGGCGGCGCGGTCGGATCCGGCGCGGCCGCGTCCTGGGCGACCACGCGCGCGACCGCCCAATCGAGCACGTAGACCTCGCCGAAATCGCCGAGCATGATGTTCGCCGGCTTGAGATCGCGATGAATGACGCCGTGGCTGTGCGCGTAGTCGATCGTCAGGCACACGGTCGCAAACGCGGTCAACAGCTCGCGCTACGTGAACCGCGCCTGCGCTACAAGATCGCCCGACCGCACCGAATCGACGATCGCGTGCAGCGTGCGGCCGAGCACCGGCGCATCGTGAAGAACACGCTGCCGTCGGCGCGAACATCGATGTCGTAGACCGGCACGAACGATGGGTGCTCGAGCTGACCCTGCACCGTAGCGCGCCGCCGCCGATGCCTGCACGGCCGCGACCGCGTCGTCGAGTCGCGCCGACACGCGATGCGGCCGCTTCTCGACGACAGTGCTGTACGGCGGAAACCGGCTCGGCGCGTCGTCCATCACCGATAGTACGATTCGAACGCGCGTCCGGCCTGGCCACGGTGATGGCAACCCTCGGATACTCTCGGTCCATGCGCGTCTCTCGTTGGCTCGTCGTCGTTACTACGTTCGCGTGCTCGCGGACCGTCGGCGATCCACCGGCGACGCCGCACGCGCCCGTGGCGCTGGCGCACGAGATCTTCAAGGAGCTCGTCGAGATCGACACGACGGAGTCGAACGGCGACACGGCCAAGGCGGCACACGCGGCCGCCGCGCGGCTACTCGCAGCCGGCTTTCCAGCCGCCGACGTCGCGGTGTTCGAGCCCGCGTCGAAGCGCGGCAACCTCGTCGCGCGGCTACGCGGCACCGGCGCGCAAAAACCGATCCTGTTGGTCGCGCATCTCGACGTCGTCGAAGCCAAGCGCGCCGACTGGACCACCGATCCGTTCAAGCTCGTCGAGAAAGATGGCTATCTGTACGGCCGCGGCACCGGCGACGACAAGTTCATGGCCGCCGCGTGGCTCGCCAGCATGATCGAGTGGAAGCGCGACGGGTTTCGCCCGAATCGCGATCTCGTGGTGGTGCTCGAGACCGACGAGGAGCTCGGCGCTGCGACGCAAGCCGGCATGACGTGGCTGCTCGCGAACCACCGCGATCTGCTCGACGCGGCATTCGCGATCAATGAAGGCGGCGGCGTCGCGGTGAAAGCCGGCAAGCCGGTGTGGAACAGCCTGCAGACCGCCGAAAAGGTCTTCCAGACGTTCACGCTCGAGGTCACGAACAAGGGCGGTCACAGCTCGCAGCCGCGCAAAGACAACGCGATCTACGAGCTCGCCGAAGCGCTCGTGAAGCTCGAGCAGCTCGCGTTTCCCGTGCTGCTCAACGACACGACGCGCAACTACTTCGCGAAGATGGCGACCATCGAGCACGGCCAGCTCGCCGCCGACATGATCGAGGCGCTCGCCGCACACCCCGATCCGGCGGCGATCGCACGGCTCTCGGACCTGCCGTTCTACAACGCGCAGCTGCGCACGACCTGCGTCGCGACGCGGCTCGACGCCGGCCATGCCGACAATGCGTTGCCGCAGCTCGCGCGCGCGACCATCAATTGCCGCCTCGTCCCCGGCGACAAGGTCGAGGACGTGCAAGCCAAGCTCGTCGCAACGATCGGCGATCCGAACGTGGCGATCGCCTTGCTCGACCGCGACGTCGCCAGCGAGCCCTCGCCGCTCGACAAGCAACTCGTCGCCGCGGTCGAGCAGCTGACGCGCAAGTTCTGGCCCGGAATTCCGGTCGTCCCGACGATGTCTTCCGGCGCGACCGACGGCCGGTTCCTGCGCAACGCCGGCATCCCGACGTACGGCCACACCGGGCTCGCCGGCAACATTCTCGATCCGCGCGCGCACGGCAAAGACGAGCGCGTCTCGGTCAAGGCGTTCGATACCGGCGTGCAGTACCTTTACGAGCTCGTGACGATGCTCGCGCGGTGAGGTGAACGATGAAAAAGTGCCCGATCTGCAGCTTCGGATCGTGGGTGTCGGGCTGACGACGCTCGCGGTCGGCACTCGCCGCCATCACCGGTCGCGTACCCGCGCTGACGCTGTGGATGCGCGTGATCCTCGCCGCCGCCGGCGCGGCCAGCCTCGGCTTCTTGTTCTATCAACCGCCGCTCGCACCATGTCCGCGCTGCGTGCGTGCGAACAAAGCGGCAAACGGCTGACGTCGCGATCGCGTCGCGTTCGTTCACGCTACGATCGCCGCGAGCCAGGACAGCATCGCGAACACGTGTAGCGCGACGCTCTCCGGATCGGGCATGCCTTCGCGCTACCGCCGGCGACTGGCTCGTGTGCGTTCACGACGACGACCACGACAACCGCGGTCGACGTTCCGGCGTTCACGATCAGGTGCAGCTGTCGTACGCGCTACGCTTGCCGACACTCGACGATCCGTTCGACAACGAAGTGCTCGACGCGACCTGGACGGAGCCAGCGGCGCGCGAGCTCGCAACCGCGCCGCCGCTGCATCTGCCACCGCCGCGGCAACATCGCTGATCGGCACGTCATCCACCGACGAGCGCGAGCGGAGCGGCGAGCGTGTCGCCGTAGGTCGTCCGGAGCTCGATGTGGCCGGGATGCGGCACGTCGCGATCGCCGCGATGGCGAACCGCGATGTGCGCTCCGATCGCGAAGCGCGTATCGAGATATGCGGCGAGCGCCGGGCGCGCGATCGCACGCGATGTCGCGAGGTGGCGGATGCCGGTCACCGGCGACGCCGCGAGATCCCACACTCGCCGCGCGGCGTCTTCGGCCCAGACGACCGAGCGCGCCTCGTCGGCGACGACCGTCGTCGGCAGCTTGCGCGCCGTGCGCGAGCGCAGCCAATCGAGGTGGCCATTGCGACCGCTCGCCGAAGGACCGATCCAAGGTCCGCTGCGGATCACGAGCGTATTTCGACGCCCGAGCAGGATCTGTTCGGCCGCGACGCGCGTGCGGCCGTAGACGCTGAGTGGATCCGTGGGCGACGTCTCGTCGTACGGGCCCGACTCGCCGCTGAACACGTGATCGCTCGAGAGGTACACCAGGCGCGCGGTGCTCGGCGCATGCGCGAGCAAGATGGACATCGCCTGCACGTTCACGGTCCACGCGAAGTCCGGCGAGCGTTCGCAGTTTTCGACGTCGCAAACTCCTGCGCACTGGACGATCAAGCTCGGCTGCTCGCGGGCGAACAGCTCGGCGACCGCGGCCTCGTCATCCAGATCGATGCCCCCGACCACGCCCGGCGGCGGCCGGCGCGTCGCCGTATTGCAAAACGCGGCGATGTCGGGACGCGCGCGAAACAGCGAAAAGCCCACCATCGAGCTCGCGCCGAACAAAACGGTATCGGCACGGCCGACCACGAGCCGAACCTATCCCAATCGAGCCCCGCAAGCTGGCACTCACTCGGCCGAGGTCGCGTTGATCGTCACTTGTGCGCGCGGCCCAGGAGCGACCTCCGCCACGACGCACGCCGCACCCGCGCACAGCTTGTATTCGCCCGGCGCGAGGTCGAACGCGGCGTGATGCCCGTCGCTGCAGCCCGCGGACACGATCGGCCGCGAAGCCGCGTCGTCGGCCAGCGGCGAGCTCACCTCGATCGTCGCACACGTCGCGTTCACGACCTCGACATCCACCGCGACGCGTTGCGACGGCACCGTCAGCGCGACCGTCGTGATCGCGCCCGCGCCGATGTGCACCGCGATCGGTGCCGCATGCAGCGGCGGCAACGATGCGAGGTAGTCGCCGGTCGGAAGCGGAGCGAGCGAAAACGTGGCGTCCTCGCCGACCGCCGCGACGTACTCGCGCACCGGGGCGGTCGTCGTCGCGAGGGCGACGGAGCTAGCGCCGTGCGATGGCCGCCCCGACTCGTCGACGAGCCGGCCCGCGATCGATCCGGACGCGTCGAGCACGAGCTCGATGTCGCGGTCGAGATCCCCGGGCGACAGCTCGCGCGGCGGTGCGAGCGCGCCCGCCGTCGATGCCTGGATCTGGTAGCCGGAAATATCCTCGGGCAAGCCTGCCAGCTCGAAGCGCCCGGCCGAATCGGTGCGCGCACCCGGCCGCCGGTCGCGATCGTTGGCGAGCGTGACGGCGGCGTCGATCACAGAATCGGTTCGAGCGACGACCGCCGCGTCGGCGATCGGCATCCCCGAGCGATCGATGACGCGGCCGCGCAACACGCGGCCGGATGCCACGGCGATGTCTCCGAGATCGAGCTGCTCGCCGGGTTTGACCTGCACGTGCGCGAGCACCTTCGGCTCGAACCCCGGGCCGGAAACCGAAACCGAGAACACGCGCTGGCCGAGCTGGGTCTTGGTGAAGCGGCCATCCTGGTCGTGGATCGGCACGAGCTCACCGCGCTTGGTCGTCTCGTCGGTGAGCGTCATGCCGAAGTAGTCGACCGGCCGTCCATCCATCACCACGCGCCCGGTCAACGCGCCGGGGCGCGGCGAAACCACGTGCACGTTCTCGTCGCCGGTACGCGCCGTGACGTGCGCCGTCCGATCTTCGAGGTCGAGATAGCGCCAGGTCTCGAGCGCGTAGGTGCCCTCGGTGAGCCCGCTGAGCTGGAAGTGGCCCGCCGCGTCGCTGACCGCCGTGGTGCCCACCTCGTGCGGCGTGACCGTCACGCCGGCCGCGGGCTGGCCGAGGTCATCGACGACGATGCCGGAGATCGCCGCCGGCTGCGTGAGGACGAACCGGAGCTCGACGCGACGGCCTCGTTCGATCGTCACGGTCTGGACCGGCGCGCCGAGCGTGGCGCTCGATGCTCGGATGTCGTACGTGTTCGGCGAGAGTCCGCGAATCGCGAATCCACCGCGTCCGTCGGAGTCCACCGCGCTCGGCCGGAACCCCTTGTCCCGCTCGACGCGGTTCACCCAGATTGTCGGGTGCGGCACCGGAGCACCCGATGCATCGACGACGACGCCCGTGATGGTCTCGCCGCCGCGATTCAAGTGGATCACGAGGTCCATGCGCGGCGTGGCTGTCTCGATCTCCACCTCCTGCATGGCTCTTTGCGCGAAGCCCGATGCGTTCGCGACCAGCATCCGCTTGCCGGGCGCAACGCCGGGCAGCAATCGCCACGTGCCGTCGACGTCCGTCTGGGTGCCTGCTCCCCCAATCCACACGAATGCGTGCGCGACCGGCTTGTCGTCCTCATCGATGACGATGCCGCCGATCGGCACCGCCCGCTGCATCACGACGCGTTGATCGATCGTGCGGCGAAGATCGTCACCGAGCGGCACCGTGGCGAGGGTCTGCGCGTAGCCTGTGGCGTCGACATTGAGCAAGATCGAATCGAAGCCCAGCCCGCGGAGGTGCACGGCGCCGTCTGCCCCCGCGGACCTTTCGACGATGGCGTAGCCCCAGACCTTCGCGCCGGCGATCGGATCGCCGTTTTCATCGACGACGTGGAGCACGACGGCCGGCCCGCCGCGCAGCTCGATCGTCGGGTGATTGTCCTCGCCGGCCGTTTCACCGTAGTCGTCGCCCTTCTCGGCGGTGATCGTGTGATCGCCGACGTCGACGTTTTCGAACGCGAACGAGCCGTCCGCGGCGGTCGTGGCCGTATGTGCACCATCGAGCGTGACGGTCGCACCGGCGACCGGCTGGTGATCGTGATCGGTCACGAGCCCGGCGATTTGGAATGGATCGTCGTCCCAGTCGAGGTCGACCAGCCGTGTCGCGAGCCGGAGCAGCAGGCTCTTGTCCCCGACCACCACGTCGCTGCCGTGCGCCGAGATCACGACCTGCTGCACCGTGCGGTGACAGACGTGAAATCCGATCGCGATCGCGATCGCGACCAAGGCGAGCTTGCGCTTGTTCATCTTCGATCCGGAGCTGCAATGGTGCGGCCGACTTGCTAGACCGTGTAGGTCGGTGCAATCGTTGACTTGCTTGCCGAGCCGATCTGGGGCGGCGTCTCCGGCAACGCGACCTCGGGTTGCCGGCGACACGCGATCACGCACTGCGTCGAGGCGGCGCGCCGTTCTGGCGAACGTCCCGGCCTCAACTCGATTTTCTTGGTTAACACTCGGGCCACTTGTTCGTCTCTTCCCGGGTGGGTCTAGCGCACGCGACCGTCGAGCACGATCTCGTCGCCGTTGTCACGGCGGCGCAGGCCGGAGATCGCTTGGCGTTCGGAGAGCTGTATCGACGCTTTCACCGAGCGATTCACGGCGTCGTGCTCGCGCGCGTCGCATTTGGCGAGGCCGCCGATCTCGTCCAAGACGTGTTCGCGGTCGCACTGGCGCGCGTGTCGGAGCTCGATGACCCGTCGGCCTTTCCGAGCTGGATCTTGTCGATCGCGCGTCATCGCGCGATCGATCACGCGAGACTGACGCGACCGACGGACGAGCTCGTCGACGTTCCTGCACCAGCCTTGCGGGGCGCCGAGGTCGCACAGGCTGTGGCCGCGTTGCGCGCGCTCCCCGAGGCGTATCGCGAGACGATGATCTTGCGGTTGGTCGAGGGTTTGACAGGACCCGAGATCGCGGAGCAGACCGGCCTCTCCGCAGGCTCGGTTCGCGTGAATTTGCATCGCGGCATGAAGCTCTTGCGCGACCGGCTCGGCATGACCGCGAAGGAGAAGTCCGATGTCCGATGACTATCTTTGGAACCGGTCGGGCATCCCAGATCCCGACATCAAGCAACTCGAGGAGCTGCTCGTGCAGCTGGCGCACGATGCGCCGTTCGACGAGGTTCGCGGGACCAGAGTACGGAAGCGCGAGCTCGCGCGCGCGACCGCCCACGAACGGGATGATCTCGTGATCGTCGACTCAACGACGACACATGCGCCGCACGCAAGCCGGCGCGCGAAAGGCAAGATGAGCTTCCTGGACAAACGCGTGATCGGTGTAGCGAGTCTAACGGCGGCGGCGATCGTGCTCGTGGGACTGACCATCTACAAGAGCCGCGTCGCCGGTGACAAACATCGCGATTCTCGCGATGACTCCGACGTCGCACTCCGGCCCAACCTCGTCGACGAAACCAGCGCGGAGCCAATCGGCGATCCCGTCGGCGGCATCGACGCGGACAAACCAATGATCCGGCATGGGATCAAGGGCGCCATTCAGAAGATCGAAGGCTGCTACGAGAAGCAGTTGCTCGTGGATCCGTCGCTCGAGGGCACGGTGCGTGCGACGTTCACGATCAACGCCGACGGCAAGGTGAGCGGCAGCTCCGCGACCGGTGTGCACGACGCGGTTGCGAGCTGCGTCGCCGGCGTGATCTCCACCATCCAGTTCGATAAGCCGATCGCCGGCGCGACGACGGTGAAGTATCCATTCGTGTTCCGGAGCCAAGGCGTGCCGCCACCACCCGCGACGAGCAATGCCAGCGATGACGACCGCGTGATGATCCGCCGCTACATCAAGCAGCAGCTATCGGCGATTCAGGAGTGCTATGAAAAGCAACTCGCCGGCCAACCCGACCTCGCCGGCACAGTCACGGTGAAGCTCACGATTGCGGCCAATGGCAAGGTCATCGCGGCCACGGGCAGTGGCTTGCAAACGAACGTCGACGCATGCGTCGCGAACGTTGTCAAAGCGATCCAATTCGGCACGCCCAGCCGCGCACCTATCGACATCAGCTATCCATTCACATTCACGCCAGCGAGCACTGACTCGCAGCCAACGGCCACAGGCACGCTCGATCCCGACAAGGCCATGATTCGACGTATCATTCACCTTCATATCCAGTCGATCCAGTACTGCTACGAACAGCGGTTACTCGAGCAACCTGCCCTTCAGGGCACGATACAAGCGAAGTTTACCGTCGATGCCGATGGTAAAGTCGGCACGAGCACTGCCAGTGGCCTCGACGCGCAGGTCGCGAGTTGCGTTGCGGCCGTGATCAAAGGCCTCCCGTTCGAGCGCCCGAGTAAGCCGATGGAGATCAGCTATCCATTCAGTTTTAGTCCCGCGCAGTGAGCTACGGAATCAGCAGCAGCTTGCCGATCCGATCGCGTCCCTCCGTCGCGCGATGCGCGTCGGCCCCGCGGTCGAGCGGAAAGCGCTCGTCGATCGTCACGACGAGCCGACCGGCGCGGACCTCATCGAATAATCGCGTCGCACGAGCGCGCCGATCGTCGGCGGTGCGCAACACGTTCCACAGATCACCACCGATGAGGCGCAACGAGCGATCCATCAGCAGCCTCGGATCGACCGCCGCTGGCGTGCCGCCGACCATCCCGTAAAACACCACGGTGCCGCCGGTCCGCGCCCGCGAGAGCGCGGAGCGAGCGTCGTGATCGGCCTCGGCGGCGACGGTCGGCCTGCCGGTCGCCGCGCTGAAACCGTATGCGTCGATCACCGATCATCCGTTGCGGTGATCGACGGCGTCAGCGACGCTCAAACACAACCACGACCTCGACAAGCTCGGCGCGGACGATGCGGCGATCGCCGTGCTGAACGAGCTCGCGCACGTCGACTTCAGCTACACGAGCTACGTGTCACCGCGAGGATGCGTTTTGGCAAAAGCTCGCGATGGCTCGGGGCGCTGTCTGGAACGCGTAGACGCGTGGGGCTTGTCGAACATGCACGTGGTGCCTGGCTCGACTGCGTGACCGAGCTACGCAAGCTCGGGTTCAACACATCGGGCGACCGTGCGGCCGGCACCGCGATCGCTCGAGGTCCTGGAATACGTCGGCATTGGCGCGCGAGACGCCGAGCTCCTCGACGCGGCGTTCGCAGGCGCGAAGACGCACGTGATCTGCGAGCTCCGCGGTGGGAGATGCCCACACGCCGACTCGACAATCGAGACGAGACGACTCGGCCCGCTCGACCGCACGTGGCTCGATCGTCTTCTGACAGCGGCTGCGCGCGAGCTCGCGTGACACGGTAACCAGGCGGCGTGGGGCGTGGCGGTCGGCATCGATCAGCTCGCGATGCGCGGCGTCGCGTCGTGGTACGCGTGCACGCGCCCGCCGCGTTAACCGCCGAGCAAGCGGCCGCGGCTGACCGCCGAGCTGACCGGCTTGTGGAGCACGACCTTGCGGCCGGCTTCGCGCCCGGCGTCGTGCGCGCCGGTCACGCGCACGCTGCGGCTTCGACTGACGATGTGCGGATGGCGCGCGCGATAGAAGCTGTCGAGCTTGCCGTCGCCGCGCCAGACCAGGCCGGTGCCGCGCAGCACCGTCCGCTCGGCGACGAGCCGATCGCGAAACCCGCGGATCACGCCCGATTGATACGAAAGACGATCGCGGCCGCTGCGCACGCGCGCGTCGGCGCGGTTCGCGTCCCATAGCCGCCACGCCGTCGCGAGCAAGAACGCGTAGACATGGCACGCCATGTCGACGTTGGCGCGCGTGCCCGCGAGCTCGTAGACGCCGCCATGACGACCTTCGCTCGGCAGATAGACCGGAATGCGAATGACTTTGACGAAGAACAGCTCGGCGAGCAGCGAGACGATGTCGATCTCGACGCGGTTGCTGCGCTTCGTCGGATCGCCGACGTGCGCGATCTCGAACTCGCGCGGCGCGCCGACGTGCTCGATGTTGTAGCGCAGCATCAGCTCGTGCGCGGTGCGCATCGCGATTTCGGCTTCGTGCTGGTTGTCGCTGCCGGCGAGCGCGAGCAACTTGCGGATGCGCTCGAGCGTGCGATCGATCTCCGCGGCTGCGCCGGGCACCGGTGCGCCGGCGGCGCGCGCGTCGATGCCGCGCTCGGCACACACGCGCCCGAACGTCGGTCCATGCGGCGCCTCGTCGGTCACGCGCAACACCTCGTCGACGTATTGATGCGCCATCTCGTGCTCGAGCACGCCCATGACTTCGGGCCATGGCCGGGCCAGCACGAGCATGCGCGACAGCTCGAGCGTACGTGCCGATGGCACCCAGCGACCGAGCCGCGTCGACGAATCGACGAGCTTGATCACGGGCGTGACGAGCCCGCGAAATCGCGTGCTCTGCCACTCGTAGGCGCGTTGCACCTCGCGCACGAGTGCCGCTTCGAGCGCGGCGGAGAGTGGCGTGTCCACGCGCCACGTTATAGCTGGTTCGCGATCGCGAGCCATGTGTTGCGCGCGAGGACGAGACTCGTAGCGATCGCGCCGTTTGCAGCGACGTGCAACCGAGTGGCAGCGCCGGCGCAGGCTTCGGGACGAAGCGCACACGTGTCGGCGTCGAAGCCGGCGAGCTGCACGTGTTCGTAAGGCGCTCGACGCCGCGTGCGTGATGCGACGGCGCTTCGCGCATGGACGGCCCACTCGCGTGGGACGCCTGAATCCTCGTCGGGGAAAAGAAAACCCCGCATCGCTGCGGGGTTCGTTCGAGGTGCCACCCAGATTTGAACTGGGGAATGGTGGTTTTGCAGCCTCCCGCACATGAGTCCGCGTTTCCGACGAGGAATTCAGCCCGGGCCGCGAAGCACGATCGCTCGGTGGCCACTCGGTGGCCAGAATTCGGGCAGCGTCAGACCGGCCGCGTATCGTCACCACATGGCACAAGCTCAAGTAGGACACTCACCGCGCTCGATCCGTTCCGTACGGTTGCGATGGCAATGGGACGTCTGCGTGCCGGGCTCATTCCGGCAGGCGAAGTCGTGGGCGAGATGCAGCTCGTCGATCCGCACGTGAGCGAGGATGGTGCGTACGCCGCGATTCACGCCGTGTTCGGATCGCACGACGCTAGCCTTCATCCCCCGCCCAAGCCTGCGGAACCGGCGACACCGAACAAACCGGGGAAACCGGAAATCACACTGCACGCGAGAACGGGCGTGATGCTGACGGACAAGGGTCGCGAGCGAGCGCGCACGCAGAGCATCCCGCTGCGCTAAGGCTTCGTGGCGCCGAGCATCCGCACGACGCCCTCGTACGCCGCCGCGTCAGCTTTCGCCATCCCACCGCCGAGCGCGCAGCGGCCCAGCGGCCCGCCGTGGTCCCCGAGGACGCGGACGCGTTCGTGGCGCGCCTCCAGGCCGCCGTCGCTGACGCGTCGCCCGAGGAGCGGCAAGTCATCGTCCGCATGCTCGTCGACAAGGTGCAGATCAGAGGTGATCGGATGGCCTTTGTCTTGGCGTTCTCGCCCGGCTCGGGCGATCCGGCCGAGCAGGTGTCTCGTGCCCGCTCTTGTGGGCAAGATGCTTCACGAGACACCCCGGGAAGCCTACGTATCCCCGTCAAACTGAGGATCGCTTGAGATACACGGGCTAGACCTGGATCGGCTGCCCGGGTACGCTGAAATGATGCGAGTGATCGAGTTCATGGTGGCGGGCGTGCTCGTCGTGCTCGGCGTGTGGTGGTCGGGCGCGCACCACATTGTGCACGGCAGCTCGATCGAGACCACGACGTGCCCGAAGGTCGGTTGGTCACTCTCGGACACGTTCGTGGACTACGACGACTTCAACGCCGCGCGCGAAAATGATGCCGGCCGCGCGGGCTACGAGTACATGACGCGCGGCGAGCCGACGTTCGCGCCCAAGGTTTGGGCCGCGCTGAGCGACGGCCGCCGCTGTTTGATGACACCGAGTACGGGGACGACGGCTTGGTTGCGCGGCCTCGCGTGGCTTGTCGCTGTTGCTGTCGCCGCAGGCATCGCGTGCTCGGTCCTACTTCGTTGGCTCGCCATCTCGAAGCGGTAGCCCCGCACGCTAGAGCGGCGCCGTGACGAGCAGCGCCAGCGCTCCGACGAAGCCAAACCACCACGTCGCGCGTGCGAGGCGCTTCGTGTCCCGCTCGGGACGGTCGTAGAGGTAGAGGCCGACAAGGAGCGCAGATTCGAGGATGGTTTGCAGCATGGTCTTATTTTAGGCGGATCGTTCCGTCGGGCCCATTCCACCGATCCGACGCTGCGCGGTGCAACACGACCGCGAGCGCGTCGCGCACGCGCGGGTCGCGCGCTCGGTCGGCGATCTTGTCGCGCGCGATCTGCGCCGAGCGCCCGGCGAACGTCGGCCGTCGAGCCGAGGCATGCGATCTCGTGCTGCCGGCCATGCACGAAGGCTAGACCCGCGCCCTGATGTCGCCGCGCTGCACGATATCGACCGCCGCGGCGCTCGCCCGGAACATGACGTCAGAGCGGCGGGCGAAGATTCCCGCATGAGTGACGACACCACGTGCGACGCCTGTGGACGCGCGATGCCCACGGACAAGGCCGCCGCGATTATCGGATCCTTCGGCGAGCCGAGTCGCTATCGCTGCGCCCGGTGCTGGTTCGGCGAGCCCGCATCGCCCGACGAAACGCCGCGTCAAACGCCGCGTTCGCCCGCGCGGTGATCGCGTCGCGCCGGGCGTTGTCGTCGATCGCCGCGCGCGTCATCGCGTGCTATCCCGCAGTCGTGATTGATCCGGCCGATCAGCTAAAGACGAGTCTCGAAGTGGCCTGGGATTACTGCGACGACAACGGATGGATCCTCGCGGAGCCCCCCGAGCCGCCAGGGCTGACGCGAGCTGCTTCGTGCCGGGCGACGTCGTCGACGCGGTGCTCGACTTCACGCGGCGACGCGCGTTGCACGGCGACGAGCGATGGTCATGCGCACTCGACACGCGACGGTCGCACTTGGCGCACGTTGGCGCCGTAAATATCAGCCCGGGCGTTTCACGCCGCGAACGTGTTCCGCAGCGTCGCCAACGCGTTCGCGCCGCCGAGCAGCACTGTCGAGATGTCGACCTTGCCCGTCGGCGACGTCATCGGGTAGCCGCTCAACGAGCCGGCGCCGTCGCCGCAGTACTGCCAGCCGAGCACGTGATCGAGCGTCCAGCCGATGCTCGTGTACGTGTCGACGGGGAGCGTCGACGCGTAGCGCGCGACCCAAAGTAGCTGGCAACCCATGTGATCGGTGATGTTCAGGTCGCGCAGCATCGAGCCGCCGTAGAGCACGACTTGCTTGCCGGTGGCGTCTTTGATCGCGCCCACGTGGACGGTTTCTCGTATCGGGCACGAACACGACGTCAGCCACGACGTAACCGGCTCGAACCGGCTTTCACCGGGCCTAACCAGACGTCACCGGTTCGGCCCTGTTCTCGGTGGCCACTCGGTGGCCAATTTTTCGAGAATGCCGAAACCGGCTCAGTGCTATCTCGTCGGAACTTTCGAGGTGCCACCCAGATTTGAACTGGGGAATGGTGGTTTTGCAGACCACTGCCTTACCACTTGGCTATGGCACCGAAGGCCAAACTTTTAGCAGACATGCGAGGCGTCGGGAAGAGCGATCAAGGCTGGTCGAGCCTCGATGCCTGTTTGCGCCTGCTTTCGGACGAGCTTCTCCGCCGAGCGCGACGTGGAGCACCGACGTGCAGCGATCGTTTCTCGATCTCGCCATCACGACCCATGATCGCGCGGACGACCTCACCATCCGCCACGCGGTGAAGCAGATCGTTCGCGATTGGTCCCGCGCATCGAGCACCCTCCGCGAAGACGAGCCTTCGAACAGACTCGAGTCCGTTTCTTCGGCTCGATGCGGGCGTTGTCAGACGTATGGGCTACCCATAGCGGGCACGGCGAGATCCCTCCCCCAGATCTAGCGTTGAGAAGTTGCCGAGGCTGACAGCGACGCGTTTAGATGGGAACGTCGATCAGAGCTGGGCAGGAGTTACTCGAAGCGAACCGACACGTCACATATCCAAGCTGGTGCTGACGTCGAGACCTCTGTCGACGTCGGCTGAAAAGGGAACCTGGTGCGAAGCCAGGACTGCCCCGCAGCGGTAAGCGAGAACGACCTCCACATCGAGCACTGACGCTCACGCGTTGGGAAGCGTGGACAGTAGGAGCGC
>DATBAS010000026.1:0-13892 GCA_036271395.1 Kofleriaceae bacterium
ATCTCGCGACGCGAAACGCCCATCGCGGCGAGATATTCAGACGTCTGCGCGAACGAGAGATCGAACGGCAGCGTGAGCGGGAACACCGCCTCCTGCGTCGCTTGATACGCGGTCTGAGAGATCGACTGCGGCAACGCACGACGTTCGGCGGCCGTGCCGGTCGTCTCGATGATCGCCGGAGGCGTGGCGTTGGTGATGAACGCTTCGAGAATCTCGTTGACGAGATCGATATACGGAATCGTGACGTTCGTATTGGTGCAGTCGAGCGCGATGTACTGGATCTCGGGTCGTCGATAGAGCAACGCTTCACGCGCGGTCCACGGCTGTGGCGGAGACGCCGGCGGGAAGCCCGATGGCGCCGGCGGCGCCGCCAGCAAGGTCGCGCTGAAATTGGCGAGGTACTGCAGCAAGTCGACGAGGTATGCAGCCGGGCTCAGCACCGACTGACAGTCCTCGCATTCGAAATAACTCTGATCGCCGAACAGCGTCTGGATGTCCGCGATCTGTGACGAGAGCGACGACATCGTGGTCGCCGGCAGCGCGTCGAACGAAACACGGTTGAAGGCGGAACTGAACTGCGCCCACGTCGTGAGCGCCGTCGCATACGTCATCTGCGCGCGCGCGTACACGAGCTGTGCGGCCGCAGCACCGCCGAGCGCGGTCGTTACCTTGGCGAGGAATGCCGCTCGCCCGCTCAGGTAGATGCCCTGCGCCGACTGAAAGCCGGCGGCCTTGAGAGCTTCGATGCTCGAATACGACGGCGCGAGCCGCATCAAGCGCTGCGCGGCTTTCAGGTCGGCCAACGCGGCGGCCGAGATCGTGAGTTTGTTGATCGCAACGTATTGATCGATGACGACGTGGAGTAAGTCGAGCGTCGGATTGGCGGCCAGCACCGAGACCAGCTCGGTCTTGGTCGCGAACGCCGATTGCTTCGCACTCGCCAGGCCGCCACGAAACGCCGTCGTCGGATAGGTCGCCGCGAGCTGCGACGCCAGCTGCGTCGAGAACTGCGCGATCTTCTGCGCGGCCGTCTCGCCGGCCGTCGTGGCCGCGATGCTCGTCGCTTGCGGATCGACCGCGGTGATGCGCGTGGTCCAATCGCTCGCGGAGAGCAACGCGAGGTCCGACACGGTCGCGAGGGTCTTTGCCGCGATCCGCTGCATCGCGTCTTTGACCAGCGGAGCGTTGCCCGACAGCAAGCTGCCGAGCTCGACTGTATTCGTGAGCGTGGTGAGGTCTGCTGCGGAGACAGTCGCGTTGCTCTGAACCGCTTGAAGCGCCGCGTCGACGGCGCCGCCGTTTGCGGCATATGCCGCCGTGAAGGCTGCCGTAGCGGCCGACGATACCGACCCAGCCGCGAGGACATCGGCGAGCGACGTGGCCCCCTGCCCGAACGATGCTGTGCTGACCGACGCTGCGCGCAGCGAATCGATCAAATCGAGCTGGGCGCTCTGCGCCTGCTCGTACGAAGCAGGTACGACATCGGCCGCAACCGCCGCCGTGAGCGTCGCAGCGAGCGCGCTCCGCGAGTACGAGAGCACGCTCGCGAGCACCTGTTTCGCGAACGCGGCATCGAGCCCGGTCGATGGCAAGCTCGCGAGCGACGCGTCGAGGGTTGCCGGAATGCCCTGACCGAACAACGCGAACAACGTGTCAGCGCGGAGCTTGGTCTGCGCTGCGAGCACGCTCGCCAGATACAAGCGCGCGACGCTCGTGAACGATGTGTCGCTCGCATTCGCGACGAATTGCACCTCGTGGGCGGTGCTGTTCTCTTTCAGATCTATCAACGCGACAGCCTGCAACACGGCGCTGATGCTTGCGGAGAGGGTCGTGTAGGTCGATGGCGAGCGGATAACGCCATCGGCGGCTGTCGTTAGATCAATCGTCGTCGGCGTCGCGGCTGCGAATGCCGTCGCCGAGGTCGCGACAACCGCCCCCTTGGCGTCGTACGCCCTCGCTAAGAGGTTCAGCGTGCTCCTTCGAACATAACTGACCGAATACGCACCTTTGGCGTCGGTCGTGGCGTCACCGAGGTGCGTCTCGGCTCGTAGCACCTCGGCGAACAGCGAGACTTTCGAGCTCGCGATCGGGTCGCCGTCGCCGTTCACTACCGTGCCGGTCACCGCGCCGCACGGCACGTTGACGACGAAAGCCTCTAACGCAGCGGCTGTGGCGTCGTCTACGACGTCACCGACGACTAGCTGGTGTTCGTGTTGGAAAACGTGCAGCGCGGCAAGGGTCGACGAACCGAACGTCTGAATCGCCACCTCGTTTGCATCGAGCTTTTGCCCCGCTGTCGTGAGTGCAGCTTGCAGCTCAGCGACATCAGTCCCAGCTGCACCGGATTTCATACCGCTATTCATAGATGCTCAGGCTCCAATCATGGATGATTCCAGCATCATGATCTCTGCGACGCACGCACATCAGTCGCCATCTGTCCAAAGCTCACGGAAGCGCAAGCCGGTCAGCCTCTCGTCCGCAACCAGCTTCCTGAAATCACGCCCCGGATACATGTCGTCGGACACAGAGAATATGAACGTTCCGCCAGGATACTCGCCACGAGGGGTTTTGAAGAGATTGACTCCGCGAAGGCTCTCGGCGTTGAAGACATATTCCTCGACACCAAACGGCACTTGAGTTTGCGGCGAACGATGGAACTTCGTCTTCGCGAGATCCAAGAACGACAGGTCACATTGCAACACGTTCACCGCCCACAAGTCAGAGTCTGAGACTCGCAGCGGAAGTAACTCGATCTTGTCGCAGTTCAGACTTTCGATAACTTCTTTCCCGCGCGCATCCGTGGCGAATGCGCCCGCAGCGACGTAGAAAAAGCTGCCGCGCTCGCGCTTGGGATCATTGACCTTCAGTGCCGGCGACACCCACCCATCCGCTTTTGAACTGCAACTGGAGAAATCCAGTACCTTCGTTCTCCAAGTGTTTTGATCGATCGGGATCAGCCCCTGACAAACATTTGAATCGGCAACAACTTCATATACTCTGATATGCATACTTACCCCTATCTCGGGAACTTGCCTAGACGCAGCTCAACGGCGATCTGCCGCAAGATATCTCGTACTGTTCCTGCCTGGGCCGCGAGCACGCGAGCCGCCACCGCCTGGTGATACGCGTCCGTGTGCAGGTTTGCATGCGTCATCTCCGCGCCGCGCCCCGGGCTGTCCGCGTTCTTCGGCAGGAACACCCCGTTGTCTGGATCGTCGATATGAATACCTTCTTCCTCGAGTCGAATTCGGGCCTCGGCAGCTGCATCGGCTTGCTTCGCGACGATGTGGTGTGCTTGGTAGTCCTCGGCACGCTCCCAGCCGGTTGCTTCGAGATTCTTGCCCAACTTGTATGAGGAACCTGTCGTCGATGACAGATCGAGCTCGATCGCTTCCGCCTCGTCAAACGCCGGAATCGCAGCTTGTTCGAGCGTACCTACGACACGCCCCATCGCATGATAGTTACCGGACTTAATCGCTGTGATGCCGTTATCAATGGCATCACTAATCGCGGTTACCGAGGACTTAGCATCGTCAATAAGATTTTGCGGATTCGAGCTGTACGAAAGAACTCTTGCCGAGCGTTCGACGGTCGCCGTGGCTACGCCAGCCAACTTCGTTGGATGTTCGAAAAGCTCTACCGTGTCCCAGAACGGCTCAAACTCTCCGCTTACAAAGTCAGCGAACTTCTCCGTGGCGCCTCGATGATCCTGCGGATTGCCATCGATATTAACAACACCGTCGGAGGTAAGCGTCGACAAGCCGGTCGCGGGATCGTATTCGTACCAGCCCAACCCAAGGTCCCAGTCGAAATAGAGAATTCTCCCGTTCGCCTCGTCGATCCGCCAGTCCGAAGGATCTTCGGCGGCTCGAGCCTTCGAGGCCTCGGCATCGGAGTCGAGACTCGGGTCGAGTCCCGTAGGATCAGCTATCGTTATCGGTGAACCTCCGCAGTATCGATACAGGTTCGTGCCTGCGACAAGTCCAGCTGGGTCGGTGCTGGTCCATCGCCCTAACCATGCAACGTAGTACCGCGCGCCAATGCAGTATAGCCCCGTCTCGTCGTCGCGCTCTTCCGCAGCAAAACGATACCGCTTGTCGATATCTCCCGCGCGGAACGATGTCCCGCCGTACGGGTAGTACTCCTCATACGAGATGACCGAGCCAGTCGCATCGGTCTCGACACACGACGACTGGATCTGGTTCGGCAACTGATACCGAAACAGCGGCGTCGGCGTGAGCGACATGACCGACGTGTCGACGGTCTTCGTCTCGATCAGCACGAATCGGCGCTCACCATCACTGATGTGCAGACTCTGGCGCTCGAGCGAGACCGCGAGCGTCGACGCGTTCATCTCGCGATAGCGCTCGAACGAGCCGATATACAGCCGCTCGAGCACTTTGCCGCCACGGACAACGACCTTACGTGCGCGCTGGCCACCGGCGTCGTACGTGAAGTACGCATTGCCGCCGCCACCGAGGTCGGCCTCGACGAAACGACCGGCATGATCCCACGTCATCGCGGCGAGGTTCGGCATCTTCGTCATGTTGCCGGTCGCGTCGTGCGTGAAGATGCCGGTGAACGGCCCTGCCGACGGATCACCCGGCAGGCTCATCGTCGCCAGTCGATTTCCGCCGGCCACGATGGTTTGCGCGCGCGTCCAATTCGCCGACGGCGCCGTGTGCGCAGTGACGAGAAGGTTGCCCGCGGCGTCGTACGTGTACGCCTCGGTGTACGGCACGAGCGCTTGCGTGTCGTTCGGATGTGGCAGCGCCGAGAGCGGCGCTTCGGGATATCCATCGGCGCCGAGCGCGTAGCCGACCTGCCCCGGCTGCTCGCGACCGGTCGCGGAGATCAATTGATAGATAGCGTCGTAGACGAACTGCTGCGTGCCACGCGTGACCGTGCCGTTGAAGTAGACGGTCTCCTGCGCAGCGTCGTCGATCTCGACGATGTTGCCGACCGGGTCGTGCGTATACGCGAGTGACTGAAGCGCGGCGCCGTCGCTCTGCCGCGTCGTCCCGATCGAGATCACGCGATGATTGCGCTCGTCGTAGGTGTACGTCGAGACGAGGCCACTGCCGGACGACACGCTCGTACGCTGACCGTTGGCTTCGTACTGGATGCTCGCCACGATCGGCGTCGACGTGCTCGCGCCTCTCAACGCGCTCACGACGGCCGACAGCTTGCCGCCGGCATCGAACGTCGACGTGGTCACGCTGCCGTCGGGCGTCGTCGCCGCAACGACGTGCCCGAGCGCGTCGTAGCTGCTCGCGGTGACGAACGTATCACTCGACAGCAAGCTCGCCGCGGCCGGCAAGAGTGTCGTCGGGTCGGTCAAGCTCGCGAGCGTGCTCCACGACGGCGTCGCGGTGTAATCGGTCGCGAACTGGCGCGTCGCGCTCGTGACGTGGCCTTCGAAATCGTACGCGGTATTCACGACCACACCGCTGCCGTCGAATTGCAGATAGACGTGGCCGCGGAAGTCGGGCTGCGCGAGCCCTTCGCCGTACACGGCGAGCTGCGCGAGGAATTCGCTCTGACTCGGCGGCGTGGTCCACAGCTGCGTGGGACGACGCAACAGATCGTAGACGCTGCGATGTGCGTGGCCGCGCGCATCCCACGCACGCAACGGCTGCCCCGCGCCGTCGGCGATCGCGAGCGCCGTGCCGGTATCGGCCCCGATGCTCTTGAGCACGTGGCCACGCACGTCGAACGTTTGCGTCACGACCACGTTGCCCAGCGGATCGGTGACCGACAACGCGTTCCCTTGAATATCGAGCGCCGTTCGCGTCGACAGCTTGCCCGCCGCGCCGTTGTCGGCGGTGACCAGGAACGTGCGCCCGAGCGCGTCGACCGTGCTCACGGTCGGCGTGTTCGCGTGCTTCGCCGCCAATTGCGCGGCGCGATACAGCGGATCGGTCGTCGGCCTCGTGCTCGCGTCGGCGTACCACGCGCTCGCGAGCACGTTATCGTTTGCATCGGACGCCGTCTGCGACCACGCGTCGAACGCCGTCGTCGCGAACGTGCCGTCGGCGACATCGGTGCGAATGACGCGCGACAGCGGATCGTAGGTAAGGATCGCGCAATACGCCGTTGTCGCGATCGCAGAATCCGCGTCGTAGGCGGAGCTCGCCGCGAAGTACGGCTCGTACTTCTTGACCGCGTTGCCTTTGTTGTCGAAGACCGCACGGCCGGAACCGATCCAGCGTGCGGCATTGTCGCTGCCGGGCGCGGCCATGATCTTCTTCAGGATCTCGTGACCGCTGCCGTCTGAATACGAATACGTCTCGAGCCAGCCGGTGTTTGAGCTGCCGTGCTCGCGCCGCGCGGACGTGTGGACGTACGCCGGGGTCGTGAACCAGTCGTAGTCGAGCTTGACGGTCGGATCGGCGAGCGTGTCGCCTTCGTTGGCGCCGTCGCGGCCCATCAGCGCGACCGCGGTGACCATCCCGAGCTCGTCGAACGCCGCCGCGCTGCGATTTGCGTTCGGATCGGTGACCAGCGACGGCGCGAGCACCCGATAGTCGATCGTCGCGGTCGTGACGTTGTCGAACGCGGCATTCGCCGACGTGTGTTCTTCGACGACGAACAGCTTGTAGTCGTCGAGCACCACGCGCGAGGTGTTGCCGAACGGATCCGTGAAGCTCGTGGCCTGATAGAACGACGTCGCGTCGTAGGTGGTCGTCCCCGAGTGGATCCAGTAATCGCCGTCGGGGGAGGCGTAGCCCGCCGCGACGAGATCCGCGGCGGTGATGGTCGTTCCGAACACCGTCGTCACGAGCGTCTGCGGCAGTGCGAGCGCGCGATGATCGTATGGCAGCGCGCGTGTCGCGACGGTGCCTTGCGGCAGCGCGGCCGAAAGGTCGTCGGCCCAGAACTGATGCTGGACGTGGTCGAGAACGCGTTTCGTATTCGCCGCGAGCGTGCCGTCGAACGGCAACGTCGCGCTGCCGGTCATCGCCGTGTCGATCGTCGCGAGCGACTGGATCGTCGATGTCGCCGAGACTGCGAGCTCGTAGTGGAACGCTTCGGTCGCGACGCCGTGGCGATAATCGTACGTCGTCGCGATCGGCGCGGCGAACGTTGCCTGACCGCATGTCGCGAGCACGCGCGATTGCTCCGGCTCTGCAGCCGTGCGTCGTGCATAGGCAATCTGCGCGTCGCGCACGACATGACCGAGCGCATCGACCTCGAGCGTGAGGTGGTGCCCGATCCGCGGGTCGGCCGGAGCGCGCTCGTAGTAATACGTGACGGCTTCGCGCTCGAATGCGTAGTACGCGCCGTGCTGGATCGGATGCGTGCGAAACGGCCCCGGCGCATTGGCGACGACCGGCTGGAGCTCGCGAACCTCGTAGCGATACTCGGCGACGCTGTACGGATTCGCGGCGAGCGCGCTGCCGTCGTCCGCGTAGACCTCTTGGCGAAGCAGCTTGCCCTTCAGCGCGCGACGCTGCTCGCGAGAATCGGCGAATGAAGTGCCGGTCGGAAACGTCGTGCTCGGCAATGTCGCCGCCAGCGAATCGCCCGCGTAGAACTCCGTGGCCAGCGCGGCGCGCAAATCGAGGCCTTCGCCGTCCCACGCGCCGGTGTGAAACCACGAGATCGTGTGAACCGGCGGCAATCGAAACTGCCCATCGGTCGCGGGCACGGCGGGCGGCGCGCCGGTTGCCGACACCGCTTCGGCATCCCACGCGTCGACGCGCGCGAAACCACGAAACTCGCGCTCGACGCCATCGAAGAAGCCGTGTGCGTAGCGATACCGCAGCACGCTTTGCGAACCGGCGATCGCGTCGGTCAGCTCGACGCGCGCGACGGTTTGCACGACGAATGGCAACCGCGTCGCCCATGGATGCCCGGCCGCGCGATCTTCGAGGTAGTACTGCGTCGACGGCGCGTACGTGATGCGCGTCTGGGCGCCGAGCCCGTTCGCGACCGAGCACAACAAATGCGGCTTGGTGCTGCGAAGCAGATCGACATAGCGCAGCGGCGCGCTCGAGTCCGCCGGGGCCGCGCTAGACCACACGAGACACGCAGTACCGGTGCCAAGCAGATCGGCGACGCGCACCGACGCGAGCACGTCCGCGAGCGGGACTGGAATCGTCACGCCATCGGCAAAGCCGTTGCCCGATTGATTGAGATAGATCGCCGCGCCGCCGCGCCCGAGATAGACAACATCCGTCGTGCCCGTGCCGTCGATGTCGCCGAATCGAAGCCGGCGCGCGTCGAACAGATCCGGCGTGTCGAACACCGGCGCATTCGTCATCGCGATCTTCGCGCCGAAACGGCCGTAGCCCAAGTTCGGCCAATAATGGAGCTCGCCGTTGCGAATCCGCACGAGATCGGCGAGCCCGTCGCCGGTCATATCGGCGAGAAAGATCGACTCGACGTCGTCGGTCGTCAGCACGACCGCGCCGCGATCCGGATCGTGCGCTTGCGTGATCCGATTGGGCGCGCCGAAGCCGTCGCGCGCGTGCGACGGGTACCAGACGAACACGTCGTCTTGCGCGATCAGCACGTCGGTCAGGCCGTCGCCGTCCACGTCGAGCAAGTGCACACCCCGAGCGCGCCAATCGATGTTGGGCACTTCGTGAAACGGCTTGAACGATCGCCAGGACTCGTCGCGCGTGCGCTCGTAGAAGCCGGGCGTCGGCCGATCGAACATCGCGACGTCGAGCCGACCGTCGGCGGCCAAGCTCACGAGGTGAGCATCGGCAACGTTCATCGCGGGTTGAAGCTCGAGGCGATTCGCCGGCGCGAAGTGAGCAGCGCCGAGGTTGCGCTTGTACGACAGCGCGTGCGGCCCAGCTTCGAGAATGCCGGCGATCCCCTCACCGTCGAGGTCGACGAACTGGTAGGTCGCGTCGTCGATCCCGACCGGAAGTTGCGCGAGCGACGCGCGATCGACAGAGACGACCGAGGTCGAAAGCGTGCCGATCCGCGTGTAGTCGAGCGCGAGCGTCGGCATGTACGCGACGGTGACTTGATTCTGCGCGTTCCACGCGTAGCCGGCTTGGCGAGCGCTCGTGAGGTACGTGATCGTCGGGCTCGCGTCGTAGGTGAGCTCGAGTGCCTTCACGAGCCGCGCCGGTTCGCCGAGCTGTTCCGGCATCTCGTGAAACACGAGCACGCGCTGGCACAGTCGATACGTGCGCTGATCGAAGCTCGCGCGGAACGTCGAAAACGGATCCGGTCGCACGGCCCACGAGCTCACCTCGGCCGGCAGGTCGGTCGTGTGCTCCCCGTAGTCGAAGACGACTTCGAACAGCCAAGGTTGGCCGCTGAAGTCTCTCGCAGCCGGATCGCGCGTCGTCAGCGGCGTGCGATTGCCGTAGTGCACGCGCTTGGGATGCGCGTTCGCGATGACGCGGTTGCCATCGCGCGCCGGCGCGCCGACGAGATCTTCGGCTTTGTACTCGTACCAGGTCGCGTTGCCGAGCGAGTCGAACGTCGCCTCGAGCAGCCAGCGAAACACGTGCGATGGATTCGCTGGCTCGGCGACGCGCGCAGCGGTCGTTAGCCCGAAGTAGCTCGTCACGTTGTCCGCGGTGATCGCGCGCCAGTGCACGTCGCCAGTCGTCGTGTTCGTGCGTCGCTCGATCCGCGCGAACGCGCTCTCGACGCGCGGCCGATACGTATCGACCCGATCGTCACCGTCGGTCGACGTCGTCCGCTCGCCGTTCGACATCGCCGGGACGAGCTCGTCACCACCGAGTAGAAACAGATCCGAATCGGCGCCGTCCCAGTAGCGCGGGACGCCCTTGTCCGTGCGGCGCGAAATCTCCGGGAGCGCCAACGACCAACCGGCGCCGAAAACGCTCTGCCCTTTTCCCGAGTCGTAGTCGAGCGCGAGCGCGGGCGCGCCACCGCGACACGGCGAGAGCGGAAGCGGGACGCGATACGAGCCAGTTCCCGTCGGGCCGCCGCCGCGAAATGTCTCGCCGAGCCCGCGCAGCGCGCCGCCGGATTTCGGCAAGCCCAACGATGGCGGCGCGACGGGCGTGATCGGTGTCCGCTGATCCTTCGACGCCGGATCCGGGCGCTGATCCGCCATCCCGCAACGACGATGCACGAGCGCTGCAAGCCCTGCAATCACGCGCGCGTTCGATCATGCGCGATGATGCATTACGCGGCAGCTACGAGCGCGTTGTCGGACGGCTCGGAACGCCGCATTTCGAGCGTCGCGATCACGCAGCAGGTCTACGCTCACCTGCACCCGGACGCGTTCGCCGAAGACTACAGCCGCGTCGAAAAGGCGATGCCGGAGCGGATTGGTGAGGTGATCCAATTCGGTGGCAAATGAGCTGAGAGACGGGTTCAGATCCCCGACGGCTCGACACGCGGACGGGACCATCCGTGTCGACCTCCTTGCCGTGCCAGGGAGACGCCCGAAGCTCCGCAACCCGGGCTGTGCGTAGCGCGAGCGGGATGGATCACCTCGCCGCGACTTGGCTGCCGTTCGAGACCGCAGCGTAGCGATTCCTCGTCGGAGGTCGTCGATTTTGGCGCGCATGAGCCATCTCGACCGCTCACAGCATGTGTCACCACTTGCCAAGAATGTCGATCTTTCAGTCGGGATATCGCCGTTCCAGACATCCGACTTTCGTTTGGGAACGAGCGCGCAACGATCGAAAGCTGAGCTTCGGTCGACGAGCTCGCCGCGATGAATGCGCGGTGCGTCGTCGCCGAGTCGCGCGATCAGCTCGGCCGTTGCGGCTTAACGAACACACAACTGGTGCACGGTGGCGCAGCGCATTATTGATCGCTCATGCCACCGAGATTGCTTCAGCTCGCTCAGCTCGCGTGCGCCGCATGCGCCGCATCGCCGAGCGGTGACCCAGCCGAGGCACCAGCTGCGGCGAGCACGGCTGACCCGGCGCACGCTAGTGCTCGAATACGACGGCAAGCGGGCTCGATATGTCACGTCGTTGCCGAGCGCCGTGCATCGGGGCTGGACGTCTAGCAGCGGCGCCGGCTACTGCTGCGCGGTCTCGGGTCGCCATGTCTACGTCTATGCCGATGGCGAGTGGCGGCAGGAGCAGTTCTCCAAGCGCGACGAGGGGATCAACTTCATCTGGGGCCTGTCGGGCAGCGACTGGCAGGGCGACGTCGTCTACCTGACCACCGACAGCAAGCTCTTCATCCGTCGCGATGGCCAATGGTCGACCGCCACGCCGCCGAAGAGCGCGCGGCCCCTGTTCGGCCTGTCCAACGAGGGCGCCGGCGACATGCAGTTCGTTCGGTTCGTGCAACACGCGAGCATCGTCGCCGAGGCCGGGTTCGTGGTCGGGGTGTCCTTTCTCGCGTGCGCCATCATTGTCCGGCGCGTGCCGCTATGGTCGACCGCGACCGCGCTCGTGCTTCACGTCGGCTGCTCTTCCAGGGCCGCTGCAGTCGCTTGTGTTCTCGCAGGCGAGTGTGCAACTCGCTCCGCACGCCTCCATCGTGATGTCGCACGTTTGTGCAGACGAGCACGAGCACACGGAGCTCGAACACACCGGCAGCGTATTGCTGCCGTCGCACGCGATCCCGATCGTGATGAAGGTGGCTAGGATGCGACGCATCGGGTCCTCCGTTGTGCTGGGTCGTTTACGATCGGAGAGTTGCTCAATCACCGGGCCACCCGTCTCATCATGGTCACGCTGAGATCTGACGCGTTTCACAAGTCGTGCGACGGGTGAGCTGCTAATCGTCGACGTCGATGGCGGCCTTGTACGTCGCCAAACTGCTATCGCTTCCCGGCACGATCGCAACCGTCGTATGGCCGGATCCGATCGCTGTCACGGTCGCCATCATTCCGCTGCTCCAGTTGTCCGAGCCGAGAACGAATGATGTGGGCGCGACGGTCGCAATCGTCGAGTCAGCGGGCTCCAGGGTCACGCTGACGTCGGCCGGTGGCGCTTGCGTGAGTCCAACGCTCAGTGGCGCGCTCGCACCTGCCGTGAGCTCGAGTTCCCATGGGTTCGCCGACACTTGTAGCGATTCTCGATCGACGACGACAATTGCTCCGAACGACGGTCCGCCTCCGCAGTCGAGGACGACACCATAGAGGTCTGTCGTCCGCGCACTGCCGTCAGCCGCCACCCATATTCAACAGCGACCGAGACATCCCCCGACGCCACCGAGAAGAGCTGCTTCTGAGCCCGGTCAGAACCTCGACGAGCACGCGCTCGCTCGTGACAAATGGCAGCAACAGCACCACGACCAGGTTGGCCGCAGCCGTATGCGTCAAGCGAGTCGTCTACCTCGCTCGTCGTCGGCGGTTCGTCGTGGACCTCGAAGGCGACGCGGCCTCCGAACGCGAGTGAAGCTGCGAAGCTACAGCCGCTGCCGTCACGCAACGAGCGGCGAAAATTGTCGCGAACGGCGTCGGCGCCCGCTGAGCTTCAAGACTTGGTGACGGAGGGATCCGCCGGCGGAATCGAGATGACGACGCGCGGAGAGCCATCGGCGCGAGCCACGATCGCACTACCCGTAGCAACCGCGTGGGCAACCACGCTCTTGGCCTCCGCGCGGTACTCCGCCTCGGAAAATACCTTGCAGGGCCCTGCTCCGTCCTGGTTCTCGTCGGCCATGACCATTCTATGAATACACCTGGGTTCGGACTGTGTCGAATCTCCGCGCTGGGCCGGGATCGGACCTGTCTACGCCACGCGAGACACGCGGCCGTCCTCGTCGAGCGTCGCGAACACTTCCCAGCGGATCCCCGGTGCGTCGAGCGCATACGCAGAAACGCGATACTCGCCGGCACCGAACCGGCTCGTGATTTCTGAGATCGCGATCGGGCCGGACACGATGAAGCCGCCGAGCTCGTCCACGTTTCGGTACTCGGTGAAGTTAGTCGCGGTCTCGTCCGCGACGTCCGGAACCATGTATTCGCCAACCACGCGAGCAACGCTGATCCGTGTCGAGCGGTTGTCCGGTAGCGCGGAGAGCAACCGCGCGAGCTGATCGTGCGTGATTCGACGGATCGCCTCCTGCTCGCTGTGGCGCGACGGTAACGCCGGCTCTTGACGCTGTAGCTCGCCCGCCCACAGACCGACGAGCCACGTGTGGTACAGGTCGCGTACGTCTTCGGGCGGAACGCGCAGCGCGATCACGATCTCTGCGAGCGAGTGGCGCTGCTCGAGACGTTCGAACACGAGCGCCGCGAGCTCGCCCTTTGGCATCTCCGCAGCGCGCACGACGGCCTGCTGCGCGTTGCGCGGCGAACGCTGCGCCGCTTCCAGTTCCTTCGCGAGTCGCTCGACATCGGACGCCTTGAAGCGGCGCACGCTCTTGTCGTCGATCACTGGGTGCAATCGAGTGCCTTCGAAGCGGCGCACCGTCGAGACGCTGACACCGAGACGCTTGGCGACGTCATCGCGCGTGAGCGCTGCCAATTTCAGCTCGTCTTGAGCGTGTTTTGCGGTCGATCGTGGAGACACGTCGCGCTTCGGCACCCGAAATTGATAACCCAACCCTCTGATCTCGAGCCCACGCAGCGAGCGAGGGCCAATCCGTGGGCCAGTCAAAGACAGACCACAAGTCCGTCATTTGGCGATGCATAACACCCCAACGACAGACCATGGCGAGTCGGCTGGCGACCTCTGGCAGGCTCGATTTTTCTACACCGTTTCTACCCCAAGCATTCCCCAACGATCTCGCTCTCCGACGAGGACGCGTCTACTCCAACGGAGTTACGTGTCACCAAAAGCTGAATTATTATTCATGCTTACGCCGTCAGTGGCAACTACTTCTTCGAGTGGTGCGTGTGGATCGGCTACGCGATCTACGGCCTCGCGTTCGCGCCGTGGGGCCTGCTCGCGCTGCTCGGCCAAGCCGTGATCTTCGGCTCGATCTGGGGCGTCACCGGCATTCCGCCGACGGAAGCGCAGAGCCTGCGCAGCAAG
>DATBAS010000027.1:0-1814 GCA_036271395.1 Kofleriaceae bacterium
ATGGTTCTCGCCGGCCCGCACCACCGCCGACATCGATCTCATCGGGCTTGCCGGCACGCAAGCCGAGCGCCTCGCGGTGATGGAGACTCAGCGAGACCGATCTCGACGACTGCACGCGGCTGCTCGCGACCTCCGAGACGATCGATCGCGACCGCGTGATCGCCGCACTCGACGCGTTGCCCTCGACCGATGACGCCGACCTCGGCGCGCGCCGCGCGAGCCTTCGCGCAAGCTTGTCAACGCGCTGATCTTCCGGCGGCTCACTTCGCCGGCTGCGGCGTCATCTGGATCACGTCGCCGTTGTCGGCAGGCGGCTGCTGCGTTGCGGGCGCCACATCGGGTGCCGGCGCCGGCGGCTCGGGCTCGTGGCCGCCGAACGCGAGTGCGAGCAGCGCGAGCAGCGCGACCAGCGCGAGCCCGCCGAGGATCACGCGCTTGATGCGCTGCTCGTCCTTGCCCTTCGGGCCGGTCGAGCGCCACTCGCGCGGTGCGATCGGGAATGCGCTCGGATCGGGATACGCGGTGACGGCGCGCGCGGGTCCGGTCGGGATCCGCGGCCGCTCGATCGGGATCGCGAACGGCGCGGTGTCGGGCGGCGGCGCCGCGTCGAAGGCGCCGTGGATCGGCGGCTGCGCGCCGGTGGCATCACCGTCGAGCTCGTCGACGAGGTCGTCGTCGTCGAGGTCGTCGTCGTCGACGAACGACGGCTCGGCATCGCTCGCGGGCGTGCCGACCAGGCTCGCCGGCACGGCGGCGATGTGCTCGGTGAGCGTTTGCCCCGATGCTTGCGCCGCCTGCCACGCGGCGAGCTCGTCGGCGAACAGCTCGCGCAGGAGCGTGCGCAGCGCGACGGTCGATTGCACGAGCTTGTGCTCGCGGGCGAGCTCCTCGAGATCGAGCTGCAGCTCCTCGCACGTCTGATAGCGCTCGCCGACGTCGACCGCGAGCGCCTTCAGGATGATCGTCTCGAGCTCCGGCGGGCAGTCGGGGCGCAGCTCCGTCGGCGGCGTGGTCTCGGAGTTGATGATGCGCTGGATCGTCGCGAGATCGTTTTCCGCCTTGAACAGCCGCTGCGACGTGACGAGCTCCCACAGCACGGTGCCGAGCGCGAACACGTCGCTGCGCCGATCGATCGGCGAGCCCTTCGCCTGCTCGGGCGACATGTACGAGATCTTGCCTTTGAGCGTGCCGGTGCGCGTCTTGACCGTGCTCGTCGCGGCTTTCGCGACGCCGAAATCGACGAGCTTGATCGAGCCGTCGTACGAGATCAGCACGTTCGACGGCGACACGTCGCGATGCACGATGCCGAGCAGCGAGCCGTCCGGAGCGCGCCGCTCGTGCGCGTAATGCAGCGCCGAGGCGACGGCGTGCGCGATCTGCACGGCGTGGGCGATCGGGATGCGCTTGCCGGCGCGCGCCGTGCGTTTCACGACGGCGTGGAGATCCTGCCCGTGGATGTACTCCATCGTGAAGAAGTACGAGCTGTCGACCTTGCCGAGATCATAGACGTGCGCGATGTGCGGGTGATCGAGTGCCGCGGCGAGCCGCGCTTCGTCGAGGAACAGCCGGACGAACTTCGGGTTCTCGGCGAATCTCGGCAGGATCTTCTTGAGGACGACGAGCTTCTCGAAGCTCTCGGGTCCGATGGAGCGCGCGAGGAACAGCTCGGCCATGCCTCCGCGCGCCAGCTGGCGCAGGATTTCGTACGAGCCCAGGCGGACCGCCTCGGGCCTCTGACCGACGGCCGAACCCACTGCGCGCGATCATAGAACAGCACGAGGCAGTTCGGAACTCGCGGCATGGCGGTAGCATCC
>DATBAS010000028.1:0-38877 GCA_036271395.1 Kofleriaceae bacterium
CCGAGGTCCGGATCGCCGAACAGGTAGCGCTCGATCAACTCGCGGCCGGTGAGCGTGATGCGCACGGAGTCGCCGTTGATCGTGCCGTTGGCGTTCGGGACCTTGAAGATCGACAGCCAGCTCCACGTGACGTCCTCGTCCTTCGTGAGCTTGCCGTGCTTCTTCGCCCACGAGACGGGCACGTTCTCTTCGCGGTCGGCCGCCCACAGGTAATAGTCGTAGTGCGTATCGCCGCCGTCCTCGGGCTTCCAGTTCTCGGTCTCGGCGTGGATACCGAGCTGCTTCGCGGCCGCGTCGGTCGTCTCGTCGCTCTTCTCGTTGCCGGCGATATGCGAGAACAGCCGGTGCATGTACACCGAGCCGTTGTGCTTGCCGTCTTTCGTGCAGCCCGAGGGTGGCGGGTTCTCGCAGTCGTCGACGACCTTGTTCTCGAGCTTCGCGGTGCGCGCGATCAGCTCCTCGGTCTCGACGATCGCCGCCGACTTCGGATCGCCCGGCAGCTCGACGATGATGTCGTCGTCCTTCTGGACGACGCTCGGCTCGGCGACGCCCTTCTCGTTGATGCGCTCGCGGATCGTCGACACCGCGTTCTTCAGCGCGCTGTTCTTGATGCTGTCGGCGTAGTCCGACGACACGAGGAAGCACAGCGCGTTCGGTCCGTCGGCGGCCGGGCAGTCGCGCCACGCGATCGTCTTTTCCTTCTCGTTGTAGTCGCTCGCGATCTTGGAGCGCAGCTCGGCGAGGCGCGTCGGGCCGTCGAGCAGCACGTCGACTCCGCCGAGCGGGCTCGACGGCGTCTTGACCGTGCCGGCGATCTTGCCGTCGGCCATCACGGCCTCGAGGTCGCGCTTGATGTCCGAGGCTTTGTCGTCGACCGCCTTGTTCAGGTCGATGTTGTAGACGATGTGCTTGCCGCCCTGAAGGTCGAGCCCGAGGCTGGTCTGCTTGGAGAAGATCGAGCGGAACCAGTCGGGCAACACGTCGCGATTCCAGCTCGGCGCCAGCGTCGCCAAACAGAAGACGACGAGTCCGAACAACGCGACCGTGCGCCACTTGAGGCTGCGATCCATGAATCCACCCTGTGGGAACGAAACCTTAGGAAATCAAGCGGCGCTGCTGCTGTTCGCGGCGGTCGCCGGGACTTTGCCGTCCCATTTACCTTCGACGTACGAGCGCGGAATGCGGACGCGAACCTTCTCCTGGAGCTCGAGCACCAGGAGCGTGTTGTCCTCGGAGACGCCGGTGATCTTGCCGATCACGCCGCCGCGAGTGATGACCTCATCGCCTTTGCCGAGCTTGTTGAGCATCGCTTGATGCTCCTTTTGTCGCTTCGACTGCGGCCGGATGATGAGGAAGTAGAAGATGGCGAACATCACCAGCATCAACAGCGGCATCTGCATGGCTTGCATCGGGAGGTCCTTCGGAAAACCGAGGGTTTGTACCCTTCGCACCCTACCAGGTCAAGCAGGCTCGCCGTCGGCGACGATGCGCTCGCGGATCGCGCGGACGTGCCGCGCGTAGTGTGTGAGGTTGTGCAGGGTTGCGAGCCGCGCGTAGAGAATCTCTTTCGCGAGGTAGAGGTGCCGCAGGTACGCGCGCGAGTGCGTGCGACACGTCGCGCACGGACACGCGGGGTCGATCGGGCCGAAGTCCGTCTTGTTCGCCGCGTTCGGAATGTTCACGCGCGGGCCCGAGGTCGTGAACAAGTAGCCGTTGCGCGCGTTGCGGGTCGGCATGACGCAATCGAACATGTCGATGCCCGCGGCGATGCCGGTCGCCAGGTCGTTCGGCGTGCCGACGCCCATCAAGTAGCGCGGCCGGTTCGCGGGCAGCTGATGCGCGACCTCGCCGAGCACGCGATACGTGTCCTCGATCGACTCGCCGACCGCGAGCCCGCCGAGCGCATAGCCGTCGAAGTCGAGCGCCGTGATCTCGGCCATGTGCCGCAGGCGGCGCGCGACGTCGATGCCGCCCTGCACGATGCCGAAATACGCCTGGCCGTCGGCGCGCGGCGCGACGCGGCAGCGCTTGGCCCACGCGGTCGTGCGTGCGAGCGCGCGCTCGTGAACGTCGGCATCGGCGTCGCCCGGCGGGCACTGGTCGAACACCATCGCGATCGTCGAGCCGAGCACGCGCTGGATGTGCATCGAGACTTCCGGCGTGAGCCGGTGCTTGCTGCCGTCGATGTGCGAGCGAAACGTGACGCCGTCATCGTCGATTTCATTGATCCCCGCGAGCGAGAACACCTGAAAGCCGCCCGAGTCGGTCAGGATCGGCCGGTCCCACGCCGCGAAGCGATGCAGCCCGCCGGCCGCGGTCATGACGTCGAGGCCCGGGCGCAGATACAGGTGATAGGTGTTGCCGAGGATGATCTTCGCGTCGATCGGCGGCGCGCGCAGCTCGTCGGCGGTCATCGCTTTGACCGTGCCGGCGGTGCCGACCGGCATGAACACCGGCGTCTCGATCGAGCCGCGCGGCGTGTGCAAGACGCCGGCGCGCGCCTTGCCGCGCGTCGCGAGCAGCTCGAACGAAAATCCCGGCGTCGGCAGGTCGTAGATCATGCGCGGTGCACCAGCATGGCGTCGCCGTAGCTGAAGAAGCGATAGCGCGCCGCGACGGCGTGGCGATACGCGGCGACCACGCGGTCGGTTCCGGCGAACGCGCACACGAGCATCAGCAGCGTCGACTCCGGCAAGTGAAAGTTCGTGATCAGGTGGTCGACGAGGAATTCGTGGTTCGAGCCCGGATAGATGAACAGCTCGGTCGAGCCGATGCCGGCCTTGCCGCGCGATGCCTCGAGCGCGCGCAGCGCCGTGGTGCCGAGCGCGACGATCGGCCGGCCGGATGCAACGAGCGCCGCGGTCGCTTCGGGGATCGCGTAGCGCTCGCGGTGCATGTGGTGCGCGCGGATGTCGGCCTCGCGGATCGGCTCGAACGTGCCGTAGCCGACGTGCAGCGTGACGCTCGCGATCGCGACGCCGCGGGCGATCAGCGCGTCGGTGATCGCGGGCGTCATGTGCAAGCCTGCGGTCGGCGCCGCGACGGCACCGGGCACGCGCGCGAACATCGTCTGATAGCGCTCGCGATCGCGCGCGTCGTCGATCGCGCCGCGTTGGATGTAGCGCGGCAACGGCACGTGGCCGTGGCGATCGAGAAACGCGAGGGCGTTGCCGGGAATCGCGACCGCGATCGAGCCATCGTCGGCGCGCTCGCTCAGGATCTCGATCACCGCGTCGCCGACGAGGATCTGCTGGCCGGCACGCAACGGCCGCCGCGCACGCGCGAGCGCTCGCCAGGCTTCGTGGCCGGTCGGCGCCGCGATCGGATCGGGCTCGAGCAGCAGCAGCTCGACGTTGCCGCCGGTCGCCTTGTGGCCGAGCACGCGCGCGGGAATCACGCGCGTGTCGTTGACGACGAGCACGGCATCGCGCGGCAGCAGCTCGACGATCGCCGGGAACCTCAGATCGTCGAGCGCGTCGCCCGGCGTAACGTGTAGCAAGCGCGAGCCGTCGCGGCGCTCGGCCGGCGCTTGCGCGATCAGCTCGGGCGGCAGCTCGAACGTGTAGTCGGTCGGGGCGAACAACGCGCGCAACGCTAGCACGCAGCGCGTGTCTGCTATCGTCGCCGCCATGCGGGCCGTTTGGTTGCTCTTCGTTTCGGCCGTCGCCGCGGCCGCGCCGTTCGCCGGAATCGACGCGACGCTCGACGGCAAACCCGCGCACGTCGCGGTCGATGACGGCGCGCTCAAGGTCGACGGCGCGGTCGTCGCGCAGCTCGGCAAATTCGCGTCCGCGTCGGTCGATGCGCGCGATGTCCCCGGTCGCGGCGCGACGATCTTGGTGACCGTCGATCACCGCGAAGCGATCGGCTTCGAGAAGCACGGTGCATGGAAGCAGGTGTTCCGCTTGCCGATCGGGCCGGCGAATGAAGACGGCGATTACGGCATCGCGGTCGCGCTGTTGCCGAGTGGCATCCATCGCTATCAGACGCGGCCAGGCCTGCACCGCTGCGACGGCAAGCCGGCGCTGTTCTTCGCCGAGGGTTGGAACGGCACGAAGTTCGTGCGGCTCGCATCGGTCGCGACCGAGCTCGATCCCGACGCATCGACGATCGCCGCGACGCCGGGTGCCACGGCATCGCCGCCGCCGTTACTGTTTCACGCCAGCATCGCGTCGCGCGAGCCGGGTGCCGGCGATGTCGCATCGCTGATCGTGCCGAGCGAGCTCGACGACGGCGATCCCGCCACCGCGTGGCTCGATGCCGGCAACGCAGTCGGCCAGTTCTTCACGTTCGACGCGCGGATCGCCGCGAAGGCGAGCGAGCTCGTCGTGATCGCGGCGAGCAAGGGCAAGCCGGCGGCGCCGACGGAGCTCGCGATCGTCGGCACGAACCGGTCGTTTCGCGTGACCCTGCCCGCGCTCGCGCCGGGCGCCGCCGCGACGATCGAGCTGCCGCAGCCGATCGGCGATTGCGTCAGCGTCGTGATCGATTCACCGGGGCCGGCGGCGATCGCCGAGCTCGATGTCTACGCCGACGGCGAACGTGCCGGCGGCGGCGAAGCGATGCTCGCGCAGGCGATCGCGGCGGGCGTCGACGGCACGCAGGCCGCCGAACGTGCGCTCGCCACGCGCGGTCCCGCCGCGGTGACCGCGATCGAGGCCGAGCTCGCGAAGGCGACCGACGCGAACGCCAAAGCGCGGCTCGTACACGCGTTGATCGCGAACACCGATCCGTCGGCGGGTCCTGCGCTCGCGAACGCGGCGCGCGAGCTCCGGCTGCGCGACAGCGATCTCGCCGCGCTGCTCGAGTCGCTCGGCAAGCACGGCCAGCTGCAAACGCTTGCCGAGCTCGCCGCCACACACGAGCTCGGCGAGCCCGCGCGAATCGCGGCGGTGACGGCGATCTCGGCCGCGCCCGGCGATCACGCGGCGTTGCTCATCCCGCTCGCCGGCAACGGACCGCCTGGATTGCGCCGCGCCGTGATCCACGCGCTGTCGGCCGTGTCGCTCGACGCGCTCATCGCAGCTGCGAATGCCGTGCAAGCGGCGCCTGCTTCCGGCGATCTGTGGCGCGCGATCACGCGGCGCGGTCTGATCGGCTCCTCCGAGCATGCACCGGCGCTCGCCGCCGAGCTCGCCGCGTTGCCTGCCGCGACCGATTACGAACGGCGCTATCGACTCGTCGACGGCATCGCGACGCTCGGCGATGCCGCTGCGCTCGCACAGCTCGCGACCGTCGTGCACGCGATCACGAACGGCGCCGAGCACGCCGCGCTCGCACAAGTCGCCGCGCACGGGCTCGCGAGCGCACCGCGCGCCGAGGCATTGCCGCTCGTCATCGAGCTGTCGCGCGATCCGGATCCCGGCGTGCGCTTGGCCGCGCTATCCGCGTTCGTCGGCGACGCGTGGCAAGGCAGCGATGCCGCGATCGACACCGCACTCGCGACCGCGCTCGCGTCGGATACCTGGCCCGAAGTGCGCCGCCACGCGGCCGAAGTGCTCGGCAATCGCTGCGCGCGCTCGGCTCCGGCGCGCGCGCTCGCAACGTCGGTCGGTCGCGATCCCGAGCTCGACGTCCGCGACGCCGCGCTCGTCGCGCTCGTCCAGTGCAAAGCGCCGGGCACCGCCGCGCTGCTCGCGATGGTGTGGGACGACGCCAAGCTGCCGATGCCGCTGCGGCAACGCGCGGTCGATCTCGCCGCGAATCTCGGCGACGTCGCGCTCGGCGCGAAGCTCGTCGGCAAGCTCGCGAGCTGGCGCGGCGCCGCGATCGAGTCCGCCGACGCGCTGGCGCTCGCACAGAGCGCCGCGTACACGATCGGCCGACTCGCGCCTCCCGGTGCCGCGGATGCGTTGCTCGCCGCGCTCGCCGATTCGGCCTATCCCGAAATCGTCGCGGCGGCGGCGGCCGGCTTGGGCTTGCTCGGCCCCGCGTGTCCGCGGCAGGCGCTCTCGCAGTTACGTGCTCTGTCGCAGAACGATGAGCAACAGATTGCACTTGCCGCGAAGCGTGCAATGGCGCAGTGCGGGCGATAACCGAAGACGACGCGTCCTACGGTTTGCAGCAATACTGAGATGTAGGGCGAGTTCGGCACATCCACATTCATCTCCATACCATTGGAATACATCGGTAATTCGCTCGCCGACTATCGCGAGCTTCGCTTTGTCGATCCGAGGCAACACCTGGGGATCGAGGCCCAACGCGCAAGTTTGCGCATCGACTGACTGCGCGCGATGGCATTCCCGCTGCACTAAGCGCGAATCGTTCACACAACGCAACGTTCACACAAAAGGACTTCACAATGACGATCCGACACTCGACCTAGCTCGTACACATCGGCGGCGCCGACCTCCGGCGCTGCGATATCGGCTCGAAACACCGTCGACGGCTCGCCGTTGCCTGTCGACGACGCCACGGGTGCGCCGCGCGCCTTGTGGGATCCCTGCGCTGGCGCTGACTAAGCACGTCATTAGACTAACGACTACATAATCAATATCATTAGCTATTACATTAGATATCACAACATAACTTGAAAGGCTTAACGACTATGATGACTGCATTTGCGACGATCGACACCAGCTTCGAAACCATCGACATGGTCGCGCTCGACGACGTCAACGGCGGCGACATCGGCGCGATCGTCGATGCCGGAAACCGCGCGGGTAACGCCGGCGCGCTGATCGGCGGCGGCGTCGGCGCGGTCGCCGGTGGCGTCGGTGGCGCCGTCGGTGGCACCGCCGTATTTCCCGGCCCGGGCTCGGCCGCCGGCGCGTTCGCGGGTTCGGCAGCCGGCGCCGGCGTCGGCGCCGGCATCGGCGGTGGCGTCGGCTGGCTCGGCGGTGCCGCGACCGAGACCTGGCGTCAGACGATGCCCAAGTGGCTCGGTGGCCGCTGAGCTACCGCGACGATTAACTACTACATATCTTATTCAAATTCACGACCAACTACTCAATACCGAACATAAAGGCTTATAACTATGATGACTGCATTCGCTACGATCGATACTTCTTCGCGCAGCTTCGAAACCATCGACCTGGTCGCGCTCGACGACGTCAACGGTGGCGACATCGGCGCGATCGTCGATGCCGGAAACCGCGCGGGTAACGCCGGCGCGCTGATCGGCGGCGGCGTCGGCACGGTCGCCGGTGGTGTCGGCGGCGCCGTCGGTGGCACGGCCGTGTTTCCCGGCCCGGGCTCGGCTGCCGGCGCGCTCGGCGGCGCTGCTGCGGGCGGCGCGGTCGGTGCCGGCCTCGGCGGTGGCGTCGGGTGGCTCGGTGGCGCGGCGACCGAGACGTGGCGTCAGACGATGCCGCGTTGGCTGGGTGGCCGATGAGCGTGACCGGCGCGCGCGCCGCCCACGTCGAGATCGATCTCGGGTTCTTCCCGTTGATGTGGACCTTGCTGCTGGTCCGTCCGCGGGTGGCGATCGACGGTTTCGTCGAGAAGCTGCGCTGGGGCAAGCACGCGTTCGGGCTGCAGGCAGGACGGCACGTGATCGAGGTGTGGTTCCCGTACATCTTCCCCGGCAAGACGTGTCGCGGCTCGATCGAGCTCGTGCTCGCTGCGGGCACGTCTTACAAGCTGCGCTATCGACCGACGTGGTTGTTCTTCTCGGGCAAGATCGTGGTCGTCGCGCAGCCGCAGCTGCCGACGGCGACGGCGCGCCAGTTGCCGTGACAGGTCGTGGGCGTTGGCGGCGACGGCGGCGTGAACGTGCGCGGTTGATGGCCGCGAGCACGTGGCCACGTCGCTGTTGCCGCCAACGTCCACGACGAACCTTTAGACGAGCTGCGTGAGTGCTTCTTTGAGCTTCTGGTTGCCCGGCTCGATCTCGAGCCCGCGCTGGAACATGCTCTTGGCCTTCGGCGCTTGGCCCAGCTCGATGTGGATCTTGCCGAGCGCCCAGTAGACCTCGCCCTTGGTCACGCCGATCTCGGCGTCGATGTTCTGCAGCACGAGCGACTGGTAGATCTTGCGGGCCTTCTCCCAGTCGCCGCTCGTGAAGTAGAGCCGGCCGAGCCCGGTCATGGTGACGACGTCGGTCGGGTTCACGCGCAGCGCCTCTTCGTATGCGGCGAGCGCGCCGGGCCGATCGCCGCGCGCTTCGAGGATGCCGCCTTGGCGCTGGCGGAACTTCGCGACGTCCTTCATGCGCCGCGCGGCCTTCGCGTCGGTCGCTAGCTGATCGTAGATCGGTGCGGCCTCGTCGAGCCGGCCGGTGGCGAAGAACATGTCGGCGAGCGGGCCGAGCACGCGGACGTCGTCGGGCGCCGAGTTCGCGGCCTGCGCCAGCGCGGCGAGCGCGGCGTCGGTGCGACCGGCTTTGCGCTCGAGCTCGGCGAGCTCGACGAGCAGCGCGAGCCGATCGCCCGGCAACGTGGTCTGCAGCCGGCGCTGGAGCATGTCCGCGAGTAGCACCGAGTCGCGGCGTTCGCGCGCGAGCTTCTCGAGCGCGGCGATCGATGGCCCGTGCGTCGCGTCGTAGCGCAGCGCTTGTTGGAAGTGCTGGATCGCCGTCTCCTCGTCGGAATCGCCGACGCGCGCGACTTCGCCGAGGCGATAGAACAGATCCGCGGCGTCGCGGCCCTGCGGCTGCAGTTGCAGCGCTTGTTCGAGCGTCGCCTTGCACTTGTCCCAATCGCCCGAGCGCTCGTAGATCTTCGACAGCCGCGTCAGTGCCGCGACCGAGCCCGGCTCGCGCGCCAAGATCTTCTCGAGCACTTCGCCGGCGGCGTCGGGGTTGTCGAGCTTGCTCTCCCACACGTCCGCGGCGCGCGCGAGCGTGGCGAGCTCCTGCGCACCATCGCCGAGCGAAGCGTAGAGCTCGGCGCGGCGCTCGAGCAGCTCGACGAGGTCGTGCCATCGGCTCGCCGCCGCGAGCAAACGCTCGAGCTCGTCGTAGCCGCGCTGATGCGTGTTGTCGCAGTCGAGCGCCGAGTACCACGCGGTGATCGCATCGTCGATCGAGTGACGGCGCGCCTCGGCGAGCCGCGCCATCTCGGCGTAGATGCCGACGCGCTCCTGGGTCGTCTTGGCGAGATCGAGCCGGCGGGTCTGGATGTCGCCGACCGCGATCCAATCGCCCGCGCGCGCGTGCGCGGCTTCGAGCTGGCCGAGCGCGGCGAGATCCTCGGGATCGAGATCGACGACGCCTTGCCACGCGCCGACCGCGCGCGGCCCATCGGTCTCGAGCTGCGCGATCTCGATGCGTAGCGGTTTCTCGTCGTCGGGCGAGCTCGAGAACCGCGCCGCGCGTTGCAGCGTATCGATGAGCTGGCTCTTATCGTCCGGCGTCGCGCGATAGATCCGCGCGAGCTGGGCAAGCGCGTCGCGATCGGTCTCGTCGTCACCCGCGATCTCGCGCCAGGCCGCGACGGCACCGCTGCGATCGCCGCCGCGCTCGGCGAGGTCGGCGACTTCGGCGAATGCGGCGCGGCGCTCGGCGGGCTCGTGCGCGATCTTGCCGCGCTTGCGCAGCGCTTCGGCGAGCGCGCGCCAATCGCCATGCTGGCGCAGGATCGCGATCAGCGGATCGAGCGCGATGAGCGCATCGGGCTCGAGCTCGAGCGCGCCGCGATACGTCGCGATCGCGTCGGCGTTTTGGCCCAACCGCTCGCGCTGGATCTTGCCGAGGAACACGAGCAACGCGACCTGCACGTCGGGCGATCGGTTGATGAGGTCCGGCGACCGGACGATCGCGCCGAGCCGGTCGGCGACCTCGCGCCAGATCCCGAGCACGCCGGCCAAGCGATCGACCTCGCCGAGCGCCTGCTGCGATTCGGCATCGGCCGCGAGCCAGCGCAGCGACGCGTCGAGCGCGCGATTGCGATCGCCGAGCCTGACCTCGTGGAGCTCGACGAGCCGCTGCAGGATCGCCGCGCGATCGATCGCGTCGGGCGTGATCGCGAGCCGCGCTTCGAGCACGCGCACGAGCCGAGCGGCATCGCCGTCGGCCTCGAACAGCGGCTCCAAGATATCGACGATGTCGTGGCGCTGCCCCGGCGCCGAATCGAGCATGCGCTCGAGCGCGGCGCGCGCTTGCGCGTGGGTCGGCACCACGCCGAGTACGTCGCGGTACGCGGCGATCGCGGCGGTCGGCGAGCGCAGCGCCGTCTCTTGCAGATCGCCTTCGCGATAGCGGTAGTCGGCCGACTGGATGTCGCCGTCGGCGGCTTCTGCTTGCCGGCGCAGCACGCCGGCGAGCTCGGCGGGCTTGTTTGCCTTCGCGAGCACGCGCTCGAGCGCGGCCAGCGCGGCCCGCGGCTCGGGCCCGTTCGTCGCACGATCGAACGCGCGCGCGGCGCGATCGAGATCGGTCAAGCGTTCCTCGGCGATCGCGCCGAGCCGCATCGCATAGGCTTCGTCGACATCGGGCGGCAGCGGCCGCGAATCCGCGAGCCGCTCGTCGAGCAGTGCCGCGAGCTCGCGCCACAAGCCTTGCGATTCGGCGAGCCGCATCAGCGGTTGCAGTAGATCGGCGTCGTCCGGATCGTCCGCGAGCGCGCGGCCCCACACGACGAACGCCTGCGCGGGCTGATTCGCGAGCTGTTCGCGGGTATCGGCGAGCGCCTGCCAGTCAGCGCGGCGCGACACGGGATCGCGATCGGTCGTCGCGAGCCGGCGCTCGTAGACGCGGATGAGGCCCGGCGCTTCGCGCTCGGCGCGATACACGCGCTCCAAGATCGGCGTGGCCGCCGCGACGTGCTCGTCGCGCTGCATCAGTTGCTCGAGCGCTTCGCGCGCGGCCACGTGCGTCGCGACCATGCCGAGCACGGCGCCGTAACGCGGGATCGCGGCATCGGGATCCGAGAGCTCGAGCTCGACGAGCTTGCCGGCGCGCAGCGCGAGATCCGCACGCTCGGTCGTGTTCGGCGCGAGCAGCGCGCGCTTGTCGACGACGTCGAGCAGCTCGGGCCACATCTTCTGCTTCGCGTAGATCCGGTCGAGGTTGCCCAGCGCCTGCGGATCGTTCGCGTCGTCGTCGATCACGGCCGTGAGGTGGCCGATCGCCTGATAGACGTCGTCGAGCTGCGTCTCGTAGACACCGGCCGCCGCGTGACGCAGCGCCTGGCGAGCGGGCAGCTCGCTCGTCAGCTCGATCTTGCGCTCGAGTGTGACCGCCAGCTCGCGCGGATCCCCCGCCGGGCCGGCGTAGAGCCGTTCGAGTGCATCGAGCGCGGCGAGGTCGGTATCGTCGACCGACAGCACGTTCTTGTACGCGGCGATCGCGTGCGGCGCATCGCCGAGCACTTCCTCGTAGAGCGCCGCGACGCGGTGGAGCAGCACGAGCCGGACCCCCGCATCCTCGCTGAGCTCGGCGCGGCGCGCGACGACTTGGACGAGGTCGGCGACCCTGCCCTCGACCGCGAGCAACCGATCGAGCGCGGCGAGCGCGAGCACGTCGTCGATCCGCGAGTCGTCGACTTTGCGCCATGCGGCGATCGCGCGCGGCAGATCATTGCGCTGGTTCTCGTGGATCTCGGCGGCGCGTGCCCACAAGCCCGCGGCGAGCTCGCCGTTGTCGGCGGCGGCGGCGCCATCCTCGACGGTGCGCGCGGCTTCGTCCCACGCGCCGAGCTTGCCGGCGAGCGCCAGCAGCTTGGTCAGCGCCTCGTCGTCGGCGACGTCGATGCGCCACGCGCGCGCGAGCGCGGCAAGTGCCATGTCGATCGCACCGCCGCGCTGCTCGTGGATCTGAGCGATCTCGTGCAGCGTCTGCACCTGATCGGCGGGGTCGTGAACGTACTCGAGCTTCGCATCGAGAATGACGACGAGCTTCTGCCACCAATCTTGTGCGCGATAGACCGGCTCGAGCAGCTCGATCACGCGCGCGCGATGCTCGTCGTAGATCACGAGGCGCTCGAGCGCCGATACGCCGCGCTCCCACAGCTTCTCGCCGTGGAGGACTTCCTGGAACTGATCGATCGCGGCGGGCAGATCCTGGAGCTCGCTCTCGTAGAGCGAAGCGAGCTTGAGCCGCAGCTCGGCCATCTCGCTGTGATCTTCGGTGCGGCCGAGGCGCGCCTCGAGCAAGTCGACGAGGTCGTGCCACTGTGCGCGCATGCGGAACAGCCGCTCGAGCTCGCCGACGGCGTCGCGATACGCACGCTCGGCGGCGGGCGAGTCGCCGCTGTCGGTCGCGAGCACGACCTCGCGCCAGCCGTCGACGGCGCGTGCCGTGTCTTGCAGGCCGTCTTCGAGCAAGCGCGCGCGCTTGGTCAGCGCCTCGATGCGCAACTCGTCGTCGTCGCCGGACGTGCGGCCGACCACGTCGTCGTAGGTCGCAGCGAGCTCGTTCCAGCGCTGCGCGCGGCCGAGCAGCTCTTCGAGCCGGCGCACGAGCTCGCGCGCATTCGGCACTGCATCTTCGACGTCGATCGCGAGCGCGCGGCGATACGCCGCATACGCGCGATCGATATCGCCCAGCCGGCGGTCGTAGATCGCGGCCGCCGCGATCGCGACGTCGCGCACGTCCCGCGACTCGCCCGATTCGTCGTCGAGATAGCTCTGATACGTCTGCGCGACGAAGCCCCAGCTCGTCGCCGGATGATCGCCCATCGTCGCGAGCCGCTGCAGCTGATCGCGCACGCTCGGCTCGGACGGAGCTTCGCGGAACACGCGCGCGTACCACCGCGTCGCGTTCTCGAAGTCCTCGAGTTGCTCTTCGTAGAGCCGCGCGACGAATCGCGTGAGCTTGAGCCGGTCGGCCGGATCGGCCGCGGCGTCGAGCTTCGCCTCGTACACGCGCACGAGATCGTTCCAGCGCTGCGCCGCGACGTACATCGGCTCGAGCACTTCGGCGGCGTGCGGGCGCGCGTCGGGATCCGACAGCAAGCGCTCGAGCGCGGCGATCGCGAGCGGCTGGCGCATGTTGCCGCCGAGCGCGGCGGCGTAGTTGTCGACGGCCGCTTCGATGTCGTGGATGTGCTTCTCGTAGAGCTCGCCGAGCTGCACGCGCAGCGCGACGGCTTCTTCCATCGACGTGACGAAGCCGAGCCGGCGCTCGTAGAGCTGCGCGATGTCGTGCCAGCGGCCTTGCGAGCCGTACAGGCTCTCGAGCGCGTAGATCACGTCGCCGCGCTCGGGGGCGAGCTCGAGCACCGATTCCCACGTGGTGATCGCGTCGTCGGTACGGCCGAGCTTGATGTAGAGGTTCGCGGCCTCCGACAGCGCGCTGACCTGCTCCTCGTGCGACGCGCCGAGATCCGCCGAGCCTTGGCGCAGCAAGATTTCGACGAGGCGCGCGTCATCGCCGGTCTCGCGGTAGATGCTCTCGAGCGCCGCAAGCGCGCGTCGATCGTCGGGCTGGACGTCGAGGACTTTTTGATAGAACTCGCGCGAGAGCTCGAGATCGCGGCGGACCGCGCGCGACAGATCGGCGATGTCGAGATAGAGCCGGCGCTGGATCTCGGCGTCGAGCACGTCGGGCGCGACGGCCCGGTAGGCGTCGATGAGATCGGCTTCGCGACCGAGCTCGCCGGCCAGCCGCTCGGTCTCGGCGACGACGTGCGCGAGCTCGGGCTCCGACGCGGCGTAGCGCAGCGCCTGCAGCTGCGCGGCGAACGCGCCGGCTTTGTCGCCGAGGCGGTGCTCGCGCAACATCACGACCTCGGTCAGCGCGCGCAGCTTCGTGCCCGGATCGTCGGTCCACTCGGCCTGGCGCAGCGACAGCTGCGCGATGCGCTCGTCTTGCGCGGACGCGGCGTAGACCGGCCGCAGAATATCGGCGGCGCCGACGCGCAGATCGTGATCGGCGAGCGCGGCCTCGACGGCCGAGAGCGCTTCGGGGTGTTGCGGATCAGTCTGCAGCACGCGATCCCAGCGATCGAGCGCTTCGGTCGGACGGGCGAGCGGTCCACCGAGCAGCTTCGCGATCTCGACGTGCAGCGCGATCGCATCGTCACCGTGTGCCGCCGCCGCTTGGCGCTCGTAGACGTCGAGCAGGTCGGCGTGGCGATTCGCGGCGCGATACAGCCGCGCCAGCTCCGCGAGCGAGCGAGCGTTGTGCGCGTCGTGATCGAGGACCTCGAGCCACGCCGCGATCGCTTCATCGGGCTCGCCGAGCTTGCGCTCGTCGATCTCGGCGATGCGCGACAACAGCTCGATCGCGCTCCCGCCCGCGTCGATCATCCGGCGCAGCACGTCGATCAGCTCGCGCCACTGCTCGCTCGCCTGGTGCAGGCGCTCGAGGGCGTGAAGCGCGGCCGGATCGGTCGGCTGATCGTGCAGCACGTCGTGCCACGTCGCGATCGCCGCAACGCGATCGCGCAGTTGCTCCTCCTCGAGCACGGCGACCCGGCCGAGCAGCGCGCGGCGCTCGACCATGTCCTCGGCCCACTCGGCCTGGCGGCGGATCACGCCGCGCAGCTCCGGCCACTGCTGGCTCTCTTCGTAGAGCCGCGCGAGCGCGGCGCTGGCCCGCCGCGTGGTCGCCGGCGACGATAGATCGGCCTCGAGCAACCTGCGATATGCGGTGATCGCGCGCGGCGCATCGCCGAGCTGCGTGTCGTAGTAGGTCGCGAGCTCGCCGAGCAGGGCCGCGCGCGTGGCGACGTCGCCGTCGGACGTCGCGTCCACCGCGGCTTCGAGCGCGGCCATCGCCTCGGGCCAGCGCTGCAGCCACTGCGCGAGCCGCGGGATCTCGATGCGCGCGCGCTCGTCGGCGGGCTCGAGCTTGAGCACTTCGAGCCACGCCTCGAAGGCGTTGCGATTGGACCCGAGCTCGGTCTCTTCGAGCTGCGCGAGCCGCGCGAGCAAGAGCGCCGCCTCGGTGCCGCTCGCCATCGTGCGGAGGACGCGCAAGATGCCGCCGAGATCCTTCCACAGCTTGTCGCGCTCGTAGAGCGGCTCGAGAATGCGCGCGACGCGGAGCCGCACGTTGTTGCCCTTCGGATCGGTCAACAGCTCTTCGAGCAGCTCGCGGCCATCGGCGTGGCTGCGCCGGCGCGCGAGCACGTCTTCGAGCAGATCGACGGCCCTGCCCGGCTCGCCGAGCTCGTGCGCGAACAGCACCGCGCGGCGGTAGGCCAGCTCGACGAGCCGATCGTGATCTTGCGTGAAGTCGACCTGGCGCGCGAGCAACGCCTCGAGCTCGGGCCACTGCTTGGCCTCCGCGTACAGCCGATCGAGCGCGCGATTCGCATCGGCGTTGCCCGGATCGAGCTCGAGCGCGCGGCGATAGGCGGCGATCGCGCGCGTGGCGTCGGCGAGCATCTGCTCTTCGAGCACCGCGAGCTGCATCAGCGACGCCAGCCGCGCGGCGTCCGTGGGCCGCGCTCCGCTCTTCCCGGCCGGCGGCGGCGCGATGGCGACGCGCCGCTCGAGCAAGTTGCGCAGGTCGACCCAGCGCTGGTCGGCGCGATACGACGCGATCAGGGCGTCGAACGCATCGGGTGCGTCGTGCTCGACCTCGAGCACGGCGAGCCACGCCCGCTCCGCCGTCGCGCGGTCGCCGAGCCGTTCGCCCGCGAGGTGCGCGAGCTCGGTCGCCGCCGCGCGGAGCTCGCGGGATTGGCCGCCGGCTTTTTGTAGCGCGAGCATCGCGGTGCCGAGGTGACGCGCCCACTCGCCGTCGCGGCCGAGCTGCGCGGCGAGCGCCGCCAACGCTGCGCGCACGCTCGCATCGCCCGGTGCCGCGCCGATCACGCGCAACCCCACCGTCCACGCCGCCGCCGGATCGCCGAGGTCGACGTGATAGAGCCGCATCAGCGCGCGATCGAGCTCGAGCTGCTCGTTCGGCGGCGCGGACGCGCGCAAGATCTCGAGCGCCTGCGCGTGATGCACGGACTGCCGGTTCGCCTCGAGGTGCGGGAGCACGAGCTTGACCGCCGGCACGCGTGCATCGCCGAGCTCGAGCCCCAGATCGAGCGCGAGCCGCGCGAGTGCTTCGACCGCGGCCGGTCGCGCGCTCCCGCCAGGCGCCGGAATCGCGAGCGCGTCTTTGTAGTACGCGAGCGCCTTCGCCGGGCGCTCGAGGCTGTGCTCCTCGAGCGAGCCGAGCCGCATCAGCAGGTCGAACCGCGGCTGACCGTCGGGCGTTTGCTTGAGATCTTCGGCGAGCACCTCGGCGAGCGACTCCCAATCGCCGCGCGCCTCTTCGACCTTCGCGAGCGCGCGCAGCGCGTTGCGGTACCCCGGCACGGCGCGCAGCGCGTCTTTGTACGTCACCGACGCGCCGTCGAGATCGACGAGCTTCTGCTCCTGGATCCCGGCCGCTTCGACGAGCAGCTTCGCCCGCAGCTGCGGGTCTTGCTCGCGCATCGCGCGCTTGCGGAACGATGCGAGCAGCTCGCTCCAATCGGCGACGTGCGACGCGAGGTCTTCGAGAGCGGCTTCGGATTCGCGATCGTCGGCGGCGACCTCGAGCACCTTGCGGTGGAAGCCGCGCGCGAGCTCGACGTCGTTCAACCGGCGCTGCGCGATCCGCGCGAGCTCGCGATACAACTTGAGCCGCGCGGCGTCGGTGAGCCCGCCCGCGCCGAGCGCGCGCTCGAACGCGGCGACGACGTCGCGCCACTGATCGGGCTCGCTCGCGAGCCGCATGACGTCGTCGTAGAGCGCCGTGCTTGCCGCGCTCTTCGGGTCGAGCTCGAACGCGCGCAGCGCCCACGTGAACGCGAGCGTCTTGCTCGCGAGCTTCTGCTCGCAGAGCTGACGGATCTGCGCGATCTTCGCGAGCCGCGCTTCGCGGGCATCGCCCGGCAACCCGCCGAGCTCGATCTCGCGCATCGTCAGCAGGCGCGTCCATTTCTCCTGCTTCTCGTAGATCGGCGCGAGCGCGATCGCGGCCGGCACGTGTTGCGATTCGACCGCGAGCACGCGCTCCCACGTCGCGCGCGCCTTTTCCACCATGGCCGGGTTCGCGTCGGCGCGTTTTTGGGCCAATTGTGCCGCGCGCTCGACGAGCGGCAGCCGCTTGTCTTTGCCGTCGATGCGATCGGCGATCGCGAGCAGCGCGTCGACGAGCTCGTCTTCTTGGCCGAGCCGCGCGTAGAGCTGCTCGAGCCCGGCGAAATCGCCGGCGACGGCGTAGAGCTCGCGCAACGTGCGCAGCGCCTTCGCGTGATTCGGCTCGAGCTCGAGGATCTCCTGCCATGCCGCCGCGGCTTGTTGCGGCGCGGTGAGGCGCTCCGCGTAGACCTGGCCGAGCTTCTCGAGCAGGCCGATCGCGTCTTTGTTCGCACCGCGTGCGCGCAACAGCGCGACCTGGCGGTGCAGCATCTCGGCGAACGCGAGGTGCCGCTTCTCGCGATCGTAGAGCGAAGCCAGCGATGCGAGCGTGTCGGCGGCGTCGGCCGCCGGCGTCTCGCCGAGGATGCGGTTGTAGATCTCGATCGCGAGCCGCGTGTCGCCGAGCCGCTCGGCGGCCAAGCGCGCCATCTCGCTCTGCTTGCCACGCCGGTCATCGCCGGAGCTCGCACGCGCTTCCTTGCCGAGAATATCGATCAGCTGCCGCCACTGCCGGCGCTTCGTGTAGATCTCTTTGAGGCGCGCGACGGCGACGACATCGCGGGGCGCGAGCTCGGCGATCTTTTCGAGCGGCTTGATCGCGTTCGCGAAGTTGCCGAACCGCTCCGTCCACAGATCGGCGACCTCGCGCAGCAGCTTCACGCGCTCGCCATCGGGCACGTTCGGCGCTTCGGACTTGCGCGTCAGCACCGCGATCAGATCGTTCCAGCGGCCGAGCGCGCGAAACTTCGCGGCGAGCTCGTCGCCGGCGCGCGCGTTCTCGGGATCGAGCTTGAGGATCGCGTTGTAGGTGTTGATCACCATCACGTCGAGCTTCAGGCGGTCGCGATAGATCTCGGCGACCTCGAACAGCCGCGCGACTTTGCTCGCGACGTCGGCATCGGCGAGCCGATCGACTTCGTCCTTCATCAGATCGAGCAGCGCGTTCCACTTCTCGGTCTTGCGATACAGCCGCTGCAGCGCCGCACGGGCTTGCTGCGACGTCGGATCGGCGCGCAGGTGTTGCTTCCACGCTTCGATCGCTTTTTCCGGGTTGTTCTGCGCCTCGGCGAGCTCGGCGACCTCGGCCGAGACCGGGCCCGAGCCGCCCTGCACCTGCTTGAGCATCGTCATCAGCTTTCCGGTCTCGCCCTTCGCGGTGTAGTAGCTGCGATAGAAATCGAGCGCCGCGGGGTGCGTGGCCTCGACCTTGCGGATACGGCGGAAATATTCTTCGGCCTGCTCGAGATCGCCGACGTGCTTCCACAGCACCATCGCGATCTGGAGGAGCATGCCGACGTCGTCGCCCGCCCCCGGGGTGCGCGCGCGCAGCGCGGCTTGATACGCGGCCACGACCGCGGGCCAATCGCCGGCCGAGGCGGCCGCGTCGGTCGCGAACCGCAGCGCGCGCGGGTGCGTCGGGTCGAGCTGCAGCAGCCGGCGCAGCGCCTTGTCGCCTCTCGCCGCCGCCGCGCTGCCGCGCACGAGCTCCGACAGCGCGATCAGCGCCGCGATCTTCTCGTCGTTCGTGCCGGCCTTTTCGGCGCGCGCGTCGAGCAGCTCGAGCAGCTCGTCGGTGCGCTTGGCGCGGCGATACAGCCGCGCGAGGTGAAACGCGGCCTTGCCGTTGCGCGGCTCGATCTCGAGCGCCTTCTTCAAGTACTGCTCGGCCTCGGGCGCGTCCGGCGCAAACCGCACGTAGGCCTCGGCCGCCGAAACATAGAGCTGCGTCGCGAGGCTGCGATCGGTCGAGCTCTGCGCTTCTTCGACGAATTTCGCCGCGAACTTCTGCCAATTTTTCTCGGCGACGTCGATCTCTTCGAGACCCTCCTTCGCCATCGCATCATCGCGACGCAGCTCGAGCGTGGCGCGAAACGCCGCGCGCGCGCCCGCGACATCGAGGAGCTCGCCATCGAGCACGAGGCCGCGCTCGATCTGGAGATCGGCCTTGCGATCCCGGTCGTCGGCGGACGCGAGCTCGGCGTCGAGCAGCGCGAGCACCGCGTCGGAGCGGCCGCGCGAGCCCAAAACGTTTCTCGCCTGGGCGAGTCGATTTTCACGTTGCGCCGCCGGCGTGGCGCGCGCTGCCTGGGCGAGCGATTCGAGCGCCTGAGAATCGTCGGGATCGTGCTCGAGTACGGCGAGGATCGAAAAAAGGTCGGCCATGGCCCCGGAGGGTCATGATGCTATCGGAGATCGTCCGGAGTGGGTGCCGGGTCGTCGCGCTTTTCGCAATGTTGTATACGTTGCGCGGGGTGTCCAAAAGCTCGCTCGCATACCTCAAGCCGTATCGGGGCGTGCTCGCGTTCGGCGTGCTGACGGTGATCGCCACCAACGCGTGCTATCTCGGCGTCGTCAAGTACCTGAGCTTGTCGGTTCAGGCGTTGAAAGACGCCCGGCTCGATGACATTCCGCGCCAGGTGATCCTGCTCGTCGCGTTCGCGATCGCGACCGCGGTCACGCGCATCGGCTCGCGCGTGTGGATCTTCAACGCCGCGCGCGCCGCTGAATACGATTTGCGCAGCGATCTGTTCGGCCACGCGATGCGGCTGTCGCCGGGCTATTACCGCGACCATCCGACCGGCGATGTGATGTCGCGGCTCACCAACGACGTCCAGGTCGTGCGCGCGATGTGGGGCGCCGGGCTCGTTCACCTCGCGAACTTCGTGACGTCGTTCGTGACCGTCGTGCCGTTCATGTTCAGCATCGACGCCTCGGTCGCGCTGCTCGCGATCCTGCCGTATCCGCTGATCTTCGTCGTCGGTCAGGCGCTGTCGAAGCGGATCTACCGCACGCAGCGTGAGGTCCAGGCCGAGCTCGGCGGCCTGTCGGCGCGGATTCAAGAAGATCTCGGCGCGATCCAGGTCATCAAGACCTACGGGCTCGAAGAGCTGCGCCGCACCGGCTTCATGGCGGGCAGCAAGCGCCTGCTCGACAAGAACATGGACGCTGCGAAAGTTCGCGTGCAGCTCGGACCCACGCTCAACGCGCTCGCCGCGACCGCGACCGCCGTGCTGCTGTTGATGGGCGGCCGCGCGGTGATCCACGGCGACATGAACGTCGGCGACTACACCGCGCTGTCGGCGCTGCTCGCGCGGCTGGTATGGCCGACGTTGACGCTCGGCTTCATGCTCGCGCTCGTACAACGCGGCCGCGCGTCGTGGACGCGGCTCGTCCAGCTGCAAGACACCGCGCCCGACATCGCCGACGGCGCCGGCGAGCCGCTGGCGAAATCGACGCAGCCCGCGCTCGTCGCGGTCACCGGCCTGACGATCCAGATCGGCGAGCGCAAGCTGCTCGACGACGTCAGCTTCGAGCTGAAACCCGGCACCGTCACGGCGATCGTCGGCCGCACCGGCGCCGGCAAGTCGACGCTCGTCGAGGCGCTGTGCCGGCTGATCCCGGTGCCGGTCGGCTCGATCACGATCGACGGCCGCGACATCACCACGCTGCCGCTGAGCTCGCTGCGCGCGCAGATCGGCTACGCGCCACAAGAGGCCTTTCTATTCTCGACGACGATCGCCGACAACATCGCGATGGGTTACGGGGCCGGCACCGCGATCCCGGCCGCACGACGCGCCGAGCTCGAGCGCGCGGGCGCCGCCGAAGCCGCGCCGGATCTCTCCACCGAGCCGCGCGTGACCGAAGCCGCCGAAGCCGCCGGGCTCATCCGCGATCTCGCCGTGATGCCCGAGAAGCTCGCGACGATCGTCGGCGAGCGTGGCATCACGTTGTCGGGTGGCCAGCGCCAGCGCGTGGCGCTCGCCCGCGCGCTTGCCGCCGAGCCAAGGCTGCTCGTGCTCGACGACTCGCTGGCGTCGGTCGACGCCGAGACCGAGCGCGTGATCTTGGGCAACCTGCGCAAAGTCATGATGGGCCGCACCGCCGCGCTGATCTCGCATCGCGTCGCCGCGATCAAGGACGCCGATCAGATCCTCGTGCTCGATCAAGGCAAGATCGTCGACCGCGGCACGCACGCCGAGCTGATCGACCGCGGCGGCGTCTACGCCGAGCTCTATCGCACCCAGCTCGATCGCGAGCTCGATATCCGCGAGGCCGGCTGATGGCGACGCCGGAGACGAGCGTCGCGCCGCGCAGAACCGGCGTCGAAGCCGAGCAAGTGCTCGGCAAGGCCTACGACCTGCGCCTGATGCAGCGGGTCGCGAAGTACGTGCGGCCGCACAGCGCGCTGCTCGGCGCGTGGGTGGTCTTCATGCTCGCCGGCATCGCGTGCGACATCGCGCAGCCGGTGGTCGTGATGTACGCGCTGCAACATCACATCCTCAACTTCGACATCACCGCGCTGCCGCTCGATGCCGGCGTCTACTTCGCGCTCGTCGTCGGCCAAGCGTCCGCCGCGTTCTTCGAGCAGTGGTTCTTGCAGCTCGCCGGCCAGCGCACGATGCACGACCTGCGCGTCTCGATCTTCGATCACGTGCTCGCGCAGCGCGCGGCGTTCTTCGACCGCATCCCGGTCGGCCGCCTGATGACGCGCATGACCAACGACATCGAGAGCCTCAACGAGATGTTCGCGCAGGGCGCGATCACGCTGATCGCCGATGCGATCAAGGCGATCGTGATCGTCGTCGTGATGATCGACATCGCGTGGAGCTTGTCGCTGATGACGTTCTTGACGCTGCCGCTCGTCGTCGTGCTCGTCGAGGTCGCGCGGCGCGCGATGCGCAAGTCGTTCCGCCAGATCCGCGTGCGGCTCGCCGCGATGAACGCATTCGCGCAAGAGCACCTGTTCGGCATTCGCGTCGTCCAGCTGCTCGGGCGCAGCGCGATCGCGCAGCGCGAGTACGACGAGATCAACGCCGGCCACCGCGACGCCTATCTGCTGCAGATCCGCGCCGACGCCGCGATGTACGCGCTGGTCGAAGCGATCAGCTACATCGCGGTCGGCCTCATCATCTGGTACGCGTCGGGCCATCGCGCGGCCGACGCCGCGACGATCGCGGTCGTCGTCGCGTTCATCGAGTACGTCAACAAGTTCTTCATCCCGATCCGCGATCTGTCGGCGAAGTACGCCGTCATGCAGGGCGCGATGGCGGCGAGCGAACGCATCTTCCAGTTGCTCGACACCCACGAATGGGACGGCGGCGAGCCGGCGCTCGCGACGCTCGTCTCGCGCAGCGGCGTCGCGAAGGGCGCGCAGGCGAACGTGCCGGTGATCGAGCTCGCCGACGTCCACTTCACGTACGGCGCCGAGCCGGTGCTGCGCGGCGTGAACGTCCGCGTGCCGCGCGGCGCCACGGTCGCGCTCGTCGGTGCGACCGGCTCGGGCAAGTCGACCGTGATCAAGCTGCTGACGCGGCTCTACGAGCGCACGTCGGGCGCGATTCGGATCGACGGCGTCGACGTGCGCGACATCCCGCTCGCCGAGCTGCGCCGGCGCATCACCGTGGTCTCGCAAGACGTCACGCTGTTCGCCGGCACGCTCGCCGAGAACATCAACCTCGGCAAGCCCGCCGAACGCGCGCAGCTCGAAGCCGCGGTCCGCCGCGTCGGGCTCGATCGCGCGCTCGGCCGCCGAGCCGGCTCGAACGATCTGCAGCGGCTCGACGAGCGCGTCGCCGAGCGCGGCGCGAACTTCTCGGCCGGCGAGCGCCAGCTCGTCGCGTTCGCGCGCGCCCTCCTGAGGGACCCCGAAATCTTGGTGCTCGACGAAGCCACCGCGCACGTCGATCCGGAGGCCGAGATCCTGATCGAGCGCGGCGTGCACGAGCTGATGAAGGGCCGGACGACGCTCGTCATCGCGCATCGGCTCTCCACGATCCGCAACGCCGATCTCATCGTCGTGATGGACAAGGGCCAGATCGTCGAACAGGGCACGCACGACGAGCTCGTCGCCAGGGGCGGGCTCTACGCCGCGCTCGAGAAGACGTTCCGGCGCAAAGACTAACTCGGTGAGTGGAAGCGTCGGAAGTCGTTAGCGCAGATCGGGCAACGGCGACAGCACGTCCCACTCGTGCTGGGTCAGCTCGGCACTGGAATCGAGGTCGCTTGTCGCGGTTCCCTCGGACAACTCCGTGCTCGCACACCCGGCAAGCACCACCACCACCATCATCTTCGCGCTGATCACGGACCTCCCAGTAGATGCGCCGGCAACGCTAGCGCGCACTGGGCCTGTTTGCCCCGCGGCGAACACACGCTTTGATATGATTCGAAACGGATGCGCGCACAGGAACGGCTGCGGATGGCGGTCGAGGTGATGGCGGACGGCGCGATCTTCGCCGACACGACGACGGGCGAGGTCATGATCAATCGCATGGCGCGCGTGATGCTCGGGATTCCCGACGACGCGGTCGTCGACACCGCGTACTTGAAAGACGTCGTCGGGTTTTATCCATTCGAGCTCGCGGCGGCATCGCCCGATCCGATCCGCGAAGACGTGCGGATCGTCGATCGCGTGCTGCACTCGGTCGTCACGCCGCTGCGCGAAGGCAACGACACCGTCGGTGCGATCGTCATTCTGCGTGATCTTGGCGATACCGCCGACGTCGCGCGCCGCCGCGCCGAGTTCGCGCAGGTGATGTCACACGAGCTGCGCACCCCGCTGACGTCGATCGCCGGCGCGCTCGACATCGTGTTGTCGGGTTACGCCGGGCCGATCCAAGAGCGCCAGCTGCGCTACATCGACATGGCGCGGCAAGCCGCGACCCGGATGAACCAGCTCGTCGATCAGCTGCTCGACCTGGCGCGCGCGCAGGCCGGATCGATCACGGTGTCGACCGCGCCGGTGCAGCTCGATCGGCTCGCGCGCGAAGTGATCGGCCGCTATCACGCGGCGGCCGCGGCGAAGCAATTGCGCATCAAGTTCGGCGCCACCGAAGACGACATCAACATCCTCGGCGATCCCGAGCGGCTCGCGCAGGTGCTCGGCAACTTGCTCACCAACGCGATCCGGTTCGCGCCGCAGGGCGGCACGATCGACGTCCAGGTGTTCGGTCCGCCGATCTCGGAAGACGCGGTCGGCGTCAGCGTGCACAACACCGGCGAGCCGATCGCGATCGAGGATCGCGAGCGCGTGTTCGAGCCGTTCTCGGCGTCGGGCCGGCGCGTCGGCGGCAGCGCGCTCGGGTTATCGATCTCGCGCACGATCATCGAGGCGCACAGCGGCCGGATCTGGGTCGAGAGCGACGCGACCGGCACGAAGTTCGTGTTCACCCTGCCCGTCTCGCAGCTCAAAGAAGATCTCACGCAGCCGATCTCCATCGAAGCAGCGCCGCGGCGTCGCGGCCTCGGCGATGGCACGTCGGCGCTCGTGGTCGACGACGATTCGCGCCGCGCGCTCTTGGTCAAAGGTCAGCTCATGGCGCTGACCGATCGCGTGCTCGTCGCCAACGACGTCGACTCCGCGCTCGTGCTCGCCCGCGCCGAGCACCCCGTGCTCGCGGTGGTCGCCGGCGCGATGCCTGATGCGCTCGCCCTCCTCGCGATCCTCGAGCACGATCCCGACACGCAGAAGACGGCCGTGATGGTCGTCGGCGAGAGCGCGCAGCGCGCCGACATGCTCGCGGCCGGGGCGCACGACGTCGTCGACTTCCCGATCCAGCCGCAGTCGTTTCGCGACGCGTGCCTGCGGCTCGTCGAGAGCGGCCGCCGGGAAGCGCCGCGCGTGCTCGTGGTGGACGACGATGCGTCGATCCGCATGATCTGCCGCGAGGTCCTCGAGCTCGGCGGCTATCAAGTGCGCGATGCCGGCTCGGCGGCCGCGGCGCTCACCGAGGCGCGCCGGTTCCGCCCCGACATGATCGTGCTCGACGTGCTGATGCCCGGCACCGACGGCTATCGCACCGCCGAAATGCTGCGCGCCGATCCATCGCGCTCGCCGGCGCCGATCATGTTCTTGTCGGCGAAGGGCGACACCGCCGACAAGGTCCGCGCGTTTCGCAGCGGCGCCGAAGACTACATGGTCAAGCCGTTCGACGCCGCCGAGCTGCTCGCGCGCGTCGCCAAGGCGCTCGATCGCCAGGCGCGCGAGCTCGGCGCTTCGCCGACGACGCAGCTGCCGGGCGCCGACGCGATCCAGACCGAGATCGAGCGGCGCATCGGCGATCCCAACTCGGTCGCGTGCTACCTCGACCTCGACAACCTGAAGGCGTTCAACGACTACTACGGCTACGCGAAAGCGAATGCGGTGATCCGCCAGACCGGCGACGTGATCCGCCACGTCGTGCAGCGCTGCGGCACCGCCGGCGACTTCATCGGCCACATCGCCGGCGACGACTTCGTGTTCGTGACCACGGCCGATCGCGCCGACGAAGTCTGCCGCGCGATCTGCGATCACTTCGATCACCTGATCAGGCTGTATTACGACCCGTCGGATCGGACGAAGGGCTTCATCGAGACCAAGGACCGGTTCGGCGTGCAGCGCAAGTTCCCGATGATGAGCGTGTCGGTGGCGGCGATCTCGCTCGTGCGTGCGAAGACGTACGCGTCGCTCGCCGAGCTCGCCGCGGTCGGCAAGCGCACGGCGAAGACGATCCCCGGCTCGAGCTACGTGCGTGATGGCCAGACGATGGCCGCTCAGACCGCGTCGACCTAATCGAACGCGATCGCGCCGGCGCCGTGAATCGCGACGAGCAGCACGCCGCCGAGGATCGCGACGTTCTTCACGAACATCGCTTGCTGCACGTGCACGGCCACGGGATCCGACAACCGCCAGAACGCGTGCATGCCGAACGTGACCGGCACGAGGAACGCGACGAGGGCGAGCGCGCCCCAGCGCGCGTGAAACCCGACCAGCACGCTCGCGCCGCCGACGATCGCGAGCGCGCCCGAGAGCGGCACGGCGATGCGCGCGAGCGGAACGCCGAGCTCGGCCGCGTGCGCGATCGCCGCGGCGGTGAAGTGGCGCGGTGCGGCGGCGATGAAGATCGTTGATAGGAAGATGCGAGCGACGAGCTCGATGATTGCCATGGCGCGAGCGTGCCGGCGCGCCACGACCGCCGCATTGATGTACATCAAGCGAGGATGGTTCTCCGAGACGCCGACCGCGATGCGCTGCACAGAGCTTGGCCGCTCGCCGACGATGACTTCGCCGCGCTCGAGCCGCACGTGCGCGTGCGCGAGCTCGCACGTGGTGCGCTGTTTCTCGCGGCCGGCGATCGCGCGACGTTAGCGGGCGTCGTGCTCGCCGGCGTATTGCGCGAGTACTATCCGCTCGCCGACGGCCGCGAGGTCACGCGCAACTTCGCCGGGCCCGGCGACGGCGTCGGGTCCCTCAGCGACTTGCTCCACGCCGAGCCCGCGCGAACCTCGATCGTCGCCGACACCGAGGCGCGCGTGATCGCGCTGCCGTGGGCGAGCTTGCGAGCTGCCGCCGATCGCTCGCGTACGGTCGAGCGATTTCTCGCCGCCACGACGGAGCGGTTGTATCTCGCGAAAGCCACGCGCGAGTACGAGCTGCTGGCGCTCGACGCGGACGCGCGTTACTCGCGATTCCGCGAGCGGTTCGCGCGGCTCGAATCGACGATCGCGCTACGCCACGTCGCGTCGTATGTCGGCGTCACGCCCGAGCACTTGTCGCGGCTGCGTCGCCTACGTAAGCCCTAGCACGATCGCGATCACCGCCGCCGTCGCGACGAGCCCGACCGCGATCCAGAACCCGCGCCACGACGGGCGCTCGTGCGCGATCTCGGCGGTGACGGTCGGCGGACCACCGGCGTGCGCGCCGAGCTCGCACTCGATCACGATCGCCGAGCTCGCGTCGAGCGGCACGGTGAGCTCCTGATCTTGGATCTCCTCGGGCGCCGCGGGCTCCTTGGCGACCGGCCCGAGCTGCGAAATCCGTTTGGTGCCGGTCGCGAGGCGGCGGCCGTTGCCGAACATGGCGGTCATCGCTTCGGCGACCGGCACGTCGCCGAGCGCGACGTCCGAGCGCTTCGCGAACGCCTCGACCTCGCGCGCCAGCTCGACGGCCGTCTGGAACCGATTCGTCGGGTCGACGGCGAGCGCCTTCATCACGATCAGCTCGAGGCCGCGCGGATATTTCGGATCGTGGCGCGACGGCAGCACGACCTCGCCCTTGGTGATGCGCTCGAGCGTGAGCAGCTCGGAGCTCGCCACGAACGCGCGCTGCATCGTGGTCAGCTCGTAGAGCACGACGCCGAGCGCGAAGATGTCGGCGCGGCGATCGATCGGCTTTTGCAGCACTTGCTCGGGCGCCAGATATCCGAACTTGCCCTTGAGCGTGCCGACCTGCGTGCGCGTCGCACGCCCGGCCGACTTCGCGATGCCGAAGTCGATCAGCTTCACGCCGCCGTCGTAGCCGATCATGATGTTCGACAGCGACACGTCGCGATGGACGATCTCGAGCGGCGTGCCGTCGGGCGCGTCGAGCGCGTGCGCGTACGCGAGCGCACTCGCGATCGCGCGGACGATCGTCAACGCGAGCGAGAGCGCCAGCGGCTCGCCCCGCTCGGTCGCGCGCTTCCACAGCTTCTCCGCGGTCTCGCCGCGGATGTAGTCCATCACCAAGAAGTAGCGCCCGGTCTCGTCGCGGCCGACCTCGTAGACCGGCGCGATGTATTGATGATGGAGCGCGCCGACCAGGCGGGCTTCGTCGAGGAACATCGTGACGTACGGATCGTCCTCGTCGTCGACGTCGAGCGTCTTGACCACGACCTGGCGCTCGAACCCGCCCAAGCCGGTGGTCTTCGCCAGATACACCTGGCCCATCCCCCCCGACGCGAGATGGCCCAAGACCTCGAACCGACCGATCCGCTGCACCCGACGTGACCATACACATCGCGCGGAGTCCCGAAACTCTGATCGACGAAAAAAACGTGCTCTGGTCGGACCTGTGAAGTTAGCTCGCGCGTAACAACGATCGGAGATGCGGCGCGAGCTTCGCCTGCTCGGCGGGGTCGCTATCGACGATCAAGCCGCGACAGCGCGCGGTGCCGCACGCGCATGGCTCGGCGACATCCGCGACGAAGCCGTAGTCGTAGGTGATCTCTTCGCCTCGCGCGATGTCGCGTAGCGCGACCCACCACGCGACCACCGTGTGCCGCTCGCGATCGAAGCGCGACATCACCTCGCTGTTCGGTTCGCACGAGTGATTGAACCAGCGGGTCTGATCGACGAGATCCCAGAAGATCGAATCGCCGCGATCGTCGTCCACGATCAGCGCGTAGGTGTCGTCGAAATCATCGTCGGCGTCGTAGAGCACGCCGTCGCCGAAGCAGACGGTCTCGCCGGCGCGAAACGCGCGCGTCGCGCGACCGCCATAGCCGTGAATGCCCGACGAGAACACTTCGACACCATCGCAGAGCGGCACGCCCGGCCATTTGCCACAAGCACCGCAACAACGCAATGCTATCGTCCGCGCGAGATGACGAAGAAGCTGCGCGTTGGAGTGGTCGGCGCGACCGGCATGGTCGGCCAGCGGTTCGTATCGCTGCTCGCCGACCATCCGTGGTTCGAGCTCGGCGCCGTGGCCGCGAGCGCCGCGTCGGCCGGCAAACCGTATCGCGACGCGATCTCCGGCCGCTGGACGCTGCCCGTGCCGGTGCCTGCGATCGCGGAGGCGATGATCGTGGCCGACGCGTCGCACGTCGACGCCTTCGCGTCGCGCGTCGACTTCATCGTGTGCGCGGTCGACATGCCCAAGGCCGAGACCGCGAAGCTCGAAGAGGCCTACGCGCGCGCCGAGACGCCGGTGATCTCGAACAACAGCGCGCACCGCTGGACGCCCGACGTGCCGATGCTGCTCCCCGAGGTCAACGCGCACCACGCGGCGATCATCGAGAGCCAGCGCAAGCGGCTCGGCACCAAGCGCGGGTTCATCGCGGTCAAGCCGAACTGCTCGCTGCAGAGCTACGTCCCCGCGATCCACCCGCTGATGTCGTGGGGGCCGAAATCGATCACGGTCTGCACGTACCAGGCGCTCAGCGGCGCGGGCAAGACGCACGCGACGTATCCCGAGATGGCCGACAACGTCATCCCGCTCATCGGCGGCGAAGAAGAAAAGACCGAGCAGGAGCCGCTCAAGCTGTGGGGCTCGATCGAAGGCGGCGCGATCGTCAACGCGACCGCGCCGATCATCAGCGCGACATGCATGCGCGTGCCGGTGAGCGACGGCCACATGGCCGCGGTGTTCACGACGTTCGAACGCAAACCGAGCCGGGATCAGATCCTGGCGTCGTGGCGCGAGTACGCCGGGCCACCGCAGCACAAGAAGCTGCCGAGTGCGCCGATGCCGTTCTTGCACTACTTCGAACAAGACGATCGGCCTCAGACGCGGCTCGATCGCGATGCCGGCAACGGCCAGGCGATCACGCTCGGCCGGCTGCGTGGGGATCGTCAGTTCGACTGGCGGTTCGTCGCGCTGTCACACAACACGGTTCGCGGCGCGGCCGGTGGTGCGGTGCTGACCGCGGAGCTACTGACAAGCGACGGCTATCTCGTCGCGAAGTAACGCAGATCCAGGACTGCAAACGAGTGTTAAGAAGTCCGTCCAAAACGTGCGTGGGCGCTCACTTCAAGCTTTTGGTTTCGTTGTGATTTTAGGCTTGCGGTGGGTTGCGTTCCGCGCGACGGTAACGGTTGATGTCCAAACACCAGCCAGAGGAGAGACGCACCAAACGGCGCGCACCCACTGGGGTTGGTGGTGTTGGCGTTCCCCTCCCGGTTGATGACACGCCGACCGCCCCGGCGAAGCTGTCGGCGCTCGCCTCGGCACCGCCGGCACCACCCGGCAAGCTCGCGCGAGGCACCCGCGACCTCGAGAAGCTCGCCAGCGCGCAGGCCGCGCGGCCGAGTGAAGACGACGAGCCCGACACGATCGTGGTCGATCCGGAGGATTCGCACGTCGATGGCTACGTCCTCGAAGCGCTCGATCTCGATGGCGACGACGATTCGATCGACGCCCACATGCTCGAGCTCGGCCGCCGCCGGTTCGGCATCTCGCAGTTCCGGCCCGGCCAGGCGCTCGCGATCCGCAACGTCCTCGCCGGCATCGACACGCTCGCCATCATGCCGACCGGCGCCGGCAAGTCGCTGTGCTATCAGCTGCCCGCGCTCGAGCTCGACGGCGTCACGCTCGTGGTCTCGCCGCTGATCGCGCTGATGAAGGATCAGCACGACAAGCTCGTCGAGCTCCACATCGAGGTGCTGCGCCTCGACTCGACCTTGTCGCCGCGCGACGAGCAGGCCGCGTTGTCCCGGCTCTCGGAGAATCGGCCGTGCATCGCGTACGTCACGCCCGAACGGCTCGGCGAGCCGCGCTTCCGCGACCGGCTCGCGTCGGTGCGGGTCGCGCTGTTCGTGGTCGACGAGGCGCACTGCATCTCGCAGTGGGGCCATGATTTTCGGCCGGCCTATCTCGGCCTCGGCGAAGCCGTGCGCGCGCTCGGTAAGCCGCCGGTCCTCGCGCTCACCGCGACCGCGCCGCCCAAGGTCAAAGACGACATCTTGGCGCAGCTCGGGCTCGTCGATGGCTCGACCAGCGTCATCGACATCGGGCTCGATCGCCCGAACCTGCGCTACCACGTCATCAAGGCGTCGAGCGAGCGCAAGAAGCAGGCGCTGCTGCTGCGCCTGATCGAGAAACAGCGCGGCTGCGGCATCATCTACGCCGCGACCGTGAAGACCGTCGACGCGCTCGCCGACTTCTTGTGGTCGCAGGGCGTCGAATGCGGGCGCTATCACGGCCGCATGCGCGCCAAAGATCGCGAGCGGGTGCAGACCGCGTTCATGGAGCACGGCGCGCCGCGCCTGATGGTCGCGACCAATGCGTTCGGCCTCGGCGTCGACAAGCAGGACCTGCGCTTCGTCATCCACTACAACTTCCCGGGCTCGCTCGAGAGCTACTACCAAGAGGCCGGCCGCGCCGGCCGCGACGGCATTCCGGCCGATTGCGTGTTGCTCTATCAGCCCGAGGACAAGCGCATCCAGAGCTTCTTCTTGGGCGGGCGCTATCCGACGCCGGAGCAAACGCGCGCGGTCGCCGAGGCGCTCGTCCACGTCACCAACGGCAACGTCGCCCTGCCCGAGACCGACGATCACGATCCGGTCTTCATGCCGGTCAAAGACATCGCCGAGCGCGCCGACGCGCCTGCAAAAAAAGCGCGCGTGGTGCTGTCGTTCTTGAAAGAGGTCGGCTTTGCCGCCGAAGCGCCCGGCGCACGGTTCGCGCCGCTCGCGACCGAGCCGCCGTCGATCGACGACCTCGCGCGCGCCGCCAGCCGCTACGAGCAAAAGCGCGCGCAAGACCGCGCTCGGCTCGCGGCGATGCTGCGCTACTCGCAGTCGCATCTGTGCCGGAACCGCCTGCTCGTGACGTACTTCGGCTACACCGACGCGCCCGCGTGCGGCACTTGCGACAACTGCCAGCGCGTCACGCGTAACCTGCCCATCCAGCCGATCTCGTTCGAAGGCGTCGAGCCCAAGCTCAGCTCGCTCGCGGCCGAGCGCGCCGCGCAACGCGGTGGCGACGCCGAAACCCGCAAAGCACTGCTCGAAGAAGCGCTGCGCCGGCGCCACACGGCCGGCCGCAATCGCGCGCTCAAGATCGAGCGCGTCAAACGCCCCGTGTTCGGCCCGCTCGAAAAAGGCGATCTGGTTCGCCACGCGCGTTGGGGTGACGGTGAAGTCGTCCGCGTGGTCGGCGACAGCATCTACACGTTCTTCCCGGTGCACGGTGAGAAGCTGCTCAAGGCCAGCTTCCTCGAGAAGATCGTCGCGTAGTCGTCTGGTTAGCCGAAGCAACGCGACGACACGTGCGATCGCCTGCGGATCCTTTATGCTGGGATCATGGCCGGGTCGGCGACCACACCTCACAAGCTCGTCATGGGCTGGGCGTGGCTCGTTTCGGGGTTTCTCGTCGTCGTCGGCGCGTTCGGGCTGTTCACCGAGAAAATCGGCCCGCTGCCGACCAATCGGATCCATGCAATCGGGCTCAACCTCGGCGTCGGCTTGCTCGGCTTCGGCTTCGCGCGCTTCGGCGCCGAAGCGCTGTTCGTGCTGCTCGCGGGGCTCGGTATGCTCGCGGTCGCGACGCTCGGCTTCCTACCGGCGACGCATCACTGGCTGTACCTGACGCTCAACATGGACCGCGCCGAGTCGTACTTCGAGCTCGTCGGCGGCGTGATCTCGCTGCTGCTGTGGTGGAACGCGCGCCGGCCCGACATCGCCGAGCACGCGGCGACGTAGTCACAGCGTTCACAGCGGCGCGGCGTAGTGAATCAGCGTGAGGTTCTCGACCCCGCCCGCGGCGTTCAACATCGCGCGCGTCGCGGCATCGTTTTCGATGAAGAACCGCACGACGCGCGATGGCCGCACGACGGCGACCGCGAGCGACGCGACGAGCGCCGGCCGCACGACGCGCATCGGCGCGAAGCCGGAGATGTCGGGATCGAACACGCCGACGCCGACCACCTCGCCGCGCTCGCGCAGCTGCAGCAGCGCGCGGCTCGACTTGGTGCGAGCGCGCGCGAGCCGGCCGGCGAGCAGCTCGAACCTGTGCTCGAGCATCGCGTCGTCGGCGGCGCCGATCGCCGTGGCAACGATCCCGGGCTCGCCGGCCGGCAACGCGTCCCACGGCAGCTCGATCATCGCCGACGCGTGGCGCCGCGTCATGCCGATGCGCTCGTAGAGCCGGATCGCGGGTGCGTTGTCGACTTTGACGTTGAGGTGCCATTCGGCGAGACCGAGCGTGCGAAATCGCGCCGCGGCGGCGAGCATGAGCGCCTCGCCGACGCCGGTGCCGCGCGCGGCCGCGTCGACGACGATGCCGTGGATGTGGCCGGCGCGATCGAACGCGTGCGCGAGCACGTAGCCGAGCACGGCATCACCGTGCGCGTAGATCAGCGTGTCGCGCGCGACCGCCGGCCACTGCTCGAGTGACGGCGGCGGCTCGACCACGCCGAGATCGACGTGAAGCCGCGCGACCGCCGCGAGATCGGCGGCGCCAGCTTCGCGGATCGTCACGCGCGCTGCCTGCGCATCTCGTAGAGCGCGATCGCCGCGGCGACCGAGACGTTGAACGAGCCGACCGCGCTCTGCTGCATCGGAATCACCGCGTGAAAGTCGCACTGCTTGGCGACGAGCGCGCGCACGCCGCCGCCTTCCGAGCCGAGCACGAGCACGAGCGGCATCGTGCCGTCGATCTCGCCGATCGGCTGTGCTTGCTGCGACGCGTGGACGGCGACGCGCCAGATGTTCGCCTCGCGCAGCTGCTCGAGCGCGCGCACCAGGTTGCCGACCTGCGCGACCGGCACGAGCTCGCTCGCACCCGCCGAGGCCTTCGCGACGATCGCGGTGACGCCGGCCGCGCGATGCTCGGGGATGATCACACCGCGTGCGCCGAACAGGTACGCCGAGCGCAGGACCGCGCCGAGGTTACGTGGATCCTCGACGCCGTCGAGCGCGACCAGCAGCGCGGGCTCGCCGTCTGCCGCCAGCATCGCGTCGAGCTCGGCGTACGCGAACGGGCCGAGCCACGCGATCACGCCTTGGTGTCGCGCGCCCTCGCCCGCCACGCGATCGAGCGTCTGGCGATCGCGATCCTCGACTTTGATCGAAGCGGCGCGCGCGGCCGTCACGATCTGCGCGACCGGATCGCCGGAGCTCTTGTCCGCGCGCTTGGGATCGACCCAGATCGCACGCAGCTGTGCCGGCCGGCGCGCGAGCACCTCGCGCACGGGCCCCGCGCCGTAGATCAGGCGCTCGCCCGGATCGCCAGAACCGGCGGCCATCAGGCGAGCTCTTCGACGACGGCGCGCGCGGCGGCGGCGGGATCGGCCGCGTCGCGCAGCGGCCGGCCGATGACGACGAGATCGGCTCCGGCGACACGCGCTTCGCCGGGCGTCATCACGCGCTTCTGATCGCCGGCCGCGCTGCCCGCCGGTCGCACGCCGGGCGTGACGATGAGAAAGCCGCTCGGCACGGCCGCGCGCACGAGCGCGACCTCGTGCGGCGATGCGACGATGCCGTCGCAACCGGCCTCGGCGGCGAGCGTGGCGCGGCGTCGAACGAGCTCGCCGATCGGGCCTTGCGCGCCGATGTCGGCGAGGTCGGCGTCGTCGAGCGAGGTCAGCACGGTCACCGCGAGCACGCGGGTGTCGCCGGCATCGCGCGCGGCGCGCACGGCCGCTTGCAACATCGCGCGACCACCGGCGCTGTGCACGGTGAGCAGTCCGGCGCCGAGCGACGCGGCTTGCGCGGTCGCACGCGCGACCGTCTCGGGGATGTCGTGCAGCTTGAGGTCGAGCATCACCGCGAGCTTTTGCGCGACGAGATCGCGCACGAGCGCGGGCCCTTCGGCACAGAACAGCTCGAGCCCGACCTTGACCCAGCTCGGCACGCCGCCCAGCCGACCGACCAGTTGGTCGGCAGCCGCGCGCGTCGGCGTGTCGAGCGCCGCGATCAACCGATTGCCGACGGAGAACGCCATGCTGCGGGTCTATCACATCGCGGCGCCGGCCGGCGCGGGTTCACGAACCACCGCTTCGATGTTGTTGCCCTCGGGATCGAGCACGAACGCGGCGTAATACCCGTGGGGATAGCCGAGCTCGGACGCGCGGATCCCGGGCTTGCCGTTGTCCCTGCCACCCGCCGAAATCGCGGCCGCGTGAAACGCGTCGACTTGCGCGCGGCTCGTCGCGGCGAACGCGGTGTGATTGCGAACACCGGCCGGGTGAAACCGATCGATCCAGAACACGGGGTATTCGAGGCCGTACCCGACCGCGTCGGCGCCGTCGCTCGGCGGAAGCTGCGCGGCGCGCCGCAAGCCGAGCGCGCCGAGCGCGGCGTCGTAGAACGCCGCCGCCCGCGCGACGTCCGCCACGCCGATGCCGGTGTGATCGATCACGGCTTGGCGACGCGGATCGCCCACGTGTTTCCGGTCTCCTCGACCACGGTGTAGACGACGCCGGGATCAGCGCGGCGATGATCGCCGTCGAACTTGATCGTGCCGGTCACGCCGCCGAGCGAGCTCTGCGCGAGCTGGCCGACGAGCGCGGTGCGCGAGCCGCCGTTCGCCGACGCGACCAGCTCGGCGGCATCGTACGCGTAGGCTTCGCCGGCGCCCGGCGCGTGGCCGTACGCGGCGACGAAGCGATCGAGGAACGGCTTGGTCGTCGGATCGGCATCGTCGGGATAGAACCCGGGCGCGAGCAACGCGCCGTCGGCGTTGTGGCCGGCGCTGGTCAGAAAGTCGGCCGTGAGATCTTCGGCGGTCGACAACAGCAACACCGGGCGGCCGCCGAGCACTTTCTTGGGAAACGGCATCGGCTTGGGCACGTTGCCGGCCGCGGCGATCGCCGGCACCACGAGCGCCAGCACCTCGGCGCTATCCGGCACGAACACCGCCTGCCAGCCGTCGCCGAGCTCCTTCGCCGGCTTCGCGAACGACTTGGCGTCTTTCGCATAGCTGACGCGCTTGACGATCGTGCCGCCGGCTTTCTCGACGGCGTCGGCGAACGCGGTGCTCACTGCTTTGCCGTAACCGCTGTCGGGTGCGAACACCGCGAACGTCTTCACGCCTTTGCCGACCGCGAGCTTCGCGAGCGTGCGCGCGCGCGATTCGGCCGAGTGGCGGATGTGAAACACGAAGTGCGGCGCCGCGTGCTGCTCGGGCGCGGTCGCGAGTGAGATCAGCGGCACGCCGAGCCCGTCGGCGCGACTGCCGGCGGCATCGACCGCCGCGCCCTCGATCGGCCCGACGATCGCGATCACGTTTTGCGCCGCGAGTGCCTCGACGGCCGCGACCGCCGCATCGTTGTCGACGGCCGCGCGGGTCTCGATCGCCACGACGCCGGTGCCGCCGGCCGCGCCCGCGGCGAGCCCGAGGCCGGCGACCGCCGCTTCGGCGAGCCGGTTCTCGCGCTTGCTGCCGAGCGGCACGACCGCGCCCAGCAAGCTCGGATCGCCGGCACCGGCGGTCGTCGATCTGGCGAGCGCGCCGGCGGTGGTTTCGGTGACCGCGATCGTCAACCCGGCGGCCGCGCGCGCGGGCGCGATGTCGGCGCGGCGCTTCGCGGCGCCGGCCGCATCGCCGGTCACATCCATGATCAGCGCGAGCCGGCCGCCCGCGATCGCGATGCTCACGCCCTTGCGATCGGCGAGCTCGTCGTACGCCTTCGCGAGCGCGTCCGGCGCGGCGGCCTGAACGATCGCCGCGATGCGGCCGATCATCACCGCGCGCTCGGTCGGCGTCGCGCGCTGCCACGATTGATCGAAGAACGGCAGTGCCGCGAGCGGCCGATCGCCGGCGGCGAGCGAATACGCGACGGCCGCGAGATATTCGGCGCGCTCGTCATCGTTCTCGATCGCGCGATCGGCGCCCGACAACAGCGCGCGCGCCGCCGCCGCGTCGCCTTCGTAGTTCTTCGCGATGCCCATGTAGAGCCTCGCCTTGGTGTCGACGCCTTCGTTGGTCTTTTGCGCGAGGACCTTGGCGAGCGCGGCGTCGGCCTTCGCCCAGTCGTGCGCCTTGACCGACGCGATCCCCGCATAGAGATCGGCCCACGGCACGATCGGATCGTGCGGATAGTCGGCGGCGATGCGCTCGAACTCGGCGGCGCTCGTGCGGCTGTCTTCGAGGAACTTCGCCTTCGCCTCGAGAAATTGATCGCGCGCCTGTGGGTCGCCGCTCGTCGGCACGTCGGGCACGAGCGTCTTGCGCGTCCCCGCGTGGCAAGCGGCGAACAGCGCGATCGCGAACACGAGTCGACATCTCACAAACATTGGCGCAGTGACGATAGCGACGTGCTTGCGGCGGCGCAAATCGCTCGGTATACGGCCGGGATGTCTCGCCAAGATCGAATGACCGTTGACCTCGACAAGGCCTGGAATGCACTCGAGGGCGGCGAGATCGACGTCGCCGCGACGTGTCTCGAGCGCTGCCAGCGCATCGATCGCAAGCACCCCAGCGTGATCGCGCTCGGCGCGGCGATCGCCGACGCGAACGGCGACGTCGAAGCCGCGATCGCCGGCTACCGCGCGATGATCGAGGTCCAGCCCGACGATCCGATGCCGCGGATCTGCGCCGCGCGCATCGAGCTGCGCGATCTCGGCGAGCCCGAGCAAGCGCTCGAGACCGTCGACGCCGCGTTCGAGTTCATCGACGACGAAGCCGATCTGATCGAGGCGATCGTCGTGCGCGCCGAGGCGCTGCTCGCGATCGACCGCGCCGACGACGCGCGCGTCGCGCTCGGCGAGCTGTCGAGCTCGGTGATCGACGAGCCCGAGCAGGCGTTCGAGCTGGCCGAGCTCGCGCTCGGCGCCGGCGACGCCGAGCTGGCGCAGCGCTACGTCGAGACCGCGCGTAAATCGCCGAAGCTCGAGACCGACGCGTTGCACTTGCTCGGCCGGATCCACGAAGCGAGCGACGATCGCGCCGGGATGATCGCCGCGTGGCAACAGGTGCGCGAGCGCGACGTCGCCGAGCCCGACCCGACGGTGACGATGGCCGACGACGAGATCGAGCGCATCGCGCAAGCGGCACTCGCAGAGCTGCCCGCCGACGTCCGCGAAAAACTCGAACGCGTGCCGATCTTGATCGACGCGGCGCCGTCGCAAGAGCTCGTCGCCGATGGGCTCGATCCGCGCATCCTCGGCTTGTTCTCCGGCGCGGAGATGGCAGAAGCCGAAGGTCTGGCGCCGACGATCACGACGATCCACTTGTTCAAGCGCAACCTCGAGCGGATCGCGAACGACCTCGACGAGCTCGCCGAAGAAGTTCGCATCACCGTGTTGCACGAGACCGCGCACTACTTCGGGCTCGACGACGACGACCTCGAGAAGATCGGCCTCGACTGAAGCGAATATCAGAACGCCGGCGACACCGTTCGTGATGCGCCTCGCGCGCTACAGCAACGGCGCAGCGAAGATGCGTTGCGGCTCAAGCGACTGCGTGCAGCGGTCAAGACCGGGATCGATGACGTCGCGCGCGGCGACTTCGACATCGTCGAGCCTGAACATCTCGCCGGCTACATCGCTGGACGTCGACCTGGAACGCGCAAGCGCAAGCGGTGAGTCGTCTACGATTGCAAATCGCGCGGTCGGCGCGCCGCGACCTGACGAAGCTCCTCGCGACAAGTGAAGAGCGCTGGGGACGCATTGGAATGTCGCGCTACGAACGTCTCGTCAACGGCGCGATGCTCGAGCTTGTCGTGCGACCGCATGGACCGAGTACGTGATCGCGCCAGGCGTTCGCAGCTTTCATCTCGTCGCCGGCACGAGCGCGACGTCGACGAGCAGCGTTACGCCAGCGTCGCGACGTGCTCGCCGAACAAGCGCTCGATCCGGATCAGCAAGTCGTCCGTCGGCGCCACCGACCACGCCTCGGGCAGCGCGATCACCGCGACGGAGCGCGTCGAGATCTTGAGCTGCACGAACGGGTGACAACCGCCGCGCGTCGCGTTGACGAGGATCGTCTTGAGCTCGTCGATCTGATCGTGCGTCGCCGAATCGGCGTCGAGCGAGATGAACACGCGCGAGCTCTTCTGCTGGCGCAGCTCCGACAGCGGCGCCGCCGACTCGAGCAGCATCTTCCACTCGGGCGCGTCGGTCGTGCCTTCGTTCTTGACCTGGCCGGTGCACAGGATCGGCTCGTCGCTGACCAGCACGTGGCGCACTTTCTCGAACGTCTTCGGGAACGCGATCACCTCGAGCGAGCCGCCGGTATCCTCGAGCTGGAAGCGGGCCATCTTGTCGCCCTTCTTCGTGATCATCTCGCGGTACTGCGCGACGATGCCGCCGATCGAGTGCTCGCCCGGCGAGCGCTGGCCGCCCGGAAACTCCGACGTCGTCGAGCTCGCGTAGCGCGACAGGTCGCCGGCGTAGCGATCGAGCGGGTGGCCGGAGACGTAGAAGCCGAGCGCTTCCTTTTCGAACGCGAGCAGCTCCTTGTGGCCCCACGCTTCGATCTCGGGATACGTCTCGCCGACTTTCACGCCGGGCGTCGAGTCCCTCGGC
>DATBAS010000029.1:0-99877 GCA_036271395.1 Kofleriaceae bacterium
GCGAGTGAAGTGCTGGTTGCCCTTCTTGCCGATGATGCGCAGCGAGACTTCGTTCGCGGCCGTGAGCTCGTTCGCGGCGTAGCGCTCGACGGCGCGGATCACGTTCGAGTTGAACGCGCCGGCGAGGCCGCGGTCGCTCGTGACGACGACGATCGCCGCGTTGCGCAGCTCGCGCTCTTCGAACAGCGGGTGCGCATCCTTGCCGGCGACGGCCGCCAGCTCGGACACGACGCTCGCGAGCGCTTGCGAATACGGCCGCGCCGCGATGATCGCGTCTTGCGCGCGGCGCAGCTTGGCCGCCGCGACCAGCTTCATGGCGCGCGTGATCTTCCGCGTGTTCTTCACGCTGACGATCCGCTTGCGAATTGCCTTTAAGCTGGGCATTTCTACTTCTTGTCTTTGTCTTCCACCGAGAATTGCTTCGCGAACTCGGTGAGCGCGTCGCGCAGCCGCTTGTCGAGGTCGCCCTCGAGCTTGCCGCCGCTCTTGAGCTCGGCGAGGACGTCGGCCTTGCGCGACTTGACGAACGACATCAGCTCGGTCTCGTAGCGCTGCAGCACGGCGACCGGGTAGTCATCGACGAAGCCGTTGGTGCCGGCGTAGATGATGACGACCTGCTCTTCCATCGACATCGGCGCGTACTGGCCCTGCTTGAGCAGCTCGACCATGCGCTCGCCGCGGGCGAGCTGCGCCAGCGTCGCCTTGTCGAGATCCGAGCCGAACTGCGCGAACGCCGCCTTCTCGCGATAGCTCGCCAATTCGAGGCGGAGACGGCCGGCGATCTTCTTCATCGCCTTGGTCTGTGCATTGCCGCCGACGCGCGAGACGCTGATGCCGACGTTCACCGCCGGGCGAACGCCCGAGTAGAACAAGTCGGCTTCGAGGAAGATCTGACCGTCGGTGATCGAGATGACGTTGGTCGGGATGTACGCCGACACGTCGCCGGCTTGGGTCTCGATGATCGGCAGCGCCGTCAGCGAGCCCGCGCCTTCTTTATCCGACAGCTTCGCGGCGCGCTCGAGCAGGCGCGAGTGGATGTAGAACACGTCGCCGGGATACGCCTCGCGGCCCGGCGGGCGGCGCAGCAGCAGCGACAGCTGGCGATACGCGACCGCCTGCTTGCTGAGATCGTCGTACACGATCAGCGCGTGGCGGCCGCTGTCGCGGAAGTACTCGGCCATCGTGACGCCGGTGTACGGCGCGATGAACTGCATCGGCGCGGGCTCTGAAGCGCCGGCGATGACCACCGTGGTGTACTCCATCGCGCCGGCCTTCGTGAGGCGGTCGACGACCGAGGCGACGGTCGACTGCTTCTGGCCGATCGCGACGTAGAAGCAGAACATGTTCTGCCCCTTTTGATTGATGATCGTGTCGATCGCGATCGCGGTCTTGCCGGTCTGGCGGTCGCCGATGATCAGCTCGCGCTGGCCGCGGCCGATCGGGATCATCGAGTCGACGGCCTTCATGCCGGTCTGCATCGGCTCGTGCACGCTCTTGCGCTGGATGATGCCGGGCGCCTTGATCTCGACCTGGCGCTTGTGGGTACCGACGAGCGCCTTGCCGCCGTCGATCGGCAGGCCCATCGCGTTGACCACGCGGCCGAGCAGCTCTTCGCCGACGTTGACCTCGACGATCTTGCCGGTGCGCCTGACCGTGTCGCCTTCGCGGATCGCCTCGTACTTGCCGAGCAGCGCGACGCCGACGTTGTCCTCTTCGAGGTTCAAGACCATGCCTTGAACTTTCTCTTTGCCGCCCTCGCCCTCGAACTCGAGCAGCTCGCCGGCGAGCGCGCCCGACAACCCGTAGACGCGCGCGATGCCGTCGCCAGCGGTGAGCACGCTGCCGGTCTCCGTGACCGAGACCTTCTTGTCGTAGTTCTCGATCTGCTTGCGGATGATGTCGCTGATCTCTGCGGCGCGGATATCCATGATCGGTCCTTATTTGAGCTGGTCGCGAAGTTGGGCGAGCTGAGTGCGAAGTGAACCGTCGTACACGACGTCGCCGACCTTGGCGACGACACCGCCGAGGAGCTCGGGGTCTTCGCGCTTGGCGATCGTGACCTTCTTGCCCGAAAGCTTCTCGAGCGCGGCGGTGATCTGCGTGAGCTGTGTGGGATCGAGCGGCTTGGCCGATGTGACTTCGGCGTGCACGCGACCGGCTTTCGCCTCGATCATCGCGTCGAGCTCGCGCGAGATGCCCGGCAGTGCCGAGAACCGCTCGTGATCGAGCAGCAGCTCGACGAAGTTCTTGGTGATCGGCCGCACGCCGATGCGCTCGATCAGCGCGTCGACGACTTTGCGCCGCTCGCTGCGGCGAATCGCGGGGCTCGACAATACCGAAGCCAGCTCTGCCGATTCCTTCATCGCTGCGGCGATGGCGCGAACATCGGTGCCGAGGTGCTCGACGTTGTGTTGCGCGAGCCCGATCTCGAACAGCGCCTTGGCGTAGCGGCGCGCGAGGCTGCCCGTGATCATCGGTTGCTCCATTCACGCGCTACGCGGCCAACATCGGCCGCGGTGGATCGCTCGTTCATTGCGGCGCCCCGATGTTCGAGATGAACGAGCTGACCAGCTTGCGCTGATCGTCCGGCGTCGCCTTGTCCTTGACGATCTTCTCGGTCGCGGCGATCGCGGCAGCCGTGACCTCGGCGGTGAGCTGCGCGCGGGCGAGATCGATCTCGGCGGCGATGCGCTGCTCGGCCTCGCGCTTCATCTGCGCGGCCTGCGTTTGTGCGGCCTCCAAGATGCGGACCTTGTCGGCTTCGGCGTCCTTGCGAATGCCTTCGACGAGCGCCTTGATCTCGGTATCGACGTCTTTGATCCGCGTCTCGTACTCCGACAGCTTCTTCGCGGCTTGGTCGCGGAGCTTGGCAGCTTCGTCGAGCGCGTTCTTGATCAGATCGTGGCGCTCTTCGGCGAGCTTGCGCGCGACCGGCGCACCCCACTTGCCCAAGATGATGAGCAAGATGCCGAAGTTGATCAGCATCCACATGAACGGCGGCGACATCGGCTCTTCTTCGTGGAGCGTCACGCCGTCTTTGGTCGTCTCCACATCGTCGCCGTACTTGCCGCCGAACTCGTCTTTGCCGCGCCAATCGAGGTTCGTGTAGTTGAAGTGCTGGGTCGGATCGGCCTGCTGCTCTTCGTGCGGCTTGCCAACCGCGTTTTCGACGACCGATTCGGTCTTCGGCTCGTCGGTAGTCTGCGCGCACGCGATGCCCGGTGCCAGCAGTGCGAGGCTCAACAGCAGCGTCTTCATGCGACCTCCCGGCCCAGCAGCTTGGTCGCGAGCTGGCGCGCGAGCGTGTTCGCCTGCGGCAGCAGCTGCAGCCGCGCGGCGTCGGTCTCGGTGCGCACGGTGGCGCTCGCGACGTCGATCGCTTTTTGCGCTTCCGCGCGCGATGCGTCGGTGACCTGCTTCTCGTGCGCGGCGGCTTCGGCGCGGACTTTGCGGCCTTCGTCATTCGCCGCCGCTCGCGCGCGCGCGAGTTGTGTCTCGTAATCTGCGAGCTTGGCGTCGGCCTGCGCGGACATCCGCTCGGCTTCCGCGCGGGCACCTTCGATGCCCTGTTTCCGGCGCTCGCGCAGCCGCAGATATGGCTGGAACAGCAGCGCATTCGACAGTGCGAACAGGATCAAGAACAGCGCGAACTGGACAAAGACCGTGTAGTCGATGTCGATCAGCGGGTGTCCGGCGGCGAGACTTGAAAGTGCCTGATGCATGGCGACGATAACCTAGCGAGAATGCAGGGCTTGGCGCGGGTGCTTATAGTCGTCGCGCCCCGTGGTGTCAACCAGTGGGATGCGCGTCGTCGCCCGATCCGCGCTGCGACAATGCGCCGCGGATTCTGACGATTCAGGGGATATGGTTAGATCGCCGAATGCGTTGGCTGATCGCGCTCGCGTTGCTCGGGAGTCCGCCCGGGATCGCACGCGCCGATAACGAGCCGTGGAAAGCGGGCGTGCCGGCCGACAAGCAAGACGCCGCGCTCGCGCTCTATAAGGAAGGCAACGAGTTCTTCAACGACAGCCAGTTCAAGCAGGCGCTCGAGAAGTACGTTCAGGCGCTCGCGATCTGGGACCACCCCGCGATCCGCTACAACGCTGCCGTTTGCCTCATCAACCTGGATCGGCCGGTCGAGGCCTACGAAGATATCGAGGCGGCGCTGCGGTTCGGCGAGCCGCCGCTCGGCGCCGATCTCTACAAGCAGGGCCTGAGCTACCAGAAGCTCTTGGCCGGCCGCATCGCCGAAGTCGACGTCACCACGAAGATCCCCGATACCAAGGTCACGCTCGACGGCCAGCCGGTGCTCGACAGCTCGGGCACGAGCGCACGCCACGTGCTCTCCGGCGATCATCAGATCGTCGCGGAGAAGCCGGGCTACCAGACCGAGACCAAGCCGATCCGCGTCAACGGCGGCGACCGCGTGACGATCGTGATCGATCTACACCCGCTCGAAAAGCAGGGCGAGCTGCACCGGCGGTTTCCCAAATGGGTGCCGTGGACGGTGCTCGGTGCCGGTGGCGCGATCGCGCTCGCCGGCCTGCCGCTCTTGCTCGGCGCCAATTCGGCGTTCGATCGCTACGACACCGGCGTGAGCTCGAGCTGCAAAGCGGGCTGTCCGCCGGCGCCGCTGCCGAGCGAGTACGCGAACGACCTGAGCCACGGCAAGCTGCTGCGCGCGCTCGGCTACACGTCGTTCGCGGTCGGCGGCGCGTTGATCGCATCGACGTTCGCGTTGATCGCGATCAACCAGCCGCATCTGGTCGCGCCGATGATCGGCGGCGATACCGTCGGGCTCGTGGTTTCGGGCAGCTGGTAGATCACTTCAAGACGTTCGTGATCTGACCGGACCGCTTGTTGCGGTCGGCTTCTTGCTTTTGCTGCAGCGCCGCGCGCTTCGCGGCTTCGTCGGCGGCCTTCTTTTCGGCGAGCTGGCGCTCGTGCTCGGCTTTCGTCGTTTGCGCCGAGGCGTCGGTCGCGCGTTGCTCCTCGGTCTTCGCCTTTTCGTCGGCGACCTTCTGCTCGGCCTCGGCGGCTTTGCGCGCGGCCGTCTCGGCGGTGATGACCTCGAGCGAATGCGCGAGCGCGTCGGCCTTTTCGTGCTCGCGTTGCCCGGCCAACACGGCGCCGGCCTCGGCCGCTCGAGCATTCCGCTCGGCATCGCGCGCCTTTTGCTTCGCGTCGTTGATCATGAACAGCGCGATACCGGCCGCCGCGACGAGCGTGCACAAGAACGCGAACGAGCCGACGACGATGCGCCGCCTGCGCCGCGCCGCGCGATCGGCGAGCTCGAGCACGGCGTCGAGAAAATCTTGCTCGCGCGCCGGCACCTCGCGCCCGAAAGTCTGCGCTCGGCTCTGCCACAGCCGCGCTTCTTCCATCGCCTCGTTGCGCCAGAGCAGTCCCTCCGGCCTCGCTTTTTGATCCCACTGTCTCGCCGCGGCTCGCAGCTGCGCGATGAACGCGACGTCCTCGTGACTCTCGTCGAGCCAGCGCTGCAGCGTGGGCCAGCTCTTGATCAGCGATTCGTGGACGAGCTCGATCGCCGGCGAGCCGTCGCCGTCTCCATCCTGCCCGCCGCGCGTGTGCACGACGACCAAGCGCGCGGCCACGAGCAAGCTGATGATCCGATCCACCTCGGGCGAGATTTCATGGAGCTCGCTCGCGTCGACGATCTGGCGCGTGCGCTCGGGCGTGACGAGCCGCATGAAGATCTGCTTGACCAGCTTTTGATCGAGCGCGACGAATCGGCCGAGCACTTCGTCGGCGTGCGTCGCGAGCGCACCGGCGACGCCGCCCATCGCGACGTAGCTCGCATGCGTGAGCACGCGGCGCGCGCGATCGCGGCCCTCCCACAGCTTCGCCGCGGTGAACTGGAGCAACGGCAACGGACCCGGCGTCGCGCCGAGCGTGTCGAGCATCGCGGCGGCGACGCCGGGCTCGAACGCGTAGCCGAGCATCTCGAGCGGCTGGACGAGCGCTTCTTCGAGCCCGGCGCGCGTCGGCGGCTGCAAGAACACGAGCCCGCGTGCGAGCTCTTCGACGAACGCGCGATCTTCGGCCGCGCGGTCGAGAAAATCCGAGCGCATCGACACGACGACGCGCAACGGACCGGCCGCGTCATCGGCCGCGCCGACCAAACACGCGGTAAACGCGAGCCGCTCGGCGACGTCGTGGACGAGCGTGTACAGCTCTTCGTGCTGGTCGACGAACAGCAAGATCTGGCAGCGCCGCCGCGCCGCACGCGCGCGCAACCTCGCGCCGAACGCGCCGGGCTCGTTGCGCAGCTGCGCCGCGAGATCGCCGCCGATCGGCAGCTGCGGATCGCTCTCGCGCGGATCGCGCACCTGATCGAGCGCGCTCGCGAGCGCGCCGAGCGGGTTGCGGCCCGGCCGCACGATCAACACTTCCCACGGTTCGCCCGACGCTTTGAGCGCGGGCACCACGCCGGCGCGCACGAACGATGACTTGCCGACCCCCGAGGGACCGACCACGCCGACCAGCGGCTGCTCGCGCAGGCGCAGCGCCATGCTCGCGACGTCGAGCGAGCGGCCGAAAAACCGATCGGCATCAGATTCTTGAAACGCGTTGAGCCCGGGATACGGGCTCTCGTCGGCGACGAGCTTGCGACCCGCGCGATTCGGCAGCAGCGGCTCGAGCTCGGCGAGCAGCTCGGTCGCGGTTGCATAGCGATCGGCCTTGCGCTTGGCGAGGCACTTGCCGATCGCGGCGACGAGGCGGTCGGGCAAGCTCGGAATCTCGTCGGCGATCGACGGCATCGGGACGTCGAGCTCCGCGGCGGCGCCGAACAAGCGGCCCTGCGTGACCGGATCGAGCGGGTGCTTGCCGGCGAGCAGCTCGTACATGATGATGCCGAGCGCCCAGATGTCGCTGCGGTGATCGACCTCGTCCATGCCGAGCTGCTCGGGCGACATGAACGGCAGCGTGCCGGCGATCGATGCCATGCGGCCCGATCCGGAATCGCTCGCGACCGGGTCTTTCTGCTTCGACGCGAACAGCGTCGCGATGCCGAAGTCGAGCACTTTGACGGTGCCCTGCAGCGTGACCACGATGTTCTCGGGCTTGAGATCGCGATGCACGATGTTCGCGGCGTGCGCGTGCGCGAGCGCCTTCGCGACCGGCACGACGAGCTCGATCATGCGGCCGAGCGGCACGCGCCGGCCGGCCATCACCTTCGACAGCTGCGTGCCCTCGACGTACTCGAGCACCATGTACGGCAGACCGCGGAACAGCTCGACCTCGTGGATCACGACGATGTTCTCGTGGCTGCATCGCGCGGTCGCGCGCGCTTCGACGAGAAAGCGCTCGGACAGCTTCGTCGAGCTCGTGCCGAGGAACTTCATCGCGACGCGCCGGCCGAGCCGCGTATCGCGCGCGAGATAGACCTGGCCCATGCCGCCGCGGCCGAGCTCGCGGATCAGCTCGTAGTGCTTGATGCGCAGCCCCGGCGTGAGCTGCAGCTTCGGGGCGTCGTCACCGGGCCCCGGCGTCGTCGTGCCGGGCCGTTTCGCATCGATCACGGTGCGATCGAGCGAGCTCATACCGTGCGGTACCTCGCGAACAAGCCGTCGAGCTCGACGTACAGTGGCGCGGTATCGGCGGGCGCTTCTTTACGGCGCGCGAGCACGACGTCGGTGAGTGCGCGAAACGCGGTCTCGAGCGCGGCATGCAAGCTCTCGACGATCGCTCGGACGTCGGCGACGCGCGCCGACGGCGACGAATCGGCGTCGAGCATCGCGAGATCGAGCTCGCGGTTCTCGAGCTCGGCCTGGACGTTTTCGACATCGTGCGTGGGCGCCGCGGTTGCGTGCGCGAGCTCGATCACGACCTGGCGGATCTGCGCGGTCAACGCTTCGCGCAGATCGCCGCCGCTGAGCGCCGCGGCTTGGGACGCGAACAGATCCGATGGCCGCTTCGTGCGCGTGCGCGAGGATGCGAGCTCGTGCGCGACCTGCATCGCCGGCGACGCGAGCAGTGCCTCGAGCTCGCTCGCGATCTGCGCCGCGGTCGGCCGATCGCCCGGCAGCTTCGCGGCGCACGCGAGAAACAGCTCGTCGAGGCGCGCCGGGATCTCGAGCTCCGGGCAGCGCGCGGACAGCCGCATCGGCGGCTCGTGCAGGTGCGCGTAGACCATGATCACGGCCGGCCGCGCGGTGAAGATCGGCGTGCCCGACAGCGCGAAGTACGCGAGCCCGGCGAGCGAGTAGACATCGGCCGGCGGTCCGACGGCGGCGGTCGAGCTCTGCTCGGGCGCCCAGTACAGCGGCGAGCCGAGCACTTGTTGATCGTCGGTGAGCCGCGTGAGCCCTTCGTCGGCGGCGAGCTTGGCGAGCCCGAAGTCGATGATCTTTGCGCCGGAAGGCTCGCCGTCTTGCAGCAGGACATTGGCGGGCTTGAGATCGCGATGGATCACGCCTTGCGCGTGCGCGAACGCCAGCGCCGACGCGACGCACTCGAGCACGGTCATCGCGTCGACGAGCGGAAACGGCCCGCGCGCCTCGACGGCGGCCTGCAGGTCCAAGCCGTTGACGTACTCCATGTTGTAGTAGAACGCGCCCGACGCGAGCCGGCCGGCATCGAGCATCTGCACGATGCCGGGATGGCGCAGCCGGCCGAGCGCGAGCACTTCGCGGCGAAATCGGCCGGTCGCTTGCGGGCCGGTATCGCGATCGGTGCGCACGACTTTGAGCGCTCGCAGCGCGCCGGTCGACACCGAGCGAGCGAGGTACACCTCGCCCATGCCTCCGGTGCCGAGCGTGCGGACGATCTCGTGTCCGTCCACGAGCTGACCGATCACTCGAAAATTCTATCACGCGTCGTCGGTGAGCGGCTCATTACTGTCGTCTCGCGCGCACCGCGGCAAGACGCTCCACGAGACCGGCAAGCGCCGGTTCCTGCTCGAACTCGGGCAAGATGTCGTCGACGACGCCGAGCAGCGCGTCGTAGGCGATGCGCAGCCGATCCAAGTTTTCGGCGCGCAGCGTGGCGACCTTCGCGATGCCTTCGTCGAGCGCCGATGCACGGTCGCCATCGGCCACCGCGTTCGTGAGTCGCACTTCGAGCTCTGCGGTGTGATCGAGATCTTCGGGGCGATCCGACGCGACGAACCGCAGCTCGCCGAGCGCGAACCGTAGCTGGGCTTGGCGATCGCCGGCGGTCTCGCGCACCGCCGCGGCTTCGTGCTCGAGCGCGTCCTGCGCCGCTTCGAGTCGTTCGAGCGAGCGCTCGTGGTCGCGAAACGCGGCGAGCCGGCCGAGCAGGCGCGTGTCGTCGACGCCGAGATCGAGCAGCACCTCGGCGACTCGGCGCAGCGCGCCGCGCATGTTGCCGTAGCGATCCTCGCCGCGATCGGCGAGCTCTTCGGGGCTGCGCTCGACGGGAATGTAGCGCCGCCGCGGCTCGGGACGGGTCGGCGGATACCCCGGCACGCGGCGCAGCGCGGCGAACAACTCGGCGGCCGTCGCGTAGCGGCGCTCCGGCTTCTTCTCGAGCAGTCGCAAGATCACGGCATCGAGCTCGCGTGGAATGTCCGGTCTCCGGACGCTCGGCACCGGCGGCGCGCTCCCGAGATGCGCATCGATGATCGCAGTCGCCGAGCCCGTGAACGGCGGCGCGCCGGTCAGGATCTCGGTCGCGAGGCAGCCGATCGCGTAGAGGTCGGTGCGCGGATCGTTGCCGGTGCCGGTCACGCGCTCGGGCGACATGTACTTCGCGGTGCCCCAGATGATGTTCGTGTTCGACAGCGCGACGCTCTCCACCGAATCGCCGGCGACGATCTTCGCCATCCCGAAGTCGAGCACCTTCAACGTGTCGTCGGACCCGACGAGCATCAGGTTCGCCGGCTTCAGATCGCGGTGGACGACGCCGCGCGAGTGCGCGTGGTGCAGCGCGTACGCGAGCTGCGCGAGCACGTGCAGCGCGCGCGTGACCGAGAACGGCGGGCCGAGCCGGAGCAGCTCGTACAGCGTCGGACCCTCCGCGTACTCCATCGCGATGTAGAACCGCTGGTCGGGCAGCTGGCCGAAATCGTGGAGCGCGACGATGTTCGGATGGCGCAGTCGATTGACCGCGCGCGCCTCGCGGCGGAACCGCGACACGAACTGCGGATCTTTCGCGGCCTGCGGCTTGAGGATCTTGAGCGCCTCTTTGCGGCCGAGCGCGATGTGCTCGGCGAGCCAGACTTCACCCATGCCGCCTCGTCCGAGCTCGGCCAAGATCCGCCATCGATCGTGCAGAACCGAACCGATCATCGGCAGCAGAGCTGCGATGTTATCATCGTGCCGGGCATGCCGCGATATGCATCAATCGGCGCCATCAGCGCCATCATGCTCGCCGGCTGCTTCGGGCCGAAATCGCACGACTGTGCGAGCGACGGCATGTCGTGGGTCTGCCCACAGGAGCTCGCCTGCGCCGAGCCACCTACGTATTGCGCGAACCCGCTCGAGGTCGGCGCGTGCGACAACATGCCCGACGGCTCGCCGTGCCGCACCGACGTCGTGCCCGACGGCGTTTGCGTCGACAACGCCTGCCAGATGTGCAGCGTCGACATCGAGGGGTGCCGCCAGATCGGCTGGAATGCGATGACGGTGCCGAACGGCGGCAGCTACGACATCGTCTATGCGACCGGGTCGGGCGATGCGTGGGCCGGCGGCGGCACGACGCTCGTGCATTACGACGGCGCGCACTGGGAGCCCGACGCGACGTTTCCGATCCTGACCGGCGGCATCGCGATCACGGGCATCACCGGCACGAGCTCGGATCACCTGTTCGTCGCGACGAGCAGCGAGATGATCTATCACCTCGTCGGCGGCACGTGGACGGCCACGACGACCGTCGCGATCACGCATGCGGTCTGGGCCGCAGGCGACGACGAAGCGTTCGCGGTCGGGCTCACCGGCGATGTCGAGCACTACACGGCCGGCGCGTGGACGCAGCTGACGTCGACCGGCACTGCCGCGACATTGTCGGCGGTCTGGGGCACGAGCGCGACGAACGTCTACGCCGCCGGCAAGACCGGCACCGTGATCCACTACAACGGCTCGAGCTGGACCGCATCGAGCGCCGGCAGCGGCAGCCTCGCGGCAGTTTGGGGCAGCGGGCCCGGCGACACTTACGTCGGCGGCGCCGCCGGCCTTTATCACTCGCCCGACGGCCAGACGTGGACGAGCGAAGCCGCCGATGCGGTCACGACGATCTGGGGCGATAGCGGCAGCGACGTGTTCGCCGGCAGCGCGGGCGGCATCGCGCGCAGCGATGGCGGCGGCACGTGGGTGCCGCTGGTGTCACCGCAGATGGTCTCGAGCATCGCCGGCAGCGGGCCCGCCGACGCGTTCGCCGCGACGGGCTCCGAAGTCCTGCACTACACGGGATCGTGTTGGAGCGAGCCGCTGTCGCCGCCGTCGAGCGGTTATTCGAGCGCGTGGGCGACGTCGCCGACCATGGTGTTCGCCGCCGGCGACAACGGTGCGCTCGATCAATTCGACGGCTCGGCGTGGAGCAGCGTGACGCTGGGCGCATCCGACTGGCTCTCGGTCTGGGCGCGCGGCAGCGACGATGCGTACGCCGCCGACGGTGAAGGCACGACGAGCATCGCGCACTGGGATGGCTCCGCGTGGCAGCAAGAATCGTCGGTCGTCGCCGCGCAGTACGTGAGCGGCAACGCGATGACCGCGTACGCGACCGGCGCAGGGCTCGCCCAAGAGAACGCGGGGTCGTGGAGCCAGACCCTCGCGCCCGCGACGACCGTGTACACGGCGATCTGGGTCGCCGCCGACGGCACCGTGTTCCTCGGCGCCGGCGGGTTGTTCTCGTACGACGGCTCGCTGCACCAACTGCTCAGCGACGGCAGCTGGAACGCGATCTGGGGGATGTCGTCGCAGGACGTTTACGCGGCAGGTGCCGGCGGCCAGATCCGCCACTACGACGGCACCAATTGGTCGGCGCCGATGGCCACCGGCACCGCGGTCACGCTCAATTCGATCTGGGGCGCGAGCGACGACGACATCTTCGCGGCAGGCGAAGACGGCACGCTGATCCACTTCCACGCCGGCTTGTGGTCGGTCGTGCCGCCGCTGACCGCCGCGTACACCGGCAGCCTAAGAACGGTGACCGGTTTCGCATCGACGATCTACGTGCTCGGACCGAACGCGATCGCGTGGCGACTGATCGAATCGGCGCCTTAGGGGCACGCGCCGTTGAACAGGCTCTGCTGCGCGAACGTCGATACCGGCCCGCCGTTGAACGACATGTCGATGTTGTTGATCACGGTGAACATGTCCTGCAGCGACACCGGCCCGGTGCCACCGCCGAGGATCGTGTTTGCCTCGGCTTGGATCGCGCGGACGTTCTGGCTGTTGAGCGCCGCCTGCGTGCCGGTCAAGTTGCACACGGTGAGATCGCCGAGGTGGATGCTCGTGGTCGCACCGAGCAGGTTGTCATCGCTGAACGCGATGTTGAGCCGCATCGCGGCGACCTCGCCGCCGTAAGAGCCCGATGCGCTCGACGCGGGATCGAGCAGGTCGGCGGTGAGTGGCCCTGGCGCTCCGGTTGCCGGCAAGAACGCGATGAGGTCGTCGGGATCGTCGAAGATGATCGAGAAGCCCGCGGCGCCCGGGATTCCGATCTCCATCAGATCGCTCTCGGGTGCGAACACGGTGTCGAAATCGGCCTCGAGCTCGCCGCTGATGTTGCCGGCCGTCGGCGGCGCGCCCCACGAGACTTGCGACCACGTCACGATGTCGTTGTCGTGCCAGCCGCAGCCTTGCGTGCCCGGCGTGCACACCGCCTGATGGATCGTCTCGGTGTCGCACGACGTCAGATCGTCGGGCGCGACGATCGTGTAGATGATCGAGCCGATCATGTCGCTGACGCCGGTGCCGGTCGCGTGCGCGCAGTTCGTGATCGAGCCGCCCGACGCGCCCGGATCGTAATTCGCCGTGACCTTGCCAGTCGCGAGATCGATCTGCGCGTTCGAGAACGTCACCGTGCCCGTCGTCGTGATGTCGGCGACGGCATCGCTGGTCGTCAGCGTCGCGTTGCCCGCCATCGTCGCCGGCACGTTGCGCTCGAACAGGTTCGACACGCTGCGCACGCGATGCTCGTCCGGATCGACCACGCCGTTGCCGTTGATGTCGATGTCGATGCCGGAGCCGGGACCGCCGATCGCATGGTTGCCGAACGTGACGATCACTTCGACGCGAGCTTCGTCGCTCTGCGCGAGCTTGAGCACGTTGTTGTCGAACGACGCCGAGAACAACAGCGGCGTCTCGCTGAACTTCGGCAGTGTCACTTCGGGCACGAGCGAGAACACGCTGTTCGTCGCGCGATCGAGGAAGTAGAGCTTGCCGGACCCCGGGCCCGTGTCGAACGTGCCTTGATGCTCGACGTTCTCGTCGGCGACCACGTTCGCGCTCGTCGCCGCGAGATCGCTCGTCGCGTTGGCGACGTCGGACGCGACGGTCTCCCAACCGTCGTTCTCGTAGCCGTGATGACCGTGACCACCGCAACCACCGCGGCCGTGGCCGCTGCGCGTCTGCAGATTCACGACGATGTTGCCGAGCGTCGCGGGCCCGTTGCCGATGTTCGTCAGATCGAGATCGCCGTCGACGACGAGGTTGCCGCCGACGGTCGCGCCCTTCGTCGTCGTGATCGTCCACGTCACCGTTTGCGTCGACGTGTTCACGCTGCCGGTCTTCGTCAGCGTCCACGCGGTATTGCTGGTCTGCAGCAGATCCGCGTTCGAGTGCGTGAGCCACACGTCTGCGAACGTTGGCCCGTTCGAGTGGCCACCTTGACCGCCCTTGTGATCGGCCGAATTCTCGTCTTGTTGAGTCGAGTCAGTGCTCGAATTTCCACCCGAGCACGCCGCCGCCAACAACACCATCGGCAGGACCGTAGTAACCCTCATCAAAACTCATACTACGCTCGATCGACGAGCTCGCCAGATCGAACTAAGTCACTTCACAGGTGCGGGTTTCGGCGCAGTCGGTGTCTGAGTGGGACGATTCTGCAGAGCAGCTTCCATGAAGGACCTGCCTTCGAAGATGACGCCCTTGTCGATCTGGAGTGTAGGTGTGTGCAGGTCGCCTTTCACGCGACCTGGAGCATGGATCTCGATCGACCGCTTTGCGGTGATGTTCCCCACGACCGTGCCTTGGATGATCACTTCGCCCACATCGATCGATGCCTCGACCTGCGCGCCATCGCCGATCACGAGCACGTCCTCGGAGAAGACTTCGCCTTTGAAGCGACCGTCGATCCGGACCGTGCCCTCGAATGTGAGCTTGCCTTCGAACTGTGCGCCTCGTCCGAGGAGCGTCGTGATCTCACTTGCAGCGGCCTGTCGTGCAGCAACCATGGTGCAAGCACGGTATCAGAAGATCATTTGGCGAGCTTGGCGTCGATGTCGATCTCGCCGGACGCGGGCCACTTCAGCGGCTGCATGTACGGCTGGTAATCCTTGAGGCGAAGCTCGACTTGCTTTGCTTCGAGATCGACATCGCTGATCGTCACCGGCGTGCGGCCGCGCAACCGACCGTCGATGTACAAGTCGGCGCCGTCGGGCTTCGAGACGATCACGAGCTTGCCGGTGAGCGGTTTGAGATCGGCGTTGAACGTCACGTCGCCGCCCGCGCTGGGAATCGCGAACTGCTCGGTCGCGGTCTTGTGCTTCGCGAGCTCGACGCGAATCTCGATCGTCTTGCCGGCCGGCTCGTTCGGCACCGCGAGCGGCGTCGTACCCGCCAGGTGCATGCCATCGAAGTAGACATCGGCGCCATGCGGCACCGAATCGACGTGCACGGTCGCGACCGCAGGCGATTCACTCGACTGCATCGAGCGGATGATGAAGAACGTCACACCGGCCGCGACCGAAACCGCGAGCGCGCCGGCGAACCCGACCTTCACCCACTGCGGCAGGCCGCGCGACATCCGGTACTGCGGCGGCAGCTCGTCGACTTCGAACAAGCGCAGCTGGCCGGTCGGCGACAGCGGCGCCTGGCCGTGTTGCAGCTGATACAACGAGCCCGGCGTCACCGTCGGGTAAGCAAGCCCGAACGGTTGCTGCTGCTGCGGCGGCTGTCCATATTGATACGGCGCGAGATGAGGCGGAACGCCGGGCACCATTTGCATCGGCGTGCCAGGTGGCGGCGTGGTCAACGGCGCTTGCATCCCGACGGCGGGCGGCGCCGGCAACGGCTCGGGCGTGTGCGCGATCTGCATCGGCGGCGCGATCGGCAGCTGCAACGGCGAAGGCGCCGGCATCGGCTCGTTGCGCTGCGAGCCGACGATCTGCTGCAGCACGTTCGGCACGCCGGCGCTCGGCGTCTTCCGCGACGGCTTCGGCTTGCGAAGCTCGCTGAGCGCCGGTGCGTGGATCTTCGCGGCGAGCGCCGGCGGTGCCGCACCGGAGCGTTGTGCGGTCGGCCGGCGGCTGCGCGCGAAATCGCGCTGCACTGTCGGGCCGCCGTCGTCGTCGTTCGATCGCACCGGTTTCTCGCGCGTCGTGATGGTTTCGGAGTCGTCGAGATCGTCGTCGAGATCGTCGGGTTGGGGCGCGCCGGTGACCATCGTCGCCTCGATGCCGTCGCCGTCCATCATCATGAAGCTCGGGCTCGGCGCGCCCGTCACCATGGTGCTCTCGTTGATGTTGTCGAGCTCGTCCGTGCCGACGTTGTCCCAGAGCTTCGGCTTCGCGAGCGGAGGCGGCGGTGACATCGGCAACAGGCCACTGTCCTCGTCGTCGCCGGGCGGCCCGAGCGGCGCCGGCTGGACCTCGCGCGTCGGCTCGTTGCGATCGCGCTTTGCGACGGGCTTCGGCGCGGCGGGCTTCGACGCAACCGGCTTCGGCTTCGGCGCAGGCGGCTTGAGGTCGTCGAGCTTGAAGATCATGCTGTTCTCGTCGCGCAGCTCGTCGGGGCTGTGGACGATGTCGTCGACATCGAGCTGATGCGTCGAGATCGGGCCGTCGCGCACTTCGATCTCGTCCGGAACTTCGACCGGATCGCCGATGACCTTCTTGATCAACGCGGCGACTTTGCTCGACGTCGAGATCGGCGAGTACGCGTGCAGGAAGCGCTCGAGGTCGGTCGCGAAGTCGGCGGCGCTTTGATAGCGATCGTCTTTCGAGCGCGCGAGCGCGTGCATCACGATGCGCTCGAGCTGCGCCGGGATCCCGCGCCGCAGCGTCGTCGGCGATGCGATGTCGGCCTTGCGGGCCATGTCGAGCAGCTTGTGCAGGTCCTCTTCGAGATAGAGCATCTGCCCGGTGATCATCTCGTAGAGCACGATGCCCGCCGAGAAGATGTCGGAGCGGAAGTCGATCGGATCGCCCCACGCTTGCTCGGGGCTCATGTAGTAGTACTTGCCCTTGATCACGCCGACGGCGGTCTGGCGCGCTTTCATCGTCGCCTTCGCGATGCCGAAATCGACGAGCTTGACCTCGCCCGTGTAGCTGATCAGCACGTTCTGCGGCGACACGTCGCGATGCACGATGCCGAGCGACTTGCCGGTCGGGCCTCGCTTCTTGTGCGCGTGATCGAGCGCGCTCGCGACCTCCTTCGCGATGTAGGCCGCGACCTCGAGCGGCATGTCGATGTCGGTCTCCGACGCCTTGCGCAGGATCTTGTAGAGATCCGCGCCGTCGACGTACTCCATCGTGATGTAAAACACCTCGCCGACGCGGCCGAGGTCGAACGTCTGCGCGATGTTCGCGTGGTTGAGCTGCACCGCGATCTTCGCTTCGTCGACGAGCATCTGGATGAACTGCTCGTCCTCCGCGAAGTTCGGGTGGATCATTTTCAGCGCGACGTACTTTTCGAACCCGGCGATCCCCATCGTCTTCGCGAGGTGGATCTCGGCCATGCCGCCGACGGCGATCTGCCGAACGAGCCGATACGGGCCGAACTGCCGTTCAGCCATCGGTGCCCTGTTTCAGCACCTCGTCCAGCGTGATCTCGGCCGTCGGTCCCTGCTTGAGCATCTCGGCACCGCCCGGATGCACGAACACACCGACGAGCCGCAGCGGAGCTTTCGCACCGCGGTCGAACGTGCACACGACTTCGGTCGCGACGTCGTACGCGACGTTGACGATGTAGGACGCCGCGGCGTTCGCGACCAGATACAGCCCCAAGCCCGCGCCGTAGGTCTTGCGATCGATCTGATTCGGCGAGTGGATGCACTTCTCGATATACGAAAGGATCGTGTTCTTCGCGAGCCGGCCGAAGCGATCGCGCACCGCGATCGCGAACGTCTCCTCGGTCGCGGCGTAACGGATCGACACCGGCCGCGGCGAGCGCACCGTCGTGCGGTCGTGCGGATCGACCTCGGCGAAGACCGGCTTGCCATCGGCGTCGACCGGCGCGTCGTAGAGCGCGTTCATCAACAGCTCTTCGCAGACCGAGCCGATCGCGCTGCGGATTTGCCGGCGCATCTTGTGTGCCTCGGCGAAGTCGAGCACGGTCTGGATCGCCTTGCCGCGACCTTCGAAGTCGCGGATGCGCGCGTACTTCACCTCGGTGCCGAGCGGCAGATACTTCTCGATGCCGAAGATGTCGCCGGTGAGCAGCTTCTGGGCGGTGACGAACACGCCGTGATCGAGCTCTTCGCCGACGACGACGTGGTTGACGCGATCGTCTTTCAAGTACTGCGTGAGGTCCGACAGCGATGCTTTTGGCGTGACGACCGTGACGTGCGCGCGGTCGCGCAACTTGGGCAACAGCGCGGTCAGCGAGCTGATCTCGGTCGCGCTCGCGCCGGCGATCGCCGCGAACACGTAGCGATGCGGGATCGTGTCGCCGCCGATCGCGCTCGGACTGCGCACCGCGTCGACCTCGGCACCCGCGCGCTCGAGCGTCGCGACGATGCGCCGCAGCTGATCGAGGTCGGAGGAGATCGCGAGGACGCGCTTCTTGGACACGGAACCCCGGTCTGTGACGATATCACCTATCCCGCAGCGACGCCGAGCAGCCGGCCGATCAAAGCGGTCAACGCCATCGCGATCGCGCCGCCGATCGTCACGCGCAGCGACGCCGCCAGCATCGGCGCGCCGCCGAGGTATGCGCCGAACGCACCGAGCCCGGCGAGCCCGACGAGCGAGGCCGCGGGAATCGCGTACAGCGCGTAGCTCGGGAGAATCACGAGCGCGGCGATCGGGATCAGCGCGAACGTCGCGAAGCTCGACGCCGAGACCCACGCGGCCTGCAGCGGGCGCGCGCGGCCGTGACTGTCCTCGATGCCGAGCTCGTCGCGAAGGTGGGCGGCGAGCCCGTCGTGCTTGGTCAGCTGCTGGGCGACCTCCATCGCGAGGTGCGACTCGAGCCCACGCTCGCGGTAGATGCCCGCGAGCTCGCGCAGCTCGCCTTCGGGCGTTTCTGCGAGCTCGCGCTTCTCTATCGCGATGTCGGCGATCTCGGCGTCGCGCTGCGAGCTGACCGAGACGTATTCGCCGACCGCCATCGACATCGCGCCCGCGGCGAGTCCGGCGACACCGGCGATCATGATCGCGCGCGAAGACGCTTCGGCGCCGGCGACGCCCATCATCAGCGACGACGTCGACACGATCGCGTCGTTGGAGCCGAGCACGGCCGCGCGCAACCAACCGCCGCGCTGGCTGCGATGAAGCTCGTGGTGGTGCCGGCGAGCGACGACGCGCTTCATCAGTACTGATACATCGCCGTCAAGAACGCGCGGAACCCGGCTTCGGGGTTCGGCAGGTACTCGAGGTGCGGCTCGTAGTCGAAGAACACGTCGGGATAGTAGTAGTGGCCGCCGAGCCCATCGAACACCGTCGCGCGAATCGAGAGCTTGTCGAACGGCGTGTACGTGAGGCCGGCCGAGAGATCGGCGATCGGCGGCAGCTGATCGAGCACGAGGTCGGTCGCGAGCGCGGTCGTCGTGCCGGTCGGCATCCCGTCGGCGCCGTACATCAGATCGCGATATTCGACGAGCCGGTTCGGATCCTCGGTCGAGCCCGAGATCTTGAGGTTCGTCGTGGCCGTGAGGTGATTCGTGATGAGGTTCCACACGCCGGTGAGGTTGAACCAGTGGTTCGGCAGCGACAGGATCTCGCCCTTGTCGCTCGCGTCGACGTTCATGTACGTGTAGCCGAGCTCGATCCGATGGCCACCTTGGATGTAGAGCGTGCCCAAGAACTCGACCGACGTGATGCCGCGCTCGCCGGAGTTCACGTACTGGCCGGACTCGTTCTGGATCAGGTTCGACAGCGCCGTGTAGCTACCGTCGACGCGGAACGACAGCTCGCGGATCCGGCGATCGCCCTTCCAGATACGCGCGTTGATCTCGGCCTGCAGCGCGCGCGACTGCTCGACCGTCAGGTCGGGGTTACCGGCGATCTGCACGGCTTGACCATTCGACACCGTGTCGTTGAACACCGGCGGCCGGAAGCCCTCGGCGTAGTTGAGCTTCAAGTGCCAGTTCGTGATGAAGTTCCACACGATCGTGCCGTCGAACGTGATCGTCGGCGAGTACGACAGCGAGCCGAACGCGGCCGGCGCAGCTTGCACGCGAGCGCCCGCGTCGAAGATCAGCTTGTCGTTCGGCCGATACTGCGGATCGATATACGCGCCGAGAACGGTGCGATCAGCTGGAAACGCGAACGTGAGCGGGCATTGGGGGACCGGTACCAGCGACATCGATCCGGGATCGTAGGTGCGCGGGCACAGCAGCGGCAGCACGTTGAGGTTGTACGGCGCGGCGAATTTCGACAGGTTGTCGGACGGCTTCCACTCGTGGAACACCTCCGCGCCGTAGAGCACGTGCAGCGGCTTCGCGACCTGGACGTCGCCATCGAGGGCACCGCCGACGCGATAGCTCGTCAGGTTCGACGAGAAATCGAGACCGCCCGGAATCAACTGCGACGGTGCGAGCGCTTGCAGCGGATCGAAGTCGCGGACGAACTGGATGCCGTAGACCTTGGCGGTCAGGCCGGCTTTGTCTTCTGCGAAGCGCGTGCGGTACTCGAGCACCGCGTAGCGATCGTAGTCGTCCATCCGGTTCTTCGTGGCCGCGCCTTCGGGATCGGCCGGGTTCATCGCGTTCGCTTGCACCGGCTCGCCTGGAAGCCCCAACGGCCGATACATCCGGCCGAACGGCGCCGAGATCCGCAGCTGCAGCTTGTCGTACGTGATCTTCGCGTCGAGGTTGACGATCATCGACTGCGCCTCGTCGGTGCCGGTCAGCGGACCGTACGTGTTCGGCGAGTTTGGCTGCGGCAACGGGTCTTGGAACAGCAGCAGCGGCATCTGCAAGTTCGGACCCTGATATGTCGTCACGCTCGCGTGCGCGAACACCTTGAGCTTGCCGTTCATCAGATCGGCTTTGCCCGCCATCACGTACGCACGCGCGTAGTTGCGATCGCCCAGGCCGTCGCCGACGCTGGCGCCGATCTCGACCCCGTCGACATCTTCGGCGTCTTTGGTGATCACGTTCAAGATACCGAGCAGCGAGTTCGAGCCCCAGAGCACGCCGCCCGGGCCGGTGATGAACTCGAGCCGCTTGATCATCTCGAGCGGCTGCGTCTCGTTGGTCGCCGGCACGTTGATGAACGGATCGAACATCGACACGCCGTCGTGCAGGAACTGTACGGCTTGGACCTCGCCGCGCACGAGCGGCGTCGGGTAGTTGCCGTAGTAAATCGACGCCGACTGCCAGCCCGGCACGGTGTCGATGATCTGCATGATGTCCTGGAACTGACGATCTTTGATCTCGTCGGCGGTGATGACCGTGACGATCGCCGGCGCTTCCTGCACCGTCGTCACGCCCTTGGCGGCGGAGACCACGATGTTCGCGAGATCGATCTGTTCGTCGCTGGCCTGCGTGGTCTCGTCGGGCGCGTTGATGATCAGCTGCGGCACTTCGACATCCGTCACCTTCGACGGCTGCGCGAACGCCGGCGACGCTGCCATGATCACCGACGCGATGACGTAGCGTTGCTTCATCACGGCGCACCGCCTTGTTGGGCCTTGATGAGATCGATGCGGTCGTTGAGCGGATCGGTCGGGTTGGAGCTGCCGAGCGGACGCTCGGATCCGATGCCGACGGCTTGGATCTGCTGCTGCGCGACGCCTTGCGACACCAGGAACGTCAGGACTTCTTGCGCGCGCTTCTGCGCGACCAGCTTGTCCTTCTTCTTCTGCGCGACAACGACGCCGGGCAGCGTCGACTTCGTGCCGAGCGCGACGTGCACCTCGACGCGGATCGTCAGCTGGCGCTGCTTGATGATCGCCGCCGCTTGCTGCAACAGCTGGCGCGACTGCGGCGTCAGCTTGTTGGTCTTGTCGAACACGATCGGCTGGCCCTTGAGATCGATGCGATCGGGGCGCTCTTCAGGTCCGTTGGTCGCGCGCACGTCCGGGCAGCCGTCTTCATCTTGGAAGCCGTTGACCGTCTCGGGATCGTTCGGGCACTTGTCCTTGTCGTCGGGGATGCCGTCGCCGTCGTTGTCCATGTCGGGACAGCCGTCGTCGTCCTGGAACCCGTCTTTGTCTTCCGGATCGTTCGGGCACTTGTCGACGGCGTCGGGGATGCCGTCGTTGTCGTTGTCGCGATCCGGGCAGCCGTCGGCGTCTTGGAAGCCGTCTTTGTCCTCGGGCTCGTCGGGGCACTTGTCCTGCGCGTCGGGAATGCCGTCGCCGTCGTTGTCGGGATCGGGGCAGCCGTCTTCGTCTTGGAAGCCGTCTTTGTCTTCGGGCTCGTCGGGACACGCGTCGCGCGAGTCCGGAATGCCATCGCCGTCGCGGTCGCGGAGATCGCCGGCGCCCGCGCCCAGCGGTTGCGGCGCCCACGTCAAGCCACCTTGCACCATGACCGGTGCACCGCGATCGCCGCCTTGCTCGGTGCCGACCAAGACGTTCGCCGTGAGATCGGTCGACAGCCGCACCATCACGCCCGCGGTGATCAGCGAGGTGAGATCGCCGCGCTTCGCGCCGGGCCAGTAGTCGCTCGCGGTGATCGTCGAGCACGGCTCGCCGTTGTAGCGATAGCAAGGCCCGTAGCTCATCGACGCCGGCAGCGGCAAGTAGCCCTGCGCCTCGGCGGCGAGCATGAAGCGCGGCGCGACCTGCCACACCGCGCCGAGCCCGACCACGGCCTCCGAGCCGACGTCCATGAAGACTTTGGCATCGGCCGGCGCCGCCATCGGATCGAGCACGTCGTACGCCTCGAGCACCGTGCGCTCGCGAATCCGCGCCGCCGCGTTGGCGACGATCCGCGTTTGTTTGTGCGGATCGGGCCGCCACTCGAACGCGAGCTTGGGCTCGTAGACCAGATTTTCGTCGCCGAGCAGCATGTTCTCGTTGCCGAACGGCAAGAACACGCTGCCGATCGCGGTGAGCGCGATCGTCGGCGTCTGGATGATCGCGATCTTGAGCCCGACGTGCACGTCGAGCGGCCCGGCGAGGCCATCGCCGAGATACGCCGACGAATTGCTCGGGCTCGCCGATGGATCGATGTTCGACAGCGGGCGCAGCGAGACCAGGCCGCTCGACGGTTTCTCGACGGTGCCGCCGGTGCCGTACAAGCCGCGTGCGCCGTAGCCCGGCCCGACGTCGGTGCGATAGCCCGCGGTCTCGAAGCCGATCGCGACGCGGTCGGCGATCGTAATGCCGAATGCGAGGTCGAGCTGCGCGACGTAGTTGAGGATGTGATCCCGCGTCGTGTCGCCGGCCGCGGCGCCGATGCCGGGCACGGCCGCGTCGATCGGATCGGGCGTGTAGCCGGCGAACAGCTTGAGCGAGATGTCGTGGACCGGCAGCAGCCGCGCGCCTTCGACGGAAAATACGCCGTTGCTGTCGTACGACGGCCGAAACAGCACGGCGTCGACCCCGCTCGTCGGATCGGCGAACGCGGATGGCGCTGTAACCACCAGCGCGACGAGCAAGCCGCTGCGCGCTATTGAGTGCACGTGGTGTTAAACGAGGAGTTGATCGGGCGATAGATCTGGAAGAACACGATGCCCGACAGCGACGCCGCCGGGTGGGTTTCCCATTTGCAGTTCGTCGTGTCGGTGATGCCGCCGGTGCCGCTATAAATAAGGCCATCGCTCACCGATGCCATCGTCAGCAGCCCGGTGCCGTTGTCGCTCGTCGCGGTCGCGACCGGATCGACTTGATCGTGGGTGGCCCCGGTGACGAAGTAGTAATCGTCGGCGGGCTCGGTCGCGCCCGACTTGGTGAATGTCACGCCGCCCTGGTCCGCGAACGCGTCGCCGGTGCACATCGAGTCGAACGCCGCACACACGTGCGTGCGGAACACGCCGACGTAGATGCCCGAGCTCAACATCGGGCCACCGCTCGCCTGCCACGCGCCGACGGTCGTTTCGTTGACGATGAACGCCTCGAAGCTCGGCGTCGCGGTGTTCGGTTGCTGCGGCAGCGCGGCGCCGGTCGTCACCGTCACGCCGGTCGGTCCGAGTGGCTGGCCGGCGTCGTCGATGCCGAGCGCGACGAACGGCCCGACGCCGGTGAGATCGATGTTCTGCACGCGGAATCGTCCGCAGTCATCGATGTAGACCGGATCGGTCGGCAGCGGCGCGGTGCCGGTCGGGTTGCTGCCGAACGCCACCGCGTCGAACGTCAAGATCTGCAGCGCGCACGCCGCCGATCCGCCGCCGCTGCCACATTGCACGCCGCCCGGGTTCGACTCCTGGAACTTGGAGTCGTCCTCGAAGTTGTAGAGCTGGCCGCAGATCGTCTGCTTGCCGCTCGTCGGCTGCGGGCACGCGAACGTCGCATCGCAACCGCCGCCGCCGTTGCCGACGCAGGTCACGACGCCGGTGACCGGATCGGTCATCGGCGTGGTCGTCGTCGGATCGCACTGCGTCGGCGGGTACATCGGCACGCACTGATCGCCTTGGAGCACGGTATCCGAGCCGCATTCCGCGTTGCCGACCGTCTCGTCGGCGGGCTCGCACGTGCCGTTGTCGTCGATCGTGCCGGTGCCGCAATTGGTGTTGTTGCAGCCCGCCAACGCGGCGAGCCCGACCACGACGGCGAGCGCCGCAAGCTTAGAACTGGACATTGTCTTCCCCGAGGTTGGAGAAAATCGCGAGCTCGGCCGTGACCAGGCCGGTGCCTGGCGTCGCCATATCGACGTGCGTCACGCCGCGCGTCACCATCGTCGGCGTCCCGAACAAGATCAGATCACCGCCTGGGGTGGTCTGCGCATCGGGCTGCGCGTAGATCGCGTAGCCGTCGAAGCCGACGAGGTTGGAATCGACGTAGAACCCGGCGCCGCCGACCGGCGACAAGTTGATCGGATTCTCGCCGTCGACCATGCCGTGACCGACGCCGTTGAGCGGCTCGGTCAACACCAGGTCGGTGCCTTCGTAGTAGTCGGGATCCGATTTCCAGTAGGCCTGGCACGCATCGAGCCGGCGCTGGTTGGAATCGGCGTCGGTGCAACTCGGCGGCGGGATGCCGGTCGTATCGGTGCAGTCGGTCGCGACCGGCGGGTAGTTGCCGGCCGACGCGGACGTCACCGCGCGAATCCCGCTCGGCCCGACGAGCAGCTGGATAGCTGCTTCGCGAGCCTCGGCGGTCGCGAGCTCTTGGATCTGAGCTGCCGTCGCGGTCGCTGGCGGATTCGTGATGTCGGTGAAGCCGACGTCCTGCGCGATCATCGCCGCGTACTGCGAGACGTGCAGGCCGGGATGCGCGACGTGCTCGCCGACGTCGATGTAGCAAGGCGACGTCAGATCGACGATGCGATGGATCTCGAACGTCTGAACCGCGAACAACGAATTCGCCGAGCCGTCGGAGCCGGTCTGTGTCGCGTAGAGCGTGAAGTGCGTCGCGTTCGGCAGCTCGCCGGTGCCGGGTGTCGCGCCGACCGACGCGAGCACAGGCATCGCCGCCGAGAAGTCGAACTCGATGTTCGATCCCTGAAATCCATCGACGCACCCCGCAAACAACGCGAGGAGACTTGTGGCGATTGCGCGCACGACCCCACGCGAATGGTAAGACGCCACGCGATGCGGAGTCTAGTTCGCGGGCTACTTGCAGTCGGGCTCGTACGTCTTCTCGCGTTTCGCGAGGACGGTCAGCGCCGGCCGAGCGGCGCCGGCGTTGATCAGCTGGTCGGTCCCGCCGCTGAGCCGGGTGATGTAGACGCGTTTGACGCGGCTCGTGATCGTCGCAAGCCTCAATAAAAACGCCGCACCACACGCTTGGTCGTGATCGGAGAGCGCACCGTTCTGGCCCATCCCGTCCTCGGTGTCCCAGATGTCCGTCGCTGACCACATGCCGCCGAGCGACTTCTCGAGACGCCGCGCCGCGCAATCGCTGTAGCTGTCGCAATGTGCGCCAGGTCCCAAGTACTCGTTGGTGTCGTGCCAGCCGTGGTAGGCGAACACCATCGGGTGAAAATCGCCGCCGAGCCCGTAGCGCGCGTCATTTCTGTGCTGCGCGATCTCGTTCTTGTACTTGTCGAGGTAGCTCGCCGGACTAGCCGCCGCGTTTTCCGAGCTGTGCTCCGCGCAGAGCTGATCGAGCGGCACGTTGTCGTTGGCGCAGTTCCACTCGAGGTCGTCCCACATATTGCCGTTCGTCGCGAAGTCGCCCGCGACGACCTCGCAGCCGTGCGACCGGCACAGCTTCGTCGCGTTCAGATAGTAGCGAGCCGCGAGGTTCGCTTCGATCTGCACGCCGAGCCCATTGCCGGCGCCGCCCGGGTTGTTCGGCTCGTTCCACGTCGAGAAGTCGAACTTGCCGGTGAAGCCGGTCTCGGTTTTCCAGTCGATCGACACGAAGCTCGTGAAGGCGGTCGTGAAGTCATCCTCGTTCGGCGCGGCGCGATTCGACATCGACTTGAACGCGATCAAGACCTCGGCGCAGTGGCCTTCGGCGGCGGCGAGCCAGTGATCGAGGTACGCGCGCGACGACGGGTCGCTCGGATCGCCGGACTTCGCCGGCTGCGAGCCGACGTTCCACGCGAAGTAGCCATGGCAGAGGTGCGTGTGCGTCTTGTCGATGCCGTAGAACGTCGCGTAGTCGCCGAACTGATCGGCGAAGCCATCGAAGCCGATGTCGATCGAGGCCGGGCTCGCGTTGTCGGGTGAAAATCCCTCGCCGTCGTCACCGTCGCCATCGGCGTCGGTCCCATCGACGTCGCTGACGCAACTGACAAGGCTGGTGAAACTGAGCGCGAGACACAGCGCGACCATCCGGTTCATGCACCCGGCGAAGTGCAACGCATGTACCGCCGCTAACACCGCGCGAGCACGACATCGACGGCTCGTGCCGCGGCGCGGTGCAACCGAGCGTCTGCACGAATCAGTTGGCAGCGACGAGATCGACGGCGACGTCGGTCACGATCCCGGGCAGCGCGTCGATCGACAGCGTGATCGGTTTGTAACCGAGCTTCACTATCGCGATCTCGTGCGCACCCGCCGTGATCGGCCGCGGATCGAGCGGCGTGCCGCCGTAGGTCAGGCCGCTGATCCTGACCGTCGCGCCGTCGACGTTCGCGGTCACCGCGATGGCCGCGGCCTCGCCGAGGGCGGCGCCGCGATACGGCATGCGGCCGGCCGAAGTGCGGCAAGCGTCGTGGAGCTTGCGGGTCTCGCCGACCTCGCTCGACGCCGGGTTGAGCTCGAGCGCGTGGCGCGCCGCATCGATGCAGTCGTCCCACCGCGATTGCGCTTGTGCGACCGCGGCCAGGAAGCGATACGGACCGGGAAGCTTCGGCGCGAGCGTGCGCGCTTTTTCGAGGTGCGCGCGCGCGTCGTCGTACTTGCCGAGCCGAAACGCGTCGACGCCAGCCTGGTACTCCGACGTGAATTTCGCCGGCGGCGGCTGCGCTGCCGCGACGCCGAACAGCAAGACGAGCGCGAAGCTACTGCGTCGGATCATCACGTCCGCTGCCGCGATTGCCGCCGTAGCGATCCCACACGTTGATCGCGCCGCCCGGCGTGGCGGGCGCCGTGCCGTTGCCGTTGTGCGCGCCCGGCCGTTGCGGCACGGCGCTCGCCGGTGCGGCAATTGTCGCCGAGAACTCGCGTGGATCGCCGGTATCGGCCTGCACGAGCACGCGCAACGTGCCGCCGATGCCGAGGAGCTGGTCGTATTCGGCGGGCGCGAGCTTCTCGAACGCCTTGCCGTCCGCGACGTCGTGGCCGTCGATCGCGAGCACGATGTAGTGCTCGGCGAGCCCGAGCTCCTGCAACGGACCTTGCGAAAGCTTGGTCACGACGGCGCCGTGATCGAGCTTCGGGAATCGCCAGCCGAGCTCGGGCTGCAGCTCGACGACGGTCGCGCCGAGCGCGTGGCTCGTCGGCGACATCCGGCCCGCGAGCCGCTTCGCGTCGGCCGCCGACAGCACGACCTGCGCGAACGCGACGAAGCGCTTGCCGTCGGGACCATCGAACGACTCCCAGTACCGCGCGGCGACCGGAGGCGCGACGCGCTTGAACAAGCGCGCGACCGCGTGACGGCCGTCGTGAACGTCGCGCCTGGCTTGCGCGCTTTGAGCGTCGCGTTCCACCGCCGCGAATGCCGCCGCGCGCGTCTCGACGAGCTGCGGCGCGATCGACGCGAGCCAACCATCGCCGGCGACCTCGTACGCGACGCCTTCGTAGGCCGCATCGCTCGCTTCGTCTTCGGCCTCTTCTTGGCTCGCGACCGCTTCGGACACGCCGACGCACGACGTGCCGTTGCACGTCAGCGAGCCGAGCGCGCCGGTGCCGGCCCACGCCGGGCGCTCGGGCGCGCTTCGTCCGGTTACCGGACCGAGCTTGTACGGGCCGCTCGGTGCCTGATGCCCGCGAGTGAAGCCGACGTACGCGGCCGCGAGCACCGCGATCGCGGCTGCGCCGACGAGGATCGGCATGAGATTGCGCCGCGGCAACGCCGGCGCGGTCCCCGACCGAGTCAGCGGCGACGAGCCCGCCGTGCGGCGCTCGAGCTTTCTGTGGCGCAGCTCGTCGATCTGGCGCGCGACATCTTTGTTCGTCGGCGTCACCACCGGCTTCGGCAAGCCCGGCAGGATCGTCATCAGCGACTCGGCCGCGGTGCACATCATCGCGTTCTTGCACGTCGGGCAGCGCAGCTCCGGCGCGGTCGCGAACTTCAAGACCTCGGCGTGCGTGACGACCTCGATCGACTGCGCGCTCGTCGTGCCACACGTCTGGCACGCGTACGGCAACGAGAAATCGAGCACGGCGACCTTCGCGCCGAGATCGTCTTTCGTGCAGATGCGCTCGACCACCGCGGGCGCGACGCCGATCAGATCGATCTGATCGACGAGCGGCGAGACCTGTTGCACGAACGCGCGCCACGCTGCCGCGCCGGCGGGCTCGACCCGCGGCACGGCGGCGAGATCGACGATCACGGTGCCCTCGAGGCCTTCGGCGAGCTTGTCCTTCTGAAACGTGCCGTCGAGATCGCCGGTGAATCGCAGGTACGTGATGCGGCCTTCGATCACCTTGTCGACGCGCAGCTTGCCGCCGAGCGAGCCGACGCGATAGTCGAGCTTCGCCGCCAAGAACTGCGCGAGCTCGGGGGCGAGCTCGAAGCTGCCCTGACCGAGGATGTACGAAAAATAGGTCGAGCCGTCGTCGTCGAAGTACATCGCTTCGCGGCAGGTCGGGCACGGCCGCTCGGCGAGCTTCTGGGTCTTGATCGATTCGAAGTCTTTCGCGACGTCGAGCAACACGCGGTGCTCCGAGTCGCAGTAGTCGCAGCGAAACGGCGCGTAGAAGCTGAACACGCGGCCGCTGCCGGCAAAATTCGCGACCATGTTGAGCTGGTCGACGACCTTCGGCGAGCACTCGATCAGCACGATCTGCTTCGCGCGCACGCCGACCGCGGTGATGAAGTCGACCCACTCGCGAATGCCGAACGAGGAGATCTTCTTGGCGCCGCCGACGTCGAGCACGAGCGACTCGGTGTCGACGCTGTTCGCGAGCTTCTTGCCGTCGAAGGACTCGTCGATCGTGCCGGAGAACTTGAGGCACGTGATCGGACCATCGGCGAATTTCTCGATCGACAGCTTCGCCTCGCCGGCGGTCGCCGGTGGTTGTAGCCTCGATCGCGATGCGCGTTGGACTTCCATCAACTACTCCACAGCTGCAACGACTTCGCCTGCGTGCGCAGCTCGCGAAGGTTCATGTCGAGCTCGAAAACCGCCGTCACCTCGGTGTGATTACCGCGAGACACGTCGAAGTACATGGCCGTCGACGCGTTATGGCACATCGCCATCCCCAAGCCCGCTCCGCCATTCGAACGATCCATTTCGCCGCCTGCGAGGCCTCGGGCGAGCCCGTCGAGCACGTGACGGCGCTCGAGCCGGCCGAACGGGTCGCGCACCTGTATCACCAGCCGCGAGCCGTCGCTCGCGACGCGCAGCTTCGGCTTCTCGCGGTCGGTCAGCTGCAGGTCGGCTTTGCGATCGCCGGCGTATTTCGGCCGGCCGCGATCGTCGACGGGCGCGTCGTACATCGCGTTCATGAGCAGCTCGTGGCCGAGCTCGGCGAACATGTCCGCCACGCGGCGCGGGACGCCCAAGCGCAGCACGAACTCGCTGATCGCCGCGGTCGCGTGATCGCGATCGGCCGTGGTCGCGACCTCGAGCTCGATCACGCTATGGCCCCAATCGACGTACGCGGCGATCGACGGTGGCTCGCGAGTCACGAGCCGGCGCGCGAGCATCGCGACCTCCCAAGCACGCGGCGCCGACTCGAAGTCTTTGCGCGCGAGCACGTGATCGATGCGCGACGTCTCGACGAGGTGGCGCAGCGCGCGCTTGAGCGGCTCGGCCGTCCACAACACGCCGCGCAGCCGCTTGTGCCCGCGCACTTGCTCGGCGACGAAGTCGGCATCGAACACGTCGCAGCACACGACGTCGGCGGTCTCGAGCGCCGCACCGAGCTGCGACGGCTCCTCGACCGTCTCGGCCGTGAGACCGGCCGCGTGGAACAGTCTCGCGACGCGGCGGCCGACGAGCTTGTTGCGTTCGAGGATGACGGCGCGCATGCCCCCGATCACGATAGCACTCGACCAACCACTTGACTCGAAACGTGAATTCGTAAGGTGAGTGGGCGGCGCTACATTGCCTGTCGGTCGCTGAAGTGCGAGGTGCGATGAAACCGCGCTACGATTTTACGGGATGAGAGCGCCAAGAGCCGGCGTTGCGCTCGTGGTGTTGGTCTCGGCAGTCGCCGCGGCGGCACCCGAGCCAGAGCTGTATAGGTCCGTGACGACGAAGCAATCGCGCGCGGACATCTCTGCATTTCTCGTCGGGCCCGCCGAGAAAGCTGCGAAGGCACGCGATTGGGCACGCGCGATCCCGCTCTATGAGGCGCTCGCGTTGGCGCGCGGTGCCGGCAGCGCCGAGCAAAAACAGCTCGCGACGCTGTGGACGCTCGCGGGCCAGAACTCCGAAGCCGCCGAGGCGTGGGCGACGTTCGCCGCTGCCACCGACGACAAGAAGGCGCGCGACGAGGCCGACGTCGAGTCCAAGCGACTTGCGGCGTCGCCCGATCCGTTCGCCGACAAGCTGTTGCTCACGCCGGCGGTCGCCGAGGCCAAACAGGCGTTCACCGCCGGCCGCGCGGCCTTCGCCGCGAAGAACTACGGCGACGCGCTCGTCGATTTCCATATGGGCGACGCGCTCGCGCCCGACCTGCCCGGCTTCCTGCGCGAGCTCGGCGCGACCTACGACAAGCTCGAGGCGCCGGTGAAAAAGCGCGAGTTCTATCTGCGCTACCTCGTCGAGCGGCCGTTCGGCGCGAACGCCGATCTGGTGCGGACCGAGCTCGGCAAAGATGGCTCGCAAGCGCTCGGCACCCTGCTGGTGTCGTCGAGCTTGCCGTGCAGCGAGATGTGGCTCAACCGCGAGAAAATCACCGGAAAGCTCCCCGACAAGGGCCTGGCCGTCGCGCCCGGCAACTACAAGGGATTGTGCTTCAACCCCAAGTACGAGATGGCGCTGTTCGAGTACGCGACCGTCGAAGCCGGCAAGCCGGCGAGCATGAGCTTTCGCTGGGCGATCGTCGTCAACAAGCTCGACGCGCCGCTCGGCCGCATCGCGCTCGAGAACCCGAAGGCGCCCGGCGTGATGATCGATCTCGGGATCACGTCGCCCGAGGTCGGCGTGGCCGTACCGCCCGACGGCCGCAAGCTGAAGATGGTCTTGAAAGACGATTCAGGGTTGCGTAGCGAGGAGCGCGAGGTCCAGCTCGAGCCCGGTCAGCGGCTCGTCGTGACGTGGTAAGGTCCGGCGGCTGTGGTCTCGGAGCGGCCGTCACAGGAGGGCAAACTATCGCCGGGGGCGCCGAACGATCCCGTCGGCTTCGGCCCGTATTATTTGCTCGGCCTGATCGCGCGCGGCGGCATGGCGGAGGTTTATCGCGCGCGACCGCAGAACGGCGAGAAGCGCCTGTTCGCGGTGAAAGTGATGCGGCCACAGCTCGCGCGCGAGGCGCGCTTCGTCGACATGTTCAACCGCGAGGGCAAGCTCGCGATGCTGCTCAAGAACCGCTGCATCGTCGAGACATGCTCGATCGGCGAGATCGACGGCCGCCACTACATCGCGATGGAATACATCGGCGGCCGCGATCTGACGCAGGTGTTGCGGCGCTGCCAGGAGACACAGCAGAGGATCCCCGTGCCGCACGCGGTCTACATCGCGGCGCGCATCGCCGAAGGCTTGCACTTCGCGCACAACCTCGTCGGGCCCGACGGTCGCCTGCTCAACATCGTCAACCGCGACGTCTCGCCGTCGAACGTGCGGCTGTCCTACGACGGTGACGTCAAGCTGCTCGACTTCGGCATCGCGCAAGCGCTGATGAAGTTCACCAGCGAGATCGGCGTGCTCAAGGGCAAGTTCAGCTACATGTCGCCCGAGCAGATCCGCGGCATGCCGCTCGACGCGCGCACCGACGTGTTCTCCGCCGGCATCATCCTGCACGAGATGCTGACGACCGAGAAGCTGTTTCGCGGCGACACCGAGTTCGCGCTGATGGAGAAAGTGCGCAAGGCCGAGGTGCCGCCGCCGTCGGGGTTCAATCGCCGCGTCACGCCCGAGCTCGACGCGATCAGCTTGCGCGCGCTCGCACGCGACGTCGCCGATCGCTATCAGAGCGCCGCGCAGCTCGCCGCCGATCTCGACGCGCTGATCGCGGGCTATCGCTTCGATCCGAAGGAGCTACGTCAGTTCGTGCGCCAGCTGTTCCGCAAGGAGTACGCGATCGAGCAAGAAGAGACGGCGCTCGCGCTCGACGCGGAGCCCGGCAGCGGCATGGCAGGCTACATCCAGCGGATCTCGTCGGGTCAGATCGAGACGCCGACCGAGCCGCGCATCGAGATGATGGGGAATATGGCCGAGACCTCATCGGTTCCGGGTCAAGCACCCGCCGAAGGCTCCGAGGAATCGGGGGGCGACAAGCCGCGCGGTTTCTGGAGCTCGCTGTTCCGTCGAAAGAAGTAAGCTCGCACTATGTCTGGTCGCGCCATCGCTCACGCAATTGCCGTTATCGTCGCGCTCGGCGCGATCGTCGCCGGCATCGGCGGCCTCGCGAACGGAATCCCAGCCGCGCTCGGCGTGTTCTGTCTGGTCATCGGCGGCGTGTTGTGCTCGCTGATCCCGCTGTCGCTGAAGAATTCGCGCGCCGCGTGGTCGGTGATCGTCTCGATCTTGGCCGTGTGGACGATCGGCACGTTCTTCGGCGCGGCATCACTTTCGAAAGCGCTGCATATCGGCTTGGGCGTCGCGCTGCTGCTGCCGCTCGCGCTGGCGATCGGCACGATCGCGTTCGTATCGATCCGCGCCGAGTATCCCGACGATTGACGTCGATCACGCGCCGAACGCCGCGTGCGTGCCCGCCGCGATCAACGCGGCGCTCGACGGCACCTCGCTACCGCCGAACGCGCGCTCGATGGTCGCGATCGCGAGCGTGAAAATCTTGTCGAGCCGCGCGAACGTCTCCTGCGGCGTGCCCGCCGTGCCGCTCGCGAACGCGAGCATCTGCGCCGAAGCGACGTGCGGCTGATCGCTGCCGTCGGGCGCGAACGGCACGACGAGCTGCGCGAGTGGCTGGAGCCACCGCATGCGCATCGGCCGCGGGACCTTGCCGGCATCCGGCGCTTCCAGGATGAACATGTCGCCGGGCTCGCACGGCCGCTGCAACAGCTCGAGTGCCGCCGGCGTGCCGAGCTCGTGCAGCAAGTAACGCCGCGCCAAGTAGTAGACCCACACGAGCAGCTTGAAGCTCGCGTAGTGCGCGCCGAAGCTGACGACCTCGTCGCGAATCGCCGCGAGCTCGCCCGTGCCTTCGCCTTCGAGATAGCCCTCGCAAAACCGCGCGATCATCTTGTCGGAGCCGGAGCAAACCTCGGTCACGCCGATCAACGTGCCGCTCGCTTCGGCGTCTTCGATCATCGACTCGGGCGTGAACGGCGGCGGCTGCCAACCGCCGGTCAGCGTGCGGACGAGCATCGCCTGCGTCCACATGCCGACGCCCTGCGCCGCCTTCGCGAGCGCCGCCGCGAACGCCGGCACCTTGTCGCGGCGAAACAAGTAGAACCACGGCAGCGCCGAGCCGAGCTGACTGACGCGCCACAGATCCATCACATCGGGCTTGTACGTACGTCCGTTCGCGTAGCCGGCGCGCAGCACGCACAGCGCATCGGCGATCTCGTCCCAGTGCGCCGACGTCTGGCGCAACGCCGACGCGTTCATCGGCTTGGCGTGTTGGAAGCGCGCGCCCGCGTACGGGCATGGCTTGTACTCGATGTCGTCGGGCCTCAAGAATTCGGCCGGCGTGCGGCCCTCGCGCAACGGCCGGCCTTCGTCGTCGCGATGAAACTTCTCGCTGACCATCCGCTCCACCAAGCTCACGGCACACCGATGATCTTGTGCAGTTGCAGGCTCAGCCGCCATTTCGGGTTCGCTTCGACGAGCGCCAACGTTCGCGCGAGGCTCGCGGCGTCGCCGGCGCACGGCTGCGCGAAGTAGTGCGCGCACGCGTAGCGCGCTTCGTAGCGCGCGAGCAGCGCAGCATCGACGGTTCGATCGATCACGACTTTCACTTCGTCGGGCCGCGCGGCGACGAGGTCGATCGACTTCGTGTGGAACTGGGGCTTCGGCGAGATCGTCAGCCAATCGACGGTCGCCGCCGGCACGCGCGTGCCGTTCGATTCCATGTGCACGCGAAATCCGGCCGCGTGCAGCGCGCGCTCGAGCGGCTCGTCGTATTGCAGGGTCGGCTCGCCACCGGTCACGACGACCATGCGCGCGCTCCGGCGATCGAGCTCGACGAGCTTCGCGACGATCGCGTCGGCTTCGAGCTTGACCGCGCCTTCGGCGGCGAAGTCGGTATCGCACCAGGTGCACGCGAGGTTGCACGCGGCGAACCGCAAGAACACACACGCTCGGCCCGCGTGCGCGCCCTCGCCTTGCAGCGTCGGCCCGAACAGCTCCTTGACGAGATACGGCAACGCTTAATGCTATAGCGCAGCGATGCGAATCGGCGTAGCTCTCGCGCTCTGCGTCGCGTGTCACAAGACGCCGCCGCCGCCGGACCCGGCGCAGCCGCCGGCGAACCGCGACTGCAGCTCGTTGCCGTTCGCCACGGCGACGCCGGTGCCCGAAGCGTCGGCCGCGGCGTGGCTCGGCTCGGACCGGCTCGTCGTCGTCGGCGACAGCGGTAACCACGGCGCGTACGCGATCGTCGACGCCGATGCCGGCACGACGATCGAACAAGGCCAGCTGCCGCTCGGCGACTCGTCCGACGACCTCGAAGGCTTCAGCGAGCATGACGGGGTGTTTTATGGCGTGATCTCGGCCGGCTGGATCTACGCGTGGAAACGCGCGGGCAGCGGCTTTCAGCTCGTCGACGGGCCCTACGCGCTCGGTCCGGTCGATCTGTCGGCGAAGAAGAACGCGAAACGTCCACCGCCGGGCGACGGCATGGTGTGCGACGCGCACGGCGTGAACTGCGGCCGCAACTACGAAGGCTTGTGCTTGGCGAAATCGCCGAATGCGAGCGGTTGCGATGGCTACGTCGCGTCGAAGTCGGACGGCCACTTGTACTGCGTCGCGTTCGACGCGGGCCACCGGCTCGTCGTCCGTCGCGAGGGCGCGATCGACGTCGACGAGCCAGCTCGGCTCGCCGACTGCACGTACGACGATGCCGGCAACCTCTGGGCCGCCGACAACACGTTCGGGCTGGCACAAGTGTTCAGGATCGACGGCGGCAGCGCGGTGCCATTCGCTAAATTCGGACCCGGCTTCCCCGAGGTGATCGCCGTGCGCGGCGACGTCGTCTATCGGATGTCCGATCTCGGCGGTGCGCCGAGTCTGATGGCTAAATTTCGCTGTCCATCGATCGCCAAGTAGACTTGCACCGTGCAGTGCCCGTATTGCGGCGGCGACTCGAGCGTGACGGAGACGCGCGTCACCGCCGACGGTCTACGCCGCCGCCGTGTGTGCACCGCGTGCAAGCGCCGCTTCACGACGTACGAGAAGCTCGGCGCGCCGAGCTTGAAAGTGTCCAAGCGCGGTGGCGAGCTCGAGCCGTTCGACGGCGACAAGCTGTTCCACGCATTGCAACGCGTGGCCGCACACCGCAATGCGCTCGGCGACGACGACCTGCGTCGCATCGCGCGAGATATCGAGGCGACGCTCGTCGACGGCGGGCGCAAGTCTGTCGCGTGGAGCGACATCGTCGCGCTCGCGCTCGATCGGCTTGCCAACGTCGATGCAGTCGCGGCACAGCGGTTGGCCGCGAACTACACCGACGAGAGCGGCGCCGTCCGATTCGACGACACCGCTCGGCTGGATCCTTCGCCGCAGCTCGGGTTGCCCCTCACCGACGACGACGAGGCCTAGGTTCGCGTCAGCAATACCGGCGTCGCCACCGGAATCGCCGCCGCATTGCTGCTGCGTACCTACTAGCCCTGACCTTGAGCGCCGCGACCACCGCCACCCTTGCCGCCGCCGCCCATCATCTGCTGCACCATCTGCATGCTCTGGCTGTCGTCCTGTTGCTTCTTCTGGACGAATGATTGGCAGCCCTGTTGGAAAGCCTGCGAGCCCTGCTGAAATGCCTGCATCACTTTGGGGTCAACGGTCTGCGGACCAGCGTCGATGCGGCCGCCCGTGACGTATTGCAGGGCAGTGTTGTCGATCGTCGCGACCTCTTCGTCGGCGAAGACGTCGTCGATGTCGACTGCGGTCATTCGTTCGGTCCACATGAGATCACGCGTGGACGTTGACGCGGATGACATTGGCTGCGGCCTGCGCGGCCGGCGGCGGCGGCGGTGGGCCTGGGGGCGGGCCCGGCGGCGGGCCACCGGCTCCGGCGCCACCACCACCACCCATCATCATCATCGCCATCATCATCGGCATCATCGAGCTCGAGCTGCTGTTGTTGTTGCTGCTCGCCGCGGCGATCGACTGCTGCATCTGTTGCATCATCATTTGAATCTGCGCGTCGCTGCTCGACGACGAGCCGCTCGTGACGCCGCCGCGGACGTGATTCAGAACGTTCGCTGCGATCATCTGGAATTTGGACTTGCTCATGTGACCCTCGGTGGATGGTTGAGTTGCTGTAGGTCCTTAGAGCATCGAGCATGCCAGCCACTCGTCCCTGCGATCTCACATAGTTCGCCTGCGCGGCGCGTCTAGGCGAGTAGACAGATCAAAACAACTGCAAGCCACGTCAGGGATGCAGCCACCGCGAGGATCACGACCGACGAGCGATACCGCGATTCCGACGGTGTGCGACGCACGTAGACCGTCGGCTCGTCCGCAGCACCGAGCACGTCCCACATCGTTCCGAGCGCGACGCGTTCGTCCCGGCGCAACGCGCCGAATAGCGCACGCTCCGTCACGAAACGAGAAGTCCCGAGAGAAGCCTGTTGATGAACCATGGTGTATCGCATTGCAGTGCTCGTGCCGTACTCATCATTAGGAAATGCTTTGCACGTGCTCGCGAAGTGCATCGCTCGTAGAACGCGGTCTGCTCATCGAGGTTGACGCGCGCCGAAAACGGCAACGGCGCCGATCGCGCGGCGCCGTTCGAGGACCCGTAGTAAACCGTCGGCCTAGTAGCACTTGCCGCAGCAACCGCCACCACCGCCGCCGGGATAGCCGTAGCCGCCGCCGCCGTAGCCGCCGCCATCGACGCCGACCTGGACGTACGTCGGTTGGCCGTAGGCGGATCCATACGCGCCGGCTCCGGCGCCGCCGTAGCTAGCTGCGCCGCCGCCGCCGCCCATCATCATCATCATCATCATCATCATGGTGGGGTCCATACCGCCGCTGTTGCTCTGTAGTGACGACAGCGATGACGTGAGCTGCGTCATCATCTGCATCATTTCGTCGCTCGTGGAAGTATCGCTTCCACCTGAGGCGATGCGCGAGGCGCCACCGCTGACAACGGTGAGCTCCTGCGCATCGATCGAAACGAACGGGTCCTGGGGGTTCGACATGACTGCTTCCTTGGTGGATGGTTGGGATGCGAATCGGTGTAGAGCATCGGTCGTGCCACGCGTGCGTCTACCGGATCACGCGGAATTGACGACCATGATCGACGTCTGATCCGGGTTACGAATCCTCGGATCGTCTCCATCGGGAGACATCGACGGGCTCGCGGTCGCGCGCGCGAGTGCCGAAAACAAAACCGGCCGGCCCGAAGGCCGACCGGCAGTTTGTGCCTTGCGCGACGAATCGCAGTCTAGAACGCGACGCCGATCTGCACGTTGCCGCCGATCGAGCTGTCGGTGATGTTCGAGACGCCCAGCGAATCGTCATCTTCCGGCGTCGACAGGTTGCCGTCGCCGTTGAAGTCCATCGACACGCGCATGTACTCGACCTGGCCGCGGAGGTACAGCAGATCGCCGAGCGGAACCTTGAAGCCGAGGTGGAGCTGCAGGCCGCCCGCCGAGCCCGAGCCGTACCAGTCTTCCGACGACACGTCGCCGGTGTCGAGCAGGTACAGCCAGCGACCGCCGAAGTTGATGCGCATGCGCTCGGTGACGTTGAGCTCGATGTCGGCGCCGGCGCTCATGTACTGGTAGCTCGTGTCGGGGATCTGCACGGTCGACGGAAAGTCGCTCGAGAGCGTGTACGACGCGCGGCCGTAGTTCACCGAGCCGTCGATGGTGACCAGACTGCCGAGCGGATACCGATAGTGAATACCGCCTTCCCATGCCGTGTAGTTGAGCGAGTATTGGCCATACGTATCATTGACAGTGTCGTTCGCGCCCAGCGACGCGCCGAGCGATTGCTGGAGTTGGAACTCGAAGCCGATGCCCGTCAGGTCCCAGCCATTCTTGTTGACCGGGAACGGATACACCGCACCGCGCATCGCGAGGCCGTCGAGGCCGGTCGATGGATACGACGGCGGCGTCGCCGGGAAGTCGGGCGGGTTCTGTTGGAAGGCCATGCCGCGCTCGCCGATGAAGCCGCCGAGCGAGAGCTCGATGTGCGGCGACGAGTGCGGCTTCTCGAGCGGGTTCCTGCCGGTCATCGTCTTTGCCTCGACGCTGTCGGGGCCGAAGATGTCGATCAGAGTTTGCGTGCCCTGCGTGGCGCCGGGTAGGTCCGCGGCGGTCGTCGCCGCCGACGCGCTCGGCGAGTCTGCAGTCGCGACCGTGGTCTTGTCACCGCTGTCGGGCGACTTGGCGTCGCCGGCTTTCTTGGTGTCGGCCGGCCGTTTGGTCTCGGCGCGGCTATCGTCGTCATCGTCGTCGTCATCACCGTCGGACCGACGGTGGTGCTTTTTGCGGGCGTGGTGCTTGCCGTGCGAATGGTGGCGATGATGGCGCGGCGTTTCGTCGTCGGTGGTGTCGTCGCCGCAATCGGCCGAGTCGTCGTCGTCGTCATCGCCATCGCAGTTGGCCGCCGGCTTCTCGGGCTTGGGCTGGTGCGAGCCGAGCGGCGGCCCTTGGTCGATGATGATCGGGAGCTGCTTGGTCGGAGCGGAATCCGAGCCATCGGGACTGACCCAGCCGAGCAGCTCGTCGAGGCCGCTCGTCAGCTTCCTCGTCGCCTCGTCGCTGACGACGCCCTTGTCGGTGATCTTCACCGATACGGTGTCGATCTGGCGGCCGGTCATCGCATCGCTGACCGCGATGGTCATCGTGTGCGTGCGCATGCCTTCGGGGTCGACCCAACCGTCGACGACGGCGTCGACACCGGACGCCTTCGCGGCGGTCGACCACTGCAGCGGGCCGCGACCGGCCGAGGCCATCTTCGCCGCCTGCCAACGCTTCGTCGAAACGACATCGTAGGAATCGTTGAGGACTTGTACGACCGCCGAGCGGCCTTGATCCGCGAGCAAGCGCGGGCCCTCGAAGTCGAGGATCACGACGCGGCGGGGTTTGGCGTCGGCACTCGCGGCAAACGCGGCGAGCACGGCGGAAGCGGCGAGCAGGAGGTGATGGATGCGCATGGTTGTCGACTCCTCTGGTAGAGCGAGCGAGCTGGTGGTTACTCGATACCTTGTTGCGTGTTGTAACCGGTGTAGTCGTTGTGGCAGCGGTTGTTGTTCCCGCCGAAGCACCACGACGACGCGCCGTTACAGGTCGTGTTCTTGTTGGCGGTGATGGCCGCCATGTTGATGTTCGACGGTGCGCTATCGATGACGCAGCAACCGACCTCGCGCGCTTGGCAGTAGTCGAGCTGCGCGTTGTTCGCGATGTTGATCTGCTGAGCCCACGACAGGTACTCGAACTCGCCGACTTCGGTGAGCTTGGAGTTGTTCGTGATCGAGAGCTCGCCCTCGATCATGATGCCGGTGCCGACCGTGCCGTTCGCGGCGCCGGTCATCACGCCCGCGAGCGTCGTGAGCGCCGGGTTGGTATCGATCGTCAGCGGACCGTGCATGAACTGGAGCGACGACCACTGGCCGAGGTTGGCCAGCGCCGTGTTGTTCGAGATCGTCATCGCGCCGGTGATCGACACGAGGTTGTTGAGCTCGAGCGACGTCGCGGCGCTGTTGCCCGTGACCGTCAGGCCACCTTCGAGGCGAATGGCGTTGCTGAGGTCGAGGTCGGTGAGCTTGGTGTTGCCTTCGATGTCGGTCAGGCCGATGACGCAGCCAAGCTGGTTCATCCCGCCCATCGACGTGAGCGCGGTGTTGCCCTTCAGCGTGACCGCGGTCAGGAACGAGCTGCAGGTCGATGCGCTACCACTCGCGGTGGCGGTCGGCAGCGACAGGTTCGACAGGTCGGAGAGCTTGCTGTTCGTCTCGATGTCGATCGAGCCGCTGACCGCGAGCGCGTTCGGCGTATCGATCGTGGTGAGGCCGCTGCTCGTGATGACGAGGTCGCCGACATTGCGGAGGTCGCCGAGCTTGGCGAGCGAGGTGATCGAGCCGTCGATCGTCAGCTTGCCTGCGAGCTGCCAGCAGCTCTTCGGGATGTTGGTCAGCGATGCGTCCGAGTTGAACTCGAAGTCGCCCGACTGCACGGCGATGTTCGACGTATCGCAGGACGTGTCGCCGGCCGAGCCGGCGGAACCGGAGCCACCGGCGTCGACGCGGTTACGCTGCTCGGAGTCGTTCCCCATCGGCACGCAGCCGATCGCGAGCATCGAGGCCAGCAGAGCAGAGAGGGTGGTGGTGCGCATGAATGACTCCTTCAGCAGACGTCGTGCCATCCAAGGTCGACAGCGGATACGGCGGGTTACGGTCTGAGTTCCAGGGGTGGCGACCGCAGTCTGCATCCCCCGGGAGACGATCATTTTTCGTCTCCCCCAGCGGGGCGTTTACCCGCGCTGGTGCGTGCGGACGTCGACGCCGTACTGCTCGAGCAGGTAGCCGCTGAGGTACTGCAGCGTCGCGATGGCGATGTGGTAGTCGGCGACGGCGCGGCCGAACTTGAGGCGCGCGTCGGTCAGCTCGGTCTGGCGCTGCAAGACCTTGAAGTTGTCGGCCTTGCCGCCGATGAAGTTGACGCGCTCGGCACGGACGTTCTCCTCGGCCACTTCGATCGCTTGCTTCTCGAGGGTGACGCGAGCACGCGCGGTCGCGACCGCCTTGACGGCGAGCGTCGTCTGGCTCTCGACCTGGCGGATCGTATCGACGCGATCGACCGTGATGCGGCGGCGCTTGGCCAATGCCGCGTCTTTCGCGCGCCGTGCGGCGCCCGAGAGCTCGAACGACATGTTGAGGCTCGCGCTCACCTGAAAGCCGCCGAACGAGCCGGTGCTGTCGAACGACGTGCCGACGCTGTCGCCGTTGCCGAGGATCGCGCCCTGGAGCTGCAGGTCGACCTGGGGCTTCGCCGAGTCGGCGGCGACTTCGACGTCGACGTCGGCGAGCTTCTCCTCGATCGCGATCGTCGCGAGCTTGCGGTTCGAGGTCCGGCTCTTCTCGAGCACTTCGCCGACGTCGAACTCGTCGTCGCCGATCGTGAAGTCTTCGGACGGGTGAAGCACGATGTCGCGCTGGCGCAGCTGCAGGCCCGACTTCTGCCGTAGATCCATGGACTTCTTCTCCATGTCGGTCTTGGCCTGGAGCATGTTGTCTTCGCGCGTCATCAGCTCGTACGTGACGGCGCCGAGCGCCGACGGCTGCGCCGCACCCGCCCGCATCTGCTCGTGTGTCAGGTCGGATTGCCGCTTCGCGAGCTCGAGCGCCTCGGTGCGGACGTCGACCTCGTACGACGAGTACGCGAGCTCCCAGTACGACGACACGAGATCCTTGATCAGGTCCTCCGCGGCGAGCTGGGCTTTCAAGGTTGCCTGCGTCGCGTTGAGGTCCGCCTTGCGAATCTCCGCAATCGCGACCGAGCCGAAGCCGCGGCCGAGCGGTTGCTTGAACGTGATGCCCGTGGAGGTCTGCACGTTATAGGCGTCCTCGTTCTGCGGCAGGTTCGACGTCGAGGTCGCGCCGCTACCCACCGACGACATGCTGGCCGCCGAGCTGGTGAGGATGGTGTCGACCAAGCTGTACTGCGTGTGCTGGTGCTGCACGCCGGCGTTGATCGAGAACGAGCCGCCCGTCGAGAAGTTGGTGCCGAGGCCGACCGCGGCCGACAGCGTGTCCTGCTCGACGACGCCGCCGACCGGCACTTCGACTTGGTCGCCGGTGCCGTTCATATTGCCGCCGGCGTTGAACGTCAGGTTCCACGCGAGCGTGTGCCGGGCCGCGGCCGCGGTATGGAACGCCGTGGTGCGGTCGATGCGCGCGCGCGCCAGGTCGGGCGACAACCGCACGGCCACGAGGATGATGTCCTCGAGCTTGACCGGCAGCATCGCCTTGGCTTCGGTGCCGCCCGTCAGATCATCTTCGTCCGCGACGCCGTTGCCATCCTGATCTACAGAAGCGCCGGGTTGCGCGTTTGCGATCGCGGCTCCGAGAACCGTCGCGATGATGATCGGCGTCTTCATGGAGGTGCTGCTAGAGCACCGAGCGTGCCGAGCGCCAACTCGCCGAGTCCCCGTGGAGACGGCGCTCGATCACCCGGGGACTCGCCTACCGCGGGTTACGAATACGTGCCCCCACCCCCGCCTGACGCGCCAATTATGCTCTCGGGTCAACTGGTTAGCTGTGATGGAGGCGTGGCAGCCCCTTTGCAAAATCGACCGATGCGATGCGATCCCATTCATCCAACGTCGACCTGACGACCGCGCGCCGCTCGGGCCGCTCGCAGGCCGGAGAGTGGGAAGCGAACATCGAAGCTCCGACCTTCCTTCCTAAGGATGAAGTGATCGAGCTCGTGTCGCGCAGCGCGTCGCGCAGCGCCACCACCAACGTGCCCGTGCACCAGCGCCCCACGCAGCGCGACGACGTCCGCGACGCGCGCGATGACCGCGCCCCCCGCGCACGTGAAGCCGCGCCGCGCGTGAAGTCCGACTCGGTCGTGACCAGCGCGCCGCGCCCGGAGCGCGCGCCGGTGAAAGTTCGCACCGAGCCCGCGTCGCGTCCCGCGCCGCTGCCGGAGCCGCCGAGCACGCCGCGCAAGAAGCATCATCATAAAGAAGACAAGAAGGCGCATCGCGCATCGTCTTCGTCGGCGACGAAGACGCCGTCGAGCCCGTTCTCGGAGCAGCCGCGCGAGCATGCGCAGCCGGCGGCGCGCGGCTCGCAGCCGTCGCAGCCGCAGCAGCAGGCGCCGCAGGCGCAGCCGGCGCGTGGCTCGCAGCCGTCGCAGCCGCAGATGCAGGCTCCCGCGCCGCAGTCGCAACCGCAGATGCGCCCGTCGGCCGCGGAGCTTCCCGGTGGCGGCGCGCCGTTCGTGCAGTTTCCGAACGGCGGCGCGTCGTTCGACCCGCTCGCGATTCCGCTGCCGCCCGAGCTCGCGTCTGCCGTCTATGGCTGGTTGCGCCGGCTCGCGCTGCAGGCCGACCTCGCCGGCGCCGACCGTTTGCTCCGCGACGCGCTCGCCGAGCTGACCAGCTCGCTGTCGGTCATCATCATCTACGCGGGTCCGGACGGGTTCTACACGCTCGGCGCCGATGACGAAGTCCCGAAGGAGACCGGCCCGATCATCGCCGTCGGCAAGGCGCGCCGCGCGCTGTCGTCGACGCACACGGCGCTCGTTCCGATCGTCACGTCGGGCGAGACCATCGCGGTGATCCAGCTGTCGCGCAACGCGCGCCAGCCGGCGTTCGGCCCGCCCGACTACATCGCGATGGCCGCGTTCGGCCGCGAAGCGACGAGCGTGATGCACCACCTCGTCGTCGAGCACCTGCAGCGCCGCACGGAGCTCGCGCGCGACAAGGGCTCGCTGTATCGCCCCGAGGCTCTCGACCACCACCGCAAGCGCGGCACCGAAGGCGTCGTCGCCGATCTGTCGCCGCGCTGGGTTCGCCGCGCGTATCCGATGATCGTGATCTCGATCCTCGCCGCGGTCGCGTTCGCGTTCTTCATCAAGGTGCCGACGTACTCGACCGGCAAGGGCGTCGTGCAGTTCGACGGCACGCGCATCAACGCGCCGGCCGCCGGCAACGTCGCCCTCGTGATGCACCATGTCGGCGACGGCGTCGCGAAGGGCGAGCCGATCGCGAAGCTCAGCGCGGCGACCGAAGAAGCCGACCTGCGCCGGGCCGAGACCGAAGATCAGATCGCGATCGCGTCGTACCTCGTCGATCCCACCGACGATCAGGTTCGCAAGAGCCTCGCCGCCGCGCATGCCTCACGCCGCCGCGCGCAAGAGTCCGTCGATCAACGCACGGTCCGCGCGCCGCGCGCCGGCAGGCTCACCGAGCTCCACGCCGCCGAAGGCCAGGCGCTGCAGTTCGGTGAAGAGATCGGCGTGATCTCCGACGAAGACGCGCTGCCGTACGTCCGCGCCTACATGCCCGGCAACGACATCTCGCAGCTGCTCAAGAAGCAGTTCGTGACCGACGGCCAGATCAACATCAAGGGCTACACGAAGAAGCGCGAGCACGGCAAGATCACGCAGATCGCGCCGAGCGCGATCAGCAGCACCGAGGTGCGCAAGCAGCTCGGCACCGCATACGAGAGCGCGATCGGCGCCGGTCAAGACGGCGTGATGTTCGCCGAGGTTCGGATCGAGCTGCCGCACCCGTGGTTCAAGTACCACGACGAACAGATGCAGTACCGCGCAGGCATGCAGTGCGAAGTCGAGATCAAGCTCGACGAGAAGCGCTTCCTGGTCCAGTTGCTGCCGGACCTCTCGCACATCGGAGCTGATTGAATATGTCGAAGACCTCGACCAACTCGACCAACTCTCACTCGTCGAGCTCGAGCTCGAGCTCGAGCTCGAGCTCGAACGAGAACGGCTCGGCGAGAACCCAGGCGATCATCGCGTCGTTCCCGGCGCTCGCGCGCCTGGGCTTCGCGCGCGGCAAGCGCTCGGTGCCCTTCGTGCAACAGCTCGAGTGGACCGACTGCGGTGCCGCCTCGCTGTGCATGGTGATGGCGTATCACGGCAAGCAAGTGAAGCTCGCCGAGGTCCGCGAGGCGATGGGCATCGGCCGCGACGGCGTCAGCGCGAAGTCGATCCTCGATACGGCCGAACGCTACGGCTTGGGCGGCCGCGGCATCAAGGTCGACCTGTCGCAGCTCAAGCTGCTCAAGACCGGCACGATCCTGCACTGGGAGTTCAACCACTTCTTGGTGTTCGAACGGCTGGTCAAGAACGGCGTGCGCGTCGTCGACCCCGCGACCGGTCCGCGCGACGTCACGATGACCGACTTTGCGAAGGCGTTCACCGGCGTCGCGATCGAGCTCACGCCGACGCCGCGCTTCACCAAGCAAAAGTTCGAGAAGGGCCGGCTCAAGCGCTACGTCGACGAGCTGCTCTCCGAGAAGGGCCTGTTCTCGCGCGTGATCGTCATCTCGATCACGCTGCGCCTGGTCGGGCTCGTGATGCCGCTCATCACCGGCATGATCATCGACCAAGTTGTCCAGCGCGCCGACTACAAGCTGCTCTACGTGTGCTTGGCGGCGATCGGAGGCCTGACGCTCTTCAACATCATCGCCGACGTGACGCGCTCGTTCGTGCTGCTCCACCTGCGCATCGCGCTCGATACGCGCATGACGCTCGGCTTCCTCGACCACATGGTCTCGCTGCCGTTCTCGTTCTTCCAGCGGCGCTCGACCGGTGACTTGATGATGCGCGTCGACTCGAACGGCACGGTGCGCGAGACCGTGACCGGCAAGTCGATGTCGGCGGTGATCGACGGCCTGTTCGTGATCATCTACGCGGTCGTCATCTTCTACGTCAACCCGACGCTCGGCGTGATCACCATCGTGATGTCGTTCGCCGAAGCGCTCGTGTTCTTGGTCGCCCGGCCGACGTACCAGCGCCTGCTCGCCGCGAGCCTCGACAAGCAGGCGAAGGCGCACAGCTACATGGTGCAGCTGCTCGGCGGCATGGAGACCCTCAAGTGCGCCGGCTCGGAGCGCCTCGGTCTCGAGAAGTGGTCGAATCTCTACACCGACCAGCTCAACGTCACGATGGAGCAGGCGCGCGTGAGCAGCTACGTCGACTCGATTCGCTCGGCGGTCGGCTCGCTCGGCCCCATGCTCATCCTCACCATCGGCGCGACGTCGGTGATGAGCGGCCACATGTCGCTCGGCATGATGCTCGCGATGAACTCGCTCGCGACGAGCTTGTTCGGCCCGCTGTCGGCGCTCGTCGGCAGCGCGCTCGATCTCCAGCTCGTCCAGAGCCACATGGATCGCATCGACGACGTGCTGCAGACCCCGGTCGAACAAGATCGCGACACCGTCGTCGCGCCGCCTCGCCTGCGCGGCCACATCACGGTCAAGAACGTGTCGTTCAAGTACGGCGAGCAGGCCCCGTTGGTCGTGCAGAACGTCTCGCTCGACATCCCGCCCGGCGCATCGGTCGCGCTCGTCGGTCCGTCGGGCTCGGGCAAGTCGACGCTGCTCAATCTGCTCTCGGGCCTGCACAAGCCGGCGAGCGGCGACATCCAGTACGACACCAAGCCGCTCCACGAGATGGACCTGCGCGGCGTGCGCCAGCAGATCGGCATCGTGCCGCAGCACCCGTTCATCTTCGGCGGCACCATGCGCGAGAACATCGCGCTGTCTGCGCCGGGTACGACGCTCGACCGCATCATGTCGGCCGCGCGCGTCGCGTGCCTTCACGACGACGTGTCGGAGATGCCGATGAGCTACGACACCGTGATCTCCGACGGCGGCGGCTCGCTGTCGGGCGGTCAGCGCCAGCGCGTCGCGATCGCTCGCGCGGTCCTGCGCAACCCCACGCTGATGCTGCTCGACGAAGCCACGTCGGCGCTCGACAACTCGACCGAGAAGAAAGTCATCGCCGGCCTCGAGACGCTGCGCTGCACGCGCATCACCGTCGCCCACCGCCTGTCGACGGTTCGCAACTGCGACCTCATCGTCGTCATGGACAAGGGCAAGGTCGTCGAACAAGGCAACCACGATCAACTCGTCGCGAACAACGGGCTCTACGCCCAGCTGCTCGCGGCGTCGCAGTCCACCCCCAACGGTCCGGAGATTCCCTATGAAGCTGCACACGCTCTCCGCAACGCTGCTCCTGCTGGCAGCAGCATGCGGGCGGTCCACGCCGGCGCCCACGAGTGATTCGAAGGACCCGCGAGCTCCCGTGGTCGTCATGCCGGAATCCCACATCACCGACTGCGTCGCCGTGATCACGTCCGCCAAGTCGGAAGCGATCGCCGCGGCGTCCGACGGAGCCGTGATGAAGCTCGAGGCCCACGACGGCGACAGCGTTCACGCGGGGCAGGTCATCGCGCACCTCGACAAGTCGGAGCTGCAGAGCCAGCTCGAGAAGGCGGAAGGCGACAAAGCGCGCGCCGCCGGTGAAGCCGGTCGTGCATACGCCGAAGCGGAAAACGCCGAGCGCAAGGCGAGGCTCGCGAGCCGGATGGTGGCGGCGGGCGTGGAGTCGGAGTCCGCACTCAACGATGCCAGATCGACGGCTGCCGGCGCCGGTGCCGGCGGTGGCGCGGCGGCTGGTGCCGAGCGCGCCGCCGAGTCGCAGATCAAAGAGGCCAAGCGGCTACTCGACCTGGCCGATCTCAAGGCTCCGATCGACGGCATCCTCGCGAACATCAAGTTCCATGAAGGCGAAGTTCCGCACCGCGGCCAGACGATCGCTCGCGTGTTCGACCCGACGCAGCTGCAGATCAAGTTCGCGCTGCCGCGCAACAAGGCCGAGGCGGTCAAGCCTGGCGATCACGTCGACATGTTTTACGGCACCGATCACAAGGTCGGCGCCACCGTCAAAGACCTCGTCGATAACCACGACGTGACGATCGACTTTTATACGGTCGTCGCTGATCTCGACAAGAACACTCGTCCCGGGGACCTCCAAGTCGGAGTGCGCGGGGTCATCCACATTGCCGATAAAGGAGTTGCCCGATGAGCGTGGTACGATCTGAAGAAGCCGTGGAAGGTCAGGATCTCGAGACCCCGACTTGGGTCACCTCCTATCAAGGCATGCCGCGCACGGTCAACGTGCGCCGGTGTCGCCTCAACGTGGTTGCGGGCGTCGATCAAGGAAAGATCGTCGAGCTCGCGTCGCAGACGATCCAGATCGGCCGCACCGGTGCCGACCTCAACCTCAGCGACGGTAAAGTCTCGGGCTTGCACTGCGAGCTCCGGCTCACGCCGGAAGGCTACCGCCTTCGCGATCTCGGCTCGACGAACGGCACGTACGTCAAAGGCGTACGCGTCGTCGACGGGTTCATCGCGCCGGGCTCGACGATCCAAGTCGGCAAGAGCGCCGTCGTGTTCGAGCCGCTCGACGACGCCGTCGCGATGCCGCTGTGGAACGAGCCGCGGCTGCAAAACCTGATCGGCGGCAGCGCCGCGATGCGCCACCTGTTCGAGCTGATCAATCGGTTCGCGCAGTCGGACGCGACGGTGCTGATCCAAGCCGAAACCGGCGCGGGCAAAGAGCTCGTCGCCGACGCGATCCACCAGTGCTCGCCGCGCCGCGGTGAGCCGTTCGTGGTGCTCGACTGCTCGGCGATCCCCGAGCAGCTATTCGAAGCGCAGCTGTTCGGCCACGAGGTCGGCGCCTTCACCGGCGCGATCAAGTCGACCGCAGGTGTCTTCGAGCTCGCGCACGGCGGCACTCTGTTCCTCGACGAGATCGGCGAGCTGCCGCTCGACGTTCAAGCCAAGCTCTTGCGCGCGGTCGAGACCCGCCGCGTGCGCCGTCTCGGCGGTGCCAAGCTGTTCGCGAGCGACGTGCGCATCGTCGCGGCGACCAACCGCGACCTGGCGGCCGAAGTGAACCGCGGCAACTTCCGCGCGGACCTCTACTACCGCCTCGCAGTCGCGAAGCTGTCGATTCCCGCGCTGCGCGAGCGCCGCGAAGATCTGCCGCTGCTCGTCCAGCACTTACTGCGCCAGCTCAGCGTGGGCTCGGGCAATCCCGATCCGCGCCTGCCCGATGACTTCATGGCGCGCGCGCAGCGCCACACGTGGCCCGGCAACGTGCGCGAGCTGCGCAACGCCGTCGAGCGCGCGGTGCTGTTGCCGAACCACCCGACGCTCGGCTTCGAATCGCCGCCCAAGAAAGAGGGCGATGGCTTCGCGCACATCGACATCGAAGTGCCGTTCAAGGTGGCCAAGCAGAAGCTGGTCGACGAGTTCGACCGCCGCTATCTGCAAGAGCTGCTCGAAGCGCACGACGGCAACATCTCGGCCGCGGCACGCGCCGCCGGCATCGAGCGCATGTCGATCTACAAGATGATCCGCCGCCTCGGCCTCGACAAGGACGCCGAGAACGGCCGCGCGCCGACCGCCGACGAAGACGGCAGCGACGAGTCGTACCCGGACTAGATCCAGACCTCGCGTTTCTCGTGGTCGACCGCGTCGCCGACGTAGACGGCAGCGACAGCGCGATGCGATGCGATGCGATGACGAAGTAACGGCCACCCGCAGCATCCCGGGTGGCCGTTTTTCGTTTCGGAGCGCGAGCCGCCGTCGGCTCAGCGATCTTCTTCGTCGCAGGTCTCGTCTTTGAGCGAGATGTTCACGGTCGTGGTCACACCGGGCTCGACCGTGAGCGGGCAGCGGAACGTCGTGCCCTCCTTGGGATCCTTCACGTGCGCGGTGTAGTTGCCGGGGATCAAGCGGTACTTGTCGCCGGGCGCGTTGCGTTTCTGGTTTTGAATCGTCACCGTCGCGAAGTCTCCGTCGAGGAGCTCGAGCCGCAACGTGCCGAGCGGATCCGAGGCCGATGGCTCGCGATCGCGGTGCGCCGTCACCGGTGCGACCGCGACGCCAGCGTGCGTAGAGCCATGGGCCTTCGCCGGATCGTCGGATTTCGCGGGCACCGGCGCCGCCTCGACTGCCGAGCCTGCGCCGCCCGAGCCTGCCGTCGCGATCGCGATCGCCGCCGACCCTGCAGGCGGCGGCGGCGGTGGCGCGGGTGGTTGCTGCACGACAAGCGCGGGTTTCGGCGGCGGCGGCGCCGGCGGTGGGTCTTGAACGACGACGATCGGCGTCGTGAACAGCGACCACGGCACCTCGTGGAGCTCGGGGTCGTTGCCGACCTTCGTGATCACGGCCGTGATCGCACCGGCGCACGCCGCGATGCCGAGCACGCCCGCGGCCCACCTGGAATTGCGCGTCGGCGCCACCACGCCGGCGTTGCTGCCACCGAACGTGCCGCCGTGGACCGACGACAGCTCCGGCGGCGGAAGCATGTCGGGTGACAGCGCGAACGCGGCGGGCGGCGGCGTCATCACGACCGCGGGCTGGGGCGGCGCCGCCGTGAGCGGGCTGAGCGGCAGCTGCGCGGCCATGTGGCTCTTGAGCTTGCCGAGCGGCAGCTCCGGCGTCGGCGTGCCTTCCGGCCGGTGCATCGCCGTCGCCGATGGGCGTTGCATGAGCGCCGCCGACGGGCGCAGGTCGGCAGGCAATTCGTCGACGGCAATCGCGCGGGTCTGCGCCGCCGAATCGGCGATCTTGGGTACCGGCTCGTCGGCGGCCGAGGCGTTCTGCTCGACCTGCGGGCTCGACGCGCGCAGGTTGAGCGCGCTGATCAGCGAGCGCGTCACGATCGTGACGGGCCGTGCCGTGTGCTGCGTTTGCTCTTTCGCCGGACCGGTGCCCGGCATGACCTCGCGGATCATCTGCGCGAGGTCGTTCGCGCCTTCGCGGTAGCCGTTGGCGAAGCGCTCGTCGACCAGCGCGTCGATCACGTGTTGCATGCGCGCGAAGCGATCGTGCGGCTCGTACGCGAGCGCCTTCATGCAGATCGTGTCGAGCCCGGGCGGAATCGAGGCCTTCACGACGCGCGGCGGCACGATCCGTTTCGGCGCGAGCTCGCGCTCGCCGGCGGTGACCTGGCGACCTAGCGGATGCTCGCCGCACAACAGCTCGTAGAGCACCACGCCGAGCGCAAACACGTCGGAGCGCGGCGTGAGCGCTTCGCCGCGCGCCTGCTCCGGCGCCATGTACGCCCACTTACCCTCGACGACTCCGCCGCCGCCGCCTTCGCGCCGCGCGATCCCGAAATCGGCGACGCGGACCTCGCCCGACGTCGTCAGCAAGATGTTGCTCGGCGAGATGTCGGCGTGGATCACCGCGCCGCCCGGGCGGTTGTGCGCGAACTCGAGGCCGGCGGCAGCCGCTTGCAAGACGTACGTCGCGACGCCGATCGACACACCGCGCGAGCCACGCGCCTTCATGAGCTGGCGCAGCGACGGCCCGTCGACGAACTCCATCACGATGAACACGTCGTCGCCGTCGCGGGCGAGATCGAGCACGCTCACGATGTTGCCGTGCGCCATACCGACGACCAGCTTGGCCTCGCCGATCAGGCGCTCGACGAACACCTCGTCGTTGGCGAGCTCGGGCAGCAAGCGCTTGATCGCGACCGGCTTTTGAAACCCGTGTGCGCCGATCGAGTTGCCCGCGAACACCTCGGCCATGCCGCCGCGTCCGAGCAGCTCGCCGAGGACATAGCGCCCTTGACGTCGAGGATCGTCGCGCCGCACGCGCGCGGAATTATCAGCGGTCCCGGCCACGAAACCTACTTTGTGCAACCATGATGCCTGCGATAAACGATCGAAGCCACGAACAATTTCCCCTCGATCGTGGCTTTCGACCTGGGAGGGTGGCCCTCAGGTTGCTAACGCGCTGCTCCCTATCGATTTGTGCATCGCGTTGCACACGCGGTAGCGTCGCGCGATGGAGCCGCCGAGCGCCGAATCGCAGCGCATCTTCGCCCCGAAGATCTTCGACGGTCGCGTGTGCGTGGTCACGGGCGGCGGCTCGGGCATCGGCCTGGCCACGGCGCGCGAGCTGGCGCGGCTCGGCGCGAGCGTCGCGATCTGCGGCCGCACGCAGCAAAAGCTCGATGACGCGATCGCCGAGCTGCGCGCGATCACGCCGAACGTGCACGCGATCGCGTGCGACATCCGCGAGCCCGAGCAGGTCGAGTCGATGGTCAAAGACGTGCTCGCGCGCTTCGGCAAGATCGACGTGCTCGTCAACAACGCAGGCGGCCAGTTTCCATCGCCCGCGCAGCACATCTCGCCGAACGGATTCTTGGCGGTGATCAAGAACAACCTCGTCGGCACGTTTCACGTCACGCGCGAGGTGGCGAATCAGTGGATGATCAAGAACGGCGGCGGCCGCATCGTCAACGTGATCGCGAACATCTATCGCGGCTTTCCCGGGATGGTGCACACCGGCGCCGCGCGCGCGGGCGTCGAGAACATGACGATGACGCTCGCGGTCGAATGGGCGCAGTTCGGCATCCTCGTCAACGCGATCGCGCCCGGCATCATCGCGTCGTCGGGCACGAAGCAATATCCGCCCGAGTTGCTCGAGCGCGGCGTGCGCGAGACCCCGCTCAAGCGCGTCGGCACGGTCGAAGAAGTCGCCGCGTCGATCGTCTTTCTCGCGGGTCCCGCCGCTCAGTTCATCACCGGCGCGACGCTGCGCCTCGACGGTGGCCAGGCGCTGTGGGGCCACACCTGGGACATCGCGTGAACCTCGAGCTCGCTGGCAAAGCATGCCTCGTCGCCGGCGCGAGCCGCGGCATCGGCCGATCGATCGCGCTCGCGCTCGCCCGTGAAGGCGCGCGGATCGCCGCGGTCGCGCGCGGCGCCGAAGATCTGAGGAAGCTCTCGGGCGAGCTCGGCAACGGCCATGCGACGATCGTCGCCGATGTCGCGACCGCCGACGGTGCCGCCGCCGCGGTCGACGGCGCGCGCAGCTCGCTCGGCGCGCTCGACGTCGTGGTCGCGAACGCCGGCAAGTCGTTCGCCCGCGAAGCGGCGCAGATGGACGACGCCGACTTCGCGAAGTCGCTCGATGCGAACTTGTGGACGGCCATGCGCGTCGTGCAACGCGCCGTGCCGCACGTGCGACGCGGTGGATCGATCGTGCTCGTGTCTTCGATCTACGGCCGCGAAGCCGGCGGCGCGCCCGGCTACAACGTCGCCAAGGCCGGTGTGATCGCGCTCGCGAAGGCACTCGCCCGCGACTACGCGAAGCTCGGCATCCGCGTCAACAGCGTCGCGCCGGGCTCGATCCTGTTTCCCGGCGGCGGTTGGGAGCGCCGGCTGCAGGCCGATCCGGCGGGGATCGCCGACATGGTCAAGCGGGAGCTGCCGTTCGGCCGCTTCGGCACGCCGGAAGAAGTCGCCGAGGTCGTGGCATTTCTCGCCTCGCCGCGCGCGAGTTGGATCTCCGGCGCATGCATCGTCGTCGACGGCGGCCAGTCGCACGCGATGTAGTACGCTGCCGGCATGCGCTACGTCGCGGCCATCAGCGCGATCGCGCTCGTCGCCACCGCGATGTTCGCCGCCGCGTGGTTTCGCGTGCGGCTCGAGGTTTCCGACGTCGCGTTCATCGCCGGCTTTCAAATCGACCTGCGCCAGCTCGCGGTGTGCGGACCGAACGGCGTGTGCCAGGCGGCGTCGCTCGCAGAGCTCGGCGGCGGCTATCCGCTCGCGGCCGTGTTCACGTTCTGGAGCGGCGGCGCGGTGCTCGTGGTCGTCGCGATGCAGCTATTCGCGCGGCTGCGTGCGCTCGCGCTCGTCGGCTACGGCGTCGTCTTGATCTCGACCGTCGCGGTCGTGATCGCAGCGTACGTGGTCGCCCCGACCGCGGCCGACTTCGCCGACGGCACCGGCCACGTCACCCGCACACTCGCGCCGCTCGCGATGGTCGTGGGCAACGTGGCGGCATTGTTCGCGCTGCGCGTCCGGAGCGCGGCGCCACCGCCGACTCGGCTAGTTTCGGATAGCGACCGATTGCCCGTCACGCCGATCACGCCGCATCGGATGGTGGCCGTCGAGCCACCGCCGAAGCGCCCGCTAAGCGATACTTGACGCGTGGAGCTGAGCTACGCGACCAAGACTGCCGTGATCTCGCACGTCGGTGTCGAGGCACATCTCGAGGATGGCCGCGTGCGTGTCGTGCCGTGGCGCGAAGTCGTCGGTGTGGTCGCGCGCCGCCTGCCGCCGATTCCGCCGTTCGGCGGTCAAACGTTTGTCGATATCGTGTCGACCGCCGATTCGACCGTGCGCATCCTGCCGTGGACGTCGCTCGTCGGTCAGCTCGTCGCCGACGGCGATGCCGAGAAGGCGCGCGCGATCGTGCGCATCGTCTCGTTGCAAGCACCGAACGCGCGGCTCGATCAGGCGACGCGCGTGTTTCTCAACAGCACGGGTCCCGCCGCGCAGCTGCCCGACGCCGAGACGCTCGCCGCGCACGACGCACGCCTCGCCTAGAGACGCTCTACACGAACGAGACTTACGGCGCGCAACGGACTAAAGCGAAGCGGCCGGCATCGGCCCGACGTAGGTCGACGCCGGGCGGATCAACTTGCCGACCGCGCGTTGCTCGAGCACGTGCGCGCACCAGCCGCCGGCTCGGCCCACGCCGAACGTCGGCGAGAATTGCTCGCGCGGCAGACCGACCGCATCGAGCAACACCGCGGTGTAGAACTCGACGTTCGCGGCGAGCGGCCGATCCGGCTTCTTGTCGCGCAAGATCTTGGCTGCCGCGGTCTCGACCGCGCGAGCGAGCTCGAGGCGAGGCGACGCGAGCGGCTTGACCGCGAGCTCGAGCACGGCCGCGCGCGGATCGCGCACGCGATAGATGCGATGGCCCATGCCCATGATGCGGCGACCGGCTGCGAGCTCGTCGAGCAACCACGCCTCGGCGTTCGCGGGCGCACCGATCGCGTCGAGCATGTCGAGCACCGGGCCCGGCGCGCCGCCGTGCAGCGGGCCTTTGAGCGCGCCGACCGCGCCGACGATCGACGAGACCAGATCCGATGCCGTCGAGGCGATCACGCGAGCGGTGAAGGTCGAAGCATTCATGCCGTGATCGATCACGGTGACGAGATATTGCTCGAGCGCGCGCGCGGCGCCGGCAGCCGGCGAGCCACCGACGGTCATGCGCAGATAATCGGCCGCGTGGCCGAGCGACGGATCGGGCGCGATCGCGGCGAGACCTCGGCGGAGCCGGCTCCACGCGGCGATGAACACCGGCGCGGCACCGATGGCGGTCGCGGCATCGGCACGATCGTCGCCGGTCGATTCGAGATGCGCCATCGCGGCGCGCAGCGCATTCATGCCGTCGCGTCGATCGAGCGCATCGCCGACCCGCGACAACAGCTCCCAGGTGCGCCCGCGTGCTGCGCCGAGCTCGCCGGTCTCGAGCGGTTTGCCGCCGGCCGCGACGAGCACGCGCGTGACCGCGGCTTCGTAGCTCGAGCTCGCCGCGAGCTGCTCGACGTCGCTGCCGGCGATCACCAGCCTGCCGCGTTCGCCATCGACATCCGAGATCGCGGTCTCGGCGACGACGAGGCCGTCGAGCCCGGAGCTAGTTGCTTTCGTCGTCATGAAAACGGTGTAAGGTTGATTCGATGGTTGATCAACGTAGATTCGACAATCAACGTCGACTCGACAATCAACCTCGGTCCGGCAGCTGGCTCGACTCGAAAGCGGCCGCAAAGCACCTCGGCATCGATCTGCGCACGCTCTACGCGTATGTCAGCCGCGGCCGCGTTCACAGCGTGCCAGCCGAGCGCGGCCGCAAGCGACTCTACGCCGTCGAAGATCTCGATCGGCTCAAGGTCCGGCGCGATGCGCGTGCCGGACACGGCGCGGTCGCGGCCGGCGCGCTGCGCTGGGGCGAACCGGTGCTCGACTCGGCGATCACCGCGATCACACCGACCGGTCCCGCGTATCGCGGCCGGCTCGCGACCGAGGTCGCCGAGGCCGGCATCGCGTTCGAGAACGTCGCGGAGCTGCTGTGGTCCGGGTATCTGCCCGACGCGCCGCTCGCGTGGCCGCGACCCGCCGTGCCATTCGCCCAGCTGAGCCGGTTGGTGCCCGAGGGTGCGGCGCCGCTTTCGGTGATGTCGCTGCTCGTGCCGATCGCCGGGCTCGACGATCGCTCGCGCGACGACGGCCGGCCCGACGCGATCATCGCGCGCGCTCGTCAGCTCGTGCCGCTGCTCGCGGCCTCGCTCGCGCCGGGGTTCGCGCCCGCCGCGGTGACACGCGCGCTCGGCGCCGGCTCGGTCGCGGCGATCGCGGCGCGTGCACTCGGCGCCGATGATGGCGTCGCGCCGAGCATCGACCGCGCGCTCGTGCTGCTCGCCGATCACGAGCTCAACAACTCGAGCTTCACGGCGCGCGTCGTCGCATCGACGGATGCCGATGCGTACGCGTGCGTCGCGGCCGCGCTCGCGTCGCTGTCGGGCCCGCGTCACGGCACCGCGAGCGAACGGTTCGCGAAGTTCGCCGACGAGATCGGCGATCCCGCATCGGCGCGATCGGCCGTGCAGGCACTGCGCAAGCGCGGCGAAGTGCCACCCGGCTTCGGCCATCCGCTGTATCCGCACGGCGACCCGCGCGCGGTGCCGCTGATCGCCGCGCTGCGCGGTGCGACGAACAAGCGAGCGCGCACGATGCTCGCGATCGTCGATGCCGCGCGCGATGCGCAGCCGACCGTCGACATCGGCGTGGCCGCGCTGGTCGCGTCGCTCGGTGCGCCGCCGCCATCCGCGTCGGGTTTGTTCGCAGTCGCCCGCGTCGCCGGCTGGATCGCGCACGTGATCGAGCAGCGAGCCGCCGGCTTCTTGCTCCGGCCGCGCGCCCGCTACGTCGGGCCGTAACCGAAGCTTCCCCGCACGTACCGACGGCAAAACCAGCTTGAACGACGCGGCGCCAGCTCTTACGATCAGCCGATGGCAACCAGCGAACGCGCGCCCGAACAAAGCGCGCAGACCGCCGTGGCCGATGCCCCTGCAGCCGCGCACGATCCGGTCGCGGCGAGCTCGGGCGCGGCACTCGCGCGCGTCAAAGCCGTTCGCGGCCAGGGGTGGGACGCGGTCGAACAGGTGGCCGCGATCATCAAACAAAACCCGAACGACCAGCAGCAGGTGATGCACTGGTTGCAGCAAAGCCGCGGCAACGACTTCGTGCAGCACGTGGTCGCCGAGATCGATGGCAAGCCGGGCAAAGCGACGAAGTTTCCGATCGTGATGCTGCACGGGCTCGGAGCATCTCCGTCGTCATGGGACGCGCAGATTCCGGCGGCGATGCGCGCCGACGGCGACGCCGTGTTCGAGGTCGCGGCGCCACCATTCGCCACACCGCAAGAGCGCGCGAAGGCGATCGCGCCGCAGCTCGAAGACATCTTGAAGAAGACCGGCGCGAGCAAGCTGAACCTGATCGCGTGGTCCGAAGGTGGCCTCGATGCCCGCTACTTGATCTCGTCGCTGGGCTGGGCCGATCGCGTCGCGTCGCTGTCGATGGTGGCGACACCGAATCGCGGTTCCGCCAACGCCGACAAGGTCGCCGCGGTGATGGGCGACACCGACGCCGTGCTCTCGCACGTTCACGCAGCGCTCGCGCAACTCGCCGGTGGCTTGCAGCAGCAAGCGGCACCGGCAAAACCCGCGAAGTTGCCGCCGGCGCTCGCGCCGGTGTTATCGAAGCTCGACGACGAGCTCGGTGGCTTACTCGGCGAACATCCGGTCAAGCTCGAGACCCTGATCACCGGTCCGGCGAACGAAGCGGCGAAGCTCAAGGGCGAGCTCGCTTCGAAGGCAGCCGAGCTCGCTCGCCAGCTCCAGAACAAAGTGCCGCCGAGCGCCGAGCCGACACTGCAAAGCATCGCGCGCACGCTCGGAAAACAAGACAACAACCCGCTCGCGAACACGGCCGATCCAGTCGGCGCGATGCAGAGCTTGTCGGAGAAGGCTGCGCCCGCGTTCAACAAGGCGAATCCGAACAAGCCGGGCGTGTACTACCAATCATGGGCCGGCGTCGCGACGCCGAATGGCAAGCTCACACCGGCGCAACTCGCCGAGCTACGCAAGCTCGGGCCGGTCGATGGCCCGAATCAAAACCGCGCTGCGCCGCTCGAGGCCAAGTTGATCCCGCTGCACTTCGGCGCGATGAGCGCGGAGAACGGCGATCTCAACGACGGCACCGTCGCGGTGAAGAGCGCGAAGTGGGGCGACTACCAAGGCGCCGTGCCGATGGATCACACCGACTTCGCCGCGCAACGTCCCGATGCCGAGAAGTCGACCGGCTTCGACGCGGTCGAGTTCTATCGCGAGATGGCCGAGGGCCTCGCGAAGCGCGGCGACTGAACCTCGAATCGCTACGCCTTCACGCCGGCAGGCGCCGCCGGATCGAACTCTGCCTTCGATACCGGCAGTCCGCGCAGCACGAGCGTGAGCACGGTGCCCGGCTCGCCGACGTACGGCTTGCCGAGAAACAAGAAGTAGTTCTTCACGTCGTCTTCCGGCGGCGGTGCGCCGTGCGCTTGCGTCGCGGGATTGCCGGTGCACATGCGGATCTTCGCGCCGGGTTGCAGCACGAAGCCCGGATCGATCACGCCGAGCAACGACTTCTTGTTCGAGCCGCGGCGGCCGACGGTCATGCCGCAGCCGCGCGTGTTGAACGGCGCTTTCCCATCGTTCTCGAGCACGACCCATTCGGTGTTGAGTGCGTCGGTGGAATCAGCGGGCTTGATCTCGACGAAGCGGATCGCCATGGCGCGGGGAGCATACACGCGCAACCGTTGCAATCGAGCGAGATAAGCCGATAATGCCGGCGATGGGCAAAGAGGTGATTCGCGTCGTGGCCGCCGTGATCGAGCACGGCGGGCGCTACCTGATCACCCAGCGCAATTCGAATGCCCAGCTGCCGCTGCTGTGGGAATTTCCCGGCGGCCGCGTCGAGCCCGACGAACAAGAAGCCGCCGCGTTGACCCGCGAAGTGCTCGGCCGCATCGGTGTCGAAGTGATCGTCGGCGCGAAGCTCGGCGAGCACCTCCACGAATACACTACGTATCAAGTCCAGCTCACGATGTACTCGTGCAAGCTGCCCGCGGAAGCGCGGCCGTATCCGGCGACCGTCGCCGACTTGCGCTGGGTGACCTCGCGCGAGTTTCTCGATTACGACTTCCCGCCCGCCGACGAGAAGACGATGTCGAAGTTGCTCGGTCTCGTTAGGAATTGACCGAGCAGGGTCCGGAGCAGCCGCCGGCGGAGGACCCGCTGCGAGGTCAGAAGTGAGAGTCAGAAGTCTCGCGCTGCAAACCGAGCTCGCGCTCGCGGCGACTCGCGGCACGGTGACCGATCGCGGCGACTACATCGTGATCGAGACTCCCGATGATCCCGGCTACTACTACGGCAACTTGCTCGTGCTGCCCGCAGCACCGCAGGTCGGCGAGGTCGCGTATTGGACGCGGCGGTTCGGCGACGAGCTCGGCAAGAAGCCCGGGATCGATCACGTGACGTTCTGGTGGGACGGCGTGACCGGCGACTCCGGTGCAACCGACGAGCTCGCCGCGGCCGAGTTCACGATCGAGCTCAGCGTCGTGATGACCGCCGGCGCGATCACCGCCGCGACATCGCCATGGCCGATCCGCACGCTGTCGCCCGATGAAGTGCACGCGACCGCCGAGATCGCGTACGCGATCGGCGATCGCCACGACGAGTCGTATCGCGCGTTCCTGCAGCGTCGCTCCGCGTGGGATCGCGAGCTGGTCGTGCGCGGGCTCGCCGCGTTCTACGCTGCCTTCGACGGTGCGCAACCGATCGCGAGCCTGGGGCTCGTGCGGCTCGGCACGCTCGCGCGATTTCAGGATGTGCAGACGCTGCCGCCGTATCGCGGGTGCGGCGTCGCTTCGGCGCTGCTCGCCGCGGCGGCGGCCGATGCACGCGAGCGACTCGTGATCTTGGCGCAGGCCGACAGCATCGGCGAACGCGTCTACACGCGCGCCGGCTTTCACGCGGTCGAGCGAACCGCGTCGGCGTGCCGCTATCCGGTCAGCGCACGATCTTCGCGATGATCATCGTCAGCAGCAACGCGAGGCCGAGCGCGCCGACGAACAGCACCACGAGCTGCCACGGCGCGAGCGCACGTGCGCGCTTGGCAGCGGCGGCGTCCCAGTCGACGCCCACCGGATAACCATCGCCGACCGGTGACATCACGCTCGCCGGATTGATGTGCATGCCCGACGGCGTCGGGCTCGGCGCGCTCGGACCGGTATTCGGAATCCGCGGTCGCTGGTGCGTCACCGGCGCGCTCGGCGCGAGGTCCGTCGAGAACGGCCGGCCGCGAACCACGGGATACGGCGAGCTCGCGACCGGTGGCGGCGGCTCGGGCTGACTCGGCCGCATCACGACTTCCACTTGACCGCCGCGCACGGTCTCATCGAGATCGATCGGCCTGATCGCCGCATGAGTCGCGCTGTGCGGCCCGACGGGCGGCACGAGCTTCGCGAGATCGAGCGGCGGCGCGGCGGCGGTCGGCGCCATCGCCGGATCGGGTTTGGTCGCGTTGCGCGAGCGCACCGGTTGCGGCGGCTGTGCGGGCGGCGGCGTCGGCGAGATCATCGTCGGCAGCTGCGCGGCATCGGGGAAGCGGCCCGACGGCACGTTCGGCTGCTTCGATGCCGGCAGCGGTGTCGGCGCGACGATCGGCGGCGCCGGCAGCGATGGGATCGAGTCACGGCGCGACTCGTTCGACTTCGCGTCGAGCTCTTTGAGGAGCTCGAGCGGGTTCGCTTCGATGCGCGTCTTCTCGGGCGACGGTCCGTCGTCATTGGGTGCGTCGCTCTCGGTCGACAGCCGTGACACCAGCTGGTCGAGCGCGACGTCGCTCGATTGCTGGTCGATCGATAGATCGTTGGTGTCGATGCTTTCGGCCGATTTGCGCGCCTCGGCTTTCTTGTCGTCCTCGTCGCTCCACGAGTCGAACGAGATCTCGGCGCGACCGGCGATCAGCTCGCGCATGCGTTCGCCGTGCTCTTCGATCTCGGCTTGAAAGTGCTGGTCGAGGAAGCGCTCGATCTCGCCGGCCGCGGAGCTCTTGCCGTGCTGGTGGAGATACGCGAGCAGCGCATCGCCGAACGCCTCGGCCGTGGGATAGCGCGCGTCTTTGTCTTTCGCGACCGCCTTCATGATGATCGGATCGAGCGCCGGATCGATCTCGATGTTCACCGACGACGGCGGCGCGACGTTGCATTCGAGCACCGCTTGATACGTCTCGTACGGCGAGTTGCGCTTGAACAAACGCCGGCCGGTGAGTAGCTCGTGTGCGATCACGCCGAGCGCGAACACGTCGGTGCGCCGATCGACGTTCGTCGCGACGCACTGCTCGGGCGACATATACGCGAACTTGCCTTTGATCGTGCCGGCCTTCGTCTTGGTGTCGCGCACCTCGGCGCGCGCGATGCCGAAGTCGACGATCTTGACGACGCCTTCCCAACCGACCACGAGGTTTTGTGGCGAGATGTCGCGGTGGACCATGTTGAGCGGCTTGCCGTTCGCCAAGCGCTCGTGCGCGTAGTGCAGGCCGGCGGCCGCTTGCGCCGTGATGTTCAAGATCAGCGGCACGGCCATCCTGCCGTCGGCGATGCGATCGGCCGCGCGCCGCACGATCATCGCGAGCGAGAGCCCCGCGAGGAACTCCATCACCATGTAGTAGCGGCCGTCTTGCTCGCCGAGCTCCATCGTCTGCACGATGTTCGAGTGATCGAGCACCGCGGCGAGCCGAGCCTCGTCGAGGAACATCTTCACGAAGTCGGGATCGTCGGCGAGATGATCGTGCAGCGACTTGACGACGACGTACTTCTCGAACCCGGCCGTGCCGTCCATCCGCGCGAGATAGATCTCGGCGGTGCCGCCTAGCGCGAGCAGCGCCAGGACGTCGTAGTTGCCGAGCCGCTTACCGATGAGCGACCCGGCACCTGCCGGGATGCCGGACATCGCGGACGATCATACCCCGAACCTTCCAAACCCGCCCGTTTCGGCCCGGTCAGAGCTCCATGATCTCTTTCTCTTTAGCCTTCGCGACGTCCTCGACCTGCGCGATGTACTTGTCGGTGAGGTCTTGGATCGACTTCTCACCTTTCTTGCGCTCGTCCTCGGAAATCTGCTTTTCCTTCTCGGCGTCCTTGATCATGTCCATCGCGTCGCGGCGCGCCGAGCGCACGGCCACGCGCGCTTCTTCAGTCTGCTTGCCTACCGTCTTCGCGAGATCGCGGCGGCGCTCCTGAGTCAGCGGCGGAATCGGCAACCGCACCAGCTCGCTATCGGCGACCGGGTTGATGCCGAGGTCGCTCGCGCGGATCGCCTTGTCGATCACGGCGATCATGGTTTTCTCCCACGGCTTCACCGTGATGAGCCGCGCGTCGACCACCGTGATGTTGGCGACCTGGTTCACCGGCGTCGGCGTGCCGTAGTAGTCGACCTTGACGCCGTCGAGCATCGCCGTGTTGGCGCGGCCGGTACGGACTTTTTGGAGGTCGCGCTTGAACGAGTCGACCGCCTTCTTCATGCCTTCGTCGGTGTCTTTGGTGATGTCGTCGATCATGTGTCCTCTTTAGGCGAAGCGCGTCTGATCTGAATCGCGGACGACCGTCGTGCCGACTTGATCGCCGCACACGACGCGCTCGATGTTGCCACGGTTCGTCATGTTGAACACGATGATGCGCATCTCGTTGTCGCGGCACAACGCGAACGCCGTCGCGTCCATCACTTCGAGATCTTGGCGAAGCGCGTCGGTGAACGTCACGGTGGAGTAACGCCGCGCGTCGGGATGCTTCTTCGGATCTTTGTCGTAGATGCCATCGACCTTCGTCGCCTTGAGCAGCACGTCGGCGCCGATCTCCATCGCGCGCAACGCGGCCGCGGTGTCGGTCGTGAAGAACGGATTGCCGGTCCCGGCGCCGAAGATCACGACGCGGCCCTTCTCGAGGTGACGGATCGCGCGCCGCCGAATATACGGCTCGGCGAGCTGCGACATCGGAATCGCCGATTGCACGCGCGTCACGACGCCGCGGCGCTCGACCGCTTCCTGCAACGTGACCGCGTTCATCACGGTCGCGAGCATGCCGACGTAGTCGCCGGTCGCGCGATCCATGCCGCGGGCCGATTCGCCGCGGAAGATGTTGCCGCCGCCGACCACGACCGCGACTTGCACGCCCAGGTTCGCCGCATCGGCGATTTCCGTCGCGACGGTGGTCAAGACCTCGGGGTTGATGCCGAAGCCCTGATTGCCCATGAGCGCCTCACCGGAAATCTTGAGCAGGATGCGCTGGTACGCGGGCTTGCGTGGCTCGGCCATGGCGGCGCGACCATACCAGCTCGCGCCGAGGAGCTATACTCGAAGCGTGATCGAGTTGATCCTGGAGCTGCAGGTCCTCGCGTTGCTCGTCGGCATATCGGTGTCGATCGGGTTGCTCGTGCGGCGCGTGATCATCGTGCGCGCCGATGCGGTCGCGCCCGCGCACACGCTGTCGATCGAAGCCGGCGAAGTGCTCGTGCGCTCGACGCAGCTGCGCGCGATCGCCGCGGCGCTCATCGTGGGCTGCGTGATCGCCGGTGGCTGGCGGATCGGGGTGCACCTCGTGGTGCTGTTCAGCATCGCGTTCGCGTTTGCGTTGCAGAGCTACATGAATGCGTGGCGCGTGCAGCACCTGCTGCGCCAACCGCGATCCGGCGCCGAGCTACGCGGGACCACGCTCACCGCGTGCGCGGACGGCTCGCACGCTTCGGTGATCGTGTCGATGCGCGCCGCGGCGTCGGTCCGCGAGCATGCGATGCCGCGCGCGAAGATCGTGTAAGCGCAACCGCGGTCGAGGTCGTGTGTCTCGCCGCCATGGTCAAGGCGAGTCTCGTCGCGATCGTCGCGCTGGCAGCGATCGCGGTGACGCGGCCGCACGAGCCCAACGTCATCGTCGTTCGGCCCGACGCGCAGCCGCAGCGCGCTCGCGTCGTTCGCGTCGATGCGTCCGAGATCTTCTATCGCGGCGTATTCGTCGAGACCGTCGAAGCTGCGACGTGTCCCGATTCGCCGTGCTTTTACCTCGACGGACTCGCGACCGCGATCGATCGCGATCCCGATCGTGGCAAGACGATTCACGTCGACTTCGTCGCGTATCCGCCGCCGATCGTGGTCACGCGGATCTTGACGACCATCCGTCGCGCCGGCGACGACGCGTTGATCACCGAGGTGCCGACGATCTGATCAGTACGCCTTCGCCCACACGACGCGCTTCGCGCTCTTCTGGCCGGTGAACGGGCACGTGCCCGGCTCGCCGTCGAACGGAATGCAGCGCACGGTGACCTTGAGATCCTCTTTGATCTTGTCTTCGACCGCCGTGTCGCCGTTGTAGTGCGTCAGCGCGAACCCGCCGTGCGCCGGCGTCGGATCGTTGTCTTTCGCTTTCTTCGGCTCGGCGAAGAACGCGTAGAAATCGTCCTTCGTGTCGATCGTCTTGGTGTGCTCGTCGCTATACGCCTTCGCGCGCGCGAACAACGCATCCTGGATCTCCTGCAGGAACGTGGCGATCTTCGCGACGAGCTCGCCGCGCGGAATACTCATCTTGTCCCGAGGTGACTTGTCGCGGCGCCCCATGAACACCGAATCTTTGTCGATGTCGCGCGGGCCAACCTCGAGCAAGATCGGCGCGCCTTTCTTGATCCATTGCCAGCGCCGTTCTCCACCGTTGGCATCGCGGACGTCGAGCTCGACGCGGAGCGGAGCGTCGCAATAGCGCTGCGCGCGCAGCTCCGCCGCGAGCTTGGTGCAGTACTCGACGACGCGCGGCCGATCCTCCGGCTTCTGCGCGATCGCGATGATCACGACGTGCTGCGGCGCGAGCCGCGGCGGGCACACCATGCCGTCATCGTCGGCGTGCGTCATGATCATGCCGCCGATCAGGCGCGTCGACACACCCCACGACGTCGTCCACGCGTACGACAGCGCGTTGCTCTGATCGGTGAATTGGATCCCCGACGCCTTCGCGAAGTTCTGACCGAGGAAGTGCGACGTGCCGGCCTGCAGCGCCTTGCGGTCTTGCATCATCGCTTCGATGCAGAACGTCTGCACCGCGCCCGGGAAGCGCTCGGCGGCCGTCTTCTCGCCTTGGATCACCGGCATCGCCATGTACTGCTCGGCGAACTCGGCGTAGACGCCGAGCATCTTCATCGTCTCTTCGACGGCTTCGTCCTTCGTCGCGTGCGCCGTGTGGCCCTCCTGCCACAAGAACTCGGCTGTGCGCAGGAACAACCGCGTGCGCATCTCCCAGCGCACGACGTTCGCCCATTGATTGATGAGCAGCGGCAGGTCGCGATAGCTCTGCACCCACTTCGCGAACGACGCGCCGATGATCGTCTCGCTCGTCGGCCGGACCACGAGCGGTTCTTCGAGCTCGCCGGTCGGCACGAGCTTGCCGTCGCGCAACTCGAGCCGGTGGTGCGTGACGACCGCACACTCTTTCGCGAAGCCCTCGACGTGCGCCGCTTCCTTCTCGAGAAACGACACCGGGATGAACAGCGGGAAGTACGCGTTGACGTGGCCCGTCGCCTTGAACATGCCGTCGAGGCCGTGCTGGATGTTCTCCCACAGCGCGTAGCCCCACGGCTTGATCACCATGCAGCCGCGAACGTCGCTGTTCTCGGCGAGGTCGGCCGCTTTGATGACCTCTTGATACCAATCCTGGTAGTTCGCGGCTCGGGTCGGAGTGATCGCGGTCTGGGGCTTGCCGTCGGGTTTCGCCATGGCCGGCGAGGCATACCATCAGTGGCAGGTGTCGGGAAACGACGACACGCTGCCACCGCCGCCGCCGAGCTCGGTATCGAAGAACCATTTCTCGTCCTTGAGCCATGCGATGCGCGCGACCAGGTCCCGCGGCGCGCCCGAGGCGAGCGCCTGCTGCCATACCGCGGCCAAGCGACAGCGCGGCCGGCGAACGAACGGCGCATCGCACGTATCGGACGTGCGGACGTCGGCAGTGACGCCGCTCGGCGAGACGTCAACGTTGATCATGCACGCGCGGTCGTAGGCAACGTTGCGCGGGACGTCGGCCGGCCGCACCGACGCGGCGGGCGACCGAAACTCGAAGAACCGATCGCGGCCGGCTTTCGCGAGATCGACGTGGCCGTCGGACCACACCGGATCGAACTCGAATTCGGTGAGCCGTGCGTCGGGTAGCAGCTGCCGCGCGATCGCCTCGGCGCGGCCGAGGTACGCGAGCGGATCGAAGTTGCGCGGATCGAAGTCGGCCGGAAGCGTGACCGACTTCTTCGGCGGTGGCGGATTGCCGCCGATCACGACGCCGGGCCCCATGTGCACGTTCGGCCCGATGAACACGCCGTGATCCGCGGCGCTGCCGCCGCCGACGATCGTCGGTGCGACGTCGGCCGTCGTTGTCGTGGTCTTGGGCGCGGGACCGCTCGGGTTCGCCGGCGCGCGTTTCGCGACCACGGCGGCATCGACGACATCGACGACATCGGCATCGATCGGAATGATCGCGACGGTGATCGCGGCATCGGCCGGCGCCGACACGGGCACCGGCGCTTCCACGACCTCGACCTGCTTTCGGGGCGCGATCGCGATGGCGGCGATGCCGGCGAGCAACAAGACGGCGAGCGCGATCCACAGCGATTTGCGACGTCGCGTCTGGGTCAGCGGCGCGACCGCGTGTGAATGCCGGCGCTCGGTGAGCTCGACGGGCCGAGGCGCATGATTCGCGAGCTGCTGCGGCGTCGGCGGAGGCGTGAAACCGCCCGCCGAAAGTCGCGGCGTCACGACCGGGTTCGCGCTGTGCGATAGCGGCCGCCACGCGTCGGCCGGCAGCTCCGCGCTCGCGTGGGTGAGCGCTTGCGCCATCGCCGCCGCCGTCTGAAAGCGCTGCGCCGGATCTTTGGCGAGCGCGGTCAAGATGATCTGCTCGAGCGATACCGGCAGGTCCGGCCGCAAGACGCGCGGCGACGGCGGCGCCTGCTCGACGTGCGCGCGCATCAAGTCGAACATCGACGGCGCGTGGAACGGTTGCTCGCCGGTGACGGCCTCGTAGAGCACGACGCCCGCGGCGTAGATGTCGGCGCGGCCGTCGACGCTGCTGGCGCCGCTGATCTGCTCGGGGGCCATGTACGCCGGCGTGCCGAGCAGCGCGCCGGTGCGCGTCGCCGCGCCGACATCGCGCAGGTTCGGCGCGAGCTTCGCGATGCCGAAATCGAGCACCTTGGCGTGGCCTTGTGCGGTGACGAGGATGTTGTCGGGCTTGAGATCGCGGTGGACGATGCCGATCGCGTGCGCGGCGCCGAGCGCGGCGAGCACCTCGCCCATGACTTGAACGACCCCGCCGAGCGGCGCGACCGTCGTGCGCACGATGTCGGCGAGCGTCGCGCCCTCGACGAACTCCATCACGATGAACGGCCGGCCGTCGGGCAGCCGCGACATGTCGAGCACGCCGATGATGTGCTCGTGGCGGATCAAGTTGACCGCGCGCGCCTCGGCGAAGAAGCGCTCGACGAGCTCGGGCATTTTCGCGCACTGATCCGACAGCAGCTTGATCGCGACGCGGCTGCCGATCGCCGGCTGCACCGCCAGGTACACCTTGCCCATGCCGCCTTCGCCGAGCGTGCGCGCGATGCGGTAGCGATCGATCTCGCTGCCCATCAGCGGATCGTCGGTCGCGGCGAGCAGCGCGCCGTCGGTCGCGCAATATCCGCCGCTCGGATAGCGCTGGCCGCACGACGGACACACGAACATCCGGCGACGGTAGCACCGCGCGATGGCGCGTTAGCAAGCCGGCTGCCAACCGCGGCGTTCGCCAACGCGCGCGCACGACCACGCCGACGCTGCTCTCGTGTGACGCGCGCCCTGGAGACAGCCGTGCGATCGCGCGCATTTCGTGCGGCTGTACGGCGCGTCGCGATGCGGTCGCGCTCGTCGCCCGAGCCGGTGCTGCGAAGTGCTGGTGCGCCAGCGCACGAGTGTCGGCTGTTCGCACATAAGCCGCGCGCAACTGCCACGCGCGCTTTCGCTCGGCGCTGCTGGCGTAGGCCTTTCGCTTGCAAAGCCTCTGCGCGACCGCTTGGGAAGGCTAACCCGATGGATGATGTCGAACTGCAGCTCCCCGCCACGGATCGCGGCCACCGCGAACGCGGCCCTTACATCGTGGGTATCGGTGCGTCCGCTGGTGGGCTCGAAGCGCTAGAGCATTTCTTCGACAACCTCGCGGCGGACACGACGATGGCATTCGTCGTGGTGCAGCACCTGTCACCGGACTTCAAGAGTCTGATGGACGAGCTACTCGGTCGCCACACCGAGCTACCGATCCAGCTCGTCGAAGACGGCATGCTCGTCGAAGCGGGGCACGTTTATCTGATCCCGCCGAAGAAGGAGATGATCATCTCGGGCGGCCGCTTGCTGTTGAGCGAACGCGATCGCCAACAAGAGCTGACGCTTCCGATCGACGTCTTCTTCCGCTCGCTGGCCCAAGACTGTGGCAGGCGCGCGATCGCGATCGTGTTATCGGGCAGTGGCAGCGACGGATCGCGCGGCATTCGCGACGTTCACCTGGCCGGCGGGACCGTCATCGTCCAGGACCTCGATACGGCGCAGTTCGGCGGAATGCCGCGAACCGCGACCGACACCGGGATCGCCGACTTCGTGCTGCCGCCGCACGACATGCCGCGCGTTCTCGAGGACCACATCAAACACGGGAGAACCGCCGAGTCACGCGATGCAAGTGCACTGCGATCGCAACCTCGATCGGCGCGCGCGACCGCGTTCACGGATGTCTACGCCCTGCTCGAGCAGGAGTTCGGGATCGATTTCACCCACTACAAGCCGAGCACGGTGACGCGGCGGATCGAGCGCCGGCTCCGGCTGGCCGACCTGAGTGGGATCGAGCAGTACGTAGCCCACCTCCGAAACGAGCGCGCCGAGCTCGACATCTTGTATCGAGATCTGTTGATCGGAGTGACGCGGTTCTTTCGCAATGAAGAAGCATTCGAGATCCTGCAGGGGCGCGTCCTGACCGAGCTGGTCGCCAATGCCGCGCCACCGAAACCGATCCGGGTGTGGGTCACGGGATGTGCGACCGGTGAAGAGGCGTACTCGATCGCGATCTTGCTGCACGAGCTCACCTCGCGCGTACCCGACCGGTCGTTCAAGATTTTCGCCACCGACGTGCATCGCGGCTCACTCGAGCTCGCCGGGCGTGGATTCTTTGCCGCGGAGACGCTGGCGAATGTCTCGCAGGACCGCAAAGATCGCTATTTCATCAAGAGCGGCGCCAGCTATCAGGTCGTGCCCGAGCTTCGCCAGTCGATCGTGTTCGCGCCGCACAACGTGATCAAGGACGCGCCGTTCACCCGGGTCGATCTGGTGAGCTGCCGGAACATGCTGATCTATCTGCAGCCGCCGGTGCAGCAGAAGGTTTTGAATCAGTTCCACTTCTCGCTGAATCGCGGCGGCGTGATGTTTCTCGGTCCCAGCGAGAGCCCGGGAGGCGTCCTGAAAGATTTCGAGACGATCGATCCGCACTGGAGGATCTATCGCAAACACAGTGATGTGCGCACTCCGGTGGACCCGCGGCTTCAGCCTCACTTTGCCGAAGCGAGAGCGATCCCGGGATCCGCGGCCGTTCCGTTTGCGCGGTATTCGACGTCGCACCTGCTCGCCACCTACGACGCGTTGCTCGAGGACTTCATGCCTCCGAGCTTGCTCGTCAACGATCGCGGCGAGCTCGTCCACGCATTTCGTGGCGCGAGCCAGTTCCTCAAGCCCCGCGACGGCCGGCAGGCGCTCGAAGTCAGCGAGCAGATCGACGAGCAGTTGAAGGCTATCGTTGCGGGAGGACTTCGCCGCGTCCTGCTCGCGCCGACCCCGCTCGTCTTCAACAACGTGCGCGTGCGGATCGACGATGAAGATCGGGTATTCACCATCGGCATGCGACGAGTGTTGCCGCGCAACACCCAGGTCCCGCACGTCCTGATCACGTTCGAGCCGGTGGAGGGCGCACCGCGCGCTCCGGCGATCGTTGCGACCGAGATCGATGTCGGTCAGCTGTCGCAGGATCAACTCGGTACATTGCAGACCGAGCTCGATTACACGAAAGAGAACCTGCAGGCTGCAATCGAGCAGCTCGAAACCGGTAATGAAGAGCTGCAGGCGTCGAACGAGGAGTTGATGTCCTCGAACGAGGAGCTCCAGAGCACGAACGAGGAATTGCAGAGCGTCAACGAGGAGCTGTACACGGTCAATGCCGAGTACCAGAGCAAGATCGCCGAGCTCACCGAGCTGACGAATGACATGGACAACTTGCTCGCGAGCACCGAGATCGGCACGATCTTCCTCGACGAAAAGCTGCACATTCGCAAGTTCACGCCGCAGGTCGCGGAGACATTCAATCTGCTACCTCAAGATGTCGGTCGTTCGATCGAGACGTTCACGAATACGATCGAGCACCCGGAATTGACCGCCGACATCCGTCGCGTCCTCGCGACCACCGAGCGCCTCGAGCGCGAGGTGCGTGATCATCAAGGGCGCTCGCTGTTCTTGCGCATCCTGCCGTATCGAGCGAAAGGCGGGACCTCGGGCGTCGTCCTGACATTCGTCGACGTGAGTGGCCTCAAGGCGGCCGAAGACGCGCTGTTTCACGAGCGCTATCTGCTCAACAGCCTGCTCGCCAGCGTCCCCGACGCGATCTATTTCCGAGATACACGCGGGAGGTTCATTCTCACGAACCCGGCGGCAACAGCTCGACTGGGGCTCGACAATCCGGGACAGGCCGTGGGTAAGACTCCGTTCGAGCTCGCGGATCATCACACGGCGCTCGCGATGTACCGCAAGGACGACGAAGTGGTCCGCAGCGGCGCCTCGCAGCTCTACCAGCTCGAGAACTGGAGTCGACCGGACGGCCGCGCGGAATGGGATCTCGTGACGCGACTGCCGCTGGTCGACGCAGCCAAACAGACCGTTGGCGTCATCAGTATCGTACGTGACGTCACATCGCAGAAGCTCGCCGAGGAGAAAATTCAAGAGGCAGTACGCCGGCGCGACGAGTTCCTCGCGATGCTGTCGCACGAGCTGCGGAATCCGCTCGCGGCCGTCGTTGCGGCGACCGAGTTGCTAAAGAGCAATCCTTCAGCGGTTTCACAACAATCACATCTCGTCCAAGTGCTCGATCGCCAGTCACATCAAATGGCCCGGCTTCTCGATGACCTGCTCGATGCCAGCAGAGTCACCCAGAACAAGATCGAGCTCCGCAAGCGGCTGCTCGACCTGCGCTCGATCATCGAAGAGTCCGTTGCGGCCACCCGGCCGCTCATGGACACGAGTCATGTTGGCCTCTCGCTCAAGGTCGACGACGCCCCGATCAACATCGACGGCGATCCGTCTCGGCTGCAGCAGGTCTACGCAAATCTTCTGACGAACGCAGCGAAGTACACTCCGGCCGGAGGGCATGTCGCGCTCGAGGCGACGAGCGAAGGACCGCACGCGGTCGTCCGCGTCCGCGACGACGGCGTGGGAATCGCGCCCGACATGATCGAGGCGATCTTCGAGCTGTTCGTGCAGCCGAACCGCACGCTCGACCGCTCGCAAGGAGGCATCGGCGTCGGCTTGACGCTCGCGCGATCACTCGTCGAGATGCATGGCGGCACGATCGAAGCTCGTAGCCCTGGAGAGGGCAAGGGCAGTACGTTCGAGGTCCGGATTCCGCTCTCGACTGCTCCGTTGCAACACAGCGCACCTCGTGCACCATCGACGGTTCGCAAGGGCGCGCGGATCGTGGTCGTCGAAGACAATATCGACGCCAGGGAGATGATGTGTCTGCTGCTCGCGCGGGCAGGTTACGAGTGCGAGTCAGTGGCTGATGGTCTGTCGGCCATCGTGACGATCGATTCGTTCCGACCGGACGCGGCGATCATCGACGTCGGACTTCCCGGCATTGATGGGTTCGAGGTCGCGCGCCGGATCCGAAGTGACGCCAAACATACTCATCTCAAGCTGATCGCAGTCACCGGATACGGCCAGCATAGTGATCGCGCGCGCACGAGAGAGGCGGGGTTTGATGCGCACATGATCAAACCCGTGAAGTTCGAAGAGCTCATGGAGCTGCTCGCGAAGTGAGTTGCGCCGGGTCCGCCGCGCTGCGTTCCTGCGAATAGATAGTTCGCGCTCGCAGCGCTTGGCCGAACGCGCGACGCGGCGCACATTGCAGCCATGCGCATGCCCGTCGTTTACCTGCCGCACGGCGGAGGTCCCTGGCCGTTCGTCGAGATCGGCATTGGCTCGCGCGCCGAGCAAGAGGCGCTCGCGAGCTACCTGCGCGAGCTCGCGAAGCTGCCCGCCGAGCGGCCGAAGGCGTTGCTCGTGATCTCCGCGCACTGGGAAGAGCGCGTGCCGACCGTGATGACGAGCGCGGCGCCGCCGATGCTCTACGACTACTACGGGTTTCCGCCGGAGTCGTACGAGATCACGTGGCCGGCGCCCGGCGATCCGCAGGTCGCGGCGCGCGTTCGTTCGCTGCTCGAGCGCGCCGGGTTCGCGACTGGCGCCGATGCCGAGCGCGGCTACGACCACGGCACGTTCGTCCCGCTCAAGCTGACGTACCCCGGCGCCGACGTGCCGGTCTGCCAGCTCTCGCTCGTCCGCGGGCTCGATCCGGCGACGCACCTCGCGATCGGCCGCGCGCTCGCGCCGCTGCGCGACGACGGCGTGTTCATCATCGGCAGCGGGCTCAGCTATCACAACCTGCGCGCATTCTCGCCGGAAGCTCGCCCGGTCTCGGTCGCGTTCGACACGTGGCTACGCGACGCCACGGCGAAGCCACAAGCGGAGCGCGATCGCGCGCTGATCGAATGGACGCGCGCACCAGCCGCGCGGCTCGCCCATCCGCGCGAAGAGCACTTGCTGCCGCTGATGGTCGTTGCGGGCGCGGCCGGCGACGATGCCGGCACGATCGCGTATACGGGCACGCTGCGCGGTCTACAAGTGTCCGCGCATCACTTCGGCTGAGCGCCGCCGACGACAAACGGGGCCTGCGGCTGCGAGCGAGTCGGCGGTCGCGCTGGTCTGCGATGCTGTGACCGGCACGTCGAAGTGGACGTTCGCGACCAAGGGCGAGCATCGCTTCACCGCGACGCACTTGCACGGTGCGCTGCCCGTCTCCGAAGCGATGCCCGATCCGTTCGACGGGTTCCTATCGTCGCCGGCGATCAGCGACGGTGCCGTGTATTTCGGTTCGAGCGACGGCAACGTCTACGCGCTCGATGCCGCGACCGGCGCGCTGCGCTGGAAGTTCCAGACCGGCGACGTCGTTCACGCATCGCCGACGGTCGCCGACGGCCGGGTGTTCGTCGGCAGCTGGGACGGCAACTGCTACGCGCTCGATGCTGCGACCGGCGCGCTCGCGTGGAAGCTCGAAGCCGGCCGCGATGCGCAGATCCACAACCAGCAGGGCTTTCAAGCTTCGGCGCTCGTGACCGGCGGCCGCGTGCTCGTCGGCTGCCGCGATTCGATCTTCTACGCGCTCGATGCGAAGACCGGCGCGAAGCTATGGACGATGTCGAACCATGGCTCGTGGGTCGTCGGCTCGGCGACGGCGCGCGGCGAGGTGATCTACTTCGCGACCTCGGATTCCGGCAAGCTCTACGGCGTCGACGCGAAGACCGGCGCGAAGCGGCTCGAGCTCGACTTCCATACATGGCCGATGTTCAGCTCGCCCGCGATCGCCGGCTCGATGCTCTACATCGGCAGCAACCGCGGCACGCTCGACGCGATCGATCTCGATGCGAAGCGCGTCGCGTGGAGCTTCGTGACCGACGGCGCGAAGCTGAACGCGAAGGCATTCACCAAGCCCGATGGCTCGCCGAACTACGATGCCGCGTTTGCGGGCTCGTTCTACGACGAGCTCGTCGCCGGCGTCGCGAAGCTCGCGGCACTCGGCCAGATCCAGTCATCACCGGCGATCGGCGACCGCGTGATCTACGTCGGCAGCACCGACGGCAACGTCTACGCTATCGACTAGCGCCGCCGCAAGCAGTCACACGCTCAGGCGAGGCCGGCTTGCTGCGCGACTTCCGCGGCGAAGTCGGTCTTCTTCTTCTCGAGACCCTCGCCGAGCTCGAAGCGCACGAAGCGGCGAACCTTGATGTTCTCGCCGATCTTCGCGATCAGCTCCTGCTGGAGCTGCTCGATCGTCTTGTCGTTGTCTTTGACGAACGGCTGATCGAGCAGACAGATCTCCTTCATCCACTTCGAGATCTGACCGTCGACCATCTTCGCGACGACGGCGTCGGGCTTGCCGCTCTCTTTGGCCTTCGCGAGCAGCACCTCGCGCTCGCGCGCGACGACGTCTTCGGAGACTTCGTCCTTGCGGACGAACTGCGGGCCCATCGCCGCGATCTGCATCGCGACGTCGCGGGTGAACGCCTGGAAGTCCTCGTTGCGCGCGACGAAGTCGGTCTCGCAGTTGATCTCGACGAGCACGCCGATGCGGCCGCCGGCATGGATGTACGAGACCACGGCGCCTTCGGTCGCTTCGCGGCCGGCCTTCTTGGCCGCCTTCGCGAGGCCCTTCGTGCGCAGGTAGTCGATCGCCTTGTCCATGTCGCCGGCGACTTCGGTCAGCGCCTTCTTGCAGTCCGACATGCCGGCGCCGGTGCGCTCGCGCAGGTCTTTGATCAGCGTCGCAGTGACTTCCATGGCCGTTACTCCGTCGCGTCCGGCGAGGCCGAAGCCTCGGGGTTGAACATCGCGCCGCCCGTCGACATCTCGACGCGCGGACCATCGCCGCCCGACGACACGTGGATGACGCGCTCGCCCTCTTGCTCTTCTTTCGCGCCGCGGTGACGTGCGGTCTCCTTCCAGACCTTCGCGCCGATGATCGCGGCATCGGCGATGCGCGCGGCAAACAGCTTGATCGCGCGGATCGCGTCGTCGTTGCCCGGGATGACGTAGTCGATCTGATCCGGGTCGCAGTTGGTGTCGGTGATCGCGACGACCGGGATCTCGAGGCGACGCGCCTCTTCGACCGCGATGTGCTCTTTGTGCGGATCGATCACGAACATCATGCCCGGCAGCTTGCTCAGGCCCTTGATGCCACCGAGCGACTTCATCAGCTTGTCGCGGTCGCGCTTGATCATCACCTGCTCGCGCTTGGTGAGCGCGAACAGCGTGCCGTCCTCTTCCATCTTCTCGAGCGAGCGCAGGCGCTCGAGCGAGCCCTTCACCGTCTTGAAGTTGGTGAGCGTGCCGCCGAGCCAGCGCTGCGTCACGTAGTGCTGGCCGCTGCGCGTCGCCTCTTCGACGATCACGTCTTGCGCCTGCTTCTTGGTGCCGACGAACAGGATCGTCTCGCCCTTGCCGGTCGCGTCGACCACCGCGTTGAACGCGGCGCGGAACATCTTGACCGTATGCTGCAGGTCGATGATGTGGATGCCGTTGCGGGCGCCGAAGATGAACTGCTTCATCTTGGGGTTCCACCGACCCGTGTTGTGTCCGAAGTGAACGCCCGCTTCGAGGAGCGCGCGCATGCTGATCGGGTTTTGCCCGGTCGCCTCTGCCATCGTTTCCATTTTCAGTCCTTGTCGTTGGTTGCCACCCGCGCCTTCATCGATCGCCGGAAACCCCGAAGGGCCACGGCCGGCGATCTCTGGCGCGGTGAGTAGTTGTGCTCGGAAATTCCGAGCCGCAGCGATCTACCACGGTCGCTCCGAGCACGGCAAGCTCACCGGATGCGTCCGCAATGCTCGGTTTTCATTGCAACAAGCCTCGACGGGTTCATCGCCAAGCCCGACGGCGGCATCGATTGGCTGAAGATCCACGATCTCGCGGCCGAGCCCAACGGCTACGCGGACTTCATCGCGACCTGCGACGCGATCGTGATCGGCCGCGGCACCTACGAAACCGTCTTGGGTTTCGGCGGCTGGTTCTACGCCGACAAGCGCGTCGTCGTGATGACGCACCGGCAGTACGAGAGCGGCCACGGCGAGCAATTCGTCGCCGGCGATCCACGCGCCGTGATCGCGAGCCTCGGCGAGGCAAAGCGCGTCTACATCGATGGCGGCAACGTGATCCAGCAGTTCTTCGCAGCCGATCTCATCGACGATGTCACCGTCGGAATCTTGCCGATCGTGCTCGGCGGCGGCATCCGGCTATTTCCCGGCGGCGAAGGCGAGCACCGGCTGAAGCTCGAGCGCTCGCATGTCTACACGAGCGGCATGGTGCAGCTCACGTATCGCGTCACGGCGGCAGAATCACGCTGAAGAAGATCGCGGTGGTGCCGTCGGATCGTTGCTGGACACCGACCACGTGCGGGTTGCTGTCGCCCGCGACGTGGCGATCCCAGTAGATGATCGCCCGTGCGTTCGCGAGCGCGAGTTGCTCGTCGGGATGGTCGGGATCTTCGACGAAGTTGACGCGCTTGAGCTGGTCGAGCTTGAAACCCTTCGTCGTGTCGACGATCGGCTTTTCGCGGATCCGAGCTTCGAGCAAATCAACCGGCACGTGCGCGGTAACAGCCGCGCGAACCTGCGCGACGAGATCGCCGTTCGTTGGGGAGCTGGTGTTCGTCATCGTCGAGTCCTTCGAGTCGTGGCCGGGAGCGGAGCAGGCGGCGAGCACCGCCAGTGCGAGCGCGCGCCTCATGGCTTGAGGTTGGCTTTGGTGTTGCCCGCGATGCCATCCCATCGCGCGGCCGCGTCGGTGAGCTCGGAAACCGCGCCCGCGTAGGCCGTCGGCGTCGCCGGGTAAAACGACGCCTTACCCGCATCGTCGATGTAGTAGCCCCAATCGACGCACGCGAGCACGACACCCGCACCGTTGGCGTACGACACGGCGCAGGTCCGGAATTCTTTGCCGACGTTGCGATCGGTGTCCCAGTTGCCGGGCGTGTCGCGCAGCTTCGCCGCTTCGGTGTCGGAGCCATGGTTGCCGTACAAATCGTCCGAGACGTAGAACGGCGTCGTGTCGGAATCGAGACCGTCGACGCGCCAGCCTTTCGATTTGGCGTTCGCATCGCTGGTTCCAGAACGCTCGCGCCGCTTCGCGGTTCCCGGGTCGGCCGCGGTCACCGCGCCGGCCGTTTTCGTGAAGTTGCGGAGCACTTGGATGAGCTTGACGTCTTTGTGCTCGCCGCAGCCCGCCAGCGCCGCCGAAATCGCGACGTGAACGCCCAGCACCTTCTTGCCGGCAGCCGCGTAGTCGTAGGTGCCGAGGAACGCGCGATCGAACGTGAACGTGACGGTGCCATCTTTGTGACCGGCGATGCCCTTCGCGACGAAGCTCTTGCCGTTGACACCGTCGACCGGAACCATCGCCTTGTCGGTGATGGCCTTCGTGACGCCCATCGAGTCTTCGTAGTTCTTGTCGGTCTTCTTGTCGGGCGTCGCGACGCTCGGGATGGTCGCCGTCATCGCCGGATCGGGGCCGCTGAACAACTGGCCGCCTTCGCTCGTCGCCATGCCGCCCTGCGCGAGCTGCATATCGCCGACGAGCGTTTGTTTGCCCGGCGCCGGCGTCGCCGCGTCGGCATCGTGCCCGTCCGCCAACGTTCCACCACCAACCCGCCAATCCCGCATCGCGCCACGTTAACACGTTATCCCGCGAGCACCTGCTGGAGGTGTGCGACCAGCGCGTCGCGCACGGCGGTCACGCGCGCCGGCACGTAGCTCGCCGATGGCATCACGACGTGGACCGGTCCGCCGGCCATCGTGTGGTCGGGCAGCACGCGCTCGAGCTCGAGCCGATCCGCCATGAACATCGGCAGCGGCCCGATGCCCATGCCGGCCTCGAGGGCGCGCGCCAGAAAGCCGAAGTCATCGGTGCCGAGCACGCCGTCGATCTCGACCTCGCCGTCGCCTTCGAACGCCCAGCGCGCACGCCCGTTCTTGCCGCGAAACAGCACGCAATCGTGCGCCTTCAGATCGGCGAGCGCTTTCGGTTTGCCGCGCTTCTTCAAGTACGCCTTCGCCGCGTACAGCGCGGTGTGCGTGTTGCCGACCTTCTTCGCGATCAGCGACGAGTCACCGAGCCGGCCGGCGCGGATCGCGAGATCGAACCCGTCGGCGACGAGATCGATGATGCGGCCGCTGAGCGAGAGCTCGACGTGGATCGATGGCAGCTTGCCGTGCAGCTGCGCGAGCAGCTCGGGCACGCCCATCAGATCGACGTCGGGCAACGCCGAGATACGAACCACGCCGCGCGGCTCGTGGCCTTGCTCGCGGATCGCTTCGCTCGCTTCTTCGATCGCGGCGACCGCGCCGCGCACGCGCTCGTAGAGCTCGCGGCCGGCATCGGTGACGCCGCGCTGCCGCGTCGTGCGCTGGATCAGGCGAACGCCGAGCGCGCGCTCGAGCCGCGCGATGCTGCGCGTGACCGACGACTTCGGCAAGCCGGCGGCCTGCGCCGCGGCGGTGAAGCTGCCGCGCTCGACGACGCGCGTGAACAAGGCGAGATCGTTGTAATCCACGTTGTCATCTTAGCAACAAGGAGTTGCGTTGTTGCTTCTTGTGGAATCGCATCGCTAGGCGCAGTTTCTGGGCATGCGCTGGAACATCGATGCGTCTCACTCCACGGCGGAGTTCACCGTCCGCCACCTCATGATCACCAACGTCAAGGGCCGCTTCAGCAAGCTCACCGGCTCGGCGGACTTCGATCCGGCTCATCCGGACGGCGGCAGCTTCGACGCGACGATCGAAACGGCGTCGGTCGACACGCGCGACGAGAAGCGCGACGCGCACCTGCGCAGCGCCGATTTCTTCGACGTCGAGAAGTTTCCGACCATCGCGTTCAAGTCGAAGAAGGTCGCGAAGAGCGACGACGGCTACAGCGCGACCGGCGACCTGACCATCCACGGCGTCACCAAGGAGGTCACGCTCGAGATCGAAGAGCTGTCGAAGGCCGGCAAGGACCCGTGGGGGAACACGCGCGTCGGCGCGTCGGCTCACACGAAGATCAACCGCAAAGACTTCGGTTTGGGTTGGAACCAAGCGCTCGAGACCGGCGGCGTGCTCGTCGGCGAGCAGGTGAAAATCTCGCTCGAAGTCTCGATGGTGCAAGCCGGCTAATCGATCGCATTTTGTGCGAAGCTCGCGGCGTGCGCCGGATCGTGTTGGCGGTGTGCGTCGCGGTGGCGGTCGGCGGGGCCGTACACGCAACGCCGCCCGAGGCCGTGCCCAGCCCGGCGGACGCCGGGCGCGCAGCAGCGCCGGAGGCGGTGCGCAGTACGAGCGCAAGCCCGGCGGACGCCGGGCGCGCAGCAGCGCCCGAGGCGGTGCGCAGTACGATCGACTCGCGCGCGATCGAACAGGCGCGCGAAGCCGTCCTCACCGACGATTATCAGCCGACGTTGCCGGGCGACGGCAGCGGCGAAGGCAGCGGGCAAGTCCTCGCGCGCGAGCATCAGCGCGAGATTCGCTACATCGACACGCGCGATCTCGAACGCGATCAGCCGACTGCAGGCAGCACGCTGTTGTCGTACATCTTGTGGGGCGGCATCGTGTTTGCCGTCGCGCTGCTGCTGTTCTGGATGGCGACGGAGCTGCTCAAGTACGGCGGCGACGAAGCGGCGATCGCGCAAGGCGAAGCCGCGCCGGCCGCGCCGGATCTCGCCGTGATCGAACGGCCGCTCGGCGACGCGGAAGAGCTCGCTCACCGCGGTGAATATCGCGAGGCGATTCACACGCTGCTGTTACGCACGTTGCAAGAGCTCGCGCGCACGGCGTCGGTGCGCGTCGCGCCCGCGATGACGAGCCGCGAGATCCTCGGCCGCGTGCCGCTGCTGGCCGACGCGCGCGACGCGCTGGCGGGCCTGATCACCGCGGTCGAGCTCACGCACTTCGGCGACGACGACGCGAGCGAAGCCGACTACGTCCGCTGCCGCGCGCAGTTCCAGGTGTTCGCCGCGGCATTTCGCGGCGGCGCGGTGGCGCCACGGCGATGACCAACCCGTTCTCGAAGACGACGCTGTGGGTCGTGACCAGCGTCGCGGTGATCTCGCTCGTCGTCACGGTCGTGCTCACGGTCCTCGGCAGCGATCCCGCCGAGCACGCGACCGCCGGCGCGAACGGCTACTCGCGCTCGGCGATCGGCCACCGCGCGCTGATCGGCATGCTCGAGAAGCTCGACGTGCCGGTCGTCGTCAGCCACAACGCGTCGGCGCAGAAATCCGCGCACGGCCTGCTCGTGCTTGCCGAGCCGCAGCTCGGCGACGACAAAGTCGATCGACTCACCGCGATGATCGACGACGCGGCAAACGTGCTCGTCGTACTGCCGAAGTGGTACGGCTTCGCGCAGCAAGGTGAAGGCTGGATCGAATCCGCCGATCTGCTGCCCGAAGCCGAGGTCGAGCGCGTCGCGAACGCGATCGGCATCGAGGACAGCGGGCTCGCCCGCGATACCCACGCGCTGTACTGGCGATCGACCGATCTGCCCGCACCGTTCATCGACCGGCCGCAAACGATTTCTGCGAGCGCGGTGACCGCCGACATCTATATGGGCGAGCGCGCGCTGCTAGGCCACTTCACGCGCGGCGGCAAAGACATCTACGTGCTCGCCGATCCCGACGTGATCTCCAACTTCGGGTTGCGCCGGCCGCAAAACGCGCAGCTCGCACTGCAGCTGATCGATCGGCTGCGCCACGACGGCCCGGTCGTGTTCGACGAGACCGTGCACGGCCGCGCGCAAACGCCGAGCCTGTTCGCCGCGCTGTTCAGCTTTCCGCTCGTGCTCGCGACGATCCAGGTCATCGTGTGCGCGCTGCTCGCGGTGTGGGCCGCGATGGTGCGCTTCGGGCCGAACCGCGCATCGCCGCCACCACTCGCGCCCGGCAAGGACTTCTTGATCGCGAACACGGCCGCCCTGCTCTGCTTCGGCGGCCATCACGTCGACGCGCTGCGCCGCTACCTCGGAGCCAACATCGCGCAGGTCAAGCACGCGCTGCACGCGCCGGCGAACCTGTCGCCGGTCGCGCAGACCGAATGGCTCGAGCGCATGCGAGCCGTGCGCCTGGGCACGATTCCACTCACCGAGCTCGAGCACGAAGTCATGACCGCATCGCCGGCGCCCCAGCGCGTCGTCGAGCTCGCGGATCGGATCTACCGCTGGCGCATGGAGATGATGCATGGATCTCGCAACCGTTCGTGAAATCTCAGCTCGCCTGCGCGAGCAAGTTCAACGCGTGGTGGTCGGCCAGGATCACGCGATCGATCTGCTGTTGGTCTCGCTGTTGTCGGAGGGCCACGTGCTGTTCGAAGGCGTGCCCGGCGTCGCCAAGACGCTGCTCGCCCGCGCGTTCGCATCGAGCTTGTCGCTCGCGTTCGGCCGCGTGCAGTTCACGCCGGATCTCATGCCCGGCGACATCATCGGCACGAACCTTTTCAACTTCCAGAGCAACACGTTCGCGCTGACGAAGGGCCCGATCTTTACCGAGCTGCTCCTCGCCGACGAGATCAACCGCACGCCGCCGAAGACGCAAGCCGCGCTGCTGCAGGCGATGGCCGAGCGCGCGGTCACGATCGACACCGCGACGCACGAGCTCGGCGATGGCTTCATGGTCATCGCGACGCAGAATCCGATCGAGCAAGAAGGCACGTATCCGTTGCCTGAAGCGCAGCTCGATCGGTTCTTGTTCAAGGTCGTCGTCGGCTATCCGACGCGCGACGAAGAGCGCGCGATCGTGCATCGCCACGGCCATCGCACGACCATGCCGAAGCTCTCCGACTTCGATCTGCACCCGGTCGCGGATCTCGGCACGATCGCCGCGATGCGCGCCGCGATCGCGCAGATCCGGCTCAGCGACGCGATCGTCGACTACATCGTCGATCTCGTGCGCGCGACGCGCGAGCGGGCGAGCATCTCGTACGGCGCCTCGCCGCGCGCCGCGACGATGTTGACGACGGCCGCGCGCGCGTACGCCGCGATGGCCGGTCGCGACTTCGTGCTCCCCGACGACATCAAGGCGCTCGCCGTGCCGGCGCTTCGCCACCGCATCGTGCTCGCGCCCGGCGCCGAAATCGAAGGCCTCACCACCGAGCAAGTCGTCAAGCAGATCGTCGAGCAGGTTCCGGCGCCGCGATGATCAAAACGCACTAACACCCAGATGCGTCCGACCCTCCGCGCCCTGATCGTGTTCCTCGCCGGCCTGCCGCTGTCGCTGGTCGGCGTGGCGATCTCCGCGCGGCTGTGGACGATCTGGATCGCCTATCTCGGCGCGGCGTTCCTGTTGCTCGGCGTCGACTTCGTGCTCGGCCTGCCGAAGCGGCGCCTGCGCGTCGATAGCAAGCTGCCCGAGCAGCTGTTCATCGGCGAATCGGGCACCGCCGAGCTCGCGATCACCGCGCGCTGGCGCCGCGCCGCCGCGATCGAATTGCTCGCCGAGCTCGACGACGATCTCGCGCCACAGCCTGCGATGCAGACGATCCTGCAGCCGGGCGCCACGGGCGCGTCGTCGACGATCCGGCTGCCGCTCGTGCCGCGCCGGCGCGGCGATCACGGCATCACCGCGCTGCACTTGCGCTGGAGCGGCCCGCTCGGCCTGCTCGAGCGCCGCGTCGCGCTGCCGGTCGACAAGAAGATCGGCGTGGTGCCGAACCTCGGCGCCGTGCGCGCGATCGCGCTGCGCATGTTCGCCGATCGCTCGTTCATGGCGGGCCTCAAGGTCGAGCGCTATCTCGGCGACGGCACCGAGTTCGAGTCGCTGCGCGAATACGTGCCCGGCCTCGATCATCGCGCGATCGATTGGAAGTCATCGGCGCGCCACCGCAAGCTGCTGTGCCAGGAGTTCCGCGCCGAGCGCAACCATCAGGTCGTACTCGCCGTCGATGCCGGTCAGCTGATGGCCGAGCCGGTCGCAGGCGTGCCCAAGCTCGATCACGCGATCAACGCATCGTTGTTGCTCAGCTGGTTCTGTCTGCGCACCGGCGATCGCGTCGGCCTGCTCGGCTTCGACGAGAAGATCCGCACGTGGGCCGAGCCGCAGGGCGGCATGCACGCGTTCGCGCGACTGCAGGCGCTGTCGGCCGAGATCGATTATCGCCGCGTCGAGACCAACTTCACGCTCACGCTCGCCGATCTGTCGACGCGGCTCAAGCGCCGCTCGCTCGTCGTGCTGTTCACCGATTTTCTCGACACCGTCACCGCGGAGCTGATGATCGAGAACATCACGCGGCTCGCGCGCAAGCACCTCGTGCTGTTCGTCGCGGTCAAGGATCCGCAGGTCGATTCGCGCGCGCTCGCTCGCCCGACCGATCTCGAATCGCTACACCAAGCGGTGGTCGCGACCGATTTCGCGCGCGAGCGCGAGGTCGTGCTCGAACGGTTGCGCCGAGCCGGCGCGTTTTGCATCGATGCGACGCCCGGCGAGTTTTCGATGGCGCTCGTCAATCGCTACATCGAGATCAAGCGCAGGGAGCTGTTCTGATGCTGATGAAGAGCGTCGAATTTCGTCGCGAGCGCGAGGTCACGTGGAACGAGCTCGAAGCGATCATCGCGTTCGCCGATGACAAGGGCCTGCGCGCGCTCGGCGCCGATGCGCTCGCGCGCTTGCCGCACTTGTACCGCGCGACGCTGTCGTCGCTGTCGGTCGCGCGTTCGATCTCGCTCGACCGTGCGCTCGTCGAATATCTCGAGAGCCTCGTCGGCCGCGCGTACTTCGTGGTCTACGGCACGCGCCAGCACGTGCGGCGCCAGCTCGCCGACTTCTTCTTGTGGCGGCTGCCTTCGACGGTGCGCCGCGCGAAGTGGCACATCATCGTGTCGCTGCTGATCACGATCGCCGGCGCGGTCGCCTCGTACTCGCTGACGAAGCACGATGCCGACTACTACTACTCGTTCGTCGGCGACATGTCGGAGGGCCGCACGCCTGCTTCGACGACGACCGAGCTGCGCGAAGGCCTCTATCACCACGAAAACGCATCCGGCGTGCTCGCGACGTTCGCGGCATTCTTGTTCTCGCACAACTCGCGGATCGGCATCCTCGCGTTCGCGCTCGGCTTCGTGGCCGGGTTACCGACGCTGCTGTTGTTGTTTTACAACGGGCTCGTGCTCGGCGCGTTCGTCGAGCTGTACACGTCGAGAGGATTGGGTGTCGACATATGGGCGTGGTTGTTACCGCACGGCGTGACCGAGCTGTCGGCGGTGATCTTGTGCGGTGCCGCCGGCTTGATGCTCGCGCACGGCCTCGTGTTCGCCGGCTCGCGGCCGCGCCTCGATAGCCTGCGCGAGATGGGCCGGCCCGCCGCCGTGATCGTGATCGGCGCCGTGCTGATGCTGTTCATCGCGGGCATGATCGAAGGCATCTTTCGCCAGACCGTCACGAGCGTGCCGATTCGCTTCGCGGTCGCCGGCGCGACGGCGGTGTTCTGGACCTGGTACTTCGGCTGGTGCGGTCGCAAGCGCGGCTCGATGGAGCGCGCGCCGTGAGCAACGCCGACACGCTGATGTCGCCGCGTGCTCGCCAAGGCGAGCGCACCGCGATGATGCGCGACATCGTCACGCCCGAAGGTGTGCCGATCGGGTTCGAGCTCGCCGGCGCCGGCGATCGCGCGGCCGCGTTCCTGCTCGACGTCGTGATCCAAGCGGCGATCCTGATCGCGATCGCGCTCGCGTTCGGCTACGCCGGCATGTCGAGCGAGCTGCTCAAGCCGATCCTGATCATCCTCGAGTTCTTGATCCAGAACTTCTACTTCGCGTTCTTCGAGATCCGCTGGCAGGGCCAGACGCCCGGCAAGCGCAAGATCGGCATTCGCGTGATCGACGCGCGCGGCGGCCAGCTCGATACCGGCGCCGTGCTCGCGCGCAACCTCGTGCGCGAGCTCGAAGTCTGGACGCCGCTGCGGTTTCTGATCCTCAACCGCATGATGTGGCCCGACGCGCCGGGTTGGGCGCTGCTGATCGCCGGCGCGTGGACGTTCGTGTTCCTGCTGATGCCGCTGTTCAACAAGGACAGGCTGCGCATCGGCGACCTCATCGGCGGCACGCGCGTCGTGCGCCAGCCCAAGATCGTGCTGTTGCCCGACCTCGTCCGCGAGGCGCAGGTCTCGATGCAGCGCCGCGCGGTCGTGCAGCCGAGCTTCACGTTCTCCGATGACCAGCTCGCGATCTACGGCATCTACGAGCTGCAAGTTCTCGAGGATGTGCTGCGCCAGGATCAGAGCAAGGCGGGCTACTACGAGTCCGTCTCCGTCGTGTGCGACAAGATCCGCGAGAAGCTCGGCTACGTCGGGCGCATCGAGAGCAGCGAGCGGTTCCTCAAGGATTTCTACGTCGCGCTGCGCGCGCACCTCGAGCAGAAGATGCTGTTCGGCCAGCGCAAGGCCGACAAGTTCGCGAAGTAAGTCAGAACGTCACGCTGCCGGGCCGTCCCGGCGTGCCGCCGCGACCATCCATGCCGCTCGTGCCGGTCGATCCGCTCGAGCCGCCGCTGCAGCCGGGATCGTCGACGACCGTGTTGCCGTCGGAGTCGGTGTGCGTCGTCGGCGCGCGCGAGCTGCCGCCCGCACCACCCGCGCCGCCGGCGCCGCCCATGCCGCCACGGCCACCGTCGCCGCCGATGCTGACGATCGTGTCTTGCACGAGCGCTTCGAGCTGCGTGCAGTCGGTGGCGCCCGCGCGACACGACATCTGCACCGCGACGTTGCCCCCATTGCCGCCGTTGCCGCCATCGTCGCCGTCGCCGCCGGGCCCGCCGTCGCCGCCGTTCTGACATTCGCCGCCGCTCGAGCCGGATGTGCCCGACGAGCCGGATGCGCCGTCGTAGCCGGCGCCACCGCGGCTGCCGACGCGATAGCTCGCGACATCGCTGCGCTCGACGAACGCGAGGTAATCGCGGCCGCCCTCGTCGACGTCGTAGCTGACGCGATCGGCGTTCGGGTCGGCGACGCGCACGATCAGATCCGGCCCGCGACCGCCGTTGCCCGCGCCGGCGAACACGAGATCGTCGGGCCGCTCGAAGTGCAGGCCCCACGCGAAGCTCGCGGCCGGCCCCTTGCCGATCTGCACGCCGACCGCGAACGTCGTTTGCTCGGCGAGCGGTAGCAGCGCGCTGGCGGCGAGCTCGTCGGCGACGCGCAGCTTGCCGCCGTCGAGCTCGACGAACATGTTCGACGACGACAGCTCGCCGGGCGCAATGCACGGCGACGGATCGAGATCCTTCGCGGCGCCGCACACCGTGATCGGCCGTGAGATTCCATCGAGCTGCGCGATCAGCGCGCCGTGCAGCGGCAGCTCGGGCACGACCGACAACGTGGCGCGGCCTTGCGCGGCGCCGAGCAGCGTCGCGCTGCGCTGCAACACGTGCTGTTGCACGACGATGTCGCGCTTCGGCACGTGGCCGGCGTCGAACCACGCGCGCGTGACCGGGTGCGCCGCGAGATCGACGGCATTGAAGCCGTATTGCAGCACTTTCGCTTCGAGCATCGCGCCGCCGTTCTGCACCTCGGGGAACGGCGACAGCTTGATGTGAATGCGGACGAGCCGGCGCTGCGCTTCGTCGCGCAGCTGCTCGGTCGGCAGCCGATCGGCGAACCGGCGCAGCGTGAGCTCGTTGCCATCGGCGGCGAGTCGATCCATCGCGGCTTCGTCGACCGGGGTGCCGCGATAGTTGCCGTGCTCGATCTCGAGCGTGTCGAGCAGCTCTTGGCCGAGCTGCGTCGCGATGCGGCCGAGCTTCTTCTTGTCGATCGACTCGCGCAGGTTCGATGTCAACGCCTGCACGTTCGCCGCGTGCGCGTCGCTGCCGGCGCGGCGATCGACGTAGAACCGCTGCACGGCTTGTGCGCGCTCGACCGCCGCCGGATCGCTATCGAGCCTGCCGTGCAAGAGCGCGCTGTACGCGTCGAGTGCGGCGTCGAACAGCGACGCGCGATCGTCGTCGCCGAGGTGAAGCGCGAGCTGCTTCGCGCACTTCTTCCACAGCGCGGGCTGGATCTTGCCGTCCTTCAAGCCGGCGACGAACGCGTCGCGCTCGTCGGGCGTGAACGCGTGGAGATGGCCGGCGTCGGGCGAGATCGCGCAGAGGCCGGCGTTCGCGTCGGGTTGCGAGAGATACGCGACGAGCGCGGCGCCGCTGTGATCGTCGGCGGCTTGCGCCGCGGTCATCGGCAGCGGCAATGCGGCCGGAGCACATCCGGCGGCGAGCAAGCACGCGAACAAGGTATGGCGCATGTGGTTCCTAACGAGCCTGGACGTGAACGAGCACGGCGAAGCGATACGTCTTCGATTCGTGGCGCACGACCATCGGCACCGCGAGCTCGAGCGTGCGGCCTTGATACGCGGCCGCCGCCGAGCCGGTTTGCGGAAACGCGACCGGCACGAGCTGCGCGACGGCCGTGTTGCCGGGCTCGACCCAGCCGAGGTCGCTGGCCGGGTGGAGCCGCGTGGTCGTGCCGTCGCCGCGATCGAGCGAGATCTTGTTCCACTCGACCTGCAGGATCTGGTCGGTCTTGTTCTGCAGATCGAGCTGGAGCGAGTCGTCGGCGACGTGCAGATCGGCTTTGATCGCGTCGTCTTCGAACGCGCTCGCCGAGCCGTTCGCGACCGGGTCGAACCGATACGAATACGATGTCGCACAGCCGGCGACCAACGCGAGAATCCACACCAAGCGCATTGCGATCACGGTTGGGCCGCGAGCTTGCCACGGCAACGGGTGTTCACATGCCGTCACATGAAATTTCGTGTGTGCAACGCGGATAGCCGCTCGGCATCGCCCGGCGCAAAGCCCAGCCGCGCCAGCCTCGAGCGCCGGCCGGCATCCATATCGGCGACGAGCTTCACGACGGCGAGGTGGCCGCGGCGAAGGTCGGCGGGCTCCCACGAGCCGGCGGCGAGCAGCACGAGCGCGTCGAACACCGGCTCGTTGAGCCCGCTCGTGTGGGCGAGCGCGGCGTGGCGGCGCTCGATCGCGGCTGCCAGCCGGCCGTGCAGATCGGGATCGAGCTGCGCGTGACGTGCGAGATGGGCGAGCCCGAACGCGACGTGGCGCGCTTCGTCCTGCGCCGCCAGCCGCGCGACCTCGCGGGTGCATTCGTCGGGCGCGTGATCGCGGATGAACCACAGCAGCGTGAGGAAGCTGCCTTCGCCGAGCACCGCGAGCAAGAAGCTCGCGATCGCGAAGTCGGGCTCGTCGAACAGCGTCGCGAGCGAGGCTTGGCCACCCGCGGTCGACAAGCCGAGCTGATCGCGCCGGAGCTGCGCCCGCCGCGTGAACACCTCGATGTGGCGCGCTTCGTCGGCGGCCTGGATCGCGAGCAGCTGCATCACCTCGCGAAAGTGCGGATGGAGCTTGGCCAGGAAGCGCGCCGGCACGAGCAGCGCGGCCGTCTCGTTCTCGATCAAGTACGTCATGATCTGCACGATCGCGTCTTCGACCTCGTCGGGATGCACGATCGGCGCGGACCACGGAATCGCCGTCGCCGGATCCCACTGCGCCGCCGCGGCTTGCGCGTAGAGCCGCGCGGCTTCGTCGGCCCAGACGTTTGGTTTGTGCGACAGCGTCAGATCGATCTCGAAGCTCGGGGCGCCGGCCTCGACGAGGGACCCGCGCGCGGCGAGCCCCCATCGCGCGGGCGGATCATCGACCGCGACATCGATCGATCCCGCGCGCTCGGCGCCGACCGTGCGATCGGCGGTGCCGCGCGTGACGACGCCATCGGCGAACGCATGGCCGCGCGCGCGACACCACGCCGGCAGATCGATCGCGAGCGTCGGCGACGTGCCGACCACGCGCACGCGATCGGCCGATGACAGCGCGCGCTTGACGAGCAGCTGCGCACCTTCGTCGAGGCCGAGCTCGCCGAGGTCGACGACGTTCACGCGAGCCGCTTCACCGCGCGCTCGAGCAGCGCGTAGCCCGACGTGCGGCCGGGCAGCCACTTCGTCAGGCCCTCCATGTCGAGCAACGGACGCGCCTCGGGATCGGCGTAATCCATGCCGAGCAAGAGCTCGGTGAATCGCGCGATCGCCGCGGTGTGTTCGAGCACGGTCATGTTGCAATGGTCGTAGGCGCCGGTGTGGTGCAACACGCGCGTCGATCCCGGCGGCAGCGTGCCATCGTTTGCGAACGCGAGGCGATTGCCGTCGATGATGCACGCGGCATCGACGTCGCCCGCGAGCAACGCCTTCACCGCGACGCGCTCGCCGCCGACGTGATCGCCGTGCTTGCCGAGCAGCACGTCGTGCTTGACCGCGTCGACGTCGACGCCGGCTTCGGCGAACGCGCCGAGCGGAATCAACGTTGCCTGCGGAGAATCGCCGGCGCCGACACCGACGCGCTTGCCGCGCAGATCGGGGAGTGCGCGATACGGAGCGTCGGCGCGCACGAGCACGACGCTCGTGAGATCGCGATCGGTGTCGCGCATCGCGACCGCGCGCGCGCTCGGGTTGCGCTGCACGGTCTGCAGCCACGCGAGCGGCGAATTCCACGCGACGTCGAGCTCGCCGCGCACGTGGTCTTCGACCTGGCGTTCGTAGTTGGTGTACAGCACGTAGTCGAACGGCAGGCCGCGCTTGGCAAACCACGCGCGAAACCCGTCCCAGATCGGGATGACCTTCGCATCGTAGGCAACGGCGCCGAGGATGAGCTCGCGCATGGCTAGAACAGCGGGAGGCCGCAGACGGCCTTGCCGATGAAGTCGTAGAGCACGTCGGTGGTCGGGGCCATCACCAGCGCCGCGCGCGCGTCGCGGAACACGCGCTCGACGCCGACTTCTTTGCGGAACGCGGCGCCGCCGCACACGCGCATCGCGAGATCGGTGACCTCGGCGGCGGCTTCGCCGGCGGCAGCCTTGCATTCGAGCACGCGCAGCATCGTATCGGGCCGCTTGCCGCCCATCGCCGCGAGCGTATCGGCGTTGAGCGCCTTGGTCTGATCGGTCTTGATGCGCATGCGCGCGATGAACGCGCGCACCGTCGGCAGGTCGGCGACCGACGAGCCGGCGTGCTGGAACGTCGTCGCACCCGCGTGCTTCGCGGTGCGCTCGACGGCGGTCTCCATCAGACCCGCCGAAACGCTCGCCGACAGCACGTCGAACCACGGCAGCACGACGCCCATCATGATGCCGAAGCCGGCGCCGTCGTCGCCGAGCCGATTGCTCGCCGGGATGCTCGCCGCTTCGGCGGTGATCGGCGAAGAGTCGTTGCCACGCAAGCCGAGGCCGTCGAACGTGCCTTCGATCCGCAGGCCGGCCGTCGCGCGCGGCACGAGCCACAGCGTCGACATTTCGCTGCCGGCCACCGGCTTGCTCGACCACACATAACTATCGGCGCGATGCGCGGAGGTCACCCACGACTTCTTGCCGGTGAGCCGAGCGTTGCTGCCATCGCTGGTCGCGGTGCCGAGCGATGCCCAGAACTGGCTGCGCGATCCGGCTTCGGAGAACGCGAGCGTGGTGAGGTGCTTGCCGCCGGCGATCGCGCGGCGAACGTCTTCGGCGCCGTGCGCTTCGATCACCGCGGTGCCGCTGTAGTGCATGCACGCGATCATCGCGGTCGATGCGCACTCGCGCGCGAGCCGCTCGACCACGCGCGACGCCTCGGCCAGACCGAGGCCGGCGCCGCCGACGGCCGTCGCGCTGCACATGCCGGCGAGACCGCTGGCCGCGAAGGCTTCGATCGCCTTCGCCGGGAACTCGGACGTGCGATCGACTTCAACCGCGTTTGCCGCGGCGACCGCGACGACTTTTTCCAACTGCTTGTCGAGCTCGAACATGAAATCTCCAGCGCGGCGTCGCGCAGCTGGAGATCAGCCGGTCAGCCGCAGTTGCGTGATCCGGCGACGCCGGACCGCCGTTGCATTCAAAGGCAGAACATCGGCGTGACCGTACCGCGAATTGTGCCGATACTCGCGGCGATGCGCACGCTGATCGCCGCTAGCTTCATCGTTGTTGGGTGCTCCGGATCACCACCGTTGACGGCCACGCCGGCGACTCCACCACCGCAACCCACCGCGGAGCTCGCGAAGCTGCCCGATCCGTCGCCGCCGACGTTTCGGCTGCCGACCGACGTGATGCCGACGCACCAGACGATCGAGCTGACGATCGATCCGACGCAGGCGAGCGCCGCCGGCGCGATTCACGTCGACGCGAACGTTACCAAGCCGACGCGCGTCGTGTGGATGAACGCGACCGACCTGCACGTCCACGACGCGATGCTCGCCGGCAAGCCGGTGCGGGTCATTCAACACGGCGACGTGATCGGGCTCGTCGCCGATGCCGAGTTTCCGCTCGGCCCACTCGCGATCGACGCGAAGTTCGAGGCGCCGATCGACAAGGACCATTCACGCGGGCTCTATTCCGCGGCCGAAGGCAACGAGTCGTACGCGTACACGTTCTTCGAGCCGATCGATGCGCGCCGTGCGTTCCCGTGCTTCGACGATCCGAGCTTCAAGATCCCGTGGACGCTCGTGTTCCACGTCCGCGAGCACGACGTCGCGCTCGGCAACGCGCCGGTCGCGAAGGAGACGGCCGAAACCAACGGCGGCAAGCGCGTCGAGCTCGCCGAGAGCAAGCCGCTGCCGAGCTACCTCGTCGCGTTCGTCGTCGGTCCGTTCGACGTGATCGACGACGGGCTCGCGGGCCGCGCGAACACGCCGGTGCGCTTCGTCGTGCCGAAGGGCCACACCGACGAGCTCGGCTTCGCGAAGCAAGTCACGCCGCACATCGTCGGCGCGCTCGAAGATTACTTCGACATGCCGTATCCGTTCGTCAAGCTCGACGTCGCGGTCGTGCCGCGGTTCTGGGGAACGATGGAGCACCCCGGCATCGTCGCGCTCGGCCAGCCGCTCACGCTGATCAAGCCCGAGCAAGACACGCGCGATCGCGAAGAGCGCTACACGAACACCGCCGCGCACGAGCTCGGTCACTACTGGTTCGGCGATCTCGTCACCATGAAGTGGTGGGACGACATCTGGCTCAACGAAGCGCTCGGCGAGTGGCTCGACAAGATCATCACCGACGCCGTGATGCCGAAGTGGCACGTGCTCGATTGGCGGCTCGGCGAGGCGATGTCCGGCATGTCGGCCGACGAGACAGTGTCGGTCAAGCCGATCCACCGCGAGATCACGAGCAACGATCAGATCGAGGGCTCGTTCGACAACGCGATCACGTATTTCAAGGGCGCATCGATCATCCATGCGTGCGAAGCGTTCGTCGGCGCCGACAAGTGGCAGACGTTCATCCGCGGCTACATTCGCAAGCACGCGAGCGGCAACGCCGACGATCGCGACTTCGTCAACGAGATGCGCGCGGCGCTCGGCGATGCCGTCGCGATCGCGTTCGACACGTACATCCATCAGCCGGGTGTGCCGGTCGTGACCATCACGTGCGACAAGGATCACCTCGCGATCGCGAAAGCGCGCTCGTTCCCCGCCGGCACGCATCCACCGCCGACGAAGTTCTACACGTGGCCGATTCCGGTATGCGTGCGCTTCGGCGACGCGGCGCACTCGCAACGCGCATGCACGACGACCGATTCGATCTCGGTCGACAAGTGCCCGGCATGGATCGAGCCGAACGACAGCGCGAGCGGCTACTACCGCTCGGTCATCGATCCGAAGCTACTCGACGCCGCGAAGCTATCGGGCACCGAGAAGCGGATGGCGCTGTCGGATCTACGCTCGATGGTGTCGCGCGAGCAGCTGGCGATCGACGTCGCGATCGGGCGCGCGGCGAAGCTCGTGGCCGATCCGGATCCGGTCGTCGCGCTGTGGGCGGTCGACAATGCGCAGTTTCGCACCGACTCGTTCGACGCTGCGTTCTACGCCGCCGCCAAGCATTGGCGTATCGCGAATTTCGGCAACCTCGCGCGCGCGTTATCGTGGAAGCGCGCACCCGGCGATAGCGACGATCGCGAAAAGCTGCGCGAGCAAGTGGTCTCGCTCGTCGCCGATTCCGATCCCGCGTTCGCGAAGCAAGGCGTCAAGGTCGCCGACGAGTGGCTCGCGAAGCACACGAAGCTCGACGACGGGCTCGTCGTCGCGGCATTGCAGGCCGCGGCCGAAGTCGGCGATGCCGCGCGCTTCGATCGCTACGCGGCTGCTGCAAAGGCGACGTCGAGCGTCAGCGACCGCGGGACGATCATCAACGGCCTCGGTGGATTTCGCACGCCGGAGCTCGCACAGAAGGCACTCGACCTCGTGCTCGGCCACGACCTCGACATTCGCGACACGTGGCGGCTCGTGGTTTACGAGGCCAGCCGCTACGAGACGCGTGATCTCGCGATCGAGTTCTTGAAGGCGCATCTCGCCGAGCTCATGCCGCGGCTGCGCGACGACGAACAGGGCTGGCTGACCGGCGCGCTCGCCGGCCTCGCGTGCGACGCCGCGCATCGCGATGCGTTCGCCGCGCTCGTGAAGCCCTACGAGGGCAAGTTCGACGACATCAAACGCGGCTTCGAGAAATCGGCGCAGTGCATCAAACAGATGGAGCACGAGCAGCCCGCGCTCGAGCGTCTCGTGAAGAAATAATACTGTCGCAGGTGTCGCACGGCCGACGGTGGTGCGGCCGTGGTTCGCGTCGTGGTACGCCACGCGCCATGAAGACCGCCCTCTCGTTCTCGCTGGTTTTGCTCGCGGCCGCGTGCGGTTCGACGAGCACCTCGGCGCCGACGACTCCGCCCGCGCCACCGGCGCCGGTGGGACCGTCCGCCGAAACGCCCGTCGCCGATGCAACTCCGAGCGCGCCGGCCAAGCCGGTGACGACGAAGACGCTCGCGGCGATCGGCATCAACCCCGACAACCTCGATCGCACCGCCGACCCGTGCGACGACTTCTATCAGTTCGCGTGCGGCGGCTACATCGCGAAGACCGAGATCCCCGCGGACAAGCCGCGCATCACGAGCTTCGACCTGATCTCCGACAAGAACCTCGAGTGGGAGAAGAACCTGCTCGAGCAAGCCGCGGCGAAGCCCGGCGATGACCCCGTGCTGCAAAAGCTCGGTGCCTTCTACGGCGCGTGCATGAACGAAGCGGCGCAGGCGAAGACCGGTCTCGCCGGCATCCGCCCGCTGCTCGCGAAAGTCGCGCAGGTGAAGGATGCGAAGTCGCTCGGCACGACCGTTTCGTGGCTGCACGGCCAAGGCATCGGCGTGATGTTCGTGTACGGCTCGGAGCCGGATCCCGGCAACGTGACGCACGTGATCGGCTCGCTCGATCAAGGCGGCCTCGGTCTGCGCGAGAAGGACTACTACATCAAGGACGACGAGCAGACCAAGAAGGTCCGCGACGCCTACAAGCAATACATGTCCGAGCTGCTCGTCGACGCCGGCCGCTCGCCCGCCGACGCCGCGAAGCAAGCCGACACGCTGCTGACGCTCGAGACCGACATCGCGAACGTGTCGAAGAGCAAGATCGAGCGTCGCGATCCGAAGACGATGTACAACAAGATCGATCTCGATGGCATCAAGAAGCAGATGCCCGACTTCGACTGGAACGGCTTCCTCAAGGCCGTGGGCACGCCCGGTCAGACCGACCTCGACGTCAGCTCGCCCGCGTTCTTCGCCGGGCTCGATCAACTGATCACGAAGACGCCGGCGAGCGTGTGGCGTGATTTTCTCACGGTCGCGATCCTGCGCACGAACGCGAGCAACCTGACCAAGCAGACCGAAGATCAGGAGTTCAAGTTCCGCCAGGTCATGACCGGTCAGAAGGAGCAGCTGCCGCGCTGGAAGCGCTGCTCGGCCGCGACCGATCGCGCGCTCGGCGATCTACTCGGCCAGGCGTTCGTGAAGGACAAGTTCCCCGGCAACAGCAAGCAAGCCGCCGAGGATCAGGTCCACGCGATCGTCGCCGCGATGAAGGCGAACCTCGGCACGCTGCCGTGGATGGATGCCGCGACGAAGCAGAAGGCGGAGGTCAAGCTCGGCGCGATGGCGTATCAGATCGGCTTCCCGAAGAAGTGGAAGGACTACAACTTCAAAGTCGACAAGACGCAGTGGACGACCGACGCGCTCGCCGCGCGCAAGGCCGCCAGCGACCGCGACATCGCGAAGATCGGCAAGCCGCTCGACCGCGATGACTGGCAGATGACGGCGTCGACCGTGAACGCGTACTACGACCCGCAGCTCAACGGCATGGTGTTCCCGGCCGGCATCCTGCAGCCGCCGTTCTACTCGATCGACGCGTCGATCCCGGTCAACCTCGGCGGCATGGGTGTCGTCGTCGGTCACGAGCTCACGCACGGCTTCGACGACCAGGGCGCGCAGTACGACGCCGAAGGCAACCTCAAGGACTGGTGGCAGCCGGATACCGAGAAGCAGTTCAAGCAGCGCACGCAGTGCGTGATCGACCAGTACTCGAAGTACGAGCCCGAGCCGGGCGTGTTCCTCAAAGGCGCGCAGACCGTCGGCGAGAACATCGCGGACATCGGCGGCGTCAAGCTCGCGCTCGCGGCGTATCGCTCGCTGCGCTCGTCGGCGCCGGACACCGTCGTCGCCGATGGCTTCACCGAGGACCAACAGTTCTTCCTCGGCTACGGCCAAGCGTGGTGCGCGAAGCAGCGCCCCGAGTACGCGAAGATGGCCGTCATGACCGACGAGCACTCGCCCGCGCGCTTCCGCGTGATCGGTGCACTGTCGGCGACGCCGGAGTTCTCGAAGGCGTTCAGCTGCAAGCCCGGCTCGAAGATGCGCCCGAGCAACGCCTGCGTCGTCTGGTAAGCGAGTTTCCGCGTCACGCGGACGGAGCTGGCGCGTTTGCCCTGACATGACGCGCTATCTCTCGTTCTGCCTGCTCGCGCTCGCTGCTTCGGCGTGCACCGGCGCCGAAGCCAACACATCGACGCCGACCGCCGCGCCACAAAAGGCGCAGGCGTCAGCGACCAGCGCCGCCGACCACGACCTGTGCGTCGCGGTCATGGCGCACTCGCGTACGTGCACCGAGCAATACATCCCGGTGCTGGTCGACGCGCGCGCGCAGGTCGATCATCCCGCCGGCATCAAAGACGCGGTCGCCAAGGATCGCACCGGCGTGATCGCGCAAGCCAAGCAGGAATGGTCGACCGACTCGACGGACGAGAGCATCGAGGCGATGTGCCAAAAGCCGATGCCCAACGCCGACGCACAACGCGACGCGGTAACCGCCTGCCAAGCGAAAACCGATTGCGGCGAGTTCTCGGCGTGCATCGTTCCCGTCGAAGCGCAGAGCTGGCATTAGCAACAAGCAAAAAGCACGGCCAAACACGGGGAGCGCTCGCGCGGGCAACCGCAGTCATGCGATCGCACGACGATGTGCCGATGTGCCATGCGGCCGTCCACATTCGCGTGAGTGCGCCGCTGCAGGGCCGGCGTTCGCGTCGCACCAGAGCGACACGAGCAAGCTGTATCGTGCCGTCGGGGGAAAATGAAAACGTTTTGTGAAGAGGGAGCACGCGTGGGCAAGCGCAGTCACGCTGTGGGCGGGCGCGCCCGAACCCATTGCTGCGGTCGCAAACCGATGGGCCGTGCAGCCGTCCACATGGCGTGAGTGCGCCGCCGCGCGCTCTGCAGACCGTTCCCCGCGACGCCTCGAATATCGGCGAAATCGAACGGGTCGGCCGACGTGTCGACGAGCCGGCTCGGTCGCACCCTCCGGGAAAAAATGAACTTTTTTGCAAAGAGGGAGCGCTGGCGCGTGGGCAAGCGCAGTCACGCTGTGGGCGGGCGCGCCTGAAACCATTGCTGCGATCGCAAACCGATGTGCCGTGCGGCCGTCCACATGGCGTGAGTGCGCCGCCACGCGCTCTGCAGACCGTTCCCCGCGACGCCTCGAATATCGGCGAAATCGAACGGGTCGGCCGACGCGGCGACGAGCCGGCTCGGTCACGCCGTCCGAAGCGGAGCTCGCTGTGTGCGGGCGCGCTGCGACGACGATGTGCCATGCGGCCGTGCACGTCTCGAAGCCACGCGCTCTGCAGATCATTAGTAGCGTGGATCCTGGCCAATATTTGATTTCGCCGATATTTTTGCGCATAGACAAGCTCATCCGAAACGGCTTGCATACGCTGCATACCTGATCTATCGTTCAGCATGGAGCGACAGGGCGAGCTCGATCTTCACCGCGACAAGAACGGCCAACGTCGCGGTGGTGCACGCAAAGGTGCGGGACGGCCCTGCGCCAACGATCGTCCGAGCGAGCGGCACAAGAAGCGTCGCGCGTTCTCGTCGACTACGCCGATTCACGTCGTCACGCGCGTGATGCCGCGCGTCGGCAATCTGCGGCGCCGCGACCTTTACGCGGCGATTCGCGGGGCGACGATCGCGATCGCGAAGCACGACGACGCGCGCATCGTGCACCTCAGCATCCAGCGGACGCACGTGCACCTCATCGTCGAGGCGAGGCATCGGGCCGCGCTCGCAACGGGCATGCAGAGTTTTTTGATCTCCGCCGCGCGGCATATCAATCGCGCGGTCGGCGGTTGCGGCTGCGTGTTTCGCGATCGCTATCACACGACGGTGCTCGCATCGCCGCGTCAGGTGCGCGCGTGCATCGCATACGTGCTCAACAACTGGCGCCGGCATCGCGAAGATCGCGGGCGCAGCTGGAAGCTCGATCCGTTTTCGAGCGGCGTGTTGTTCGGCGGCTGGAAAGAGCTCTATCAGCCGCCTGCTGGTTATCGGCCGCTCGTCGTGTGGCTACCGAAAACCTGGTTGCTGTCGACGGGATGGCGCAAGCACGGGCTCATCGGCGAGCTCGAGGTTCCGCAGATCAGGTAACGCGGGACTCGAGCAGTGACCGCAAGTGAGCCTCGACGTGGTCGAGGTTTGGCTCGATGCCGTCGTACTTGGTCATGCGTGCGCGGCCGGCCTGGTCGTGGAACGCGAGCTTCCACGTGTACTTCGTGACGCCGCCGGCATCGTGGAGCTCGTGCGTCTCGACGGCCTCGGTGTCGGGCCAGCCGTCGAATTTCCAGGTTTGGACGCTCCGACTCGGCGGCTCGACTTGCAGGAACGTGCCGCGAAACGAGCACTCGACGCCGTCCTCGGTCACGAACACCTGGTGGTAGTTGCCGCCGACGCGCAGGTCGATCTCGCAGATCGTCACGCGCTCGCCGAACGGGGCGACGGTCTCGCGCACGTGATCCGGCTTCGTCACGACATCGAAGACGAGCTCGATCGGCGCGGCAAAGTCGCGTGTGATGACGATTCGAGATCGTTCGGAATTGCCATGCTCTTTATAGCGCCGCCCGCACGATCGCGTCGGCTTGCTTGAGTGCGGTCACGCGCGTGACCGCATCGGCCTTCGCGAGCGCGGCTTCGATCAGCTCGCCGAGCGGTCGACGCGACTTGCGATTATCGACGAGCTTTTGTGCGAGCGCGGTGACCGGCTGCGCATCGGCGCCGCCCGGCAGCTCGATCGGACCGGGCTTGCGCACGGCGATGTCGCGCCAACGCGCGATCGCGTGCATGAGCGGCGCTTGTTCCGACCACAGCGTCGTCAATTCCTGCATGCCGAGCGCGCGTTGCGCGAGCACCTCGCCCATCGCGGCAAAGCCGAGCCACGCGAGCCACATGCCGCCGAGCGCCGAGGCGGCGAGCTTGCGCGGGCCGTAGAGCTCGTTGAACCGCAGCGACGGCGTGAGCGCGATCGCGTTCGCGAGCGTGTCGGCCGATGGCATTCGCCAGCCGGTGCTCGCGACGAACTCGAAGCCAGCCGGTGTGGCGAGCTCGACGCCTTGGGCCGCCGCCGCATCGCCCGCGAAGATCTGTGCGGCGATCACGCGCTCGCGCTCGATGACTGTCGCGTCGCCCGGCAGGGTCGTGCCGACGATCGCCGGATCGGTGATCGTCGAGATCTCGGCGAGCACGTCGGCGTGCGCGATCCCATCGGTCGCGCGCTGCACCGGGCAGATCACGCTGTTGAAATCGATCACCATCACGCCGCCGACGTGAAACACGCGGTTGAACGGGAACAGCCGGCACGATGCCGGCTTCGCAGCGCGGCCGTCTTCGAGCTCGATGCGGCACAGCCCGTCGTCGGCGAGAAACCAGCAGCGGTCGCGCGGATTGAACGCGGTGATCGCGTCGCCGCGCCGCCGCACGAACGCGGCGAGATCGGGCCGCTTGGCGACGAGCTGCACGAGCTGGCCGCCGGCCGCGTCGATGCCGATGCCGTGCCCCTTACAACACGCGCCGCAACCGCGGCACTCGTAGCGAAGCCCGCGGTCGGGCCACGTGAAGTAGCTATTCGTCGTCGGAATCGGCGTCCTTGCCACGACGCTCGATGTTCGCCGCGCGGCCCAGCTCCTTGTAGATCCGGCCCACGCGCTCGACCTGCCCCTTCGCCGGGAACCGCTCGTAGAAACCCTCCGAGCGGAAGTTGCGCACGAGATCGGTCCACGGCGACAGCCGTTTCGCCCAGCGCTTGACGCGCTCGTCTTTCGGCTCGGCGTCGTCGTGCGCGAGGTCGGCGCACACGCGTAGCATCGCCTTGAGCGTGACCGGGCGCGTGACCATGTAGCTCGCGTGGCCCCACGACTCGCCCCACGCCTTTTCGCTGGCGCGCAGGAAGTCGCGCACGATCTCGTAATACTTTTCAGCCTCGCGCGGCAGGTTCTGCTTCTTCTTGAGCCGCTTCCACTCCGACGCCGCCCAGCGATGCAGCTCGTTGAACAGCTCGGCCTGCAGGATCCACTTCTCCTGCTTGCTGCGGCCGCCGAGTCGATTGATCCGGTAGCGCAGCGGCGAGTCGTCCTCGCGATACAGGTGATCGACGATCCGCGCGGCGAACTTCTTGTCCGGATCCGCCCACGACACCTTCTCGTAAAGATCGATCAGGTGGCTCTTGTTGATGCGCGTCGGCGTCGAGTTGATGATGACGAACATCTCGGTCGCGAAGTCTTCGCTCTTGCCATCGAAGATCACGCACGGCACGTGCACCGTGCGCGCGTCGTCGGGACGCTCGGTGCTGAAGAAGTGCAGCGCGGCGAGCCGGTGCTGACCGTCGATGATGAGGTACTTGCCGCGCGGCTCTTGCAGATTGCCGACGTTCTGGAACGGCTTGACCGGCTCGAACTTGAGCTTCTCGTCGGTAAACAGCAGCACCGTGCCCGGAATCGGCGGCTGGCTCACCGCCGTCTCGTAGAAGTTTTTGATCGCGGTGACCTTCGCCTTGCCGAGCTCGCGCTGGAACGCGGCGTCGGTCGACTCGATCTTCGCGATGAACTGACCGACTTCGTCGTCG
>DATBAS010000030.1:0-23564 GCA_036271395.1 Kofleriaceae bacterium
ACGGCGATCTCACCGCGCTATTCGGCGCGCCCGCCGCGACGAACTCCGGCGCGAAATGCACGGGCTGCATCAACGATGCGATCGTCGCGCCGGCGTGCGACTCGACGCCGGGCAAGGTCGTGCTTCACGGCGTCGACGCGATTCGCATCACCGACTACACCGGCAACACGCTCGGCACGTCGTTCGGTCCGCTGACGAGCGGCCTCGACAATGCCGGCTGCATCACCGAGGTCGACTCGACGAACGGCGGCACGAGCCTCGTCCAAGCGATCTCGGCCGTCACGCTCGACACCACGTCGTCGACCAGCGTGACGAACGTCGGCTTGTTCTTGTGCGGGCCGATGACGTGCGTCGCGGCACCGCCCGGCATCGACGACGCGCTCGTGCGCGGTGCCGCGGTCGGCTTCGTCGGCGGCAGCGAGCCGCACATGATCGTGCCGTCGGTCGATGCCACCGGCGTGGTGTTGCTCGATCTGATCGCGTCGAGCGCGAGCGGCGTGATCGAGCGCTCGCGCATGCCCGCCGCTGCGATGCCGAATCGCATCCTCACCGGCCAGTTCGACGCCGACGACGAGCCCGATCTGTTCTGGGACCTGTCGACCGCGAAAGGCGCCGCGTTCGAGATCGCGTACGCGCGGCAGGTCGACGATCAAGCGCTCGAGGCGCTGTCGCCGACGAACGCGACGAGCGTCGATCAGATCATTACCGGCGATCTCGACAACGACGGGCTCGATGACATCGTCGTGGTCGCGAGCGCGCTGAGCCAGACCGGTGCCGCGGTCGTGCCGATCGGCGTGCCGACACCGAGCACCGTCGTTGCCGATCCGGCGTGCTCGCCGTAGGCACGCGTTCGACGCCCGTGCGAAGCTATTGCCATGGCGCGCTGGGTCGTAACCGTCGCCATCGCGTGCCGCTGCGCGGTCGCGTATGCGCAAGCACCATCGCCGGCCGCGCCGCCGTCGCCTGCGGAAATCACGGCGGGCTCGGCGGGCTCGGCCGCGGCCGCGACGCCGGCGATCGCGATGGTGCCGACGCCGACGCCGGCGGTCGCGGCGCCGCACGAAGAACCGACAAGGACCGCCGACAACACGTGGTTCGCCGTCAAGATCATCGGCGGGCTCGTCGCGTTGCTCGTGCTCGCGTACCTCGGCGGCCATCGCCGCGTCGTGCGATTTCAGGAGCGCCTCGGCATCAGCGGCGTGATCACGGCGGGGTTTCCGTTCGTCGCGCTCGGCCTCGTCGCCGCACTGCCCTCGGTGGGCATCTTGAACGCCGGCGTGCTGGATCGGCTCAGGCCCGTGCTGCACTTCGGCCTCGGCTGGCTCGGCTTCATCATCGGCGCGCAGCTCGACATTCGCGTGCTCGATCGCGTGCCGAAGGGCACGGCGTATCTCATCCTCGTCGAGGCCCTCGGCCCGTTCGGGATCACCGCGGCGGCCTGCGGCATCGTGATGGTGTCGTTCGGCATGTCGCTCGCCGACAATTCGACGTGGCGCGACATGATCTTGCTCGGCACCGCCGCGGCGATGACCGCGCCACGCAAGTTCCGGGGCTTCGCGAACCGCACCTGGCACGAAGGCCGCGGTGTCGACGTGCTGCTCGGTCAGCTCGACGAGCTCGTCGGCGTGATCGGCTTGCTGTTCATCACCGCGTACTTTCGCTCGTCGACCACCGGCACCTGGTCACTGCCCGACACGGCGTGGGTGTTCGTCTCGCTCGGCCTGGGCGTCGCGATCGGCGTGCTGATCTTCGCGATGATCCGCGTGCCGGTATCGAACGCGGAGTTCTTGGCCGTCGTGCTCGGCGGGATCGCGTTCGCGTCGGGGCTCGCCGGCTATCTCGAGCTATCGCCGATCGTGATCTGCTTCATCGCCGGCGTGCTCGTCACCAACTTTCCGAACGAGCAGCGCGACAGCGTGTTCCGCATCCTCAACCACCTCGAGCGACCGGTGCACCTGTTGTTCCTCATCATCGCGGGCGCGCTGTGGAGCGTCGCCGATTGGCGCGGCTGGGCGCTCGTACCGCTGTTCGTGGCCGGGCGCGTGATCGGCAAGTGGACGGGCGTGATCGCTTCGAAGACCGTCGTCGGCGCGGACCTGCCGAAAGCGTTCGTCGATCAGCGCGCGCTCGTCACGCCGATGTCGGGCCTCGCGATCGCGCTCGTGATCAGCGTCGAGAGCCTCTATCACGACGAAGGCATTCCTTGGATCGTCACCGCCGTGATCGGCGGATCGATCCTCACCGAGCTCTTGGTGTCGCGCAGCGCGACGCCCGAGATCCAGCAAACGCCGCGGATGGAGCGCGCGGGCACGCCGATGCCGATCGACGAGCTCGACGATGACAACGAGCGCGACGAGATCGACGAGCTCGACGACAGCGACTCCGAGCCGCACGCCGGCCCGATCTATCGCGACGAGCCGGCGCCGTCGCCGCCAGCCGAGGAAAAGCCGACGTGATCGCGGGAGATCCGCGTATTTAAGTGTCCTTCTTGAGGGATCAATACCTCCACGTTACCCTCGCAGCCGCGTGGAGATCAGCGAGGCAACGCCGGTGCCGTACGCCAAGTGGCCCCTATGGACTTGGTTCGCGTATCCCGCGCTCGCGATCGCCATCGGTGGTGGCCTCGGCTACATCGTGGCCGCCGCGCGGCAACCACCCGAGCCCACGCAGCCCATTCCCGCGACCGCCGAGCCGGTCGTCGCGGCCCCGCAGCCGATCATCCCAGGTGCGAATCCCGAGATCGAAATGACGCCGGAACCGATCAAGGCAGCCAGCAACGGATTGGCTCCCCGCGTCACGCCCAAACCGAAGGGCAAGGCGAAGCCGACGAAGCGATGCGACGTCTACGATCACATGAACGGTTGCTAGGTTCGCGATGAATTGGCGCTTCGTGATCGCGGTCGTCGCGCTTGCATCCGCGGCCAGCGCGGATCCAGCTCCCGATCACGTGAAGGCGACCGAACTCTTCGAGGAAGGCCGCCAGCTCATGATCGATCACGATCCCGAGGGGGCCTGCGCGAAGTTCGCGGAGTCGATCCGGATCGAGCCGCTCGCGGCGGGCACGATGCTCAACCTCGGCTTGTGTCATCAGCAGCTCGATCACTACAAGACCGCGCTGTACTGGTTCCGAAAGGCGCAGATCCGCGCGAGCGAGACCGATCCTCCGCTGCCCGCCTACGAGAAAGAGGCGCGCGAGCGCACCGCGTATCTGATGACGGTGGTCGCCGCGATCCGGATCGAGCTCGCCGCGGGAACACCGCCGGATACGCAGGTGTCGATCGACGACGAGCTGATTCACCCCGAGGACTATGCGCACCTCGAGATCGATCCGGGACACCACGTGCTGGTCGCGACCGGCGCCAAGCTGACGTTCCGGAAGGAGCTCGACGTCACGGGCAAGGGCGATCAGACCGTCGTGGTCACGTTCGGCACCGCTGCACCCGTCACGCCCGAGCCCAGGACGCCCGAGACGCCCGAGACGCCGGCGGTTCGCGTCGACACGAACGCGCGCCGCGCCGCTTCGATCTATGTCGCGATCGGCGCCGGCGCGATCCTCGCGGGAAGCCTGGGTCTGACGCTCTACGAGAAGCACGTGTACAACGACAACAAAGCCGGCGCGCTGGCGGGTGACAGCGGCGCGCTCGCCACGGCGGCACACGCCACCGAGATCGCGCGCGACTACGGCACCGGCCTCGCGATCGGCGGGATCCTCGCCGCGGGCACCGCGCTGATCCTCTACCTGACGTCGTCCCAGACCGTCGTCGTCCCGGCGGTCGCGCCGGGCCAGGCGGGCGCCGTGCTCACGGGGCGGTTCTGATGCGCGGCATGCCGCTCGTCGTCGCGATCTGCACCGCGGGGTGCAACGTCGTGTTCGGGTTCGACGACATCCATCCCATCGACGCGAGCGTGCCGCCGCCGACCGTGTTCTCGTCGCCGGGGCCGCGACTTCACGCGATGGGCTACGACTTCGCCGAGGCGGTTGCCGTCACGCTCGCAGCCGACGATCCGGCCGCCGTCATCTACTACACCACCGACGGCACGACGCCGTCGCAGAGCTCGAAACACGGCACGACGCCGGTCACCGGAATCGCGATGTCATCGACCGCCACGCTCACCTACTTCGGCTCGGCGACCGGCGGCGAGAGCGCTACGGGATCGGACACGTACGATGTCACTTCGGCGGCGCAGTCGGTCGCCGGCTATTACGTCACGAGCGTGCTCCTCGATGGCACCTCGCCGGTCGTCGTCGTGAGCCCCGGCCAGGTGCTGTCGGGCGCGACCGCGAAGGTCCAGGCGTGGGTTCAAACGAGCTGCCCGGCGTGCGCAGCGCAGATCGTCTACGGCGTCGACACGACCGATCAAGGATGTTTGTTCGACTCGGTTCGCGACGCCCCGACGGGACCGGGTGGCTATCCGGGGTTCACGCATGCCGAGACGTTCAAGGTCACCGCGCCGATGACGCCTGGAGTGCACGAGGTTCGCATCACGCACTCCGAGCAGACCACGTGCGCCGCGGCGATGGCGATGCATGCCCTGGTCACGCGACCAGACCAGTCGCGCATCGGCGTGCTGATCGTCGAGTGAACCGTTCAGATCGCGCGCCGGCGCTCGCGCGATTTTCACACTCCCGCAGCGACGACTCCACCGACGCGGCTCATGCTTCGCGCATGGCATTCATCAGCGTCGGAAAAGAGAATAGCGCAGACATCCAGCTGTATTACGAAGACCGCGGCTCGGGCAAACCGATCGTGCTCGTCCACGGCTGGCCACTCGCGGGCGGCTCGTGGGAGCGCCAATCGGCGATGCTCCTCGCGTCCGGCTTCCGCGTGATCACGTACGACCGGCGCGGGTTCGGGCGCAGCTCCGCACCCGAAGCGGGCTACGACTACGACACACTGTCGGGCGATCTCGCGAAGATCATCGACACGCTCGGGCTGCGCGACGCGACGCTGGCCGGCTTCTCGATGGGCGGCGGCGAAGTCGCCCGCTACATGAGCCGCTACAACGGCAAGGGCATCGCGAAGTGCGCGTTCATCTCGTCGATCGCGCCGGCGCTGCGCAAGGACGGCAACAACCCCGACGGCGTCGACCCCGCCGTGTTCGAAGGCATCAAGGGCGGCATCGAGAAGGATCGCTACGCGTTCCTGACCGAGTTCCTACACAACTTCTTCAACCAGAAGCTGCTCGGCGGCACGCACATCTCCGACGCGGCGATCCAAGCCAACTGGAACGTCGCCGCGAGCTCGTCGTACGGCGCGATGCTCAAGTGCGTCGATGCGTGGCTCGAAGACTTCCGCACCGATCTCAAATCGATCACGCAGCCGACGCTCGTGATCCACGGCGACACCGATCAGATCGTGCCGGCCGATGCGGCCGGCAAGCGGATGGTGCAGTTCGTCAAGCAAGCGCACACGCACATCATCAAGAATGCGCCGCACGGCTTGATCTGGACCCACGCGACCGAGGTGAACAAGCTGCTGCTCGAATTCGCGAAGTGATCACTCGTGCTCGAGCTTGTCGCGGATCTTCTGCATCGCCGCGAGATCCTCGGTCGACGGATGCGGGAACGCGAGCGGCAGTGACTCGAGCGTCTTGACGACGATCTCGGCGACCGCGCTCCGCATGAACGGCTTGTTGTCGGCGGGAATCGCGTACCACGGCGCCCACGGCTTCGCGGTCGCGCGCAGCATTGGCTCGTACGCATCCATGTACTGATCCCACTTCTGGCTCTCGCTCCAATCGCCCGCCGAGAACTTCCAGTTGTCGTCGGGGTCGGAGATGCGATCGAGAAAGCGCTTGTGCTGCTCGCGCTGCGAGACGTTGAGCCAGAACTTCAAGATCACGATGCCGTTGCGCGCCCAGTGGCGCTCGGCCTCGACGATCGACTCGAAGCGCTGCTCCCACAGGTCGTCGAGGTCCTTCGGCAGCTGCGGCAAGTGCTGCCTGGTCAAGAACCCGGGATTCACCCGAACGGTGAGCACCTCTTCGTAGTGCGAGCGATTGAAGATGCCGATCCGGCCCCGCTCCGGCAAACAGCGATTGATGCGCCACATGAAGTCGTGCGCGAGGTCTTCGGTCGTCGGTTGTTTGAACGCGTAAACCTGACAGCCCTGCGGATTCACGCCGCTCATCACCGCCTTGATCGTGCCGTCCTTGCCGGCCGCATCCATCGCCTGGAACACGAGCAACAGCGCGTAGCGATTGTCCGCGAAGAGTCGGCCCTGGACTTTGGTCAGCTTTTCGACCAGGTCCTCGAGCTGCGCGTGGCACTCCTTTTTCGACGGCGCGCCGCTCTGCGGCTCGGTCGATGCCCTCTTGATCTTGAAGGAATCGTCGACGAGGTAGGGCGATTCGATCGGCTCGAACAGGATCGGTTTGGCCATCGCCGCCGACGATACCAAGGCCCTGTGTGACGATTTTGCTAGAGCCGAACAAAGTTCGATGACGAGTCCGTAATCCGGACGTCACGCGGTATACACGGTCCGATGGCGACGACGACGACTGATGGACCGACCACGATGCACGTTCCCCCGTTCGCCGAGCACGACAAGCTCGGGCCGCTCGGCGCGAAGACCTCGGTGATCGACAACAATGCCGAGCTCCGCCGCGCGCTCGTCGGCGAGTTCTCGGCCGCGAGCGATGCCGCGCGCGATGCCGCGGGCAACGCGGATTTGGCGTCGGCGGTCCACGATTACCGCAAGGCGCTGCGCAAAGCGCGCGCGGTGCTGTCCCTCGTCGCCGCCGAGCTGCCGAAGAGCGAGCGCAGGGCCGTGCGCCGCGCGCTCCAAGAAGCGCGTCGCGCGGTCGGTCACGCCCGCGATCACGTGGTCGCGCCGGAGACGCTCGCGACGCTGCCGCTCGGCGAGGTCGAGCGCGAAGCCGCCAACGCGATCTTGAAGACCGCCGACGAGGCCAAGCCGGCATCGGCCGAGATCAAGCAGCTGCTCGCCGAGGGCGCCGCGCGTACGGCCGCACAGCTCGAAGCGCTGCAAGCGGCGCTGCCGCCCGAGCTGTCGTGGAAGACCGTCGTCAAGGGCGTCAAAGGCGTGTACGCCGAAGCGCGCCATACGCGCCGCGCGGCCAAGCGCAGCAAGCGCGCGTTTCATGCGTGGCGCCGCCGCAGCAAGGAGCTGGCGTACCAGCTCGACGTGCTCGCCGGGTTCGCGGGCTCGCACGTCCACGAGCTTCACGCCGAGATCGATGGCGTCGCCGATACGCAGAGCCCCGCGGTCGACCTCGTGATGGTGCGCGATTTCGTGCGCCAGTACGGCCAGAGCATCGCACCCGAGGCGCTCGACCAGCTGGTCGCCGCGATCGAGACGCAGCTCGACGATCTGATGAGCGACTCGCGCTGCGCCGGCAAGTCGGCGTTCGCGAAGAAGCCGCAGCAGTTCGGCAAGCGCCTCACCAAGCTCGTCCGCCGCGATCTGTTGCCCGCCGATGGGCAGGATCACGAAGACGCGAGCGCGTAGCTATCGCTTCGTCAGATCGGCGGCGACGAGCGTCGCGCACGTCGCCGGGTCGCTGCACGCGTCGCGGCATTTCGCGAGCGCGCTTGCGACGATCGAGGCGGCCGTCGCGTCGAGCCGTGCTCGAGCTCCGTTTGCATCTGCATCGCGACGTCGCAGTTGTCGATCAGCGGCACCTCGTCGACGATCGCGACGCGGAATTTCGCGACGTCGTCGTCGTTGCCGTGATCGCCGAACGCGCGATAGATCGCGGGCAACGCGCCGCGGCCGCGCGTCTCGCACAGCTTCGTCGTGTTCGCATCCGGATCGCGGCGATCTCGCCACAGCGTGAACCAGTCGGTCGACGAGACGTAGGCCCACGCGATCGCGGCCGCGAGAGCGAGGCCAACCAGCGCGAGCTTGTACATCGGTCGATCGTAGCAGCCGGCGGTGAGGCGCAGCCGTCTCGGGCTGGGAGCCCGCACCGCAACTCGCCGTCCGCACGCGCTGTCGAGCGCGCGACGGATCGCCTCGCGATCGCGCACCATCGTCACCGCGCTGCGATCGCCGAGATCCAATTCGCGCACGTGCTTGCACGATCGCGCGCGGGCACGCGCGTTGCGATGACTCGCGCGCGATGATGAGGATCCTCGCGTTGGTCTCGATCAGTTTCGGCATTGCCGCGTGCACCACCGAAGTCGACGATTCGCTGCCACCGCCGCCGTTGCCGGGGACCTCGGAGGCTGCGCTGTCGAGCCCCGAAGTGACGGCGTTCAACTACTTCGTGTCGAAGGGGCTCAGCCAGGATCAAGCGGCCGGCATCGTCGGAAATCTCATGCAGGAGTCCAACGTGATCGCGACGGCCGTCGAATACGACGGTGGTCCCGGCCGCGGTATCGCGCAGTGGTCGACCGGCGGGCGCTGGGATACGTCGTCGAAGGACAACGTCGTGTGGTACGCGGCGCAAAACGGCGGCAACGCGTGGGCGCTCGCGACCCAGCTCGACTTCGTCTGGTACGAGCTGACCGACATCGGCTACGGCTACTCGACGCTCGAGGCGTCGACGACCGTCAGCGCCGCGACGATCGCGTTCGAGGACAAGTACGAGATCTGCGGCGACTGCGAGCAATCGCAGCGCATCGCATACGCGGAAGAAGTGCTCGCCGATGCCGGCGGATCGTCCGGCGGCGGCGGTTCGGGGTCGGGCTCGGGCAGCTCCGGCGGCGCGACGTGCTACTCGGGCACGCTCGGCAAGACGATGCCCGCGAATGCGTGCGTGCAGAGCAAGTACGACGACCTCTGGTACCAGTGCGACGGCGGCTCGTGGGTCGATCGCTGGACCGATCCGACCGCGTGTAGCGGCGTCTATCCGCTGTAACAAGGCCGCTCTGAAAGCGACGGCGTGTGATAAGCATCGCCGCATGTCGAAGGTTCTGATCATTGGAGCCGGTGGCGTCGGCGGTGTCGTCGCGCACAAGGCGGCGATGGAGAAGCAGGTGTTCTCCGACGTCGTGCTCGCGAGCCGCACGAAGAGCAAGTGCGACGCGCTCGCGGCCGAGATCAAGCAAATGCACGGCCGCACGATCCGCACCGCCGGCGTCGATGCCGACGATGTGCCGCAGCTCGCACGGCTCTTGAAAGCCGAGAAGCCCGATGTCGTCATCAACGTCGCGCTGCCGTATCAAGATCTCCACATCATGGACGCGTGCCTCGAGGCCGGCGTCGACTACCTCGACACCGCGAACTACGAGCCGATCGACGTCGCGAAGTTCGAATACAAGTGGCAGTGGGCGTATCAGGATCGCTTCGCCAAAGCGGGCCGGATGGCGGTGCTCGGCTCCGGCTTCGATCCCGGCGTCACGAACGTGTTCTGCGCCTACGTGCAAAAGCACCTGCTCGACGAGATCCACTACGTCGACATCGTCGACTGCAACGCCGGCAACCACGGCAAGGCGTTCGCGACGAACTTCAACCCCGAGATCAATATTCGCGAGGTCACCGCGCGCGGCCGCTATTGGGAGCACGGCGAGTGGAAAGACACCGATCCGCTCAGCGTGTCGCGGATCTTCGACTATCCCGGCGTCGGCGAGCGCAAGAGCTTCTTGCTCTATCACGAGGAGCTCGAATCGCTCGCGAAGAACTTGAAGGGCCTCAAGCGCATTCGGTTCTGGATGACGTTCGGCGAGGCGTATCTCAAGCACCTCGAGGTGCTCGGCAACGTCGGGATGACGCGAATCGATCCGGTGGAGTTCAACGGCCACAAGATCGTGCCGATTCAATTCCTGCGCGCGCTGCTCCCCGACCCGGCATCGCTCGCGACCAACTACACCGGCAAGACGTCGATCGGCTGCCTGTGTGAAGGCATCAAGAACAACGAGAAGAAGCGCTTCTTCATCTACAACATCTGCGATCACGCCGAGACGTTCAAAGAAGTCCGTGCACAAGCGGTCTCGTACACGACCGGCGTGCCGGCGGTAACCGGCGCCGTGATGATGGCCACGAAGCAGTGGAAGGGCCACGGCGTGTTCAACATCGAGACGCTGGATCCCGATCCGTTCCTGGCCGATCTCGCGAAGCGCGGCCTGCCCTGGCACGTGGAAGAACGATGAGCAAAGGTGCGTCGCTCGGCGAGGGTGTCGCTCGCTCGATCGACGTGAGCACCGTCGAGACGCCGTGCTTCATCACCGATCTCGGCGCGCTCGAAAAAAATCTCCAGCTGCTCGCGAGCGTGCAGCAGCGCGCCGGCTGCACGATCTTGCTCGCGCTCAAAGGCTTCGCGCAGTGGTCGACGTTCCCGCTCGTCCGCAAGTACCTAGCGGGCGCGACCTCGAGCTCGGTCGCCGAAGCGCGGCTCGCGCGCGAAGAGCTGGGCGGTGAGGTCCACGCGTACGCGCCGGCGTATTCGGATTCGGAGATGCGCGAGCTCGTCACGCTCGCCGATCACGTGGTCGTCAACTCGCCCGCGCAATGGCGGCGCCATCGCGCGACGCTCGACCGCGCCCAGATCTCGACCGGCCTGCGCGTCAACCACGAGCACCAGGAAGCCGAGACCGCGCTCTACGATCCTGCGGGCGCATGCAGCCGGCTCGGCACGACGCGCGCGAACTTCGAGAGTCCCGATGGCCTCGACGGCCTGCACTTTCACTCGCTGTGTCAGAACAACAGCGACGCGCTCGAGCGCGCCGTCGCCGCGTTCGAGGCGAAGTTCGGCGAATTCATTCCGCGCATGAAGTGGGTCAACTTCGGCGGCGGCCATCACATCACGCGGCCCGACTACGACGTCGAACGGCTGATCCGCGTGGTCGCGCAGTTCCGCGCGAAATGGAGCGTCAAGGTCTACCTCGAGCCCGGCGAAGCCGTCGCGCTCGGCGCCGGCGTGCTCGTCGCGCAGGTGATGGATACGTTCGTCAACGGCATGCCGATCGCGATCCTCGATACCTCGGCGACCGCGCACATGCCCGACGTGCTCGAGATGCCGTATCGCCCGATCATCGTCGGCGCGGGCGAGCCCGGCGCGAAGCCGCACACGTACCGGCTCGGCGGGATGACGTGCCTCGCCGGCGACGTGATCGGCGACTACAGCTTCGATCACCCACTCGAGATCGGCGAGAAGCTCGTGTTCCTCGACATGGCGCACTACACGATGGTCAAGACGACCTCGTTCAACGGCGTGCGCTTACCGTCGATCGCCACGCACGATCGCGGCGCGATCACGATCCATCGCAGGTTCGGCTATCGCGACTATCGCGATCGCCTGTCGTAGATTTCCGCGACACGGTTTCGAGCGCGCGAGCATTGCGAACGACGTCGCGATCACGGACGCTCGCCGTGCACCGAGCATTGAGGCTCGGCGCGTTGGCGGCAGGGTGCCGCCATAACCTCAGCAGCGGCGTGGGCCGCAGGCGCAGCTACGGGCTGCGACGCAAAGGAGTGGGTGATGAAAAAGTTGCTGATGCTTGCTGGAATGACCGGAGTGCTCTCGTTGGTGAGCGCAGGGACTCGCGCGCGTGCCGCCGTCGCAACCGACCCCGACGGTGGTCTCGGTGTCGCGACGTGCAACGCCGAGCAGTGCCACGAGCAGTGCGTCGACGAAGGTTGCACGATCGGTGAGTGCCTACCGAGCCCCACGGGGCCGTACTTCTACTGCCAGTGCTACAACGCGCACGGAAAATGCGAATGATCCGTCGCTAGTCGTCGCGACGAATGACAAAGGGCCCGCACCTCGCGGGCCCTGCGTCGTTTCGGTGGATCAACGCAGCAGGACGAGCTCTTCGGCCGTCGTCGGATGCAGCGCGAAGGTCCGATCGAAGTCGGCCTTCGTCGCGTTCATCGTGATCGCGATCGCGGCGGCTTGCACGATCTCGGGCGTATCGGGCCCGACCATGTGCACGCCGAGCACGCGCGTCGAATGGCGATCGACGACGAGCTTGACGAGCACGTACTCGTCGCGGCCCGACAGCGCGTAGCGCATCGGCCGAAATTTCGCGCGATAACACACGACGTCGTGGCCGGCGTGCGTCGCGCCCGGCTCGGTGAAGCCGCACGCGGCCGCGGGCGGTTGCGCGAACACCGCGGTCGGGATCGCGTGATAGAGCATCGGCGTCGGATTGTTGCCGAACACGGTGTCGGCGAACGCTTGGCCTTCGCGGATCGCGATCGGCGTGAGCGGCACGCGACACGTCACGTCGCCGACCGCGTAGATGTGCGGCACCGACGAGCGCGACCATTCGTCGACGACGACCGAGCCGCCGGGACCCAGCTTCACGCCGAGCTGCTCGAGCCCGAGGCCGGCCGACGATGGCGCGCGGCCGATCGCCGCCATCGCGACATCGTGCGGCACGTCGGCGACGCTGCCCGTGCCGGTGACCGTGACGCCGGCGCGCACGAGCCCGGTCGTGACCTCGGCGACGAGATCCGGGTCGAAGCCGCGCAACAGCTCGCCGCGATGGACGAGCGTGACCTCCGAGCCGAAGCCGCGAAAGATGTGCGCGAACTCGATGCCGATGTAGCCGGCGCCGAGAATCACGACGCGTCGCGGCAACTCGGGCAGCTGGAACGCGTCGTCCGAGGTGATCCATGGTTCTCCGGCTTCGGTGCCGGTCGGTGGTACGCGCGGCTTGCTGCCGGTCGCGATCAGAATGTGCTTCGCCGAGACGCGTTCAGTTCCGACTTCCACGACGTGATCGTCGACGAGCGTCGCGCGGCCCGAGAGCACGCGAACGCCTTTGCTCTGCAAAAGCTCGACGTAGATCGCCTCGAGCCGGGCGATTTCCTTGTCTTTGGCGAGCAAGAACGTCGGCCAGTCGAACGTCGCGCTCGGGATGGTCCAGCCTTGACCGCGCGCGTCGGCGACCATCCGGTTGACCTCGCTCGCGTAGACCATCAGCTTCTTGGGCACGCAGCCGCGGATCACGCAGGTGCCACCCCAGCGGCTGTTTTCGGCGATCGCGACCCGGGCACCGTGCCCCGCGGCCACGCGCGCTGCGCGAACGCCGCCGCTGCCACCGCCGATCACGAACAGGTCGACATCGAACTCTGGCATCGCGAGCAGCATATCCGGTGTTAGGCTCGCGCACAGATGAGGGCTTATCTACTCGCGTCGATCCTGGTCTTGGTCGGGTGTCACAAGGCAACGACTGGCGGTGGCGGCGGCGACGACGACGATCAGTCGGGCGCCGATGGCGGCGGCGGTAGCAATTCGCTCGGCACACCGGCGTTCACGGTGCAGAGCTCCGATCTGCAGATCGCGGCCGGTCAAGAGATCACCGAGTGCTACTACTTCCACACGCCGAACACGACGGCGCTGCCGATCACGGCGTGGGAGTCGCACATGACCCCGGGCAGCCATCACATGATCATGTTCTGGGGCTCGGAGAGTCAGCCCGCCGACGGCACGGTCGATCAAGACTGCGGCCTCGGTGGAACGTCGGTTCCGATCTGGGTCTACGCGTCGCAGACGCCGGATCAAACGCTGCAGATTCCGACCGACGACGGCACCGGCACCGGTACACCGCTCGCGCAGCCGGTCCCGGCGAATCAGCCGGCCGTGTTCCAGATGCACTACTTGAACGAGACCGACGGCGCACTCACGGTGCACGTCGAGATCGAAGCGTACGCGCTTCCGCCGACGACGAAGTACACCGAGACCGACGCGTACGTGACGTACAACGCGAACATCTCGATCCCGCCCCAGGCGGTCGGCAAGGTCGAAACCGATACCTGCTCGACGCCGGCGGGCGCGAAGTTCTGGACGATGTCGACGCACTCGCACAAGCAATCGGTCGAGACCGACGTCAAAGACAACTCGGGCAACATGATCTTTCAGAGCACCGACTGGCAGCACCCCGGCGCGACCGATTGGAACCAGCCGACCTTCTACGCGTTCCCGAACAACTCGCTGACGGTCGACTGCACGTACAACAACAACGATCCGAGCGATCCGAACTCGACGACCACGATCACCGACGGCCAGAGCGCGCAGACCAACGAGATGTGCATGGCGACCGGCTACTTCTTCCCGGCGACCGGCGCGCAGTTCTGCTACTGCCCGGCGCAGGGCTGCTTCGTCGGCTCGCTGTAGCTACTCGTCGTCGATCTCGATCGTGATCTCTTCGGTCGTGATCGTCTCTTCGGTCGGCGTGGTGGCCGCCGGCGCGGGCTCGCTCGTCGCCGCCGGCGCGGCTTTGATCGGCGCGGCCGGAGCCGGCGCAACGGCGACCTCGTCGTTGGCTTCGGGCGCGGCGAGCTCGTGTGCCGATGGCCGCGGCGCGAGGCTCTCGCCGCCATCGGCGACGGCCGCGGTCGACTTCGGCCATGCCGGGCCGGTCGATGCGTGACTGCACGCTGCGAGCGCGAACACGAGCAGCCAGCACCGCATCCGCCCAGATTAGCACGTGGTATCAACCGGGCCATGATCACCGTCGGTAAGAAGGCCCCCGCGTTCGCGCTCGAATCGTCGGAAGGCGGCACGGTCAAGCTCGCGGACTTCGCCGGTAAGCCGGTCGTCGTCTACTTCTATCCGCGCGACAACACGCCGGGTTGCACCGTCGAGGCCGAGGGCTTTCGCGACGCGTACGCGAAGTTCAAGAAGCTCGGGGTTGCCGTCGTCGGCATCAGCAAGGACTCGATCGCGTCGCACAACAAGTTCCGCGACAAGTTCAAGCTCAACTTCCCGCTGCTCTCGGATCCCGACGGCAAGATGCTCGAGGCGTACGGCGCGTGGGGCGACAAGACGATGTACGGCAAGAAGATGAAGGGCATCATCCGATCGACGGTGCTGATCGACGGCGACGGCAAGGTCGTCCAGCATTGGCCCAAGGTCAGCGTGAAGGGCCACGTCGACGAAGTGCTCGACGCCGCGCGAGCGCTCGCCTGACGGCTAGTTGCCGCAGCCGACGTCTGGCGCGAAGCCGGCGCGATCATGATCGAAGTCGAGCACCGTGACGAACCCGCGCATGAACGCATCGCCGAGGATCGTCACCGACTGATCGCCGGCGCCGCCGTCGGCGGCCGCGAGGCAAAACATGCCGTTGCCCACGTCGTTCAAGTACGACCGGGTCGGCGGCGAGCTGACGACGAACGTGGCGCTGCCGGTGAACGTCGTCGACATCGCCGGCAGCATCGCGTCGACCTGCGCGGCGGTCACGCCGGCGGCCGTGAAGCAGCCGTTCGCGAGCGATTGCGTGCCGAACAGCGCGGCGACGCCCGGCGACGAATCGACCTGCGCGATCAGCATGTCGTATGCGTCGGTCGGGATCACGAAGTCCGTCGTGCCGGTGTCGATCGCGCCGGCCTTGTACGTCGACGGGCCGAAGCCGAGGCTCGTGCCGCCGATGCCGAGGTCGCTGATCGCGACGTTGTAATACGGCGCATCGTCGGTCGCGCCGGTGAGCGGCGTGTACATCAGCGCGGATCCCATCGCGCTCGCGTCGGGATCGCCGATCCACATCGTGCCCGAGCCATCGCACAGCTCGAACGCGAGCTCGTTCGGCGCGCCGCTTTCGGTGGCGGTGGTTTGATACGCGGTCGTGTCGCCTTCGAGCGCTTGCGTCGGGCCTGCGCCGAAGATGCCTTCGGAGTAGTCGTCGCGGAAGAACGCGAGCTCGTCGACCATCGCGGCGATCTCGAGCGGCACGGCAGGCGTGGTGTTACCGAGCCCGACCTGGTCGACGTAGATCTCGCCGTCCCACGTCGAGAAGTCGACGTACATCCCCGACGTCTGGTTGCCGGTATCTTTCGCGGTCGCGCCCGGCGCGTACAGCGGCGATACCGTCGTGCACGACGTGCACTGCGTGCTGGCGACCACCGTCGTCGACGAGCCGGTGTCGACGAGCAGCGCGAACGTCTGGTCGCCGATCGCGACCATCGCCGTGTAGTAGTAATCGTCGCCCGCCTGGGTCAGCGGAATCGCGGCGCTGGTCGGCCAATCGAGATGCGGCACGTCGGGCGCGTCGGTGCCGCACGCCACGAGCAGCGCGAACGCGCTCGCCCACCACCATCGGATCATCCGAACATCGTATCAGCCTGCGAGCCGGAACCCGACGCTGCGAACGGTCTCGATCGCATCGGGATGCGGCAACTTGCGGCGAAGTCGCAAGATCACGTTGTCGACCGCGCGCTCGGAGATCTCGAGATCGGCATCGCCCCACGCGGCGTCGAGTAGCTGCGTGCGCGACAGCGGCCGGCCACGGGCTTTCACGAGCTCGCGCATCACCGCGAGCTCGATCGAGGTCAGCGAGATCGTCTGGCCGTCGACCCACAGCGCGTGGTTGTGGAGATCGAGCGTGAAGTTGCCGAAGCGCAGCCGGCCGTGCCGCGCGCCGTTCCAGTGCATCCGGCGATGGACCGCACGCACGCGCGCCGACAGCTCGCGCGCGCCGAGGTGACCGGCGACCACGTCGTCGAACCCGGCGGCGAGCAAGGCCTCGCGATCCGGCGTGCCGCCATCCGAGATCACGCCGATCAGCCCCGCGCGTAGATCGCTGCCGCCGGCCCACTCGACGATCCGGTCGGCGAGCACGACGCCGAGCGCGGCATCGAACCAGAACACGTACACCGATGGTGCAGGTGGGCCGCGCAACACGTCGGCGCTGCCGACGTCGACATGCAGCGAATCGCGTCGCAAGTCGGCCGCGAGCACGTGCGTCGCGGGCGACACCACCGCCGCAACGATCGTCACGTTCGGCGGATGGGGAGCAGCGCTCGGGGCGTCGTCGGTCACCGGGTACACGACCCACGCTACGAAGGCGTGGTGACCGGACGGTGACGCGAGCGTCACCTTCGCGTTCACATAGACGACACGCGCGCGTCACGAGCACGCGATGTCGGGGCCGCGGCGATGTCGCCGCCACGTTTCGGCATGTTTCGCGTCGCGCCACGCCGACCTCGTAGCGTCGAGGCAATCGGGAGGTGCCTCATGACGAGCTATGAAGTGCGTACCCTGTGCAGTGGCGATTTCGCGGCGCTGCAGCAGCTCGAAGCGGACGTGTTCGGAGCGGCCGGCGAAGACGTGCTCTGCCCGCATTACCTGCGGCTGTGCACCGAGTTTTTCGCCGAGACCTGCTTCGTCGCGCTCGCAGACGGCAAGCCGGTCGCGTATCTGCTGTGCTTCGTTCGCGACCGCGAAGCTTATTGCACGACGTTGGCGGTGGTCCCGGAGTTTCAGCGCACGCGCGTGACTCCACTCCTGCTCTCGGCGTTCGTGCAAACCATTATCGTGCGTGTCGACGTGTGTTGGTTCACGGTCAAGCCCGACAACGCGGCCGCGCGCGCGCTGCACCGCATGCTCGGCGCGACCGAGTCCGGCGAGGTGCGCGATTTCTACGGTCCGGGCGACGTGCGCATCGTGTCGCGGATCGATCGCGCGACGTTCGAGGCGAAGCGTGCGAAGTACGAGCGGCTCGGGTTGTTGCCGGCCGAGGCACGCGCCGCGTGATGGCGATGGTCCGCCACGTCGGCGCGGGTTTGTTCAATGCGCTCGCCGAGCTCGGCAGCGCGCGAATGGCGCCGCCGCGTGATGCCCGCGACTCGGCACATCGGCTCGCCGGCGCCCTCGGCGCGATCGGCCGCGCGCACGATCTGCACGTCTTCGTGCGCGGCGATGTTCCACGCCGTGCCGCGCTGATCGTCGCGAACCACGTCAGCTATCTCGATCCGATCGCGATCGTGCCGACCTGCCCTTCGCTGCCGATCGCAAAAGGCGAAGTGCTCGGCTGGCCGATCGTCGGGCCGATCGGTCATGCGCTCGGCGTCACGTTCGTACGGCGCGGCGATCCGATGGCGCGCGTGCGCGTGTTGCGCCACGTCTACGACTTGCTCGCGGCCGGCGTGCCCGTGCTGAACTTTCCGGAAGGCACGACCACCGATGGCTCGCGCGTCCTCGGATTTCACCGCGGCACGTTCGGCATCGCGCAGCGACTCGGCGTGCCCGTCGTGCCGCTCGCGATCCGCTATCGCGATCCCGCGCTCGCGTGGTGCAACGCGGCGACGTTCTTGCCGCACTACCTGCGCACCGCGGCGCGCGCGCGAGTCGAGATCGAGCTCGCGTTCTGCGCGCCGATGCCGCCGCGCACCGGCGAAGCGCCGGAGGACATGGCCGCGCGTGCTCGCAACACGATCCAAAAAACTCTCGACCGGATGAGGTGGAACCATGCAGCAACCGGCACTCGACTACCTGCGCCACGGCCAGATTCCATTCTTCCGTTTGCCCGAGCTTCGTGAGCGCCGCGAGGTCGACGTCGCGATCTTGGGCGTGCCGCACGACGGCGGGACGACCTACCAGCCCGGCGCGCGCTTCGCGCCGTATCACGTGCGGCGCGTCTCCGCGCTCGTACAAGGCCATCATCCGCACCACAACATCGACGTGTTCGACCGCGTGCGCTGCGTCGACGGCGGCAACGTCGTATTTCCGCCGTTCGATCGCGCCGCGATGCGCATGGCGGTCGAAGCGGAGGTTCGCGACTTAGCGGCTCACCGGATCGCGCCGGTGATGGTCGGCGGCGATCATTCGATCACGCTGCCGGCGTTGCGCGCGCTCGTCAAGCAACTCGGCCCCCTCGCGGTCGTACACTTCGACGCCCACCTCGATGTCAGCGGCGCCGACGTCTGGGGCGACGACCATCATCACGGCACGCCGATCCGCCACGCGATCGACGAGGGCTTGATCGAGGTCGGCCAGCTCTATCAGATCGGCATTCGCGGGCCGCGCGGCGGCGCCGGCGACGATGCGATCGCGCGGGCGGCGCATCACACGATCATCACCGCCGATGCGGTCGGCGAGCGCGAGCCCAAGCGCGTGTGCGCCGAGCTTCGCGAGCGCATCGGCGCGCGGCCGGTCTACGTCACGTTCGACGTCGACGCGGTCGATCCCGCGTTCGCGCCCGGCACCGGCACACCGGTTCCCGGCGGGCTCACTGCCCGCGAGGCACTCGCGCTCGTCCGCGGCTTGGCCGGCCTTGCGGTGATCGGCGGCGACGTCGTCGAGGTTTGCCCGCCGCTCGACCACGCCGATGTGACTTCACATCTCGCTAGCCACTTGCTGTGGGAGCTGCTCGCGACCATCGCGATCGCCAGGCGCGGGTGATCGCGTTGCACACGGCTGTGGGCGACACGCGATCGCGTCGCCGACAATCACGCAGTTGCGCCGGGCACGCGCGCTGCAATGCGCGGACGTGATGAAGTGGCTCTTGATCTTGCTCCTGACCTCGTGCGTCAGCGAGGTCGACGGCGACAACGACGATGCCGATCTCGTCGACACTTCCGGCGAGACGCCGTTCGCGACCGTCGCCGGCGTCAACAGCGCGTACTGCACGGCGAGCGCGTACAACTGTCGCTTTCGCGCCGGCGACTCGCGCGTCGATACCAAGAGCGGGCTCGATAGCTGGGGCATCGTCGACGGTGCCGAGATCCGCGACGGCAACGGCACCGCGATGTACGTCGAGTCCGGCGCGAAGCGCATGACGTTCAACTACGGCCAGAAGCGCACGCTCGCCGGCACGCCGCACGCGCTCGCGCTCAGCACGTCGAACGCGAGTGCGGGCTGGTATCCGATCGATCACATTCCCGGTGCCGCATCGTTCGACGAGCAAGTCGGCGACGTCGTCGCGAAGGGCGCGGGCTTGTCCGAAATGGCCTGCTACGCGATCCGCGACGCCGCCGACGAGACGCTCGCGGCGCACAAGGTCGTCAAAGGCTCGACCGAGACCAACGAGCGCGCCGGCGATTACCTGCCGCTCGTACGCGCCAACGGCAAGCGCTCGGCGAACCTCGTGTTCAGCGTGCCGGGCTTCGCGCTCGGCGGCGCGACCATCGATCACTTTCCAGCGGGCACGACGTTTCGCCGGCTCGCCGTGCCGACGTTCAGTCCGCTGCCGTCGATCAAGATCCCGCTGTGGAACGAGAAGTCACCCGACGAGCAGATCGGCACGATGCGGTTCTTGTACGGCCGCATTCGCGCCGCCGATGGCACCGAGCGCTACGGCTGGATGGCGCAAGACGCGCTCGACGTGTCGACCGGCTGCCCGTAGCTAACGCGCGACGCGCTTCACGGTACCGCCGGCGTAGTGCTGGAAGTCGGCCGCGCCGGGCATCTCGATCGCGAAGTCGATCGCGAGCTCGTCGGCGCCGCGCAGGTCGTACGACAGCTTGAACCGCGGCTGATTCGGGACTTCGTCGCTGAGTAACTCGATGTGATCGCCCGATGCCGTGACCGCGTATTCGATCGCGTGACCTTCGTTGTCCCAGTAGCTCGCGCGCAGGCCGGCCGGCGACGCGAACACGATCATCAGGTCTTCGTGATGACCTTTCGGGCCGTCGTTCGTGTTGCGCCGCACGAGCGCTTTACCGCCGAGGTCGGGCTCGAGCGTGAACGCGCCCGACGAGTGCTGGCCCGGGTCGCTGCCTTGCCACGAGCCGAGCAAGCCGCGCAGCGGATCGAATACAGGATCGGCGTGAACCACGGGCGCCGGCGGCGATGCGGGTGCGGGGGCCTGCGGCGTCGACGCGCACGCGGCGAGGGCGATGAACGACAGCTTGCGAATCATGATCACGCTCGGTGTTGATGATAACGCCGTCGGCTCGATGCGTCGCGTGGCGAACCTCGCCAACGTTCGCGACATACAAGTGCAACACGACCGAGCGTCATGCCGCTGCCTTCGACCGCTCGTCGACGACTTCGCGCCGACCGTCGAGGGTCAGCCGCCAGCGCAGGCCTCGCCGCGTGAGCTCGGCGGTGTAAACCGAGTCGACGTACAGCCGCCGCGCGAGCACGGCGCCGACCGCGCACGCGAGCAACAGCGGCAGCACGAGCGCCCAATCGCCGGACAGCTCGCAGCCGAGCACCGCGGCCATCACGGGTGCGTGCGTCGTCGCCGACAGCGTCGCAGCGAGCCCGACGATCACGTACGCGGCAGGGGCGGCGATCGCGGCGCCGAACAGCGCGTGCAAGCCGGCCGCGTAGAGCGCGCCCATGCACGCGCCGAGCAGCAACGTCGGCGTGAACACACCGCCCGGATTTCCGGATCCGACCGACGCCGCGGTCGCGAACGGCTTCGCGAGCAAGAGCCATGCAACGGCCGCGAGCGCGAGGTGGCCATCGAGCAGCGCGCTGACTTCTTCGAAGCCGTTACCCGCGAGCGCCGGCAGCAAGCACAAGCACAGCCCGCACGTCGCGCCGCCGGCGGCAGGTCGCCATGGCTGCGGCACGCGCTTCCACACCGAATCCGCACGCGAGAGCAGCCGCAAGAAGCCGACGCCGAGCGGTGCTGCGATGAACCCGAGCCCGGCGAACGCGATGAGCTCGACCGGATCCGGCGCGGCGATCGCGCGAAATCCGTACAGCGGCGCCGTCCCCATGACGAAGCGCATCGCGACGGTCGCGAGCACGCTCGCGATCAGGACCGGCACGGTCGCCTCGAGCGCGACGACGCCGGTCACGACCTCGACGACGAACAGCGTCGCGGCGATCGGCGCGTTGTACGCCGATGCGAAGCCGGCCGCGACGCCGGCCGCGAGCACGAGCCGCGCCTGCGCGTCGTCGAGCTTGAACGTGCGCCGTGCGGCTTCGCCGGCCGCCGCGCCGAACTGGATCAGCGGACCCTCGCGACCGAGCGAGTTACCCGTCGCGATCGCGAGCCATGACGCGAGCGCCTGCAACGCGCTGCGCAGCAGCGGCACGCGCACGCGGCCGAGCACGATCGCCTCCATCACGTAGCCGACGCCGCTCGCACCGCGCTGGCGGACGACCCACAGTCCGACGAGCCCTGCGCCCAGACCGCCGCCCGCCGGCAACATGACGCGCGCCCAGAGCGGCAGGTTCGCGATCATCTGTACGACGTTCGCGCCGCCGAGCGCGTGCACGATCGCGGCGAGCGTGCCGCGAAACAACAGCGCGAACCCCGCCGCCGCAAATGCGACGAGCACGATCGCGATCGCGACGATCGCGAGCCGCTTCAGCGCTTTTCCGGCGTTGGCCACAGCGCGTGATAGAGGCGGATGCTGATCACGAGCAACGCGTACTCTTGCAAGTCGCCGCCCGAGTCGCGCAGCACCGAGAAGTTGAAATCGACGAGCGCGAGCGCGTCGCTGAGCAGCGCGAGTAACTGATCGATCGTCGGCGGCGGCGTCGCGGTATCGAACGCCCAGCTGGTGAGCTTGGTGCGCATCGCCTCGAACATCGGCTTGATCCGCACGTGCAGCGCGGCGATCCGATTCGGCCTGAGCCAGGTGAGGATCATCCCCGACAGCCCGCGCACATCGCCGGCCATCGCCTCGGTGCCCATCGCCGGCTCGACCAGCCCGATCATCGCCGGCACGACCGTGCGCGTCTCCTCGATGCCTTTGAACAACAGCGCGCGCGGCGAGATGTTGTTGTGCGCCATGCCGTGCTCGTGCAGCGCGGCGACCTGGCGGATCACCAAGAAGCCGAGCGCGAGCGCACCGTCGACGTGCAGGTCGACTTCAGCGACGCGATCGCCGAAGCGCGGCTCGTCGACGTACTCGCTGAACAACAGCAGCGACGACGACTTCGCGTCGTAGATGACTTTGTGCAGCGACGTGAGCAGGCCCTGACGCACGCGTTTCAGGATCGGCCAGAAATAGCGCTGCCAGCTCTCGACGAATGCGCGCGGGTCGGCGATGCGCGTCAGATCGATCACCGTCACGAGCTTCGGGAAGATGTTCGCGTCGGGGAAGCCACCGCTCGACACCAGATCGGGCCGCGGCGCCGCCAAGAAGATCGGATGACCGCGCACGCGCCCGAGGCTGCGCTCGACGTTGTAGCCCCACTCCCACACGGAGGTCTCGGCCGCGCGCACGACCTCGGCGGTGATCGACGGATCCGGCGTCGACGATGCGACCATGTCGATCGCCTTGGCCTTGTCGTCTTCGGCGGTGCTCTGGACGCGCCGCCGCGACTCGCGCTTGGTCTCGTCGGGCAACTCGCGCAGCATGCCGCGCAGCTCCTGCACGACGGCTTGCACCGACGGAAACCGCTGCGCCGGATCGCGCTCGAGACAACCTTCGATCGGCGCCTTGAGCACCGCGGGGAATGTATCCGGATACACGACCTTGCTCTTGCCGCCGACGACGATGCCCTCCGCGATGCGGATGAGCAGCGCCCACATATCGTCGGCCTGGCCGTACAGCAGCTGCTCGGTGAACAGGCCGTGCAGCGCGCCGCCGATCGCGTAGATGTCGAGCGACGTGTTGATCGGCGAGTCCATCAGCGCCTGATCGATCGTCTCCGGCGCGACCGACCAGCCGGGCGAGCCGAAGATCCGGCCCTTGTAGTAGCTCCGATACGTCTGGCCGCCGAGATCGTCGAGCGACATCGCGAGATCGAAGTCGAACACGTAGGCGACGTTCGCGCCTTGGTCGACGAGGATGTTGCGCAGCGTGAAGTCGCGATGCACGAGCCGCGCGGCGTGCAGGGTCGCGAGCCCATCGAGCGCCTGCACGAGCAGCTTGGTGCGCGCGCGGGGCGTCAGGTTGTGCTTCTGGATCGCCTCGAGCAGCGTCGTGCCCATGCGCGGCGTGACGAACAAGTAGTTGTCGGCGATCGGCGCCGACACGTACGTCGGCAAGATGTTCGGGTGCTCGATCGCCGCGATGCGCGCCATC
>DATBAS010000031.1:0-2651 GCA_036271395.1 Kofleriaceae bacterium
CGCGGAACGCACGAGACCCCATCGGATCCAAGAATAACAGGTCTAGAATAAACGTCGGGTGTTGACGTGACGGCGACCCGCGATGCCACGCCGACTGTTCGCGAGCGTGCGGGCGAACGTAAGGAATCCGATGACCTCGTCGAGGATTCACCGTTCGATCCGCCCCGCGACCGATTCGAGTCGCGTGGCGAGCTAGGCCGGGGCGGCATGGGCCGCGTGACCGATGCCTACGATCGTGCGCTGCATCGCGCGGTCGCGATCAAGGAGATGCTGTCGGCGTCGAGCGTCGATCTCGCGCGCTTCGAGCGCGAAGCTCGGATCACCGCGAAGCTCGAGCATCCCGGCATCGTGCCGATCCACGATGCGGGCCGCACCGCCGACGGCACCCCGTTTTACGTCATGCGCCGGATCGACGGCCGGCCGCTCGATCAGTTGATCCAAGACAAGCTCGAGGCGCGGCTCGCGCTGATCCCGAACGTGCTCGCCGCGTGCGATGCGGTCGCGTTCGCGCACGCGCGTGGCGTCGTGCATCGCGACATCAAGCCGACCAACATCCTCGTCGGTCCATTCGGCGAGACGCTCGTGATCGATTGGGGCATCGCGCGCGAGCTCGAGCGGTCGGAGGTCAGCGCGTCGATCGCGCCGTCGTCGGATGCCAAGCTCACGCGTGCGGGCACCGTCGCCGGCACGCCGGGCTTCATGGCGCCGGAGCAAGCCCGCGGCGAATCGGTCGACGCGCGCGCCGACGTGTTCGCGCTCGGCGCGACGCTATTCTTCGTGCTCGCCGGCCAGCAGCCGTACGGCGCGGCGAGCGCGACCGAGATGGTCGATCTCGCCGGCGCCGGCCGCGAGCCCGATTGGAAGCGGCTACCGCGCGACGTGCCGCCCGAGCTGCGCGCGATCGCGAAAAAGGCGATGGCGATCGAGAGCGACGAGCGCTACGCCGAGGCCGGCGCGCTCGCGACCGATCTACGCCGGTTCATCACCGGCAACCTCGTCGCCGCGTACGACTACGGCTTCATCGCGAGGCTCGGCGTGTTCGTCAAACGCCACCGCGCCGCCGTCGCGGTCGCGGCGATCAGCACGGCGCTGCTCGTCGGCGGCGCGATCGTCGCGCTGCGCGGCATCGTCGCCGAGCGCGATCAGGCAACTGCCGCGAGCGCGAGCGCGCAGCTCGCCGCCGATCGGTTGCTCGTCCAGCATGCGCGCAGCCTCGCCGATTCCGATCCGGTCGCCGCGGTGATCGCGCTGCGCTCGGTCGCCGCCAACCCCGACGTGTCGCACGCCGCGTGGATCGCCGCCGCCGCCGCGTTCATGAACGGCATCCCGTACGGCTTCGAATCGACGACCGGCGGCCTCGTCCAGATCTCGCGCGACAACACGCGCGCGCTCGTCTCCGGTTGGAAAGACAGCTCGCTCACCGTGATCGATCTGATCGCCCGAACATCGCGCGTCGCCACGCACGAGTGCGAGGGCGTCAGCGCGGCGGTGTGGCTCGGGCCCGACCATGCCGTGTGCATCGGCACGCCGGTGCGCGTCGTCGATCTCGCGACCGGCGCCGCGCGCGCGCTCCAGCTCGACGGCACCGAGATCCTCGGCGACCGCGACTCGCGCGTGTGGATCCTCACCCACCAGGGCGGCCTCTACGAGCTCGACGATCCGAACGGAGAGCCGCGCGAGCTCGCCGAAGGCGTCGCGCAAGTCGAGCCGACCGACGATCTCGGCATGGCGCTCGTGCAGTACGGCAAGCGCTGGGTCGTGCGCACGCGCGATGCCACGATCGCCGTGCCGTTCGAGCTCGAGGGCGGTGCCGGCTTCATCTCGGAGCACCGCATCGCGCTCTACGATCAGAAGGCGCTGCATGTGTGGCGCGTCGACGGCGACAAGCTCGTCGATCCGATGGTCATCCCCGAGACCACGCTGGTCGCCGCCGCGATGACCGACGAGGTCGTGTACCTGTTCACGTCGCGCGGGCTCGTGCCGGTCGATCTCAAAGGCCACACCGGCACCGCCGACCCGCTGCTCGGTACGTTCACGTCGACGACTCGGGGCTGCATCCACCTCGCCGAGGATGGCTCGATTCGAATTCGCGACGAGCTCGGTTGGGTGCGCATCCAGCGCCGCGCGAACGAGCTGCGCCACGTCGATCTGTCGCCCGACGAGCGGTTTCTCGTCGCGACCACCACGAGCGGCGAAACGCTCGTCTGGGACCTGGACTCGGTGCTGCCGCTCCGCGTCCGCGTGCCCGGCGCGGCGACCGTGACCGCGCTCACCGAGCACGCCGCATGGTTGTGGAGCCCGTCGGTCGGGATCGTGCGCGTCGATCTGCACACGCGCGCGGTCGAGACCGTGATCGACGAACCCGCCACGATGTACGCGATGGTCGATCCGGCGGAACGTTGGGTCGGCGGCAACCGTGCCGACAACTCGATCTTCGTCGTCGATCTGACGACGCATCGCAAGATCATCGTTCGCGACGCGCCGATCGCGGTCAACGACGGCGAGGGCCTCACCGCCGAGCGACCAGATGGCACGCTCTGGCGCTGGCTACCCGGCAACCTCGAGCTACACAAAGCCGGAGCGCTCGGCGGCGCCGCGCAGGAGCTGACGGCACGCGGTGCCTGGGACGCGGCACTCGTCGATCACGACCT
>DATBAS010000032.1:0-12980 GCA_036271395.1 Kofleriaceae bacterium
GTCGACGAGCGCAGCGGGGTCGAGAAGCTGAACATCTCCGACAGCGGCACCTCGGCATCGACGCGCGCGTTGCCATCTTCTTCGGTCGAGCCCATGACGATGCCGCGGCGCTGCATGATCAGGCCGAGCATGTTGCCCGAGAACTCCGACGGGCCTTCGATCGACAGCTTCATGATCGGCTCGAGGATCTTCGGGTTCGCGCGCGGGAAGAAGTCGCGGAACGCACCGCGCGCCGCTTCCTGGAACGCGATGTCGCTCGAGTCGACCGCGTGCGAGGCACCGTCGTCGAGCACCACGCGCAGGCCCACGACCGGCACGCCGAGGCGCGGCGACTTCATGATCATGCTCTTGAAGCCCTTCTCGCACGACGAGATGAACTCGCGCGGGATCGAGCCGCCCTTGACCTCGTCGACGAACTCGAACTCGCCGTCGAACGGTTCGCAGTAGCCGCCGACCTTGCCGTACTGGCCCGAGCCGCCGGTCTGCTTCTTGTGCGTGTACATGTAGTCGGTCTTCTTCGTGATCGTCTCGCGATACGCGACCTGCGGCGGGCTCGTCACGACCTCGGCCTTGTACTCGCGCTTCATGCGCTCGATGTAGACCTCGAGGTGGAGCTCGCCCATGCCGGCGACGATCGTCTCGTTCGACTCGGGATCGACCCAGCAGCGGAACGTCGGATCTTCCTTCGTGAACCGCTGCAGCGCCTTCGACATGTTCATCTCGGCGCCGGCATCCTTCGGCTTGATCGCGACCGAGATGACCGGCGACGGCACGAACATCGACGTCATCGCGTAGTTCACGGTGCCGTCGGTGAACGTGTCACCCGAGTTGCAGTCGACGCCGAACACGGCGCAGATGTCGCCCGCGCCCGCGTCGTTGATCTCTTCGCGGTCGTCGGAGTGCATGCGCACGAGCCGGCCGACCTTGACCTTCTTGCCGTTGCGCGCGTTGACGATGAACTCGTCCTTGCGAATCGCGCCCTGATAGACGCGGATGTACGTCAGCTGGCCGTAGCGACCGTCCTCGAGCTTGAACGCGAGCATGACGAGCGGCTTGGCCGGATCGGACGACAGGACGAGCGGTTCTTCGTTCTTGCTCAGATCGAGCGCGACGTTCTCCACTTCGCGCGGATCGGGCAAGTAGTTGCAAACGCCGTCGAGCAAGAGCTGCACGGCCTTGTTGCCGAGCGCCGAGCCCATCATCACGGGCGTGCACTTGAGCTCGATCGTGCCCTTGCGCAGGGCCGCGCGGATCACGTCGGGCGTGACTTTGTCCTCGAGCATTGCTTCGGTCAGCTCGTCGGAAACGAGCGACAGCTGATCGAGCATCTCGGCGCGCAGCTCGTCGGCCTTGTCCTTGAGATCGGCCGGGATCGCGACGCGCTCGATCGTCTCGCCGTTGTCGCCGTAGAACATGAACGCCTGCATCTCGACGAGGTCGACGATGCCTTCGAGCTTGTCCTCGAGGCCGATCGGCATCTGGATCATCACCGGATGCAGCTTGAGCTTCTCGCGCAGCTGGTCGCGGACGCGGTACGGGTTCGCGCCGGTGCGGTCGAGCTTGTTGATGAACGCGATGCGCGGCACTTTGTAGCGGCGCATCTGGCGGTCGACCGTGTAGCTCTGCGACTGCACGCCGGCGACGCCGCATAGCACCATGATCGCGCCATCGAGCACGCGCAGCGAGCGTTCGACTTCGATCGTGAAGTCGACGTGTCCCGGCGTGTCGATGATGTTGATCCAGTGCGTCGCTTTGATCGGGCTGCCCGGGACGGCCATGACCGTCTTCGAGGTCGCCGCGGGCGGCCACTGGCAGAACGTCGCGGCCGATTGGATGGTGATGCCGCGCTCGCGCTCGAGCTCCATCGAGTCCATCTTCGCGCCGACACCGTCCTTGCCCTTCACCTCGTGAATGGCGTGGATGCGGTTGGTGTAATAGAGAATCCGCTCCGTCAGCGTGGTCTTACCGCTGTCGATGTGAGCAGAGATTCCGATATTGCGGACTTTGGACAAGTCGGTCAGCACGAACGTCTCCTGGGCCTGGAAAGCCTAAAAAAACCCTGGGCTTGCTACCCCATCGGGGCGCGCCACGCAAGGGGTAGAAACCCCGCCGCTCGGATGGTGTCTGAGTCAGGGGGCGATCGAGCGCCCAACCGCTTGAAATGAGTTGCTACGCTATCGAGCAGGTGGAATGTCTCGACGACAACCTCGCGAGCGAGTTCGTGTCGGGATCGATGGCGACGACCACGCAAACGAAGGTCGAGAAGCACCTCGCGACCTGCCGTGATTGCCGCGAGCTGGTCGCCGCGCTGGCCGGTCCGGGAGATGATTCCGACGTCGCGACGCACCCGCGCAACGCGCGAGACGGGCTCACCGAGTCGCAAGCCGGCAAGCTGCCGGCGCTGTCGATCGGCGATCGCGTCGGCCGCTACCTTGTCTTGTCGACGTTAGGCGCCGGCGGCATGGGGATGGTGTTCGCCGCGTACGATCCGCAGCTCGATCGCAAGATCGCGCTCAAAGTCTTGCGCACGAACCTCGGCGCGAACACCGCCGAAGCGCGCAAGCGGCTCAAGCGCGAGGCGCAGGCCATCGCGCGGCTCAACCACCCGAACGTCGTCGGCGTCTACGACGTCGGCACGACGACGTCGGGTGAGGACGTCTACATCGCGATGGAGTTCGTCGAAGGCGACACGTTGACGACGTGGCTCAAGCGTTATCCGCGCACGTATCGCGAGATCCTCGAAGTCTTTCACCAAGCCGGTCGAGGGCTCATGGCCGCGCACTCGGTCGGCTTGCTCCACCGCGACTTCAAGCCCGACAACGTGCTGGTCGGCAGCGACGGCCGCGTGCGCGTCACCGATTTCGGGCTCGCGCGCTCGCTGTTCGGGTTCGAAGATTCGAATCGCGGCCCGACGGCGATGGCCGATGCCGCGAAGCTCATGCAAGTCGATCTCACCGCGACCGGCACGGTGCTCGGCACGCCGCGCTACATGCCGCCCGAGCAGCTGCAGGGCCCGAACATCGACGCGCGCAGCGATCAGTTCAGCTTTTGCGTCGCGCTCTACGAGGCGCTGTATGCGAAGCATCCGCTGCACGACGCGACGAGCGTGGCGATGCTCGAGCGCGGCACACCGGCCGAGCCGCCACCCGCCGACGCGCGCGTGCCGAGCAAAGTCGGCCGTGCGGTGATGCGCGGACTGTCGCGCGAGCGCAGCGATCGCTTTGCCGCGATGGCCGAGCTGATGACCGAGCTGGCGCCGCCCGAGCCGCGGCCGAGGTTGCGCATGGCGGTGACGATCGCGGCGATGACGATCCTGCTCGGCGGTGCGACCGCCGCGATCGTCGTGACGCGGCCGCGCACGCCGCCTGAAGGCGAGCAGGAGACCTTCGCGGTCAAAGCGCTGGTCGACGAGATCAACCAACTCAGATCCGAGGTCAAGACGCTGCGCCTGCAGCTCACGAGCTCGGCGCAAGACACGAAGGAAGCGCGCGCGCTGCTCGCGGTGAAAGAGCAGATGATCGACTCGCTCACCGATCAGGTTCAGAAGATGCGCGAGAGCAAGCCGCCCGCGTCGTCGCAGCCGCCGCCACCGCCGTCGCAGAGCGCGATGGTCACGCAGGCGGTCGCGTCGGCACAGCACGATCTGGAGGGCTGCTTCGACGAGTGGTCATCGCGCCCGCTCGAAGCCGAATCGATCGGCAGCGCGCACTCGCTGGCGCGTGGCAGCGACTCCGACGTGCTCGTCGCGCTCAGCGTCGCGGCCGATGGCACCGCGAGCGAGGTCGAGGCGAAGGGCGAAGACATTTTGCGCTCGCCGAGCCTGAAGTTTTGCGTCGAGTCGGCGATCGAGCGGGTGAAGTATCCGGCGGGCCACGACGCGCTCGAGCTCTCGGTCGCGGTCGCATGGGCCGCGCCGAACATGGTGAGCATGTCGGCGCGTGTCGTGGGTCACCATCCGGCGACAGCCCAACCGCTGACGCCCTAGACGCGTGGGGTATGATTGCGTCGTGTCGCGCGTCGCCTGGGGCCTGTCTCTCGCGTTCGCGACGACGGCGTACGGCGGGCACGGCGTGCGCGCGGTCGTCGAGCGGCCGGCATCGTCGCTGACGCCACTCGTGCGGATTTCGGGCGAGTCGCCGTTCATCTACTTGAACCGCTGCAGCGGCGGCTGCCTCGTCACCGGCGGCCAGTCCGACGATGCACGCGATCTGATCTCGGATATCCCGCCGTCGGGGCAATTCCTCGTCCACGAGTTCACCGACGAGAACGGCAATACCGGCTCGGCCGCCGACGCCGATTGGGCCGCGCTGCGGTTGTGCATGCAAGAGGTCTACTCGCCGTTCGCGGTGACGATCACGGATCAGGAGCCGCAGAACACGTCGTTCACCGAAGTGCTCGTCGCCGGCATGCCGACCGATGTCCAGCAGCCGGCCGATTACCTCGGCGTCGCGACGATCTCGGCGAATTGCTCGCCGGTCGACAACGAGCTCGCCTTCGCGTTCGCAAACTCGCATCCCGGCAGCGGCCAGGACCGCATCTACCAGATCTGCTGGACCGCCGCGCAAGAGAGCGCGCACGCGTTCGGCCTCGACCACGAGTACCAGTTCACCGACGGCGAATCGGCGTGTCGCGATCCGATGACCTATCGCGATGACTGCCTCGGCGAGAAGTTCTTCCGCAACATGGAGGCGGACTGCGGCACGTTCGCCGAAGCGCCGTGCCGGTGCAGCTCGACGCAGGACTCGGCGGCGCTGCTCTACGGCGTGTTCGGCGCCGGCACGCCGATCACGGCACCGCCGGTCGTCGCGATCACCTCGCCGAGCGACGGCGCGACGACGTTGCCCGACGTCGTCCACGCGACCGCGAGCGCGCAGCGCGGCGTCGCGAAGCTCGGCTTGTTCATCAACGGCAGCCGCTACGCATACCTGTTCAGCATGGTGCCGTACGGCGCCGAGGGCCAACCGGCGTCGGACTACGCGCTGAACGTGCCGGCGAGCGTGCCGAAGGGCAATCTCAGCATCAGCATCAGCGCGAGCGACGACCTCGGCACCACGACGATGTCCGATCCGGTCGGCGTCGCGAACGGCCCACCGTGCATGCAAGCCACCGACTGCCTCGCGAACCAAACGTGCGGCTCGGGCGGCGCGTGCGTGTATCCCGCGCCGACGCAAGCGCTCGGCAGCGCGTGCAGCTACGACCAGCAGTGCACGACGTGGGAGTGCGGCAGCTTCTCGACCGGCAACGCGTGCACGACCGACTGCGAGGTCGACAGCGAGTCGAGTTGCCCGGCCGCGTTCACGTGCATCGCGAACGGCAGCGGCGGCCTGTGCGCGATCGAGACCGGCGGCTGCTGCGATGCCGGCGGCTCGCCGATCGGCAGTGGTGCGATCGCGGCGCTCGTGTTGGGACTGGTGTTGCGCCGGCGGTTATCATGGCGGCGATGAAGCTCGCGTTGGCTGTCTTGATCGCATCTGCGGCGATCGCTCGCGCCGACACCACCGCGATGACCTCGGTCGCGCAACTGATGATCCTCGAGCCCGGCGATGCGAGCTACAAGCTGTTCCACGGCGCGGTCTGGCTCGAGACCGACAAGGCGGTGACGAACTACCGCTGGGGTGGCCTGCAGTGCAAAGGCCGCGAGCTGGCGGATACGAGCGTGCAGGTGCTGTTCGGCGCGTTTCGCTCCGAGTACCAGATCAAGCTCGAGTACGTGACGACCGACTACGTCGGCAAGCAGTATCGCTGCGTGACCGGGTTCACCGTTTCGAGATCGTGAGCGCGATCCACTGCGCGATCGCGTCGGCGCTCGCCGGATCGAGCACGCGATCGGGCTCGTTGTACTTGATGTCGGTGCCGATGTCGGCCTTCGCGCGCGCTTCGTGCTCGAGGATGTGGTTGGCATCGGGCGCCAAGAACAGCGTCGAGTGCGAGCTCGCGGCGGCGAGCGCCTTCGCGTTGACGTCGGGATCGACCTGCACGTCTTTCTCGCCGGCGTAGACGAATACCGGCACCTCGACTTTCGGGAGCTCGGTGATCGGATCGAACGCGAGCAACGTGCGCGCGAGGCCGGCCGCATCCGGCGCGGTGAGGCTGCGCAGGAGCATCTGGATCCCCGGAATCTTCGAGACCACCGCGGGATCGACCGGCTTGCCGGCGATGATGTCGGCGAACGCCTGCTGCAGCGCGGTGTGCGTCGCGTCTTTCATCGCGGGCATCGCCTTTTCCAGCTGCGCGTCGACCTGCGCGACGAGCTCCTGCGCGAGCGAGATGCCGGCGCCCGACAACAAGAGAATTCCGGCGATCGCGTGACCTTCGGCTTCGGCGACGCGGATCGTGTGATACGCGCCTTCGCTGTTGCCGGCGACGAATAGCAGCGCGGCATCGACGTCGTGACGCTCGCGAAGCAGCGCCAGCGCCGCGCGGCCTTCGTCGCGATAAATGTCGATCGTCGTGGCCGCGGTGACGGGTTCCTTGTTACCGCCGACCTTGGCCTTGTCGAACCGCAGCACGACCGCGCCGTGCGATGCGAGCGATTCGGCGAGCAGCTTGCCGCTGCCGTTGGTGCCGGCGATCAGCGGCGAGTTCCAGTTGCGATCGGTCGGCCCGCTGCCGGCCATCAAGATGATGCCGGGATACTTGCCGAGCGCGGTCGGTCGCACGATCGTGCCGGGCACGTTGCCGTTGTCGAACGCGACATCCTCGCTCGCAATATCGAGCTTGGCGCGCGGATCGAACGCGAGCTTCGGAGGTGCTTGGGGCTGGCTCGGCGGCAACGTGGCGTCACCGCACGCGGAGGCGAAAATCGACAGCGCGATGATGGATCGAATCACGATCCGGATCCGGTAGCAGGCGGCGTGCCGCCCGTCACCTTGATCTGATCGGGGCCGATCAGGTCATGCGCGCCCTTGGCGCACTTGCCGATCAGGTCGTTGTCGACATTGCTCGGGCCGCCGCGCACCTGAATGATGCACTTCGTATCGTCGTCGAAGAAGCGATAGCGGTTGACGTCGTCCTCGCCCGTCGCGACGACGAGAATGCACGCCTGGAAGCCGAGCGAGGCGTCGACCTTCTCTTTCATCTCGGCACACTTCTTCGCGAACCGATCCGGATCTTCGATCGTCCAGCAGAACGTCGAGATGTTGCACACCTCGTCGCCGGGCATCACGCCGAGCTTGCCGTGCTGCTTGATCTGCGCCTTTTGCTCGGCCTCGGTGAGCCGCTTGCCGCCGCGGAGCAGCGAGCACGATGCCGCTGCTTCGGGCTCGCTCTTGCTCTCCGCGATCGTCACGGGCTGCGTCTCGCCGAGCAGCTGCGTGAATTTGTCGACGTCGATGAGGTTCTTGCAATCGAGCTTCGCGCGGCCGGGTACAGGCGGCGAGATCTTCTTCGCGACGTCGTTCGGATCGGCGTGCTTGGCCTCGTCGGCTTGTTGTTTCTTGGCTGCTTCGATTCCGGCGTTCTCGCCGCTGTCGCATGCAGCGAGAGCCACTAGCAATGACAACGTGATCGCGATGCGCATCGTCGCGGACGCTAACACAAGCTTGCCGGCAGGCGCGCGCTAGAGCACAGTCGTTGCCTCCAGCGCCCATAGCTCAGCTGGATAGAGCACCGGCCTTCTAAGCCGGGGGTCGCAGGTTCGAGTCCTGCTGGGCGCGCGACCTAACCAGCGCTGGCGGCTAGGTTCTGCTCGTCGGTCATCGAGGCTTTTGCCACGGCTTTGCCACGAGCACGCGCGCCGAGCATCGCGATGATCCGGCGATCCGGATCGATCTCGCTACGCGACGCCTCGTGCACGACCTCCGGCCAGTCGCGAGCATGGGCCTCCGCGACGTGGACGTAGATCATGGTTTCGTCGATCCGCTTGTGGCCGAGCCAGGTCTGGAGCCTCCAGGGGTTCACGCCGAACAGCGCGGCGTGGGTCCCGAAGGTATGACGGAGCATGTGCCACTGGTGCTGCGGTAACCCCGCACGGCGGCAGATGCGCTGGATGACGGTCACCGCTTGGTCGTCCTTCTTGGCCGTGCCGTCGAGATTGCGCACCACGAAGCCCTCGCGGATGACGGACATCCGCTTGAGCGCCTCGTAGAGCGTCGCCGTCATCGGCACGGTGCGACGCGTACGGCCCTTCGGCGTACCCGTCTTCCCGCGATACGTCTGGCGGTTCACCGTGATCGTCTTCGCGATCATGTCCACGTCCTCACGCCAGCGAAGCTCTTTGACCTCGCCCACGCGAAGTCCAGCCTCGCCCGCCAAGCACAGAGCGGCATACCACTCCTCGTCTTCGGCCTTCGCCGCGGTGAGGAGCCGCGGGTACTGCTCGAAATCCCACGCGACGACCTCCGGACGCTCGATCTTGAACAAGCCGATCTTGGGTGACTTCGCGATTACCTCGCAGTCGACCGCGTAGCGGAGTGCTTTCGACAACACTGCGAGGATGTTGTTGATGCGCTTCTCGCCGAGCTTCTTGGCTACGAGGTCGGCGCGAAGCCGCGCGATCTCGCTAACCGTGATCTCGTCGAGGGCCATCTTTCCAAAACGCGGCCCGAGATGAAGCTTGTAGATCGACTTCTTCTCGTACTGCTCCCCGGGCTTGTTCTTGCGACCGACGACCCATTCGCTCCAGAACCGACCGTCAAACCACTCGTCTAACGTCGGGCACTCCTTTCTCGACGGCGTGCGTTCCGGGTGCAGGCAACGCTCGACATGATCGTGCATCGCCTGCTCTGCAGCCGCCTTTGATGTGGGTGGGCGCCGAGCCACTGAGGCGCTCGCGCGTTCCGTCCGGAAATTGGACCACGTGGCGATACCGCCACCGCCCGTCTGTCTTGCTACGTCGAACCGGCATAGTCAGCCTTTCCGAGTCGACGTGGCCTTGCATAGTGACGAGTCCAACCATGACACGAGCGTCCCCCGTCGGAACAAGATCCGTTTCCCTAAACGTTGATGAGGAATGATCCCGCGGCCCGCGTAGTCGTAGACCGTGTTGCGATCGACGCCGAGGAACGCCGCGGCTTCGTCGGCGGTCATGACATCGCTCGACTCGACCGTCGGTGCCGCCTGGTTCGGAACGAGCGCCGTGGGCGCATCCGTGACGAGGTTCCGGAACGCGAGGACAAACGACTTGAACGCCTCGAACGCTTGGCGCTCCAAGAAGTCACGCGAGCGGGTCGCCGGGCTCACCTCGGCGACAGTCACGAGCTCGGCGCGACGTGCATTGCTGTTGGCGGCGAGCTTGCGCACCGCGGTCACGAGGCGAACCTCTGCTCGATGGTCGGCAGGTAGCAGCCGATGCAGACAGCGGCGGCGCCCGCCGAGCCTCCGAGCACGACTTGCACCAACCTCATGACGTCCGGATCGTTCGCGAGCACGCCGCGCACGAACCCGGGCGCGATCACGCGCAGCCGCTCGCGCTGGTCGGGCGTGAGTAGTTGGTCGATCGCCTTCACTTTCGCGTCCAGCTGACGTGCGAAGCCGTGTAGCAGACCGGCGACCGGCGCCGGCTGCTTCGGAGCCTCACGATGCCGCGATATCTTCCGCTGCGCGCGTTCGTGCTGGATCCGCGCGGCCGCGGTTTGCAACGCGGCGATCGCGAGTTGGAACTGCTCCCGGAACACCTTGATCGTTTCGTTGTTGCTCTTCAGCAGCTCTACGAGCGCCTTCGCGTTTTCGGCCGAGTCCTTCGCGTTCACGACATCACCATCCTTTCGATCTCGTCGAGGTTGCTTTCGATCCATTTGACCGCGTCATCGTCGTCGAGCATCACCAACTCGTTCAGCTTGCGCAGCAGCAGCGGCTCGGCGAGCCGCGTTGCATCGAGGCGTGGCGCGAGCGTCATCAACCGCGTCCGCGCATCCGGCGAAAGCTTCATGAGGAGTGCCGGAGCGCGCTTGCGGAGCTGCGTCTCGAGCTGCGCGGCATTGAGAAACGGAGGATCGTCTGATGCGACGCGCCGGCGAGCACCCGGAGTACAAGCCTTAACGTACGCGACCATCTCGTCGACGCTGCGACTCGCGATCTGCTTCAGGTCGTTCTCGTTGGATTCGGTGAGCAGCAGCCCAAGCAGCTCGCGTTCCTTCGGAGCGAGCTGCGTCTGGATCTGGGCGAGATGCGCGATGCCGGGGACCGTGTTGGATGCGACGTCCGCGGGCTTGGCCCCGAACAGCTTCATTTGCAGCATCGACAGGGCCTGGCCGAACAACGGCGCGACGGTCGTGACGATCTGAAGCGTCGGATCCTGCGGTGGCGCCGGCTCGTCGTCGTCGTCGTCGTCGCGTCCGTCATCGTCGTACTCGTCGTCGTCGTACTCGCGTGGCGGCGGCAACATCGGGTAGGCAACGTTGCGGGGAAGACCCTTCGCCATCGCGATCGCCTTGATCCAATCAGCTTGCGACGCGCTCACCGAGCGCAACGCCTCGCCGTTGATGCGAGCGATCTGGGTGATCGTCTCGAGGGCGTAGCGGAGATCGGTCATCGGCGTGACCGGCTGCGTGATGCGCACCGCAGCGCTGAGCGGCACCTCCGGCTCGTTGCTATTGCGCGGTTCGCGTGTCGCCTGGATCGTGTTGACGTGCCCGAGGTCGTTTCCGATCTCGTCGAGCGCGTACACGCGATAGATATCGGGGCCGCACAGCTCGACCAACTCGTCGACGGTGATCGCGAGCGGAAACCGCATCGGCTGCTTGTCCGGCCCCATGATGACCCGAGGCCGGCCGAGCGTATGGCGGCAGATCCGCCAAGCCGCGGTGCCATCGGGCAACGGCAACAGGTTTCCCAGCGCATCGCGGGCGAGCGGCGGCTGGATGAGTTCGGACTCGATTTCTGCGGTGGTTGTCTTCATGCAATCCAACCTACGCAGCCAACGCGCAACCCTTGCGCGGACAGCGCGATCCCGGCTGGTCGTCACCGGCCGAAAAGCCATCCCGAAAAGGTAGTTACGAAGATTCGTGGAAGCTTCGTCGAAACCCTTGCGTAAAGGGTTCCAGATAACCTTCTCGACCCCTTTCGCTCGACAAAAAGGCCCCTTCAAAGAGGTTTTCGCGATGTATCGGCGTGGTGAATTCGGTCAGGTTGCACGTGCGCTGCGGGTTCTTGACGCGCTTCGCGGCTTCAAACTCGGTCGTTGGGTGAATGAGATCGCGGAAGAGATGGGCGTGAACAAGCGCACCGTGCGCCGCGACATCGCGGAGCTTCAAGATGCCGGGTTCGACATCGAAATCACGGAAGACGACCGGCGCGCGATCGCGCGGTTGATCGACGAGCGAAACTATTCCCACGTGCCGATCACCAAGCGCGAGCGGCTTACGCTGCTCGCCGTGCGCAGCGTATTCGATGTTCTACGTGGAACACCGTTCCTCGAAGACGTCGAGAGCGTGATGACGAAGCTCAAGCAACGCATGAGCGACAAGGATCGCAGCGAGCTGGCCGCGTTTGGAGAGCGGTTCTTCTACATGCCGGACCACGGCACGAAGTCCTACGAGGGCAAAGAGGACATCATCGATGCGATCCAGACCGGCCTACTCGCGCACAAGGTCGTAGAGTTCTCGTATCGCGATGGTCGCGGCAAGGCGCGAAGCGGCTACCTCGCTCCGTACGGCATGATCCTGTATCGCCACGGCCTCTACGTCGTCGGCGACTACTTGAAGGCGCCGAACGCGCCAACTTCCTCGGGAACTCGCGTCGTGTTCGCGATCGAACGCTTCATCGAGGCCGAGCATCTTCGCGAGCACGAATTCGCCGTGGCGAGAGACTTCAATATGCGAGAGATGCTCGACCTCGCCGGTGCGTTCGGTCCATATCTGCCGGGACCGAACGGTCCGCATCTGATCGTGGTTGAGTTCAGCGCCGCGCGCGCCGAGCTAGCGACGTCGCGCACGTGGAACGTAACGCAGACTGTCGAGAAGCTCGCCGACGGACGGGCTCGGATCTCATTTCCTGCGCCGAACATCGCGCCGATTGCATCGTGGATCCTTGAATGGGGTGGACACGCGCGCGCCATCAACCCGCCCGAGTTGGTGAAGATGGCGACGGAGGAGTCGCGAACGATGGCCGAGCTGTTTGCCCACTTGTCGAAGGAAGCGACGCCGTAGCGACACGCACTCCAAGATCCGTTCATCGTCTATCAGAGTCGCCATGCGTGTTGCTGTCGGGGTTCGCACGGGCATCGAGGTCATGCCGCCAGTGAGTTGTTAGGTCTGTGGCTCGTCGAGCGACAGCCAGCACACAACGATCGTAGACTATTCGGGGGACAGCGATGCTTCAGCAGATCAAGCAGGAAATTGCAGGCGATCCGTACTACCGCAATAACTTCGACAACGACGGACAACGATTTGTCGCATGGTATCTGCGGCGGGTTCTCCTGCGGGACGACGCGCAAACCCGCGACGACATCACCGACGGCGCGAACGACAAGGAGATCGACGCTGTGATTGTGGACGATGCTGACCAGCGCATCGTCGTGATTCAAGGAAAGTTCATCACGAATGGTAACGTTGATGGCGGTCCTTTGCAGGAAGTGCTTGCCGCATGGATGCGACTGCAGAAGCTCGATGTACTTCAGAAAGACTGCAACGAGCGGCTCAAGAAGAAGATCGAAGCGATTCGGAACGGGCTCGATGAAGACTACCGTGTCGAGTTCGAGCTTCTAACGACCGGATCGCTGACGGAGGCGGCCAGAAAAGATCTAGCTGCATTCACCGAACAGATTGCAGAGTTTGATGACTTCTCGGCGAGCCTGCATCTGATCGATACCGAGATCCTTGCGGCCCGCCTCGCAGAAGCCGAGAACACGGTTCTCCCTTCTCTCGACCACTCCGTTACGCTCGATCCAAACAAGATCCTCTCGGCGTCGTTCTCCAATGCGTCGACGATCATCGCCGTGCTTCCGCTCGTGGAGTGCCTCAAGTTCCCTGGCATCACAGACGGTCGTCTCTTTGCGAAAAACGTGCGGCAGTCGCTCGGCAGCAATAACAAGGTGAACCGGG